>JAAZNF010000075.1 GCA_012798435.1 Myxococcales bacterium | reverse complement strand
GCCGCGGCAGCACCAGCGCGTCGGCGCGAGAGAGCAACCGGCGCAATTTGTCGCTGCTGCGCTCGACCACTTCGCAGCCAGCGCCGGGGAGCTCGAACCAGTCCGGCACCACCACGTCGAGCTGCGGCAGGTGGCGTTCCAGCGAGGAAATCGACAACGGATCGTCGTCCAGCACGAAGGCCACCACCGTCCCCTCGGCGAAGGGCATAGCGCCCTCGATGGCGCCCTTCACCAGCCGGTCCAGGCGCCAGCGGTTCTTGGCCCGCATGCGGGCCAACCGGGCGAGCTGCTCGGGGGTGAAGCGGGGTTTGATGCGCCGCTCCATGTCCTCGCGGATGGCGGCGGCGGAGATCAGCTTGTGCTGTGAGAAGGTGTCCGGGATGGGCGGCGGCACCAGCAGGCCCGACACCACCAGGGCGCCGATGAGCAGCGCCGTGGCCAGTAGCGCCGAAAACAAGAGCAACGAATAGCGCCAGCGACGCTGCTTGGGGTCCTCGAAGATCATCCGCTCCTCACCGGCGGCGTAAACTACGCTTGGTTGCGTCCGCTGTCAAAAATGTACCGCTTCGGATTTGATTACGCGCCGCAAACATGTCAGACACAGGTATCCGATATTCCTGGAGGCATCCTTGACGAAAAGAACCCCACGGCGTTTCCCAGCCCGCTCAAGGGCGCAGCGAACGATGCGGGCGCTCATCGTCACACCGCTCGGGCCCATGCTGGCCGAGGCCCGCCCGGATGCGCTCGTGCGGCTCGAGTTCGCGCGAGGGCCGGCCTCATCCACGCGACGCGGCGGCCGCGCCCCCGCCGAAGCCCAGCGTCTGCTCACGCGCCTGCGGCGGGAGCTCGGGGAGTATTTCTCCGGCCGGCGCCGCACCTTCACCATCCCGTTGGCGCTCGAGGGCACCGCCTTCCAGGTTCGAGTGTGGAAGGCGTTGCTGCGCATCCCCTATGGGAAGACACGCTCCTATGCCGAGCTGGCGCGTTCCGTCGGCACCCCGCGCGCTTGCCGCGCCGCCGGAAACGCCAACGGCCGGAACCGTATCGCCATCCTGGTCCCCTGCCACCGCGTCATCCAGGCCGACGGCAGCCTGGGCGGGTACGGTGCCGGGCCATCGCGCAAGCGCTTCCTGCTGCGTCTGGAGCGCGATACCGCTTCCAAGAAATAATTTGCCCACAAGCTGTGATTCTGTTAGAAATGGTCCCGGGGAACCCCCACCAGACGCTCACGCTTGAAAGGAGCAATGCCGTGAAAAAGATCCTTTTGGCAATCCTGGCGCTCTCGGCGCTGGCCTTCGTCTTCTCCGCCTGCGGTGACGACGGCGGCAACACGCAATGCGAGCCGTTCGGCCAGACCATCGGCACCTGCACCAACCCTCAGGCCTGCTGCGAGGGCACCAGTCAATCCAACGTGCAGTGCTGGTACGAGGCCGGCAGCCGCAAGTGGGAGTGCAACGGCTCGGACTGCCAGGCCGCCGCCACCCAGATGATCGCCGACTGCAGCGCCGGGACCTGAGCGCCACGCATCCATCCAACCCCGGCGCCAACCCGAGGCCCGGGACCACCACCCGATGACCGACCTCCCGCCGCTCGGAAGACGCCTGGAGCGTTTCACGGGCGCCTCCGAGCCCGCGCCGGACGCCATCCTCGACGAGTTCGTCTCGTACGTGGCCGAGCGCGGCCTTTCCCTGTACTCCGCCCAGGAGGAGGCCATCCTCGAGCTCCTCGCCGGAAAGCACGTCATCCTGGCCACCCCCACCGGCTCGGGAAAGTCGCTGGTGGCCGAGGCGCTGCACTTCCAGGCGCTGGCCGAGGGCCGCCTCTCCTGGTACACCGCTCCCACCAAGGCGCTGGTGAACGAGAAGTTCTTCGCCCTGTGCAAGACGCTCGGCCCCGAGCGGGTGGGCCTGCTCACCGGTGACGGCAGCGTCAACGCCGGGGCGCCGGTCATCTGCGCCACCGCCGAGGTGCTCGCCAATTTGGCCCTACGCAACGAGGCGGCCGACGTCGACTACGTGGTGATGGACGAGTTCCACTATTACGCCGACCCCGAGCGCGGCGCCTCCTGGCAGATACCGCTGCTCACCATGCCCGACTGCATATTCCTGCTCATGTCGGCGACGCTGGGCGACCCACGGGCCATCCAACAACACCTGGAGACCGCCACCCGCCGCGCCGTGCGGATCATCGCCAGCGGTGAGCGCCCGGTGCCGCTGCGCTTTTCCTACCTGGATGCGCTGTTGCAGGACGCGGTCGAGGAGCTCACGCGCGCCGGCGAGACCCCGGTGTATCTGGTGAACTTCACCCAGCGCGCGGCGGTGGAGGTGGCCTCGGATCTCGCCTCGCTCAGCGTGTGCTCGCGCGAGGACCGCCAGGCCATCGCCGAGTCTTTGGCGAAGGAGCGGCTGCACACGCCCTTCGGCAAGGAGTTCAGCCGCCTGCTGCGCCAGGGGATCGGGGTCCACCACGCCGGCTTGCTGCCGCGCTACCGGCGCATCGTCGAGCGCCTGGCCCAGACCGGACACCTCAAGGTGATCTCGGGCACGGACACCTTGGGGGTGGGCGTGAACATCCCCATCCGCAGCGTGCTCTTTACCCAGCTCTACAAGTACGACGGGCAGAAGACGGCCATCCTCTCGGCGCGGGACTTCCATCAGATCGCCGGCCGCGCCGGCCGCCGCGGCTTCGACGATCACGGCAACGTGGTGGCCCTGGCCCCACCCTGGCAAGTGGAGAACCAGCGCATCGAGGCCCGGATCGCGGAGAACCCGGCGCTGAAGAAGAAACTGGTAAAGAAAAAACCCCCGCCGGGCGCGCCGGGGTGGAGCCAGGACGTGTTCGAGCGGCTGCAACGGACTCCGCCCGAGCCGCTCGCGCCTCGTTTCAGCGTGACGCACGGCATGCTGGTCGATCTGCTGCAATCTCAGGACGATGAGACGCCAGGGGGCGGATACCGCCGCTTGCTGGAGCTCATCGAACGCTCCCACCAGCCGGACAACGAGAAGCGCTTCTTGCGCCGGCAGGCGGCCATGCTGTTCCGCTCCCTGGTCCAGGCCGGGATCGTGGAGCTCGCGCCGCTGGCGAACGGCCGAGGCCGGCGCGCCACGATCCGCGCGGGGTTGCAGCTCGACTTCTCGCTGCACCACACCTTGTCGCTGTTCCTCATCGCGACCATCGACCTGCTCGATCCCGAGTCGGAGACGTACGCGCTGGATCTGCTCTCGCTGGTGGAGGCCATCCTGGAGGACCCCGGGGCGGTGCTCTACAAGCAGGTGGATCGGCAAAAGACCGAGCTCATCGCGAAGCTCAAGGCCGAGGGCGTCGAGTACGCCGAGCGCATGGAGCGGCTGGAGCGGGTGGAACACCCCAAGCCGCTGGCGGAGCTCCTCTACCAGGCCTTCGAGGAGTTCGCGCGGGCCCACCCCTGGCTGGCGCGGGACCGCATCCGGCCGAAGTCGATCGCGCGCGAGATGGTCGAGCGCTTCATGACCTTCGGCGAGTACGTGCAGGAGTATGGGCTCGCCCGCAGCGAGGGCGTGCTGCTGCGCCACCTGTCCCAGGTCTACAAGACGGCGCTGCAGAACGTCCCCGAGGAGCGTTGGAACGACGAGTTCGAGGAGCTGCTCGCCTTCCTGCACGGGGTGGTGCGTCGCACCGACGCCAGCCTGCTCTCCGAGTGGGAGAACATGCGGGAGGGAGCGCCGGAAGGCCCCCGGATCGAGCGCGAGGCCCCCGGCGCCGCCCGCCTGCGCGCCTTCCGCGAGAACCCGCGCACCCAGAACGCCGAGCTGCGCTGCGAGCTGCACGCCCTGCTCAAGGCCCTGGCGCGGCGAGACTTCGAGGGCGCGCTCGAGCTGGTGCGCCAGAGCGAGGCCCACCCCTGGAGCGCCGCGGACCTCGAGCGGGCGCTCGGCCCGTACTTCGAGGAATACGGCGCCATCGATGTCTCGGCTCGCTCTCGGCTCGGCGAGTACACCTTCATCGAGCGCCGCCCCGACGGCACGGTGCTGTTGCGCCAGCGCATCCTGGATCCGGAGGGCGCCGGCGACTGGGTGATCGAGGCCGCGGCCGACCCGTCGGCCGTCAGCGAGCCCGAGGGCCCGGTGCTGGAACTCATCGACATCCACCCCTGAACGGCGGCGGCCCGGCCTTCACTTGACAGCCCCGCCGGATTGCCCTACCAAGGCGCGTCGGTGGCGAAAGGAGATCGCATGCTGGTCGCGGTGACGGGCGCCTCGGGACACGTGGGCGGCAACCTGGTGCGGGCGTTGCTGTCGCGCGGCCGAAAGGTCCGCGCCATCGTCCACTCCGACACCCGGGCGGTGGACGGCCTGGACCTTGCGGTGGTCCGGGCCGACGTTCTGGACCCGAGCTGCATCGAACGTGCCCTCGAGGGCGCCGACGTGGTGTACCACCTGGCGGCCAAGATCTGGGTGTCCGGCAACCTGGGCGGGATGATCGACCGCATCAACCGCGAGGGCACCTGCAACGTCGTCGCCGCCTGCCTGAAACACAAGGTGCGGCGCCTGGTGCACTTCTCCTCCATCCACGCCTTTCGCCAGGAGCCGCGCGACGAAGTCCTCGACGAGGCGCGCGAGTGCGTGGCGCCCGGCGAGGGTCTGCCCTACGACTGCTCCAAGGTGGCCGGCGAGGCCGAAGTCATGGCGGGCGTGCGACAAGGGCTGGACGCGGTGATCGTCAACCCCACCTCGGTGATCGGGCCGCTGGACTTCAAGCCCTCACCCATAGGCGAGGCCATCCTGGGCCTGCTGCGCGGCAAGTTCCCCATGCTGGTGGACGGCGGTTTCGACTGGGTGGACGTGCGCGACGTGGTGGCCGGGGCCATGGCCGCCGAGGAGAAGGGCCGGCGCGGCGAGCGCTACCTGCTGCCCGGCCGCTGGGCGCCGTTCGCGGAGTTGGCCCGCTGGGTCGCCGAATTCGGCGGGGTGAAGGTGCCGCAGCACGCGGCGCCCCTGTGGCTGGCCGGCGTCGGCGCGCCCTTCGTCACCGCCTGGTGCCGGCTGCGCAAGCGCCGCCCTATCTACACCCTCGAATCCCTGGACGTGCTGCGCCACAGCAACCGGCGCATCAGCGGAAAGAAGGCGGAGCGCGAGCTGGGCTACTCCGCCCGGCCGCTCTCGGAGACCATCCGCGACACGGTGGCCTGGTTCCGCGAGCAAGAAGGTAAATAGAGATGATCGAGCGCGAGATCTTCGAGATCGTGCTGTGGGGGTTCCTGGCGAGCGGGGTCGTCATCTTCGTCTCGCTGCTGTTCATCACCGCGCCTTACGGGCGGCACCTTCGGCCCCACTGGGGACCGACCCTGCCGGCGCGCTTCGGCTGGGTGCTCATGGAGATCCCCTCCCCGGCCCTGATGGTCGCGCTGTTCATCGTGGGCGATCGGCACGGCAACCTGCCGGCCGTGGTGCTGCTCTGCTTGTGGCTTTTGCACTACCTCAACCGGACCTTCGTCTTCCCGTTCCGCCTCTCCCCGGCCAGCAAGCCCATGCCGCTCGCCATCGCCGCCTTCGGCTTCGTCTTCAACCTGTTCAACGGCTACCTCAACGGCCGCTACCTGTTCGCCTTCGGCCCGATCCTGCCCGACGATTGGCTGACGAGCCCGAATTTCATCGCCGGCGCTTTGATCTTCGCCGTGGGCTTCGCCATCAACCAGCACAGCGACGCTCTGCTGCGGCGCCTGCGCGGCCCGGGCGAGAGCGGCTACCGCATCCCCCGCGGCGGGCTGTACCGCTGGGTGTCCTCGCCCAACTACCTGGGAGAGCTCGTGGAGTGGCTCGGCTTCGCGCTGGCCTCCGCCTCGCCCGCCGCCTGGGTGTTCTTCGCCTGGACCGCCTGCAACCTGGTGCCGCGCGCGCTCGCCCACCACCGCTGGTACCGCAAGACCTTCCCGGACTACCCGCCCGAGCGACGCGCCATCTTGCCTGGTCTGCTGTAGGTTCACCCAAGACACTTCCAGAAAATGCTTGCGCCTGATCACTGCCGCAGTGCAAGCGCGGTCAGCCGCCATCGCCACTGAATGAATCCTTCGTCTTGCCCACTCAATGCTCGGGCGCGATTTTGGTTGCAGGCAAAGGCCGCGCTACGATAAACGAGGTGCGGCGAGTCTGAGCGAAGTCCGGTGAGGACATGACCCTGCAGTTTTCTTTCGCTATCGTCGGTGCCGGAGCCATGGGCGCAAAGCACGCCCGCCTCCTGGCCCGCTTTCCCGGCGTGAAGGTGGCCCGCGTCGTCGACCGCGACCTCACGCGCGCCCGCGCGCTGGCGGCCGAGGTGAAAGGCGAGGCCAGCGCAGGCTGCGACGGCCTGGCGGGCGCGGTGTCCGCCGCGGTGGTCACCGTCCCGGCCTCGGAGCACCACCCCGTGGCCACCGGGCTGCTTCGTGCCGGCGTTCACCTGCTCGTGGAAAAACCCCTGGCGCCGGAGCCCGACCAGGCGGAGGAGCTGTGCTCGCTGGCGCGACATCACGGCTGCCTCCTCCAGGTGGGTCACATCGAGCGCTTCAACCCGGCCTTCGAGGCCTTGCGACAGGCGCTCCCACGCCCGCGCTTTCTCCGGTTCGAGCGACGCAGCCCGTTCACCGGGCGCGGCACCGACGTGGACGTCATGCTCGACCTCATGATCCACGATCTCGATCTGGCGCTCACGCTCTCCACCGGCCCGGCGACCGGCGTCGAGGCCCAGGCCTGGCCGCCGCCGCCGGCCCACGCCGACGCGGCCTCGGCGCGCGTCGTTTTTGGAGACGGGCTCGTCGCCGAGTTCTTCGCCACCCGGCGGGCGGCCGCGCCCGCCCGCACGATCCAGGCCTTCGCCGACGGGGTTCTGGGAGAGGCGGATCTGCTCTCCCGTTCGGTCCGGCTCGTCCACGGGTCCAGCGATGGGCAGGTCCCCTTCTCTACGGCCACGGGAGAGGATGCCCTGCTCGCCCAGGACCGCGCCTTCCTGGAGGCGCTGGCCGGCCGGGGGCCGGTCCCGGTGGACGGCCAGGCGGGCCTGCGCGCGGTGCGGCTGGCCGACCAGGTCCGGCGTGTCGCGAGGGGGAGCCGGTGAGCCGCCCGCCCCGACTGCTGCTGGTGGCCGGCGAGGCATCGGCCGACAGCCATGGCGCCGCGGTGCTGGAGGCGCTCCGGCGCGATGTGCCGGATCTGGATTGCTTCGGCCTTGGCGGCGAGCGCCTTTCCCGCGCTGGCTTACGCCGAGTGGCGGACGCGCAGGCCCTCAACGTGGTGGGGGTGAGCGAGGCGCTGCGGCGACTCCCGGCCATCCGCCGGGTGTTTCGGGCCATTCGCTCGGAGGTCGAGCGGGTCCGTCCGGACGCGGCGCTGCTCCTGGATCTTCCCGATTTCAACCTGCGCCTGGCCCGGCGCCTGCGCCGCCTCGGGGTTCCCGTGGTCTACTACATCGCGCCGCAGGCCTGGGCCTGGCGCCGCGCGCGGGTAGAGCAGCTTCGGCGCCGGGTGGCGCGCCTGTGCGTGATCTTCCCCTTCGAGGCCGAGTTCTTCGCCGGCTTCGGGATCCCCACGGAGTACGTGGGTCATCCCCTGGCCGGGCTCCAGTCGACGACGCCCGCCCTCCCCGCGCGGGTCGCCTTGCTGCCGGGGAGCCGGCCGCGCGAGGTCGAGCGGTTGCTGCCTGTGATCGCGGACGCGGCCCGGATGCTGCAGGAGCGGCGCCCCGAGCTGCGGTTCGTGCTGGCAGTGGCGCCGGAGATGAATGGCACCGAGATGCAAGAGCGGCTGCTCTCCGCGGGTGTCCACACCGAGCCTGTGGCCGGCGGGCAGGCGGCGCTGCGGGGCGCCCGGCTCGCGCTGTGCGCCTCGGGCACTGCGACCCTGGAGGCCGCCCTGCTCGAGGTCCCGGCGGTGGTGCTCTACAAGGTGTCATGGACGACCTACGCGCTGGTGCGGCCCATCTTCCGCCTGCGCCACGTGTGCATCGTGAACATCCTGGCCGGCCGCGAGGTGCTGCCCGAGCTGCTGCAGCACGGCGCCCGTCCTCAGGCAGTGGCCGAGGCCGCCGAGCGCCTGCTGGAGGATGGCCCGGCGCGCGCTGCGGTGCTGGAAGGCTACCGGGACGTCCGCGCCCGGCTGGGAGCTCGGCCGCCCGCGCCGCGGGTCGCCGAGATTGTAAAATCCGTTCTGGTGGGTGCGACCGCATCGTCCGGCGGATCGAGCGAGGTGACATGATCTTCGCGAACCAAGAGGAACGAAACTCCGCGCTCGCGCTGGGGGTCTTCTTGGTGATCCTGAGCGGCCTGCGCCTGTTCCTGGCGGGGCGGCTCGAGCTATCCCCGGACGAGGCCTACTACCTGGCCTGGTCGCGCCAGCCGGCCTGGGGCTACTTCGATCACCCGCCGCTTCTGGCCTGGCTGATCCACCTATCCGCCGGTCTCCTGGGGGAATCCGAGCTCGCGGTGCGCCTGCCGGCCATCCTATTGGGCGCGGCGACCTCCTGGCTCCTGTTCCAGAACGCGCTCACGCTCTCCGCCAGCCCTCGTCAGGCCCTGTGGATCGCCGTCCTGGGGAGCGCGACGCCGATCCTTTCGGTGGGCTCCCTGATCAGCACTCCGGAAACCGCTCTGGCCTTTGGCTGGTCGTGGACCCTGTTCTTCGCCCTGCGCCTGCGGGCCGACCGGCGCTCGGCGTGGGTGGGGCTGGGCCTGGCACTCGGGTTGTGCGTGCTCTCGAAGAACACCGGTTTTCTCGCGGTGCTGGGCCTGCTCTTGTACGCCGCGGCGTCGCGCACTGGCCGCGAAGCACTGCTCTCACCCCACAGTGTTCTGGCGGGTGCCGTGGCGCTGGGGCTGCTCGTTCCGCACTTGGCCTGGAATGCCATGCACCGGGGCGGCTCGCTGACTTTTCAGGCCCACCACGCCTTTGCCGACGCATCCTTCGCCCCTCTGCACTTTGTGCAATTCATCGGCGGACAGCTTGGCGTGCTGGGCCCGGTGGCGGCGGTGGCCCTGGCGCTGTTTCTGGCCACCGGCTTCTCCCGGCGCGTCGCCACCACCCGGCCGCAGATCTTCCTGTGCTGGTGCCTGGCGGCCCCGCTTGTGCTGCTATGCGCCGGGCTCTCGCTGTTCCACAAGGTCGAGGCCAACTGGCCGGCGGCGGCCTGGACGGCGGCATTGCCCGCCGTGCCGTGGATGATCTCTGGCGGCAGGTGGTTTGTGCGTCGGCGGGGCCTGTGGACCGCCTTGGCCGTGGGAATCGCCGGGCTCTTTTCGGTGCTCATCCACCTCCAGGCGTTGATGCCGTTCCTGCCCATTTCTCCGGATCGCGATGCCACGGCGCGCCTGCGGGGCTGGTGGGAGCTGGCGCGGGAGGCTGCGGACGACGCCGACGCCCTGGGCGCCGCGCTGGCGGCCGAAGGGTATGCCACCACCAGCGCCCTCTCCTACTACACCGGACACAGCGTCCGTTACCTGCCCGCGCCGGGTCGGCGCTCCCAGTACGATCTCTGGGATGAGGAGTTGCCGCCGCGCAGCCGACCCCCCCGGCTGCTGGTGCTGCAACCCGCCTCGGACACGCTGCGGCCGCCCGCCGTTTGCCAAGGGGCCGCGGAGCGCTTTCTCCTCCTCAAGGACGGACCCGAGGCGCCCTGGCGGGCCCGGCAGTACCGTTTCTGGGCGTGCCTGGGAATTCCTCCGCAAGGCGAGCCGCCATGATGACCCCCAAACCAGAAAACCAGCCGCTGCCCGAGCCGACCGATGACGGCGAGCCGGTGGCCCCATCGTTCGCCTGGGTGGGCGGGATATGCGGCCTGGTCGTGGGAACCACGCTGGCCCTTGTGCTGGCCGCGCTGCTGCACCGCGCCAGCGCCTCGGCGCGGCTGGCCGAGATGGCCTGGAACGTGGGAGGCCCGCTGCTGGCGCTCGGCGGCCTGCTCGGCGGCAGCCTGCTGTTCCAGCGGCTGCGCCCCTCCCCGCTGCAGGCGGCGCTGTGTTTCGGGATCGTGATCGCCGGCTGCCTTGGGCTGGTCTTCGGCCTCGACCTGGTCCCCTGGGTGTCCGAAGGCTGACACCGGACGCCGGCGCTATTGTTGAATGCTGATGTCTTCGCGGGAGGTCCACAGCAGGTTCGGGCCACAGCCGATGCGGCACTCGACCCGCGCCGTGCCGCCCTGGCTCGAGCTGATGTGGCCACCCAGCACGCCGCCGCCCAGATCCTCGATGGGAGAGAATGCGTCGACCCACTGCGGCTCGATCGCGGAAAGCCGCACGTTGTCGATGTAGGCCAGCTCGGACGCTCCCGAGCTGGCGGTATCCGGGGCGATGAAACGGAAGCGCAGCGACTGCGTGCCGTAGGCCTCGCACGGGAGCAGCACCGAGAAGCGTGTGTAACTCAGCGGTGGCTCAGCGTGGCCGGTGGCGGCCAACGGCAGCCAGGTCCCGCCGTTGTCGATCGAGAACTCGACCAACCAGTAGCGGTTCTCCCGCACGTCACCCTCCGCCTTCCACTCCCAGCTCAGGCGCAGCAGGTTCTCGCGCGCCACCGCGCTGGTGTCGATGAGCGGCGATACCAGCGCGCCGTTGCGGTTCTCCTTCAGGCGCACCCGGCAGCTTCCGCTGTCCAGGATGGGCGTCACGTCGCCGGCGTTTCCGGTGACGGTGAAGGCACCCAGGGTGCAAGGCGTGCCCTCGAAGTCCGCGCTGAGCAGGTCGTTCGTGCGTGCCGCCGGCAGCAGCGCAAACACGCGCACGTCATCGAGCTTGGCGCAGTCGCTGGCGCCGAGGTTGTTGCCCAGCAGAAAGAAGCTGATGGTGACGTCTTCCTGGTTCTCCGCGTCGGCGGGCAGAAACACGAAGAAGTCCCGGTAGGCCTGCGGCTTGCCCTCGCCGAACATGAACAGACTCACCCAGTCGCTGCCGTTGGTGGTGTAGTCGAGCACGAACATCTGATCCGTCCCCAGCGACTCGTTGGCCGCCGAGAAGGCCACCAGCACATCGGCGAGCCCGCGGGTGTCGAGCGAGGTGGACACCACAGACATGTTCATACAGATGCGGGCGCCCTTCAGTCCCGGCCGGCGCGGGTTTTGGGCCGCGCTCTCCAGGGTGACCTCGCTGCTCACGGTATCGAACATGCCGAAGCCCTCGTCGAGGTTCTCGTCGATGAGCAGCGCGGACTGGTTGCGGCTCGACTGGCACAGCACGTTCCCCGGGCTCACCGCGCCGGGGCAGGTGTCGATTTCGAAGCTCGCGGAGCCGGGCTCCGAGCCGGGCCGTGGCTCGAGGTGGGCACAGCGGGAGTCCAGACAGGGGTGGAGGCAGGCCTGGTTCTCGCAGCGATCATCGGTGCAGGCGTTGCCATCGTCGCAGGCGCCGCTGTCCTGGCACTCGTTGCAGCGGTTGGCCGACGAGTTGCAGCCGAAGGGGCACTCGGGAGGATCGCTGTGGACCGAGCAGGCTCCGTCGCGACAGTTGTCCTTGCCGTTGCAGAAGTCGCCGTCGTCGCAGGCGGCGCCATCGTCGTTCACCGTCCGGCACAGGCCGGCCTCGCTTTCGCAGTGCGCCTTCTGGCACAGCTCGCCCGGCGGCGGGCAGTGCTCGTCGCGCAGGCAGTCAACGCAGCGCTTCTTCGGGCTGTCGCAGATGGTGTTTCCCGGACACGGGTTGCCCGAGTGCCGGCACACCCCTTGCGGGTCGCAGGTGTCGAGCCCGTTGCAGTAGTCGAAGTCCTCACAATCATCGTCCCGCTGGCAGGCCTGGGGCGGCTCGACCCGGATCACCAGCGCGTCCGAGGCCGTCAGGCCGGCCCGGTCGCGCACTCGCAGGCCCACCATCCACAGCCCGGCGCGGTCGGGGGTGAGCTGGGCGCGAAGCGGATCCGTGTCCAGAGGGACCGGCACCGCCTGGGCACCGTCCGGGACCACCAGCAGGCGCCAGGCGCCCGAGAGCGCGTCTCCGTCCGGATCACGGCTTTCGCTCCCGTCGAGGATCAGGCTTTCGCCGACCTGGACCGCGCGATCCGGCCCGGCCTCGGCGACCGGGGACCGGTTGGGGCCGGCGGTTTCGCTCAAACACGCTCCGCACCACAGCGCCAGCCCAAGACCCGTCAGCCCATGAGCTATTCTTCCCATGGCGGCATGATAGCGCAGCTTTCGGTCTCGGCCAAGTCGCGCGATCGTCGCGCCAAAACCACGTCACTTCTTGGGCGCGATCTCCTTGAGGATCCGCTCCGCGCGATAGATGCGCTCCAGGGCGTGAAGCATGCCCCGCGAGCTCACCGCTACGGTGCGGTTCTGGCTGCCGTCATAGTAGAAATCCCCGCCCAGGCTCTGGAGGTTGCCGTCGAAGACCAGCCCCACCATCTCGGCGTTCTGGTTGATCACCGGCGAGCCGGAGTTGCCGCCGATGATGTCGTTGGTGGTGCAGAAGTTGAACGGCGTGTCCAGCTCCAGCCGCTCCTTGGCGGCCAGCCAGGAGGCCGGCAGCGCGTACGGCTCCCGCCCGGTGTGGCGCGCGAAGGCCCCGCGAAAATCGGTGTGCGGACGGATGTCGCGCTCGAACTCGCGGTACCCCTGCACCGCCCCGTAGCTGATGCGCAGGGTGAAGGTGGCGTCGGGATAGGCGGCCGTCCCTTCCAGGGCGAAGCGCGCCGCGGCGATGGCCTCGCTGGCCCGGCGCACCGGCGCCACCACTCGCTCCCATATCTGTTTGCGCGCCTCCCGGCCCGGCCCGTCGATGCGCCGCGCCAGCTCGATGAGCGGGTCACGACACTCGGCCAACGCCGCCCGACCGCCGGCAAACAACGCGCGACGGAAGGCGAGGTCCTTGAGCTTCGTCTCGCGGATGGCCCGCCGGGCCAGCTCCTCGGGCGACTCCGCTCCCAGGATGGCCTTCACCGCCGGGTCGTCCGGCCCCAGCGCCTCGCGCAGCTTCGACAGCGAGTATGCGAGCAGCACCTCCTGCATGTCGTCGTAGAAGGGCGCCGCGACGAGGACCTCCTGCTCCAGGGCCGGCAGGTTGGCGTCGCTGTACTCGCTCAGGCGTTCCTCGTTGGGCTTCTCGCGCTCGTCCGCGAGCCGCACCAGATGGAGGGCGATGCGCAGCAGATCCTCGCGGGTGCCCAGCCCCCGGAGCAGCGGGACCTTGGGATCGTATTCCAAGAACATCGCCCGCGGCAGGAACGCGCGCAGGGTCTTCTGGGAGGCGGCGATCTCCTCGAAGGCTCGGCCCACCCGGTGCGCCAGCGCGGGACGGCGGCGGATGGCCTGGCGCAATTTCTCCTCGGCGGCGATCTTCTGCGAGAGAAAGCCCGGCTCGAGCAGCGCCTGCCACATGCCGCGGCGGGCCTTGACGCCGTTCTCCACGTAGAACAGGTTGGCGGTCGAGATGCGCTTGTGCTCCTCCGAGGAGCGGTTGAACTGCGACAGCACCCCGCGCAGCTCGAGCAGGTAGTGCAGCACGAGCGGCAGCGCCACGTCGCGCTGCACCTCGAGCTCGGCCACCGTGAGGCGGCGCTGGGTGGCGCCGGGGTGGCCGGTGACGAAGGTCAGCTCGCCCTCGGCCGCGCCGGCCTCAGACCAGCGCAAGAAGTGCTCCACCTTCGCCGGCTGGCCGTTGTGGTAGGCCCGCACGAAGGCCATGTCGAGATCGTAGCGGGGGTAGGTGAAGTTGTCGGGATCGCCGCCGAAGAAGGCGATGGCGAACTCCGGCACGAACACCAGCCGCAGATCCTGGTAGCGCCGGTAGCGGTACAGATGGTAGCGCCCGCCGTTGTACAGCGTCACCACGTCGCAGCGCACCTCCGTCCCCGCGGCGCACTCCTTCTCGATGCGAGCAATCTCGGCCCGGGTGGCGTCGTTCCAGGCGGCGCCGCTCTTCTTGCCGCCCGCGTCCAGCACGCGCTTCGTCACGTCCCGGATCTCCTCCAGCACGTTGGCCTCGAGCTCGGGGCACTTCTTCTCCTCGGCGAGCGTGGCGGCGTAGAAGCCGTCGCGCACGAAGTCCTTCTCGGCGCTGGAGAGCTGCTCCACGCACGAGTGGGCGCAGTGGTGGTTGGTGAGGATCAGCCCGTCCGGCGAGACGAAGCTCCCCGAGCAACCCTGGGCCAGCCGCACCGAGGACAGCCGCACGTGGTCGAGCCACTTCTGGTCGGGGAGGAAGTTGTAGCGCTTCTTCACCAGCGTCGCGGGGAAGTCATTGAGCAACCACATGCCCTCGTCGGCCGCGGCGCTCGCCGAAAACAGCACCCCCAGGGCCCACACCAGTGCGCGTTTCATGATCCCGCTCCTTCCTCTCCTCACGCAGCCCGCAGCCGCGTGAAGAAAAAGTCTCTCCTCCTACCGGCACAACCAGCGGATGTTCTCCTTGGGGATGGCCTCCACCTCGGGCGGCGGCTGCAAGGCGAAGGTGATCTTGCGCGCCAGGCCACCCACCGCGCCGGTGACGGTTCGCACCAGTCCCCCGGCGCCCGGCACCGCCCCCAGGGTGCGCCCGAAGTGCCGGCACACCAGGTCGGTGTACAGGCTCACCGTCTGGGCCGCGGTGCAGAAGTCGAGGCAGGAGAAAATCTCGTCAGCCAGCCCGAACGGCATCGACAGGGGCAGCGGGCCGCGCTCGTATTCCACCGCCCACACCCCGTTCGTGAAGTTCATGGCCCGGGCCTGGCCCGGTCCCACGTAGATGCGGTCGCCCGGCCGGTACACCGTCTTCTCGAACTGCCCCTCGCCGTAGTACCAGGTCTCGCCGTCGATCACCGTGTCCCAGAAGCCGCACAAGTGCCGCCCCGAGTGCCCCTCGGAACCGATGGGCGTGCCCCAGATCATGATGTATTCGTACAGCGAGGCGTAATAGAGCTTCATCTGGATCATGGCCCCGCCGGCGATGGAGTAGATCCAGGGCTGGCCGCGGTCGAGCACGCCGGGGTAATGCTCCTCCATGGCGTCGGCGAAGACCTCGAACATGGCGGGCTTCGGCTTGCCGATGGCGGCGAGCGCGCACTGGTGGACGACGTCGGGGTCGAAGATGGGTCTTGGCATGAGTTTCTCCCTTGGGCGGTTTCGGGTGAGAACATATCCGGCCCGCCCGGCCACCGCAAGCGTTTCACTTCCCATCCGGCCCGCGATCGAGTAGATTTCCGCCAGAGGGGTGAGCGTGCACAACCCAGAACCCCAGGCATCCTCGGACGTCCATCGGCTCAGCCGGCGCGAGCTGTTTCGTCTTATGTTCGGGCTCGGCCTCGGCGGGGCGGGCGTGCTATGGCTACTCGAGCGCGCTGGCCAACATTGCCCGGGATGCGAGCGGTCCTGCCGCCTGCCCCTCTCGCGCTGTCCCATCTGGGGGATCCGTATCGTCCATGGGGGAATGCCATGAGGATCTCGATCGCGTTCTTGCTGTCTTTTCCGCTCGCGGCCTCGGCCGCCGAGCCTGCTTGCAAGCTGCACCAGTCCATGAAGGGCTGGACGCACCTGGAAGGTAGTTGCCAGAACGGCCTGGCCGCCGGCCCGGGCAAGGCCAAGGGACCGCAGGGCGAGGAGTACGAGGGTGGCTTCATCAACGGGCTCCCCGAGGGCGAGGGCACGCTGAAGTCGGCCGACGGCAGCCGCTACACCGGGCAGTGGAAAGCCGGCCTGCGCCACGGCCAGGGCAGTGAGGTCTCCTCCACCGGGACCACCTACACCGGCCAGTGGGAGCGCGACCGGCACCATGGCCAGGGGACGCTCACCACCCCGACCGGGCTCAAATACCAGGGCCAGTGGAAGAACGACGAGCGCGAGGGCCAGGGCAGCGAGACGTTGCCCGACGGCACGAGCTACACCGGCGAGTGGAAGTCCGGCGAGCGGCACGGCAAGGGCGTGCTCACCACCCCCCGCGGCGAGCGCTTCGAGGGCGTGTTCGAGAAGGGCCTGCGCCAGGGACCGGGCACGGAGACGCTGGCCGACGGCACCCAGCGCACCGGCACCTGGAAGGACGACCGCCTCACCGGACCGGGCAGAGAGGTGCGAAAAGACGGCAGCCGCTACGAGGGCTCGTTCGAGAACGGCGTGCGATCTGGCCAGGGCAAAGAGACGCTCGCGGACGGAACGGTGTACAGCGGCGCCTTCCAAGGCGGCGAGCGCCACGGCGAAGGAAAAGAAGTCTCGGCGCGCGGCGTGGTGTACGAGGGGACGTTCGAGCGCGGCGTGCGCTCGGGCAAGGGAACGCTCTCCTCCAAGGACGGCACGCGCTACGTGGGCGAGTGGAAGAACGGCAAGACCCACGGGCGCGGCATGCTCACCACCAAGGCCGGCATGTGCTACGAGGGCGAGTGGCAGGACGGCAAGATGCACGGCCGGGGCAAGCTCACCCAGCCCGACGGCAGCATGTACGAGGGGGACTTCGTGCAGGGCAAGCGCCAGGGCAAGGGCGTCGAGGTCCTCAAGGACGGCTCGCGCTACGAGGGCGAGTGGAAGAACGACCTGCGCTACGGAAAGGGGAAGGCGGTCACCCCGCAGTGGACCTACGAGGGCGACTGGATGGACGGCAAGCCCCACGGCGACGGCGTGCTGGTCATGAAGGACGGCAAGCGCCAGGAGGGCGTGTTCAGCTACGGCAAGTTCGTGGGCCAGCGCTGACGTTACGATGAGACGTTCCCGGCCACCACCGGCCAGGAAGGGAGGGAACGATGTGCCAGCCCAAAAAGAAGCGGATGATATCCTTGGGGTTCACCGAGGCGCGGTTCGAGGAGGGGCAGCACATCTGCTACCTCTTCGCCGACGACCGCGAGCGCCTGGGGGTGCTCGCACGCTACCTCGAGAGCGGCCGCCGGGAGGGCGAGAAGCTCTTGTACCTCGCCGACACCATGACCCCGGCGGAGATGCTTCTCGAACTCGAGCGTCTGGGGCTCGAGGTACACCAATCGCCCGCGGCCATCACGGTGACCGGGGCGCGCGATGCGTACTGCCCCTCGGGAGCCTTCGCTCCGGACGAGATGCTCGGCGTCGTGCGCGACTTCTACATCCAGGCGGTCGAGAAGGAAGGTTATCCGGGCGCCCGCGGCACCGGCGAGATGAGCTGGTGTCTCGACAAAGGCGCGGATCGGGTGAAGCTCATGGAGTACGAGGCGCGGCTCAACCAGCTTCTGGCCGAGTGTCCATGCACCGCCTGCTGCCAGTACGACACGCGACGATTTCCGGGAGACGTGATCCTGGACGTGCTCCAGGTCCACCCCTTGACCATTGTCAACGGCCAACTGGTGCGCAACCCCTTCTTCGTGAAGCCCGAGGTCTTTCTGGCTCGCCTGCGGGCGAAAAACGGTGAGAGCCCGGCGTGAGCGGTTCCACCGACGCCAGTTACGCCAGTCACGAGCTGCTGGAGCGGATACTGCTCCTGCAGTCCGCCATCCCGGCGGCCCCCGACGAGCGGCACCTGTTCGAGCTGTTGTTGCACGGCCTGGAAAGCCTTCCCGGGGTACGACAGGTGGCTGCCTGTATCGAGGGGAGCGTGTTCCGTCCGGGCCGAACAGCGCCAGAGGCGTGCGAGGGCTGGCAAGGCGAGAGGCCGGAAGCGCCGTGCCAGAAGCAGTGCCGTCGCTTCACCGGCCCCGACTTCAAGCGTGCCACCATCCGGACCGCCGAGCGCTGGTTCGGACACATCATTTTTTCGCTCGACGACTCACCGCCCGCTGTGCTCCCCCAGCTCGTCTCCAACCTCGCCAACCAGGTGGCCATCCGCATCGAACACGACCGGCTCCAGCGGGCGCTGCGGGAACTGAACCGCGGACTGGAGGCGCTGGTGCGAGAGCGCACCGCCGACCTGCTGGCGCGGGAGCAGGAGCTCCGCGCAGCGCTGGAGAAGCTCTCCAAGCAGGAGGCGCTCCTCTCCCGGCTCATGGAGACGAGCCCCGTGTCCATCTGTTTCGTAGACCGGGAGGGGCACATCACCTTCGCCAACCAGCGGGCCGAACAGTTGCTCGGCGTCCGGCAGTCCGAGATCGTGCAGCGCCGTTACAACGCCTCGGCCTGGAAGATCACGAGCTGGGACGGCAGGCCGTTTCCGGACGAGGAGCTGCCCTTTTCTCGGGTGAAGGCCACCCGTCAGCCGGTGTTCGGCGTGCGCCACGCCATCGAGTGGCCGGACGGTCGGCGGGTGCTGCTCTCCATCAACGCCGCACCGTTGTTCTCCGCGGCGGGCGACTTCGACGGTATGGTGGCCTCGTTCGAGGACGCCACCGAGGAGGTGCGCGCCCAACGCGAGCGCTCCGCCATCGAGGAGCAACTTCGCCACTCGCAAAAGATGGAGGCCATCGGACGACTGGCGGCCGGAGTGGCCCACGACTTCAACAACCTGCTGACGGTGGTGCAGGGTTACGCCGACCAGATGCTGGAGGAGCTTCCCCCGGCCGATCCGCTGCGCGAGGCGGTCTTGGAGATCCGCGACGCGGGTCGGCGCACCGCCGACATCACCCGGCAACTGTTAGCCTTCTCCCGGCGGCAACCCATGCGCCTGGAGACAGTGGCTCTCAACGACCTGCTACGCCGCATGCAGAAGATGCTCGGTCGACTGCTGGGCGAGGACGTCGAGCTCCGGTTCGATCTCGCGGACAACCTGCCGTCGATCCACATCGACCCGTCGCAGCTCGAGCAGGTCATCGTGAACCTGGCGGTGAACGCGCGCGACGCCATGCCGGATGGCGGCCGGCTCTCCATCGCCACCCGCCCGGGCAACCCCAACGAGCTGCCCGGCGAGGCCCGTCTCGGGCAACCGGGCGGGGAGATTGTCACCATCGAGGTCGCGGACACGGGCTGCGGCATGCCGCACGAGACGCTGCAGAAGATCTTCGAGCCGTTCTTCACCACCAAGGCGAAGGGTACCGGGCTGGGGCTCTCGACGGTCTTCGGCATCGTCAAGCAGTCCGGGGGGGAGATCTCGGTCGAGTCGCGCCAGGGCAAGGGCACCACCTTCCGCATCTTCTTCCCTGCGCTGTCGGAGGAGGCCCTGCGGCAAACGAACCCCGCGCCTCCCGCCTCGCAGACCCCGGGCCGGGGCGAGCTCATCCTGGTGGTGGAGGACGAGACCCCGCTCCGCAACTTGCTTTCGCGCATGCTCGAGTCCCTGGGCTACCGGGTGGCCGCTGCCGAGAACGGTGGGGCGGCGCTGCTCTTGGTGGAAGAGGAAAAGCTCCGGCCGGACCTGCTGCTCAGCGATATAGTCATGCCGGGCATGAACGGCTGGGTGTTGGCGCAGCGGCTGAAAAAGACGCTACCTGCGCTCAAGCTCGTCTTCATCTCGGGCTACACCGAAGCGGCCATCTCCGAGCGCGCCAGCCTGCCGGACGATCTCCCGTTCTTGCAGAAGCCGTTCGATTTCAAACAGCTATCCGTCCTGCTGAGGGAGGTTCTGGCACGCCGCTGACGTGGGACCCCCAGTGACACCACCACTTCGGGAACAGGCCTCTTCCTGTGCGAGGTGCGGGCGTGAACCCCACGCGCCATCACGCGCGCTCACTCCCACTCGATGGTCCCGGGCGGCTTGGAGGTGACGTCCAGCGCCACCGCCGACACCCCACGCAGCGAGAGTAGCGAATCGCGCAGCTCTTCCAGAAGCCGTGGCGGCAGCTCGGCTGCCGCGGCGGTCATGGCCCGCTCGGAGAGCACCGGCCGGATGACCACCAGCTCGCCGGGCCGCGGCCCCAGCGACAGCGGCACCAGCACCGTGGGGCACTGCCAGATGGCGTCGTACACCCCGTGCCGCCGCAGACCTTCCATCACCAGCGCATCCGCCTCGCGCAGCACCGAAAGCCGCTCGCGGCTCACCGTGCCGGCCACCGGCTGCGCCACCTTGGGGGCGATGGGTGAGAGGTTCCACACGCAGCGGTTGATGTGGGGGACCTCGGCGGTGATGGCGTTCATGGCCTGCTGCAGCCGGCTCCACTCGATCGCGCCCGAGAGCAGCACCGGGTGCTCGTAGGCGCGCAGGTCGGCCTTGACCCCCACCGAGCGGATGGGCAGCGCCAGGGCCTGGAGCGAAAAACGCTGCGCCAGTGCGGGCAGGGCCGGCTCGATCTCGGAAAAGTGGGAACGGTCCTCGCGGCCGTCGCTGCACAGCAGGCGTACGCCTAGCCCCGGCCCGGGGAAGGGGTGGCGGTTCACCACCTCACGCGGGAGCCCGAGCTCGCGGCCCAGCTCGCGCACCTCGACCTTGTAGAGGTCGGCCAGCGGCTCGATCACCTTGCCCGCCCGGATCATCTCCTCGATCACCGGCACCCGGTTGTGGTGGGTCTTGATCACATCGGCCCGGCGCGTGCCGCCGGTCTCGATGGTGTCGGGGTAGATGGTGCCCTGGGCCAGCAGGTGATCGCGGATGCCGAGCCGCTCGGCTTGCTCGGTGAACACCCGCACGAAGGTGTCGCCGATGATGCGGCGTTTCTGTTCCGGCTCGAGCACCCCTTCCAGGGCGGCCAGGAATTGCCCTCCGGCGTCCACGAAGTGCAGGTTGCGCTCGAGCCCGAGGCGCTGGAAGGTCTCCATCACCCGGCGGCTCTCGTCCTTGCGCATGAGCCCGTTGTCCACGTGCAGAAGGTGCAGCCGCTCGGGACCCACCGCCCGCCCCAGCAGCACCGCCGCCACGGTGGAGTCCACCCCGCCCGAGGCGAGCAGGAAGACGCTCTGCTTGGCCAGCCGTTGCTGGAGCGCGCGCAGCGCGTCCTCCAGGTATTGCTTCATGTTCCAGGTGGGCCGGCAGCCGCAGATGCCGAGGACGAAGTTCTCCAGCATCTTCTCGCCGTGGACCGTGTCGTCCACCTCGGCGTGGAACTGGAAGCCGTAGCGTTTCTTCTCGTCCGAGCCCAGGGCGGCGAAGCGGTGCTCCTTGCCGGCGGCGTCCACCGTGTAGCCGAGCTCCTCGAATCCCGGGCCCACGCGGGTGACCGAGTCGAAGTGGCTCATCCACACCTGCTCGACCGGCGAGAGGTTGGCGAACAGCGGGTGCTCGCGCAACCGGTGGAACTGGGCCCGGCCCCACTCGCGGCCGCCGTGGACCACCTCGCCTCCGTAGTGCTTGGCGATCTCCTGGTGGCCGAAGCACAGCCCCAGGATGGGTACGGGCAGGTCGTAGATGGCGCGGGTGTAGTCGCTGTCCTCGCCGTGGGAGGAGAGCGAGGGGCTGCCGGAGACGATGATGCCGCGAAAGCCCCGGAAGCGCTCGATGGGGTCCTCCGGCTGGCGGATCTCGGAGTACACCCCGAGCCGGCGCACCTTGGTGGCGATGAGGTGGGCGTACTGGCCGCCGAAATCGATGACCGCGATCCGATCGTGGCTTGGGCTGCCGCGGGGCATACGCGCCTCCGGGTTGGAAAGACGCTTCTTCGTACGCGTAGCGGCCGGCCCTGTCAAGAAGATCGGCGAAAGCGGTCGCCCGCTGATGGCCGCTTGCATTCGCCCGCTGGACGGGGTACAAACATCACCAAGCGAAAGCGGCCGGCGAGGCCCCAAAAGAGAGGTGACCCATGCCATCACAAGCGTACATCCTGATCGAGGGAGCGGCGGGCACGGTGCCCGGTATCCTCAAGCGCCTGGCCACCATCGAGGGCGTGAAGACCGCCCACGCCGTGACCGGGCAGTACGACATCATCGCCCTGGTCGAGGCCGACGACGTCAACTCCGTCGGCAAGGTGAGCTACTCCAAGATTCAAATGATCGAAGGCGTCATCCGCACCATCACCTGCAACGTGATCGATCTGGACTGAGGAAGCGGGATCTCGGTCCATGACCGAAATGCCCCCCGGCTCGCGGATGCCCCGTGTCGCACCGATTCGAGGGGGGAGAATCGCCTGGGCGGTATTGCTCGCCTCGCTTGCTTGGATCCCGGCGGCGCGCGCCGATGAAGGCGACACGCGGGTCGAGGTCGAGCTCATCAAGGTGGTGGACGGGGACACGCTCCAGGTGCGCCTGGACGGCAAGAAAGAGCACGTACGCGTCATCGGCATCGACTCGCCCGAGAAGTGGTCCTCGAAGAAGCTGGATCGGGATCTCGAGCGCACCGGCAAGGACCGCGCGGCCATGATCGCCCTCGGGCGCCGGGCCTCCCGTCACATGGAGGAGCTGGTCCAGGGCCGCAAGCTCACCCTGGTGTTCCCGGCGCACCACGAGCGGCGCGACCGCTACGGGCGGCTATTGGCCTACGTCGACGGCGATGGCGAGGATCTGGGCGGCCGCATGCTCCGAGACGGATTCGCCTACCCTTACCGGCGCTTTCCCCACCCGCGTCTCGATTCGTACGACGAGCTGTTTCGCGAGGCGGTCGAGGGAAAGGCGGGCCTGTGGGCGGATGAGGACGCCGAGGCTCTGCGCGACAAGAAGGAGCCGAAGTCGGGGTCGAAGCGGAAGCGCAGAAAGTCCGGCCGGCGCTGAAAGACCCGGCTCGGACGCCGCGAACCGAACCCCCGTCCAACTCTCTGGAAAGTCAGCGGAATACCCGCAACGCGGACCACGGCCCCCCCGCGGGGACAGGCCCCGCCGAGGTTCTGACTCGATCGACCGTCAGTCGGTGTGCGCTGGGGGGTTAATAAATGTTGTCGTGGCCACCTGGCCAGAGGACCGGGCCATTGAACATGTCCGAGCGGCAACCTGAAGACGCAACTCTGGTGGCCCGCACGGCCGCCGGCGACGACGAGGCCTTTCGCATGCTGGTCGAGCGCCACCATCGCGCTATCTTCCGCCTGGCCTACCGGCACCTCGGCTCCGTCGCGGACGCCGAGGACGTCACCCAGGACACGTTCCATCGTCTCTTCGAAGCCGCCCGGCGTTACCGGCCCGAGCGCCCCTTGCGTGCGTACCTCTTCACCATCGCGGCGAGGCTCTGCCTCAAGCGCAATAAAAGGCACGACCGGAGCCGCACCGTGCCGGTCGCACCCGCGGCCATCGAGGCGAGCCCGGGGCCCTCCGCCGGCGCGAGCCCCGAAGAAGCCCTGTGGCAGAAGGAGCGAGAAGCCGCCATCCGCAGCGCACTGGACGAGCTGCCCGCCGACCAGCGGCTGGCGCTCATCTTGCTCCGCTACGAGGAGATGAGCGGTGAGGAGATCGCCCGGGTCCTCGATCGTTCACCGGCAGCCGTGCATTCGTTGCTGTACCGGGCCCGCGGCCGTATGGCCGAACTGCTGCAAGCCGCCGCAAGCCTCCGGGAGGTAGAACGATGACGGACGCCTGCCTGCACTGCCGTACCGATCTCTCCGCCCGCCCGCCGGGCGGGGTGCATTCACCAGGGGTCGCGACGCACCTGGCCGCCTGTCCGGACTGCCGACAATGGATGGAGCGGGACGCAGCCGCCTGGCAAGCCCTGGGGGCTATTCGCGAGCCCGAACCCCCCGCCGGGCTGGCCGGGCGCATCTTCGAGCGCGCGCGACCGCGATCGGCATTCCGCCTCCACAGGCTGGTCCTGGGAATGGCCGGCGCCGCCGCGCTGGCCGCGGGAATCGTGTACGGTGTCTGGATCTGGCGCGCCCTCTCCACAAGCGCCCCTCCAGCCATACACTTCGAACCACCGGAAGTCGCCTACGCGGAGTTATTCGACGCCACACCCATCGGCGGCTTGGAACACCCGTCCATGGGCCCAGGCGGGAGACAGCCATGAAATGGAAGATCTTGCTTCTATTGCTCGCGTTTTCGCTGGCGGCGAACGCGGCCATCCTGGTCACGGCGCTGCGCCCGCGCCCCCACACCGGCTGCCCGGGGATGACCCCCGCCCCGGTGAACCAGGAGGCGCTCGGGCTCACCCCCGAACAGGTGGCTGGATTCGAACGATTGGACCAGGACTATTACCTCCTCCGCACCCAGGTCCAGGAGCGGCTGCGCACTCTGCGGGCGGACCTGATCGATTGCATCCTGGCGCCGGGCAGCGAGCCATCCCCCTGTGAGGAAAAACTCCTTGCCATGAACGCCGAACAGCTCTCGCTCCAGCGGCAGCTTGTGGAGAATCTGCGCCAAAAATTCGATTTGCTCTCGCCCGAGCAGCGGGAGAAGTACCAGAAGACGGTTCGACAACTCACCGGCGTGGGCGGTTGCGGCTGCATGGGCTGCACCGGCTCGTGCCACTGACCGCGGCCGACCGGTTCGTCGGCCAGGAGGATGTCATGAAAATGTGCGTGCTCTTTCTTTCGCTGACACTGCTCTTGGGTCTCGGTGCCGCCTGTTCGGGGTCCGGCCCGGACTCGCAGGCTCCCCAGGCTTCGGCCGCTACGGCCCAGGCCATCGACACCCTGAGCCAGCAAGCCCCGGGCTCGACGGCGAGCCCACACGGAAATTGCCCTCACGCGCAAGGGATGGGCGGAGGTTGTCCCCACATGCAAGGCGCGGGCGGCTGTCCTCACATGAAGGCCGCCGACCAGGCCGCGCCGGCCGATCCCGCCGTGGCCAGCGGCGAGTGCCCATGCCAGAAGAGCGGGGACGGGAAGTGCCAGTGCGGCAAGGACGGCACCGGCAACTGCCCCTGCATGAAGGACGGGAAGTGCCAGTGCGGCAAGGACGGCCAGCCCTGCCCGTGCGGGAAAGAACGGCAACCCTAGCTCACCACGCCGCGCCGCCAAGATCTCCGTCTCAACAGGCTCGCCATCGCGCCGACCGCCACCACGAGTAACGACGCCGTACCCTCGGCCGTACCACATCCCCCGCAGCCGCCGACGGGTTTACCCAACCCGTCGCCCCCGGCATCCCTCGGCTCGTCCGCCCCGTCCGCCCCGTCCGGCCCGGCGTCCCCCGCCGCATCCAGTCCCCCGTCGGCCCCTGCGCCGTCACCCGCGTCGACGCCGGCGTCGCGCCCGCCATCCGCTCCGTCCGAACCGCCGTCCGGGTTGGGGCCCGTGCCCGCGCCGGGAGTCAGCCGGTAGGCCCACACCGGCCCATCGTAGGCGGAGACCAGCACGAAGGCGTTGACGCTCGGAGCGTAACGGAACCGGCCGTACGTCCCGTTGGGGTTGCGCCGCGGAACCACCGAGTTGGCCGGATCGGGCACCACGCGGGTCCAGCGCCAGGAGCCAGTCCGCCAGTCGCCGTCGGGAGGCCGGAGCACGTACACCTCCGCACCATCGTGCCAGGCCACCAGGCAGTCCTCCTGTGGGATCCGTTCGAACCCCAGGGCCGCACCGGCCGATTGGATCTCGCGATCCCCCTCGGTGGCAAGCTCGATAAGATCGCTCGTGGGATCCGATAGCGGTATGGCGTAAAGCTTTCCCGAGCCGCGCGAGTCGAGGAACAAAAACAGGTCCCGCACCGGGTCCAACACCCCGGCGCCGTCGATATCGAAGGAGTTGTCCACCGCGCCGTACTCGCTCCAGACGTCGGCGCCAGGATCGTATTTCGAGAACACCCGTGTGTAGGCCGAGAGCAGCCAGAACACGTCGCGGGTCGGATCGTACCCCGTGGCCCCCGAGTACATGAGCGCCGAGGGCTTGCGCGCGCCCAGGTGCCAGGTGCGGTCGTCGAAGTCGAACAGGTGGATGCGGTCATCGACGCAGCCGCCGCACACCGGGTCGGGCGTGCCGCCGATGATCACGAAACGGTTGGTGGCAGGGTGGTAGTCGACCTGATCGTAGGTGTGGGTCGGACAGGCCGAGCCATCGGGGTAGACACCGTCATCGCTGCAACTGGCGGCCACCGACGACGAGCCGTCGTCGTACGGGTCGGTGACGCGGGCCCAGCGCCCCGAATCCAGGTCGAAGACGTACAGCTCGCTGCCGAAGTAGCCGTTGTGGCCGCCGCCCCACGCCACCAGACTGCCGAACCGGCCGTACCCCGCGGCGAAGGCCCCGCCGCACCAGTCGTTGATGAGGCCGGCCAGGCCCTCCACGGCGCTGTAGCTGCAATCGCGTTGCGGGCAGGGATCGAGGTCCTGAATGGTGTTCTCCGAGATCACCACCCAGCGGCCGGGCGTAAGGTCGTTCCAGTTCGGGGCGGCGGCTGCGCCTGCCGCCATCCCGAGAAGCGACATGAGCGAGATGGGAAGCTTCATGGCTTTCTCTCCTCGCTGGGACTGCCAAGCGACGGCTCTTTCTCCTCGTACGTTGTTGCGAGGTCGATCACGCACACGACCCGGTACACGGGATGGGGCGCGCAGGCGATGCCGACGAAACCGAACCTTCGCTCCAACAGGCTCTGGCGGTGAGAGCGGTCGGGCACGCCGTCGTCCACGAGCAAGAGCTGGATCACCCGCCGGGCGGCAGACTCGCCAAAAGCCAGGTTCTCGCCGACCTTCCCCCGCCAGGTCCCATAACGTCGCAAGCGCTGGGACGGGTTGCTGCCGTCGCTGCCCGTATGACCCGTCTCTCCGCTCGTTCCCAGATCCGTCGCGTGTTCCAGCGCGGCCCGGCTCATACCAGGAGAGAGGTGGAGCGATGGTGCGGCCTTGGCCTCTGCGAGGAAGGCCAGGGCTTCCTCCACGGCCGTCTTTCCCTCTCGCGTGCGAAGCGTCATCTCTCCAGGACGGCGCAACAGAGAGCCATCGAACCAGGAGAGCCATTCCTCCAGGCCGGGCGCGAAGCCGCGGGGATCCTGGCGCAGGCGGTTGAGCTCGGCCAGCACCTCGGTCGGCGCGGGGAGCGCGGGCTCCGCTTCCGCGGCATTCGCCTGCGCAAGCAACCAGGCGGTGAACCAACATGCGCATCCCGACATGGTGACCTCCGGTGACAGAAAAGTATTGCCATCCGCCACAATTTTTTCAAGGCGCCGCTCCGGCGGCGCTTGACAGGCCGAGATGTGCCGCCTAGTCTCGGCATCGCGAATCGGGAGGACCCCATGCTCGTGCTCGCGTTGCTGGCCGGTGCCTTCCTCGCCGCCGAGGCTCCCATCGAGTCCCCTCCAGCACCCGCGGCCACCCCGGCCTCCGTCGTGTCTCCCCCAGCGGAGCAGGAGGAATCCGCCGAGGGCTTGGGTCTGGAGGAGCTGCTGCGCCTGGCGTTGGCTCATGACGGGCGGGTGCTGGCCGCGCACGCCGAGCTGGATTCCTACCGGGCGCGCTACGCCGAGGCCCGCCGCACCTGGTTCCCGGTCATCCGCTTCGAGGCCCTGGCGGGTGGGCCGGTGAGCGAACGCCGCATCGACCGGGCGGCCTGCGGCGCCATCCCGGCCGACGAGTGTCTCAAGGTCAGCCACGCCTCGGAGCGGGGCAACTTCGACTTCGGCGAGCTGGGGGTGGCCTTCGGCGGCAAGATCGAGGCGGCGCTGCCGCTGTTCACCTTCGGAAAGCTGGACGCCGCGCGGCGCGCGGCCCACAGCGGGGTGCGGGCGGGCGAGGCCGGGCTGAACCGCGCCCGGCAGGAGATCGCGCTCGAGGTGCGGCGCGCCTACTATGGCTGGCTGCTCGCCGACGCCGCCTGCGAGATCTTGGCGGACGGAAGGGCCAAACTCAAGGAGGCCGAGGCCAAGCTCAAGAAGATGCTCGACGAGGGGAACGAGGACGTGTCGGATCGCGACCAGTTCAAGCTGCGCTACTACGCCGCACAGGTGGAGGGCATGTGGCTCCAGGCACGTCAGGGCCGCGAGCTGGCCGTGGCCGCCCTGCGCTTCCTCACCGGACAGGACGACCTGGGGGAGAAGACGCCGCTGCGGTCCGAGCCCTTGGAGCCCCCGCCACTGCCGGCCGAACCGCTCCAGGTGTTCGCCCAGCGTGCCCTGGCCCAACGAGCCGACCTGGCCCAGCTGCGGGCCGCCCGCGACGCCATGTCGGCCCTGGAGGACGTCCAACGAGCGGCGTTCTTCCCTGACTTCTTCGTGGCCGGATACCTCAAGGGGTCGTACTCGCCGGTGCAGGATTTCGTGCGCAACCCGCTGCTGCAGTCCTCGCTCACCGCCTACGACGGCGGTGTGGCCCTGGGCCTGCAGATCACCCTGGACATTCCCCAGAAGCTGGCTCGGCTCGATCGCGCCCGGGCCGATCTGGCGCGCGTCACTGCCCAACTCGCCCAGGCCGAGGCCGCGGTGCGGTTGCAGCTCGAGCAGAAACTCCTGGACCTGCGGACCGGCGCCGAGCAGCTCGAGCAACTCTCCCGCGGGGAGCGCGCCGCCAAGGCCTGGATGCGCGCGAACATGATGGACTACGGTGTAGGCCTCACCAACACCCGGGACCTGCTGGACTCGCTGGCGGCGTTCGCCAAGGCGCGCATGGACCGGGAGAAGGCCATCCACGATCAACGGCTGGCCTACGACGCGCTGCGCTCCGCCGCGGGCGACGACCTGTGCCGCGCACCTTAGCCCCCCAGGGGTGAATCCGAACTCTGCCGGCGCCGTCGAAATGGGCGTTGAGCGGAATGAAACTCTCGTTTTCGAGGAGAGACACCATGCGAACCTTCCTGATCGGTCTCATGACCCTGTGGATCCTTCCACAGCCGCTTCACGCCGGACAGGCGCCGCGGCAGGTCATCGAGGCCAGCGCCGAGAGCGTCAAGGGCGTGCTACGGCAGAAGACCGCCAAGGGCTCCAAGGAGGAACAGGAGCAGAAGGCGCGCTTGCAGAAAGTGGTGGATGGCTTTTTGGACTTCACCGAGCTCGCCAAGCGGGCACTGGGCGCGCACTGGGAGCCCCGCACCGCCCAGGAGCGTACCGAGTTCGTGAGACTCCTTCGCGACCTCATCGAGGCCGCTTACACCAACGCCATCCGGCAGAACGTGGAGTTCACCTTGCGCATCGACGAAGAGCAGTTCTCCGAAGACGGCTCCACCGCCTCGGTCAGCGCGGTGGCCAGCGCCCAGACCAAGAAGAAGAAGACGGTCAGCGAGGACCTGGTATTCCACCTGTTCTTGCAGGGCGATCGCTGGATGATCTACGACGTGGAGTTCGGCGACGTGAGCCTGGTGCGCCACTACCGCGCCGAGTTCAACCGCAAGATCAAGAAGGAGTCCTACGCGGCGTTGGTTGCGGCCATGAAGAAGAAGCTCGACGAGGTCAAGGCGGGCAAGATCTCCGAGAAGGACACCAAGATCCAGTAGCCAGACACATCGCTTCCCCCTCTCATCGCCCCGCCCCCGCTGACGGACACTTCGAAAGACTCGCGATGCGCGGCCGGTGCGTCCTCGCAAAAATCGTCATCCCACGCCTCGCTCGAACAAAGCTCACCCCAAAAACATGAGCCCCGCCTCTTCGCAACACATCGATCGCTCGTGTCAGACCGCACTGGCTTCGTCGGTATCGCGATCAGACGCTTCCAGATCGCAAGCTCCGGGAGCGGGTCACTGAATGAGTCCCCTATCCGATCTCAAATCATGTTCGCTCACTAAAAACCGGTGAAAACAACACTGCCGCCGCCGGCTCACTCCGCGTTGTATTCGCGCAACTTCAGCTTGGCGTTCTTGTAGGGCAGGCTCTCGGGGCGGGTGATGGCCACCACCTGGCGCCAGCGCTCGATGGCCCGCGGATCGTCGCGCTGCTCGAAGGCCGTGGCGGCCTGCAACAGCTGCTCGGCGGCGTTCTCCAGAAGCTGCATCCCGCTCAGGCAGTCGGTATCGTCCGGCTTGAGCTTGAGACAGTCGCTCCAGGACACGAACGCCTTCTCGAGCATCTTGGCGTCCCCGTTGTCGACGGCCCGGTTGAAGATCTCCAGGCCCTCCTTGTACAGCCGCAAGGAAAGCTGGCGGCCGACGTCCTCCCGGTAGTAGCTGCGAAGCTCGGCACCCATGAGTTTTTGATCGTTCTCCAGCGCTACCCGGAACTGCTCCCGCGCCGTCTTGATGTCGCCGGCCTGGAGGGAGGCGGTGCCCTCCTTGAACTTGCCGTTGACGATCTTCATGCTGAGCTCGATGTCCTTGGCCCGCTCCAGGAGCTTGCCGTTGTTGGTCAGGGCGATGAGCTTGCGCAGGGAGAGCAGCGCGGTGTCGGCCTTGCCCTTGTAGTACAGCAGCATGATGTCGTACAGCTCGCGCTCGGGGAAGGCCGCCCGCAGCAGCTCCTCCGGCGTGGCGGTGGGGGCCACCGGCTGAACATCCGGCTTGTCGCAGCGGACCACGTACGGGGTGAAGGCCTGCCGCTCCACCCGCAGGTTGGCCTCGGTGCGCTTCACCCAGTTCTGGTAGGTCTTCTGATCGCAGCGGGTCTCGTCGGAGAGTTCCATGTACTTGGTGAGGTGCCGGTGGGCGGCCTTGAAGTTGTTGGCCTTGAAGTAGGAGATGCCCTCCTTCAAATGGTAATCCCCCAGGCGTTTCTCGAGTTCGCCGATCTTGTACTTGCACTTCTGATAGTAGATGCTGTCCTTGGGGACGCGCCGGAACTGCTCCAGGGCCTCCTCCAGCCGGCCCACCTCGTAGTTGGTGGTGGCGTCCTCGAACAGGATCTTGTTGGCCCGTTCGGCCTTGATCTTCTTCTGAAGTTTCTTGCCCTCGGGTGAGATGGGGTAGTGGTTGAGCGCGGTCTCCACTGCCTTCTCCGCCTCGTCCCAATTGAGCTCCGAGATGAACGAGCGCGCTTGCATCAACGCCTGCTCGGCCAGCACCTCGTCCGGGACCTGCGGCTCCACCGGACCGCCGTCGCTCGCCTTGGGAGGTGGGGCGCCACAGCTCTTGGCGGCGATGCCGATGATGAGAAAGAGAGCCAGCACGCCTCCGCCGATGAGCATGAGCTTCTTGCGCCGCGGCATGCCGCTCGGCCGCACCGGCTCGCCGTACAGGAAGCGGAACTCCAGGTTGCCGAAGCGCAGCACGTCCCCGCTGACCAGATCGACCTGTTCGATACGCTTGTTGTTGACGAAGGTGCCGTTGCTGCTGCGCATGTCGATCAGGGTGAAGCGGCCGGCCTGGATCTGCAGGCGGGCGTGCATGCGGGAGATGGAGGGGTCCTCGATGGCCACGGTGGAGTTGGGATCGCGGCCGATGCTATTGTCGCCCTCGTCGAGTTCAATCTCGATGTCCTTGGTCGGCCCGCGGGTGCCGACCAGCAGCGGCACCGGCGCTTGCTCGGTGGGCGCCTGCTCGGTGGCCACCGGCTCCGGGGCCGGCAGCTGAAAGATGAAGGCCCCGACCTCCATGGGAACACCCGGCGGCAGCTCGAAGGAGCCCGACACCAGCTCCCCGGCCAGCTTGGTGGCCTGACCGTTGGTGAGATCCTCCACCATCACCTTGCCGGCTTCGTCCCACATCTTGACGTGGTGACGGGAAACGCTGCGCGAGCCCAGCACCACGTCGCTGTCCTCGCCGCGCCCGAACACCTTCGGCTGCGTGGTGATCTCCACCTCGCGCTCGCGACCGCTGGAGTCGATGATCTTTAGCTTTTGCATCTCGGCGTGTCAGCGCAAGCCTATTGCTCGCGGAAGATGTCCATGTTGACGGGGATGCCGCGCCGCTGCAGGTCGTCGTAGAACTTGGGGATGAAACCGGTGGCCACGTAGCGGCCCATCACCTTGTTGTTCTCGTCGAAGCCTTCCTGCTTGAAGTAGAAGATGTTCTGCAGCGAGATGATGTCCTCCTCCATCCCGGTGACCTCGGTGATGAAGGTGATCTTGCGCGAGCCGTCCGAGAAGCGCGTCTGCTGCACGATCATGTTGATGGCGGAGGCGACCTGCTCGCGGATGGCGCGCACCGGCAGGTCCATGCCGGACATGAGCACCATGGTTTCGAGGCGGGACAGGCAGTCGCGCGGGGTGTTGGCGTGCAGGGTGGTGAGCGAGCCGTCGTGACCGGTGTTCATGGCCTGTAGCATGTCCAGGGTCTCGCCGCCGCGGCACTCGCCCACCACGATGCGATCCGGGCGCATGCGCAGGCAGTTGCGCACCAGGTCACGGATGGTGATCTGGCCCTTGCCCTCGATGTTGGGCGGGCGGGACTCGAGCGCCACCCAGTGCTCCTGGCGCAGCTGCAGCTCGGCGGCGTCCTCCACGGTGATGATGCGCTCCTCCTCGGGGATGAAGGCCGACAGGCAATTGAGGGTGGTGGTCTTGCCCGAGCCGGTGCCGCCGGAGACGACGATGTTCTTGCGGGCCTTCACGCACATCTCCAGGAACTCGGCCATCCCCTTGGTCAGGGTGTTGTACTTCACCAGCTGGTCGACGGTCAGCACGTCCTTCTTGAACTTGCGGATGGTGATGGATGGGCCCTTGATGGCCAGCGGCGGGATGATGGCGTTCACCCGCGAGCCGTCCTTGAGGCGTGCGTCCACCATGGGCGAGCTCTCGTCGATGCGCCGCCCCAGCGGCGCCACGATGCGCTCGATCACGCCCAGCACCGCCTGATCCGAGCTGAAGGTCTTTTCAGAAAGCTGCAGCTTGCCGCCGCGCTCGATGTAGATCTGCTTGGAGTGGTTGACCATGATCTCGTTGATGCTGGGATCGGCCAAGAACTCCTCGAGCGGCCCCAGCCCCAAGGCCTCGTTCAGCACGTCCTTGACCAGCAGCTCCACATCCACCCACCCGGGCACCTCGCCATCCTTCTCCATCTGCCCCATGATGTCCCGGATGGCGCGCTCGGTCTGGTTCCACAGCTCCTCGTCTCCCAGGCGCTCGATCTCCATGCGCCGCAGGTCCAGGTAGTCGATCAGGCGGTTGTGGACTTCGCGCTGCAGGCGGCTGTACTCCTCGGTGCGCGGATCGCGCTCGCGCTTCTTGGCGCTCTCGGGCGCCTTGGGGGTGGCCGGGCGGGAGGGCGGCCGCGGCGGCGGAGGTGCCGGCTGCGCCTCGGCGGAGGTGGCCGAAACCTCCTCCTCGTCGGCGGAACCCATGTCCTCCACTTCCTCTGCCTCTTCCTCCGCCTCTGCCTCTGCCTCTGCCACCTCCTCCTCGGGCTCCACGTCGAGCCGCTTCTTGACGCCGCGGGTGGTGCCCAGCGAGGGTCGCGAGGGCGTCTCGGCGATGACCTCGGCCGGTGGGGTGATCTGGATGATGAAGTCCCCGACCTGGATCTTGTCGCCAGGCTTCACCACCTGGGGCGCCCCGATGCGCTTGCCGTTGACGTAGGTGCCGTTGGTGCTCTTGAGATCCAGCACCACCACCTTGCCGTCCCTTTGCACGATGCGGGCGTGTTTCTTCGAGACATTGCCCCGCGGAAGGACGATGTCATTGCCCTGGATGCGGCCGATGGTGATCTCATCCCGCTGGAAGTCTCGGGCCTTGGTGGCTCCCCCTTTTTCCGCGATGGTGATGCTCAACATGCGGGTGCCTCCGCTGTCCGGTCCAGGCCGTTCTCAGTCGAAGATCCCGAAGCTCACCTCGTCCCGGGCGCGCTTGTAACGGCTCTTCACGTCCGAGATCATCTTGAGGATCTTGGGGGTCTCCGGGTTCACGATGCGCGGGGTGACGAACACGCACAGCTCGGCCTTCTTCTCGCGGAAGGTACGGGACTTGAAGACCTCGCCGATGATGGGGATGTGGCCCAGTAGCGGCACCTTGGAGAGGTCCTTCTCCTCGACGTGGTGGAACAGGCCGGACAGCACGATGGTCTGGCCGTGGCGCACGGTGACGTTGGTCTTGGCGCGATCGGTGACGAAGCCCGGGATGTCGACGCCGTTGGCCACCACGCCCAGCGAACGGTCGATGTCGGACACCTCGCTCATGATGTCGATCTGGATGTTGCCGTGCCGGTCCGCCACCGGCGTGATCTTGAGGATGATGCCGAAGGGCTTGAAGTCCACCTGGAACGAGGTGGCGGTCACCATCGGGATGGGGACCTGGCCGCCGGCCATGAACTCGGCGGGCTCGCCGCTGGCGCACACCAGCTTGGGCTGGGCCAGCACGCGGGCGTAGCCGTTGGTGAACAGGAACCCGAAGCCGAAGGCCGTCTCCGCCTGCATGTTGAGCCCGGAGAAGCCGGCGGGCGGCCCGCTGGGCTTGAGCGGGAAGGTCCAGGTCATGTTCCAGTTGGCGTTTCCTTCGAAGTTCAGCGGCCAGCGGATACCGACGTGATCCTGACCGCTCTTCTTGATCTCCACGAAGTCGACCTCCACCAGCACCATGCGCTTGATGCCCACCGTCAGGAGGTTCTCGACCTCCTCGCCTACGGCCTTGGTGATCATCTCCGCCTTCTGGAGGTCCTGCTTGGATTCGACCGAGCCCTCCAGGAAGATCTTGGTGCCCACCACGGTGGCTTCCACGTCCTTGAGGCCGGCCTTCTGCAGCTCCACGTTGAGCTGGTCGGCCACCAGCTTGCGGGCGTTGGGATTGATCTTCACGAAGGAGGTGACCTGGGGGTACAGCTTGCAGATCTCCTGGACGCGAGTGAAGTCCTCGCTGGTGAACGCCCGGCCGTCCAGAATCACCCGATCGCCGATGGGCCGGATGGAGATGCCCTCGCGATCACCGAGGAGCTTGCGCACCTCGGCCATCAGGGTGTTCACGTCCTCCTTCGAGACCACCACCGTGTAGGAGATGTTGGGCTTGCCGTGGCGCATGACCATCATGGTGGTCCGGCCGGAGCCGGTGGCGAACAGGATGATGTTCTCGCTACCGACCACGCGCACGTCGGCGATGCTGCTGTTGCCCATCACCACCTTGGTCATCCCCGGGAAATTGAAGCTCTTCTGCTCCCCGACCACCAGGCGGATGGTGCGCTCCTCGCCCTGCGCGTGCGCCGACCGAGCGTACAGGCCCAGGCAGGCCAGACACACCCAAGCGACCCACAACCCCTTGATTCGCATGCTCATTTTGGCGCTCCTTCCTGAGATCAATTCCGCCTCCTCCGGACTGAGCCGGGGAATGGGATTTGGAATACGCAAACACCTATCACCGCTCGCTGTCAAGGGAAAACCGCCGGGATCATGTAAAGGCTGTTGCTACCGCAACGCCGCCGGGGTATAGGAACGAGCCGGCTGAGGAAATCATGGCGATGCCCTTCCACCGCTGGTTCGGTTCGCTCGACCTTCCTCGTGAAGGCGGCAAAGTGAATCCTGCCCACCTGGAGAACGCCCTGCGGCTCCGATTGCTCTCGCTGGTATTCTGGCTGTGCCTGGTGTTGGGTAACATGTGGGCGCTGTCTTTCTTTCTGTACGGCGCCACGAACCTGGCCGTCGCCTTCTTCACCGGCGTGCTGGTGCTGCTGGTGGTCTATCTGCTGGGGAGAAAGCTCGGGCACCCTCCCTTGATCGGCCACCTGATCTTGCTCATTTTCCTGGTGGGAGTGGTTCTGGCGAACTTCTCCACCGGCGGCCTGGCCCGAGCCAACTCGGTGCTCTACTTTGTCCTGGCCCTGATCGGGATCTTTCTTTTGGGGCGAGGAGGCGTGTTGTGGGTCGGCGTTTCGGCGCTGGCGCTGGTGGTGTTCCTCGCCATGCACGCCGCCGGCTTCGAATTCCCCGACGCGGTGCTCCCCGAGCAACGCCTGGTGGACATGGGCCTGACCCTCTTCTTCTCGCTGGTGGTGCTGCTCGGCGTGGCCGGCTACTACGAGCTGTACCGCCGGCTGAGCCTGAACCAGCTTCTGGAGGCGAAGAGCAGGGTGGAACAGGCGAGCGAGGCCCGCCGGGCCTTCCTGGCCAAGGCCAGCCACGAGCTGCGGACACCCCTCAACGCCATCCTGGGCCTGTGCGATCTCATGCATACCAACGCTCCCAACGACGCCTGCACCCGGCACCTGGCAGCGGTGAAACAGAGCGCGCTGGCGCTGCGGCGGCTAGTGAACGACCTTTTGGACGTCTCCCGCATCGACGCCTCGAAGCTCCAGCTCCACCCGGTGCCGTTCGAACCGCGGTGCCTCCTCGCGGAGGTGGTCGAAGAACTCCAGCCCCGGGCCCGGGCCAAAGGCATCGCGCTGTCTCTCGACATCTCCGGCGACGTGCCCAAGCGCCTCCTGGGCGACACGCTGCGCCTGCGTCAGATCGTCGTCAACCTGGTGGACAACGCCATCAAGTACACCCCGGCCGGCCGCGTGGAGGTGAGCGCCCGGTTGGCCGAAACGGTTGGGCTGCGTCTTCGGGTGCAGGACACCGGGCCGGGGATCCCACCGGACGTCATGCCGCACCTCTTCGAGCCGTTCCTGCGCGCGAAGGATTGCGGCGGCGTGGACGGCAGCGGCCTGGGTCTGCACATCGTGCAGCAGCTGTGCCACGTCATGGGCGGCTCGATACGCGCCGAGAACCTCCCGGCGGGTGGCGCTGTCTTCGAGGCGACGCTACCGCTGCCTGCCGCCCCGGAGGCGACCGCCGGCCGCCGCATCCTGGCCGCGGAGGACGACCCGGTGTCGCGCATGCTGGTCCAGACCATCCTGCAGCGCAAGGGATACCAGGTCGAGGTCGTCGCCGACGGTAACGCCGTCGTCGAGGCGGCCGCGGCGGCCCGGCCGGACCTCATCCTGATGGACGTGGGGCTTCCGGGCCTGGACGGGATCGAAGCGGCTCACCGCATTCGCCAGGCGGAAGGCGCCTCCGCCGCCGGGCGGCGCGTTCCCATACTGGCCATGACGGCCCACGTCCTCAGCGAGGAGCGCGACCGGTGTTTCGCCGCCGGCATGGACGACTTCATCGGAAAACCGGTCCAGGCGGGCGAGCTGCTCCAGGTGGTCGAACGCTGGCTGGCGGCGGGAAGAAAACCTCCAACGAATCCGTCGATTGTCTCATGAGCATGGTCCTTGTCTCATCACTGGTGACCCTCCTTCTCGCCGCGCCGGGGCCGGCTCCCTCCACGGCGGACCTCGCCGCCGAGGCGCGGGAGCTCTACCAGCGGGCGGCCACCCGGCTGGGAACGGCGCTGGGAGAGCGAGCGGACGCGCAAGATCCCGCCGCCGCGGCGCTGCGCGCCGAGCTGGCCGAGATCCTATGCCTGCTCTCGGATGTCGAGGGTTGCCTGGAGAACTCCCGCCAAGCCGGCCGGTCCCTGGGGGGCTACGTCTCCCCACTCGGCGGCAGCCCCCTCCCCCGGCGGGATCTGACCCGTTTCCTGGAGGAGCTGTACCGGTCGTCCGGTACGCTCTGCCGGGACCGTTCGTTGATCTCCGAGGCGCTGGCCTTGCTCGATCAGGACGCCGCGGACGCCAAACGAACCGCGCTCCAGGCGGCCCTGGCCCCGGAGATCCGGCGTCTGCTGCAGCAGGCGCGGGACGCGGCCGACGCCCCCGTGCCGCTGCTGGCCGCCTTCCGCCTGGCCCGGCTGGCGCTGGACCCCGAGCGCGCCGCCGAGATCGCGCTGCGCATCGAGGGTGCGCTGGGCCGCTCGCGCCAGGACGGAAAGGCGACCGCCGCCCCGCCGGAGGAGCTCAGCGCCGCGTTGCAAGAGGGGGCCGACACGCTGCGGATTCTCGGGCGAGAGGAGGAGGCCCGGCGCCTGGTCCAGATGGTGCAGCAGCTCGCCACCAAGGCGCTCACCCCGCCCGAACTCTCGTTCGAGCTGGTGCCCTCGCCGCAGGATTTCACCGCGGATCTGGCCCGGGCGAGGGAACAGGGCCTGGCGCTGGCCCGCCTCGCCCCGCTCAATTCCCGGGCCAGCATGGTGCTGCACTTCGCCGCCGCCTTCGCGGGAGTGGTCGCCGGCGATGGAGAGGCGGCCGAGGAGCTTTCCAACATCGCCGAGGCCGCTCGAATGTCGGATCCGTACCTGGGCGCCCGGATCGCCGTCCTGCTCGGTTACCTGGCCTTCCAGCAAGGCGACTTCGAGGGGGCGGGGCTGCTCCTGGCGCAGGCGGCCGGCGCACCCTCGCTGCCGAAGGAGCTCTCGGCTCGCGCGCTCGCCACCCGCGCCCAGGCGCTCCACTTCCTGGGCGACTACGCCACCTCCGCTGAGGAGTTCGCCCGGGCCGCCGAGCGCTTCGCGCCGGCCTCCCCAGCCCGCCTGCGGGCCCTGGCCGGTCGCTGCCATGCGCTCTCGTTCGCCGGCCGCTCCACCGAGGCATTGGAGAATCTCGAGAAGGCCTCCACCCTCCTGCCCACCCTGAGGGAGCCCGAGCGCGGCGAGCTCGGCCGGACGCTGGAGCTGGAACGCGCGCTGGCGCTCTTGCTTTCCGGAAAAACTGCCGAGGCCGAGCGCGCCTTCACCGCCGTGGCCAGCGCCTCCATCCCCAACGGGGACGTGCGAAGCGGGGTCATCGCGCGTGTCAACCTGGCCGAGCTTCTCAACGACTCCGGCCGGTTCGCGCAGGCGCTCGAGGAGGCCAAGGCCGCGCTGCAATTTCTCGACATCGATCGGCAACCCGACGCGGGGTGGCAGGCGCTCACCGAGAAGGGCCGGGCCCTGGCCGGGCTGGGCGAGGCGGCCGAGGCCGAATCCGCTCTCAAGACCGCCATGGATTTGGTGGAGCGCCTGCGCGCCCGAATCGGCGCCGAGGGCGCCCGCCGCAGTTTCTCGGCCGCCAAGACGCGCCTGTACCAGGCCGCGGTGGCGGTGCAGGCGGCGTCCGGGCGGATGGAGGCGGCCTTCGAGACCAGTGAGCGGGCCCGGGCGCGGGCCTTCCTGGACGAGATCGGCGAGCGCCGCCTGCGCCTGGCGCGCCACGCGGACCAGCAACGGCTCGACGACGCTCGCCGCCGCCGCCTGCGCGGCCTGCCGCCGCCCTTCAGCGCGCCGGAGGAGGGCGCCTTCGCGCTTGCGCCCGTCCCCACCAGCGTCGATGCGCTCCCGGCCCCCGATCCCCGCCAGGGGTGGCTCTCGCTGGCGCGGGTGAACCCGGCGACGCTTCCCGACGTCCGCGCCGCCTTGCGCCCGAACGAGACGCTGCTCTCCTGGTTCCACGACGGCCGGAAGCTCCACCTGTTCGCGGTGAGCCGAAAGGACTTCCGGGCGGCGTCCATGGAGATCCCCACGCAGGAGATCGAGGGACGGATCGCCGGGTTCTTGCGCACGCTGCAGCAGCCACAGCGCGGCGAAGGGCTCCTACGCGACAAGGGCCATGAGATCTACCGCCTCCTGCTCGAACCGCTCGGCGATTTTTTGGCGAAAACACCGAAACTCACCCTGGTTCCGTGGGGTCCGCTGCACCGTCTGCCCTTGGGCGCCCTGTGGGACGGGCAGCGCTACCTGACCGAGCGCTTCGAGTTTTCGAGCGCGCCCTCGGCCTCGGCCCTGGTGCTGGTTCGCTCCCGTCCTGCGCAGGCGAAGGGAGCGGTGCTGGCGCTGGGCAACCCGCGCACCGATCTCCCCGACCTGCCGGCGGCGCAGGGCGAGGCGCGGGAGGTGGCGCGACACTTCCCGGGCGCCGCGCTCCTGGTCGGCGAACGGGCGACCAAGGCGGCGCTGCTCGAACGGGCCCCCTCGGCCCGCCTGCTCCACGTCTCCGCGCACGGGATCTTCCTGCCGCAGCGGCCCCTGGAATCGTACCTCGTCCTGGCGGGCGCGACCCCGGAGGCCGGCCGCCTGAGCGGCCTCGAGGTGCTGGGTCTCGACCTGGCGCTCAGCCCGCTGGTGGTGCTCTCGGCCTGCGCCTCCGGCCAGGCCGAGGCGCAACCCGGAGAGGAGCTGATGGGGCTCTCCCGTGCTTTCCTCCAGGCGGGCGCCTCGGCGCTGCTGGCCAGCCTGTGGAACGTGGCCGATGATGGGACCCGAGAGCTGTTCGGCGCTTTCTACCGCTCGCTGCGCTCCGGCCAGGCCCCTGCCTCGGCCCTGAGCGCCGCCGCCCGAACGCTCATCCACGGCAAGAAGTATTCTCACCCCTTCTACTGGGCGGCCTTCCAGACCATCGGCGGTTGAGGCGCTTGACGGCGCGCTCGAACCCTGGCATGGCGCCGAGCATGGAGGATGTGCCCGTCATCCGGGAGCTCACCGATGGCGATTTTCCCGCGCTGGAGCGGTTCCATCGGGACTGCTACGGCCGCCCGCTGGATCGAGCGCTGTTCTCCTGGCTCCACCGCCAGGCACCCACGGGCCCGACGCTCGATCTCGTCGCCGACGCCCCCGGGGCGGGGATCGTGGGAACTTACTCGCTGCTTCCCCTCAGAGTGCGGTTCCGAGACCAGGTGGTGACGGCCTCGTTGGCGGTGGGAGCGGCGGTGCACCCGGCTCATCGACGGCGCGGCGTCTTCACTTGCCTGGGGCGGGAAATCCTCTCGCGCGCGGCCGCGGCCGGCCACACTTTTACGCTGGGGAAGCCGAACGCCCAGGCCCTGCCCGGGCACCGCCGGGCGGGATTTCGCGTACTGTCGGACCTTGTGGTGCTTCGCAGAGCGCCGCCTCCGCCCCGCGCCCACGCCTGCCGCGAGGTGGGCGCCTTCGACGAGCGGTTGAGCGAGGCATGGAAACGGCTCTCGGAAGGCCTGTCCCTCGCCGTCGCGCGAGACGCGGCCTGGATGAACTGGCGGCTTGAGCGGCCCGGTGGATCGTACCACCGGCTCATTCTGGCCGACGGCCAGACGCTCCGTGGCTGGCTGGTTCTCAAGCGATACGACGGGACCAAGGGTCAAATCGCTCATATCCTCGATCTGTGGGCCGAGGACGCGGGCGCGCTGGATGAACTCCTGGCCGGCGCCGCCGGCCTGTCGCAGGGCTGCCGCGAGATCAACCTGTGGGTGTGCGAACGCGACGTGCGCCGCCCGGCGCTGGCCCGGCGGGGGTTCACCCCGGCGGACCGGGTGCGCGACTGGCTCATCGGTTTTTCCCACCAGGGAGACGCTGCTTTTTCGGGCCTGGATCGCGGGGGCTGGGTGTTCTCCTACCTCGACAACGACGTTCACTGAGGCGTCCGTCGCCTACTCCGTCTTGAGCTTCACCTTGTAGACAGCCGTCTTGCCCGGCGGGATGGCGACCTGCAGTTTCTGTTCGACGCCCCGCTGCTCGTTCACCAGGCGCAGGGTATGGGTCCCGGCGGACAGGCGCAGGTCGATGATGGGCGTGATGCCGAGCTTCTTTCGGCCGAGGTACACCTCGCTCCAGGGCGACGTGTCCAGCCGAAGCAGGCCGGTCGCGGGCGCGGGTGGCGCGCGAACCTCCGTCCCGGCATCTTCAGGAGAAGTGCGCGTGCCCGCGTCGGGTCCGATGGCGACCCTATCACCGTCGATTGACACGGTTTCGCCCCCGTCCTGTCCCTCTCCCGCCGCTCCCGCGTCGGATGCTTGAACGAAATCACCGCCCGTCACGCCAACGTCGGCGGAGCCAGGCGAATCGTCCATCCGATCGGGATGGGTCTTGGCACCGTCGAGAGGCTCCGGAAGCTTTTTCTTTTTCGTGTTCTGCATCACCCATCGGGGGTCCTGTTCAGCGGGTGGGAGCAACGGCCCCGAACCGCCTTCTCTGGTGCCGTACTCCGGGTCCAGGATCTCGGGCTTCAGCGTCAGGATGATCCGCGGCAAGAAGAACCACAACCCCGCCACCAGCACCACCAGCGCCAGCGAGAACACCACCAACCCTGGCAGGCGCCGCCGCCGGGGGCTCTCGGGGAGCGATCTTCCCCGCGGGACGGTGGGAGACTCCTGCTCGCCCTCGAACGCGTCCTGCTTGGGTGGCAACAGCCGGGTGGACGCCTCGGCGACATCCTTCGCCACCGCCGGGTTCGAGCGCGAGGGCAGCGACTCGTCGGTGTCCGGCTTGAGCACTCGCAGGAGCGCTGCGTCCTGGGTGCCGGCCTCGATCTCCTCGATCAGCTTCTGCTTGGTGCGGGCGCGCTCCCCGAACACGGAGCGCACGAAGTTCGCGATCTCGGCCGGGCCAGCGGGCTGCCCCAGGCGCAGCACCACCTCCCGCAGGGCGGCGCCCATCTCGGCGGCGCTCTCGAAACGCTCCGCTGGATCGCGGCGCAGCGCGCGCAAGGCCACCGCCGCCAGCTCCCGGGGCAGCGCGGGCCGGACGGTCTTCGGATCCGGGGCGTCCTCGGTGACGATGGCCGAGATGATGGCCGGTTCGTTGCCGCGCTTGAACAGGCGGCGGCCGGTGAGGAGCTCCCACAGCACGATCCCCAGCGAGAACACGTCCGAGCGCTGGTCCACCGTCTCCGAGCGGCACTGCTCGGGGGACATGTAGGCGAGCTTCCCCTTGAGCGTCCCGACCCGGGTCTCGTGCATCTGGCTGGCGGCCTTGGCGATACCGAAGTCCACCAGCTTCACCATGCCCGAGAACAACACGATGATGTTGTGCGGGCTGACGTCGCGGTGCACGATGCGCAGCTCCCGGCCCTTCTCGTCGCACAGGCGGTGGGCGTACTCCAGCCCGTCGCACACCTGGGCGATGATGCCCGCGCACACCGGGAAGGGCAACGCGCGGCGCAGGCGAACCGCCTCGCTGGACAGGTACCCCAGCGACTCGCCCTCCAGGTACTCCATGGCGATGAAGGACTCGTCCCCCTCCTGGCACAGGTCGAAGATCTGCACGATGTTGGGATGGTTGAGCTGCGCCGCGATCCTCGCCTCGTCGAAGAACATCTCCACGAAGCGGCGTTCCTCGGCCAGGTGCGGCAGGATGCGCTTCACCACCACCAGCCGCTCGAAGCCGTGGATACCGGTCTGGCGCGCCAGGTAAATCTCGGCCATGCCGCCGACGGCCAGGCGGGCCAGCAGGCGGTAGCGACCCAGTTGGCGGGGCTGCTCGGGGGCCATGCGCCGAGCATACTGGCAAGCGGTCGGCGATTCAAAAAAGATCCGCCACGCTTGGCGCGGCGCGCTTCTCCCCTTATCCCCGGGTAAGACTCGGCTCCACTGAACCCGCGATAGATTTTTTACGCGAAGGGGTGACGCCGATGGGGCCCCCGGCGAACGATCTTTCGGGAGAGAGCCGGGGAAAGAGGCGGCAGGACCCGGTCGCGTTATCCGAGGATTATGGCTTCTCTGGATGCGCTTTTCCGGAGGCTGTACGGGTGCTATAGTGGCGGCGAAAAGGCGAGGCGGGGTTGCCCGCGGGAGGTGGACATGTTGGTGACGGGATGGATTCTGGCGTGGGGCCTTTTGCTGGCGCCGCCAAACCCGGCCACCCTGCTCCAGAAGGCCGAGGCCGCCTTCGAAAACCTGGAGTACGCAACCGCCCTGCGCCTTGCCGACCAGGTGCTCTCGTCGAGCGCCAGCGGACCGGCGGATCTCGCCCGCGCCTACCGGCTCAAGGGGCTGTGCCTGTCGGGGACCGGAAAACTGGACGCAGCGCAGGAGGCCTTCGAGAGTCTACTCTCCATCGAGCCGGGCGCCGAGATGTCGGCGGATCTCTCCCCCAAGCTCACCGCGCCCTTCTACCAGGCGTTGGCGCGCGCGCGCACCGGGAAGCCCATCCGCCTCTCCCACCAACCGCCACCGGCCGCAGAAGCGTTGAGCGGCACGAGTCTCAGAGTTCGTCTCGAGTCCGATCCCAAACGGCTGGTGCGAAGACTTCGCCTCGTCTTCGAAAGCGATCTGGAACCGAACGAGCAGCGGCTGGAGGCCTCGGTGGCCGGGCCGGGCGAGGTCACCGTGAATTTGCCCGCGAAACTCCGTGCCCGCGAGGTGCGCTACCGCTTCGAGGCCCTGACCGCGGCCGGCGGGGTGCTGGCGGTGGCGCAGGACAATGGCGCGCCGTTTCGGCTGCGGGTGGGATTGCCCGGCGACGCCACGACCGCGGCGGCACCGGAGCCCTCGGCCGGAGGCAATGCAGTGAAGGTAGCCTCCGCCGCGCTGGACCTTCCGCCGCCGAAGAGCAGCCAGCCCCCACCGGCCGCGCCGGCCCGCTCGCCGCAACCCCGCGACGCGGACGAGCGCTCCGGGCCCTGGTACCAGACCTGGTGGTTCTGGACTGCGGTGGGAGTGGTAGTGGCGGGCACGGCCGCCGGAGTGGCGGTCGGCGTCTCCTCCTCGGGTGGCAGCGGGCCAGTCGATTACGGCATCCGTATCCCGTGAGGTCGCCATGAAAAGAACCCTATTCTGGACAGCCGCCTTTCTCCTCGCCGGATGCGGTGGAGGCGGTAGTTTCTGGATCACGCTCACCTTCCCCGACACCCCCGCGCGCGAGCAGACGCGCAGCATCCGGCTGGCGGCGCTGGAGCCCGGCCTGGGCGCGAGCTGCACCCTTCTCATCGACGGCACCGCAACTCCCGGGTCGGCCGGCTACGCCATCGACGGCGAGGTGAGCTTCGCCTTTCCGGTGAGCGGCGCCGTGGAGCCGCTCCGCGACATCGGCCCCGGCGACCGCCTGTTCTTCGCGGAGGCCAGGGACGGCACCGGCCGTGCCATCCTGCGCGGTTGCACCCCGGCCCGGGCCGGCGGCGGCGGCATCCAGGAGATCGCCATCGCGCTCACCTGGCTGTGCCGGCCCAGCAACGGCGGGGTGGAGACCTGCGACGACGTCGACAACGACTGCGACGGCGAGACCGACGAGGCGGATCCCGCGGCCATGTGCCCGGCGGTGAACCACGCCCACGCCACCGCCTGCGTCCACGGGGTGTGCCGCTACACCTGCGATGCAGAGTTCGTCAACCAGAACACCGAGTGGTCCGACGGCTGCGAATGCCACCTCACCCGAGACGGGCAGGAGTGGTGCGACTCTCTCGACAACGACTGCGACGGCGTCACCGACAACGCGGGCTGCACCCCGTGCGCCACCAACGCCGACTGCGTTCACGACCCCTCCTGCCTGGACGGGGAGTGCGCCCAGGGGGTCTGCACCGTAACCATCCGGGCGGACGGGGCCGGCTGTGACGATCGCTCGCGCTGCACCGAGGGCGATTCCTGCAATGATGGTGTGTGCCAGGGAGCCCCCGTCGGCTGCAACGATCAGAACGTGTGCACCGACGACGGCTGCGACCCGGCCTCGGGTTGCACCCACGCCAACAACACCCTCGCCTGCGACGACGCCAACCCCTGCACGAGCGGCGACACCTGCGACGGAGCCGGACATTGCGCCGGCAACCCGGTGGTGTGCGCCTCGCCGCCGGCCAACACCTGCCAGGATGCGAACACGGCGCGGCAGTACGCCCCCAGTGGGAACTGCGATCCGGTTGGCGGTGACTGCCAGTACGACTATTCCGACGTCCCCTGCCCGTTGGGTTGTCTGAACGGCTTCTGCCGCTCCAGCCAGTGCCAGGGCCAGCCCGTGGGCAGCGACTGCGACGATGGCGACGCCTGCACCGAAAAGGACGCCTGCGACGCAAACGAGGTGTGCCACGGGGCGAGCATCTCCTGCGACGACGACAACGTCTGCACACAAGACGGGTGCAACCGCCAGACCGGCTGCACTCACGCACCGCAGGCGGGCGTGCTGTGCGACGACGACGTGTTCTGCAACGGCACCGACGTGTGCCAGAACGGCGCCTGCACCCACACCGGCGACCCCTGCCGCCAGGGAGACGCCTGCAACAACTCCTGCAATGAGCAGGCCCGGAACTGCTTCGCACCCGCCAATACGCCCTGCAACGACGGGTTGTTCTGCACGGTCACGGACCGCTGCGACGGCGCCGGCAAGTGTGCCGGCTCCGGCGACCCCTGCGCGGACGGCCTCCCTTGCCACGATCGCTGCAGCGAGCTGTCGCGCTCCTGCAACGCCCAGCCGGGCGACACCTGCGACGACGGGGTGCGTTGCACCGAGGATGACACCTGCGACGCCAATCTCATCTGCGCCGGAATCCCCAGCGACACCAACTGCATGATCCCCGGCCAGATCTGCGCCCCGGCCTGCCGCCAGGACTCCAGCGGCTGCCTGGCGCGGCCCGACATGACGGTGGAGTGCCCGGACGGCGAGGTGCCGAGCCCGATGACCTGCCACATCCAGCTCGGCACACTCGCCGGACAGGATGCCTGCATCTCCTGCCGGGCCTGGGTATCGCCGATGGTGCTCTCGCGCGTGGACTTCGATTCCGATACCAACCCCGGCACCTGCGATCTGGACGGCTGGGAACTTGTCGGCGGAGTGGGGGTCGAGCTCTGTAATCAAGAGGGCCAGTATTCGCTCGGCTGCCCGGTCAATCTCAATCCCATTTACACCTCCACCTGTTGTCCCAGCTGGACCTGTCCGGCGCAGCACGGCCCGCTCACGGGAGCGATGGTGCTCGAGCACAACCCCGGCACGTGCAGCAACCGCAACCTCAAGCTGCAAAATCTCTTCGATTTTTCCGAGTTCGACGGGGCCGAGCTATGCTACTCGGCGACCCATTTCCAGTCTACCACAAGCCGCGACTACTACCAGGTCCACATCGGTCCTCCGCAGGACGCGGACGGGGAAGCCACGCTCCAGTGCATGCGCGGTGGGACCATCCCCGATCAGCTCACCCGGTTCTGCCAGGACATTTCGGGCCGGATCCACTCCTGGAATCCCCTTCAGATCACCTTCTGGATGCTCACCGCCAGCACCTCCCACTACATGTTCCTCGACGACATCCAACTCACCGCCTGGTACGCGGGCTGCCCGCCCTCGGGCAAGGTGTTCTTCTCCGAGGATTTCGCGGGCTGCCCGAACCTTCTCTTTCCCGGCTGGAACGGCTGGGAGACCGGCATGACCACGGTTCGGTGCGACACCAACATCTGCGGGACGCAGGCGATCCTGGGAGAGAACTCCGCCTCCCTGGAGCACGCCGTGGACACCACCGGCGGGACGGGCGGCAACCACATCGAGCTGTGCTGGTCGCTCGGGGACGACGGCCCCTCGGTCGGGACCTTCCGCGTCGAGTTCAACGCCTCGGGGACCTACGCCACCGCCTACGAGGTGAGCGGCAACCTGGGCCCGGACAACGTGTGCCCCCAGCAGTGCGTGGACCTGAGCGCGCTGGATCCGGCGGTCGCCAACAACCCCAACCTGCGCATCCGTTTCTCCTGGTCGGTGCAGTCGCGCAAGTTCGCGCTCGATGACGTGGTGGTGCGCGAGGTCGGCAGCCGCTGCGACGCCGGCGAACTGGGGTACCTGCTGCTCAGCGACATCTCGGGCGAAGGCGCCGGCGGATACGAGATCCAGCTCCTCAACCAGCGCCAAGGGGCCCTGCACGCCACCCTGGAGTGCGTCTGGAACGAGGGCGGCACCGCCGTGCGGGCCAGCGACACCCTCGTCTTCGCCCAGTAGCAGCGATTGGGGCGACCGCGCCGTTTGGAAAAAACCTACTGACAAGGGCAATCCCCGAAAAACCGGATGTCATCCTTTACGAAGAGGAGCATGCCTGCATGCTCCTCATAATTGCAGATCCGGCCGCAGCTCGGCTGCTGTCAAGGGTGAGCGCAGCGAATCGCGAGCGACCGAAGGCCCTTGACAGCACAAGCCGAGCGGAGGCCATGCCTGGGATGCGACCCACAGCGGGCCGTTGACAGCCCGCCGCCGACGGCATAGCGTCGCCGCATGAAGCCGGCGGAATGGATCGGGAAGTTCGCCGGGCGGCGGGTGGCCTTGCTGGGCGACCTTGCCGCCGACGAGTTCGTCCACGGCACGGCCACGCGGGTGTCGCGCGAGGCCCCGGTGCTGGTGGTGCGCGAGGAGCGCCGCGAGCTGCGCCCGGGCGGGGCCGCCAACGCCGCGGCCAACCTCCGCGCCCTGGGCGGCGCGCCCATCGTGATGGGATGCGTCGGCGATGACGCGCCGGGGCGGGCGCTGCTCGAATCGCTCTCCCGGCGCGGCGTGGACTGCGGCCGCATCGTGACCGCACACGGCCGCGCCACCACCACCAAGACCCGGGTCCTGGCGGGCGGCGAAAACACGGTGCGCCAACAGGTGGTGCGACTGGACCGGGTATGCCGGGAGCCGCTGGAGAACGGCACGGAGCGGGCGCTGCTCGAGCGGCTGCGGCAAGCGGTGGCGGATGCCGGCGTGCTCCTGGTGTCGGACTACGGCGAGGGGGTGCTCACCCCGGCCATCCTGGCCGAGGTCAACCGGCTCTCCCTGGCGGAGAAGATCCCGGTGGTGGTGGACTCGCGCTACCGCATCGGCGATTTTCGCGCGGTCGAGGCGCTCACCCCGAACGAGCCGGAGCTGGCCGCCTTCGCCCACGAAGACGCGGCCGGCTTCGACTGGCGTCGTGCCGGCGAGAGGCTGCTCCGGGAGACCGGCGCGCGCATGGTGGCGCTCAAGCGCGGCCGGAACGGCATGGCGCTGATCCGGCCGGACGGAATCCTCGAAGCGCCGGCCTTCGGCAGCGACGAGGTGGCCGACGTCACCGGCGCCGGCGACACGGTGGCCGCGGCCTTCACCCTGGCGCGCGCCGCGGGCGCCCCGCCCGAGGTGGCGCTGAACCTCGCCAACACCGCCGGCGGAATCAAGGTGACCAAGGCGGGCACCGCCGCGGTCTTCGCCGACGAGCTCCAGCGGGCGCTCGCGGGGGTCGCGTGAAGCCCCGCCTGGAAAAGATCCTTCTCCTGGAGGAGCTGACGCGGCGATTGCGAGCGCTGCGCGAGAAGGGCCACACCGTGGCCCTGGCCAACGGGGTGTTCGATCTGCTGCACGTCGGCCACCTGCGCTACCTGGAAGGCGCCGCCGAGCTCGCCGACGTGCTGGTGGTTGCGGTGAACGGCGACGAATCGGCGCGGCGGCTCAAGGGCCCCGGCCGGCCGATCATCCCCGCCGCAGAACGCGCCGAGCTTGTGGCCGCGCTGGCGGCAGTGGACTTCGTGGTGCTCTTCGACGACGACGACGTGCGCGCCATCCTGCGCAAGATCCAACCGGACCTCCACATCAAGGGTACGGACTACACCCCCGAGACCGTCCCCGAGCGCGACGTGGTGCTGGCCTATGGCGGCCGGGTGGCGGTGGCGGGCGACGAGAAGGCCCACGCCACCTCCGACATCATCCGCCGGCTGAAGGGGAGCGGGAATGCCTGAGCGTCCCCTCGGCATCCTGCACCTCCTCTCCTACCCCTGGTTCACCGGGCCGGCCGAGCCGGTGCTCACCCTGGCCCTGGTCCAGCAGCGGCGCGGGCACCGCGTGGCCTTCGCCTGCGACACCGAGCGGGAAGGAGATCTGGTGCAACGAGCCGAGGAGGCGGGCCTGCCGGTGGAACGCCGCTTGAGCCTGTGCGCCAAGTCCGGCCCCATCCTGTTGCTGCGCGACGTGCTCGCCCTCAAGCGCCTGTGGCGCGAGGGCGAGTTCGACATCCTGCACGCCCACCGCTCGCACGACCACACCCTGGCGGCGCTGGCGCGCACGCGCCACTCGCCCACCCGCCTGGTCCGCACCCTGCACACCGAGCGCGCCCTGTCGCCTCGGCGAAGCTTTCAGCTCCGCCGGGCCGATGGCCTGATCACCGTGGCCCGGCGCGACCGCGAGGCGCTGCTTCGGCGCTGCCTGCTCCCGCCCGAACGGGTCGTCAGCATCGAGGGCGTGGTCGATGCCGAGCGTTTCTCTCCCGGAAGCGGCGAGCGGGTGCGCCAAGAAGTCGGCCTGGCGCCGGACGCACCGGTGGCGCTCTTGCTCGCGCGCATGGTCCCCGGCCGGGGTCACGCCGAGCTGATCGAGGCCTTCGCCAGCATCCACCGAGGACTTCCCGGAGCGCACCTCATGTTGGCCGGCCGGGGCCCGCTGGAAGCTGAACTCCGCGAACGGGTGCACCAGGCGGGGCTGGACGAGACGGTGCGCTTCATCGGCTACCGGCGCGATCTGCCGCAGGTATACCGATCGGCCGACGTGGTGGTACTGCTCTCCCCCGGAAATGACGGCACCTGCCGCGCGGCGCTCGAGGCCATGGCCTGCGGCAAACCCATGGTGGTCTCGGACCGCGGGGCACTGCCCGAGATAGTTCGGGACCACGAAACCGGACGGGTGGTCCCGGCGGGTGACGTCCGCGCTCTGGCCAACACCCTCGGCGAGTTGCTCGCCGATCACGCCACGCGAGAACGCATGGGAAGGGCAGCCAGAGAAGAAGCGCAGACGCGCTTTACCCCGCAGCGGGCCGCCGACCGGGTCGAGGAGTTGTATCGAGTCGTCCTTGCGAAAGCCGACGGGAGGCGCTGCTGACCGATCCGCGCGACAACGGCACCACACCGGGAGCCGAAGCCCCACGAGTGGCCATCGTCCAGACCGCCTTCGTGGGGGACGTGATCTTCGCCTCGCCGCTGGCCCAGGCCATCAAGTCCCGGCACCCGCAGGCGCGTCTGGCGCTGGTGGTCCGCGCCGCGCAGGCGGAGGTCGCATCCTGCATCCCGGGGGTCGACGAGGTGGTAATCTTCGACAAGCGCGGCGCTGATCGCGGCCCGGTGGGCCTGTGGCGCGCGGCGCGCCGGCTGCGGGGGCGTTTCGACGTGCTGCTTTCTCTGCACCGCTCCACCCGCTCCGGCTTGCTGGCCTATCTTTCCGGCATCCCGCTGCGGGTGGGTTTTCGCCAGGGCCCCTGGCGCCTCGCCTACCACCGGGCCGTGCCCTGGCGCGAGGCGGAGCCGGCGCCGCTGCCTCAGTACCTGCGCCTCCTCGAGGCCATCGGCATCCCGGCGCAGAACCCGCAGCTCCGGCTCCAGGCGCCGCCTGACAGCCCGCGCCGCATCGAGGCCTTCCGCCTGCGGCACCCCGAGCTGCCCCCCGGCCCCTGGGTGGCGCTGTGTATCGGCTCGGTGTGGGCCACCAAGCGCTGGCCGGCGGTGTACTTCGCCAGCCTGGCCGCGCTTCTCTCACGGTCCGGGTACCACGCGCTCCTGTTGGGCGGGCCGGGCGAACGAGACATCGAGTCCGAGATCCGCCGCGCCGCCACGGTCGAGATATTCAGCGACGTCGGCGGCACGCTCTCGGACGCCGCCGCCCTGCTCTCGGGTTGCGCCGCGGCGGTGGGTGGCGACTCGGGCTTGGCCCACATGGCCCGGGCCCTGGGCATCCCGACCGTGGTGCTGTTCGGCCCCACCGACGCCCGCGCTCATCTCTTCGACCGCCGCAGCCGCCCGCTGACGGCGCAGGTGAAATGCCGGCCCTGTAGCCGCCACGGCCCGCAGCGTTGCCCCAAGGGGCACCACGACTGCATGCGCCTCATCAGCCCGCAGGAAGTGGCCGAGGCGGTGTTCGATCTGCTCTCGCCGCGATGCCCTACGCCCCGCTCCCTCCCCGCGGCGCCGGCTCCCCTTCCGGCCCCGCGCCCGGAGACCCGCCCGTGAGAGATCCCGGCCGGCCGGCGAGCCGACTGCTGTGGTGGCTCGCGCGAAAGACCTTCGCCCGGCGCACCGGCTCCCCACAGGACCCTGCGTCGGCGGAGCGCGTGCTCGTGGTACGAGCGGACGAACGGGTCGGCAACCTGGTGCTGCTCGAGCCGCTCTTCTCGGCCTTGCGCCGCTCCCGCCCGGGGATCCGCATCGGCCTGCTGGCCGCGCGCCGCATGGAAATCGCCGCCCGGGCCCTCGGGCCGGACGATCTTTTCCTCATCGAAAAGCGCGATTTTATGCGCCGGCCTTCGCGCTGGCTGCGCGTCGTGCGCGCGGTGCGGGCCGCCGCGTACCCCGTGGCCATCGACGGAAGTTCCTGGCACGAGGCCTCGTTCACGCACAACGCGCTGGCGCACTTCTCGGGAGCGCCGGTGGTGTGCTCCTTTCGCCGCCCGGGCCCCACACTGGCGACCCACCTCGTGGATCCCGGACCGGCGGACGAGTACGAGGTGACCCAGCGCCTGCGGCTGCTCCTGCCGCTCGGGATCACTGCCGCGTGCGCATGGCCGCGCCTCGACCTCGACTGGCAGGAGCCGGCCTCGCTGGCACCGTGGCTCGACGCCTTGCCCCGCCCGCGCATCGGGCTATGGCCCGGCGCGCGCAAGGCCGAGAACCGCTGGCCGACGTCCCGTTTCGCCCGCCTTGGAGAGAGGCTGGCTGGGGCGGCCGGCGGGACCCGGATCGTCTTGTGGGGCCCGGGCGAAGAACCGCTGCGCGACGCGCTGCTGCGTCCCCCGCAAACGGTCGCGGCGCCACCGACGGACTTGGTGGCGCTGGCCGGCCTGCTGCGCCGGCTCGACCTGCTGGTCATCAACGACACCGGCCCGATGCACTTGGCGGTAGCCCTGGGCACGCCGACGGTGGCGCTCTTCACCGCCACCAGCGCCTCCCGCTTCGGCCACCCCGCGCTATTTGTGAAGAACCTCTCCGTGGGCGATCCGGCCGAGCCCGAGGAGGTGGAACTCGCGCGCGTCATGGCGGCCTGTTCCATGCTTCTTTCGGCCAAGATGGGTTCGTAACATCCTGGCCGCACTTGCATTTGCCCTCCCGTCGCCTACAATGTCCGCTCGCGCGGTCGGGCCGCGCCACCACCGAACGGGAGACCCCATGGCCGAAAACCTGTACCACGTTCCCTGCGACACCCTGGAAGCCTTCATGCGCGACGTCTTCATCGGCATCGGCGTGCCTCCCGAGGACGCCGCCATCTGCGCGAGCGTCCTCATCGAGAGCGACAAGCGCGGCATCGAGTCCCACGGCATCGGGCGCATGAAGCCCATCTACTACGACCGCATCAAGGACGGCATCCAGTTCGCCAAGACAAACTTCGAGATCGTGCGCGAGGGCCCCACCACCGCGGTGGTCGACGGACACCACGGCATGGGCCACGTCATCGCCCACCGGGCCATGCGCATGGCCATCGACAAGGCCAAGAAGTACGGCCTGGGCATGGTGGCGGTACGCAACTCAACCCACTACGGCATCGCCGGCTACTGGGTCACCATGGCCACCAAGGAAGGCATGATCGGGGTGACCGGCACCAACGCCCGGCCCTCCATCGCGCCCACCTTCGGCGTCGAGAACATGCTGGGCACCAACCCGCTCACCTTCGGCATGCCCACAGACGAGGCCTTCCCCTTCGTGCTGGACTGCGCCACCTCGGTCACCCAGCGCGGCAAGATCGAGTGGTACGATCGGGCTGGCAAGGAGGTGCCGCCGGGCTGGGTCATCGACGAGCAGGGCCGCACCCGTACCGACACGGCGCAAATTTTGAAGGACCTCACCACGGGCAAGGCGGCGCTCACCCCGCTGGGCGGCATCGGGGAGGAGACCGCCGGCTACAAGGGATACGGCTACGCCACGGTGGTGGAGATCCTGTCGGCGGCGTTGCAGCAGGGCGCCTTCCTCAAGATGCTGAACGGCCTGGACGCGCACGGCAAGAAGATCCCCTACGCACTGGGGCACTTCTTCCTGGCCATCGACGTCGAGGCCTTCACCGAGCTTTCGTCCTTCCAGCGCATCGCCGGCCAGATCTGCCGCGAGCTGCGCGCCTCCAAGAAGGCCCCCGGCTGCAAGCGCATCTACACCGCCGGCGAGAAGGAATACCTGGCCTCGCTGGAGCGCGCCCGCAGCGGCGTGCCGGTGAACGCCGCCCTGCGCCGGGCCATCGACACCATGCGCGCCGAGCAGAAGCTCACCCAGTACCGCTTTCCCTGGGACGCCTGAGGCGCCATGACCGAGGCCACCCGCAAGCGGCTGCGCTGGCTGTACTTTCCCTACACCTGGCTGGTGTTCGTCCCTTTTCTGGCCGCGACCACCGTGAGCTTCGGCCTGGTGGCCATGCTGCTGGCCTTCGTGGCGCCGCGCGCGGCCTTCCACTTCGGCACGGTGTGGAGCTGGCTGCTGTGCCGGGTGAACTTCACCCGCGTCCGCATCCTCGGCCGCGAGAACGCCGACCCGAAGCAGTCCTACGTGATCATGAGCAACCACCAGAGCCATTTCGACATCCTGGCCTTCTACGGGCACTGGGGGCGGCAGTTCCGCTGGGTGATCAAGAAGGAGCTCAAGAACATCCCCGGCCTGGGCTGGTACTGCGCCGCCGGCGGGCACATCTTCATCGACCGCTCAAACCGCGAGAAGGCCATCGAGAGCATGCGCGCCGCGCGGCCCCTGCTCGCCGGCGGCATCTCGGTGATGATCTTCCCGGAGGGGACGCGCAGCCGGGACGGGCGCATGCGCGAGTTCAAGAAGGGCGGCTTCATGATGGCCAAGGACCTGGGCCTCCCCATCCTGCCGCTGACCATCTCCGGCTCGCGCCACGTGCTGCCCGGCAAGACCCTGTGGCTGCTCCCCGGCGCCATCCGCATCCAGGTCCACCCGCCCATCGACCCCGCCGCCTACGGCGAGGACCGCGAGCGGCTCATGGCCAACGTGCGCGCCGTCATCGCCTCGGGGCTCCCCCCCGAGGAGCGCGGCGAGGCGCCCGCGGCCTGATCCTTTTCGGCCCGCCGTTCGCAACGAACAGACCGCGCTCGTCCATCAAGGAATCTGCGAGGGGCTCGGCGGCGGCGCGCCGGGATGCAACAGCTCGTCCATGCCGAAGCCGACGTAGGGGTGCGAGGGCACGGGAGGCTCGCCCGCGGCCAGATACAGCAGGCGCTCCATGGGCACGAACACCATCGACCAGATGGCCCCGTTGTTGGCGATGCTGCCGTTGGTGTCGAACTCCTCCGGCGGGTACACCTCGCCGGTGCAGCCGTTCTTGCGATCGCGCAGCACCGCCACCGCCGCCGCCGCGTCGATCTGCCCGTAGCGCGTCTCCGCCCCGCCGGGAGGGAGGAGCTGCCGCAGGCGCTCCAGCCGGCACACCGTGCTGTCCTGCGGGCTGCCCGGCTCGTTGTCGTACGGGTCCATGCCGGGGTCGAGGAAGTGGTTGGTGGCGTACACCAGGCCGTCCGCATCCAGCCGCCGCGCCGCGTGGTGGCTGGGGGACACCTCGAACACCGCCGCCTCCCCTCGCTCGCCGTCCGCGACCACCAGGATGGTGGCCCGGGCGTGGGTCTGGGCGAGCAAGAACTCCTCCGCCTGCGCCAGGCTGCCGCAGCGCGAGAGCATCTGGTAGATCATCTGGGTGTGGCCGCGGCGGCTGCGCTGGTTGGGGTCGGTGTCGGGGTTGGCGCCGTTGTTGTTGCTGGCGACCGACAGGCCGGCGGCGTTGATTCCGTTGTAGGGCGCGACGTTCCCCGGAAAGCCCACGCTGGCGAAGGGCACGCCGCCCTCGGGCCGGCGCACGATCACGGTGGGGTGGCGGATGAGGTAGCTCAGGCGATCCCAGTCCATGTTGCGCCCGTGCACCATGACCCCCGCCGGGGTGGCCGGGCCGCTGGCCACGAACTGGGTGCAGCCGTTGCCGAGCAGATCGTTGATGAAGGCGATGATCACGTCGCCGTAGGCCAGCGCCACGCAGGTCTCCAGGTCCCAGCCCTCGACCCCGGCGTCGGCGGCGCCGGCGGCCATGCCGCGGCACTCGTCCAGGACCTCGGGGTAGGACTGGGCCAGGGCGTCCTCGATCAGGCCCTGGGAACGGGCCATGGGCAGAAAGAGCGAGAACAGCGGGTCGTTTTTCACGAACTCGACGCCCTCGGCGAGCTCGGCGGCCATGAGCCGGCCGTGCTGCCAGCCCATCTGGTAGGGCGTGCCCAGGAGGCGCAGCACGTGGATGCCCTGCCGCTCCTCCCGCGAGGGCTCCGTGTACGCCGAGCGGCCGCCGTCGCCGCAGGCGCACAGCGAAAGCGCCGCCACGATCCCAGGCAGAAACCACGACCAGATCATCCGACACCTCTCTTTTGGCGAGACCTGGGTCACGACAGCGAGTCTCGCACAGGAGCGACGCTGGGTCCACCGCCTCTCGTGATTTTCGCGTCTGTGCCCGGCCGCTTGCGCATCTGGCAGCGCAAGCGAACGTCGAGGTGCGATGTCGCGGGCGAACGAGCTGGCGCTTTCAGCCCTGCGGCCAGCCGCTCCCAGATCGCACGTCCGCCGGGCCGCACGGGTTTTGTTGGCCCCGCGACCCGGCGTTCAGCGATGATTCACCGGATCATCCCGGAAAACGAGGTCAGTTCAGCCGCTCCACCACCACCGCCACGCCGTTGCCGCCGCCGATGCAGGCCGAGGCCACGCCGAGGCTCTTGCCGCGGTCCTTCAGGGCGTACAGCAGGGTGGTGAGGATCTTGCTGCCGGTGGCCGCCACCGGGTGCCCCAGCGCGATGGCCCCGCCGTGGACGTTGACCTTGGCGCGGTCGAGCTTGAGCTCCCGCTCGCAGGCCAGGTACTGCGCCGCGAAGGCCTCGTTGAGCTCGATCAGATCCATGTCGGAGAGCTTCAGCCCGGCCTTTGCCAGTGCGGCAGGAATGGCCTTGGCCGGCGATAGCCCGAAACGCTTGGGCTCGTAGCCCACGAAGGCGTAGCCACGCACGATAGCCAGAGGTTTCAGGCCGAGCGCCTTGGCCTTGTCGCGATCCATCAGAATCTGGGCCGCGGCGGCGTCGCACAGGGCGCAGGAGTTGCCGGCGGTGATGGTGCCGCCGTCCTTCTTGAACACCGGCGGCAGCTTGGCCAGCCCGTCCAGGGTGGAGCCGGGCCGGTAGATCTCCTCCTCGGCGAACTGGGTGGTCTTGCCCTTGCCGGCCGGGACCTCCACCGGCACCACCTCGTCCTTGAACTTTCCGGCCTTCACCGCGGCCTCGGTCTTGTGGTGCGACTCCAGCGCGAACTGGTCCTGCTCGGCGCGCGTGATCTTGAGCTCGGCCGCCAGGGCCTCGGTCATCTCTCCCATGAGACCTCCGCCCAGCGGGCAGCGGAAACCGTCCTTGTGCATGAGATCCACCACGCTGTCGTCGCCCATGCGCAGACCCCAACGCGCCTTGAGCAGGGCGTAGGGCACCTGGGAGGTGGACTCGGTGCCGCCCACCAGCACGCAGTCCACGTCGCCGGCCTTGATGGCCTGGGCGCCGAAGATCAGCGCCTGCAGCGACGAGCCGCAGCGCACGTTCACCGACACCGCCGGGGCCTCCACCGGGATGCCGCCCTTCACCGCGGTGAGCCGCGCCGGGTTGGGGCCGACGCCCGCCTGCCAGGCGCTGCCGAACACCGTCTGCTGCACCGTGTCCGCCGAGATGCCAGCCCGGCGTACGGCCTCCTTCACCACTAACGCACCGAACTCCGGCGCCGCCATGTTCTTGAGGGAGCCTTCGAACTTGCCGCCGGCGGTCCGCACCGCGCTCAAAATCACGACTTCGCGCATGGGTTTTCCTCCTAGCGATTGGCTTTGCGAATGCCCAGCTGGTCCTGGGCGATGATCATCTTCTGCACGTTCACCGTGCCCTCCACGATCTGGTACAGCACCGCGTCCCGGTAGTAGCGCGCCACCGGGTACTCGGTGGAGTAGCCGTACGAGCCCAGGATCTTCATGGCGCCGTGGGCGCAGCGCTGGGCGGCCTCGGCGGCCATGTACTTGGCCATGCTGGTCTCCAGCACGTTGCCCACCTGGCCCTGGTCCTTCTGCCAGGCGGCGCGGTAGGTGAGCAGGCGCGCCGCCTCGATGTCGGCGGCCATCACCGCCACGATCTCCTGGTTCATCTGGAACTGGCCGATCTTCTGGCCGAACTGCTCGCGCTCGTCGCAGTACTTCACCGCCGCGTCCAGACAGGCCTGGGCCAGCCCCACCCCGCCCGAGGCACAACCCAGCCGGGTCTGGTTGAGCGAGGAGAACAGGATCTTCACCCCGTCGCCGAGTTTCCCTAGCAAGGCGTCCTTGGGGATCTTCACCTCCTCGAAGCAGATCTCCGAGGTGGGCGAGGTGCGGGTGCCCATCTTGTCGAGGTCGCTGGTGGAGACGCCGGGGCTGTGCAGGTCCACGATGAAGGCCGACAGGCCCCGCGAGCCGGCCTCGCGGTCGTGGTAGGCGTACACCAGCGCCACGTCCGCACGCGAGGCGTAGGAGATCCAGATCTTGTTGCCGTTGAGGACAAAGCCGTCGTCCGTCGGCTTCGCCGTGGTCTTCATGGACAGAGTGTCGGAGCCGGCGTTGGGTTCGGTGATGGCGAAGCAGCCGATCTTCTTGGCCGAGATCAGGTCGGGGATCCACTTCTTCTTCTGCTGCTCGGTGCCGTGGCGCAGGATGGAAAAGGCCGTGCCCCAGCACTGGGTGTTGAAGGCCACCCGCAAGGAGGCGCTGCCCCGCCCCACCTCCTCGCACAGCACCGCCTGGGCCAGGTGGCCGACGTTGGTGCCGCCGAACTCCTCGGGGATGCAACAGCCGAAGAACCCCAGCTCGCCCATCTGGCGCACCACCTCGATGGGGAAGTGGTGCTCCTCGTCCCACTTGTCGGCGAAGGGGACAATCTTCTCCTCGGTGAACTTGCGGGCCTCGACCCGCATGGCCTGGACTTCGTCGCTCTGGCAAAAATCCATAATCGTCCTCCCGTGCGGCCGCGCCCGAGAAGTCGGGCGGCCGATGTCGGCCGTAGCATGCCTGCTGGCGTGTCGTCGGTCAAGCCCGACGAGGATCCGCGCCTTGACTTTGCGCCACCCGATCCGTACCATGCCCCGCATGCTGGACTACGCCGCCATCATCAACCGGGCCATCGAACTGCTCACCAACCCGCGCCGCGCCTTCCGGGTGATCCGCGACGAGACCG
>JAAZNF010000012.1 GCA_012798435.1 Myxococcales bacterium | reverse complement strand
GCTGGAGCGCATCCTCGACCCCTTGCTCGACAACGCTCGCCGCGCCATGAACGACCGGCCCGGAATCCGGCTCTCCACAGGAAAGAACGGAGACGAATTCTTCCTCCAGGTCGAAGACCAGGGCCCGGGCATCCCACCGGATCTCGCGCAGCGGATTTTCGATCCCTTCTTCACCACCCGGCCACCCGGGCAGGGCCTGGGACTGGGGCTCTTTTTCGCCCGCAACGCGGCCGAGCAACTCGGCGGCAAGCTCACCTTCTCCCCGCGGGATGGCGGTGGCTGCATCTTCTGCGCTCGGCTGCCCCTCGATGCCTCGTCCTTCGATCGGAAGACCAGCTCCGTCTCTCCCTACGAAGCGCTGCGCACGGGAACCCCTCGGCACTGAGATCGCGGCAAGTCAGATCTTGAGCCCGACGAGCCCACCGAAGGACACGTCGAAGCCGAAGCTCCCTGCATAGCCGGCCCCCAGGCCGAAGCAAAAGCCCCCGTAGAACCACTCCCCCAGGCCAAACGAGAGCGACAGCGCCCCGCTGGCCCTCGCGCCGATCAGGTTCTGCCGCTCCGACGGGTCGGCGCCGCCTGCGGGCCGGCTGGACAAGACCAGCAAGGCGGCCTGGGCTGCCACGCTGAGTTCGGCGTCGCGCCACTTGGCGACCTTCTCGAGAGGCAACACGAAGCGCACGCCGGCGCCCGCCAGGACCCGATCCAGATTGAGCTGGTAGAAGTGGCGGTAGTCGAGCGTGAGGTAGGCAAAGGCGATGTCCGCTCGCGCCTGCAGCCCCGAGCCAGCGTCGAAATACCAGCCCGGATCCGAGGCTCCCGGCCGCTGCAGGTTCCCCAGGAGCGCGGCCTCGACCGGTTGAAGCTCCAGGTCCAGCCCGACCTCGATGGCGGTCGCCGGACGGGCGTTCGCGACGCACAAGGCGAGGACCGAAAACAGAGTCAGGGGATTCGAGAGCAGCGCTGCGGTCCGGGGCCCTTCTGGTCCACCGGCGAGGGTTCCACCTCTTGGCGACCTATTCTCTTGCGCCAGGTGGGGCCAGCGCCTCCAGCCCCGCCACGCGCGCGTGCGAAGGAAGGGCCGGGACGGAGAAGCCATGGCGGATTGGCCAGGAGACATGGCACCTCACCTTATGGATTGAGGATGTCCTGCAGGAGCTTCTCCTCCGGGCTCTCGGTGATCACGATGTCCACCCGGCGGTTGCGGCGCCGGTCGGCTTCGTTGTCCTGCGGCGCGATGGGGTGGGCATCGGCGTAGCCCACCGCCGTGAGACGGTGCGCGGGAATCCCCAGCGACAGCAGGTAGCGCACCACCGCGCTGGCCCGCGCCGAGGACAACTCCCAGTTGGAGGGGAAGCGCGCGCTGGCCATCGGCAGCGAGCAGGTGTGTCCCTCGACGCGCACCGAGTATTGGGTCCCGGCGACGATCTCTCCCACCTGCTTGAGGATGGGCAGCACCGAAGGCTGCAAGTCGGCCGACCCCGGCGGGAACATGATGCCCTCGGCGGCGAAGCGCACCGTGACGCCGCGCTCGGAAGGGATGACGCTGAGCGATCCCTGCAACCCGGCACGCTCGATGAGTTTCTTGATGTTCGCGGCCACCGCCGACATCTGGGCCACGCCCGATCCGGAGACGATGGCGATCTTGGTGCCGTCCGCCGGCCCGGGCATGAGTACACCCTTGCCACCCTCGGGCATGGTCTTCTCGGTGCCACCGAAGTTCATGCGCAAGGCGCCGGCCACCGCCTGGAACTTCTTGAGGTCGAGGATCGACAGCGAGTATAGCATGACGAAGAAGGCCACCAGCAGCGTGATCATGTCGGCGTAGGTGAGCAACCAGCGCATCGAGCCGCCACCGTCGTGCCCACCGCCACCGCCGCTCTCCTGGTGCTTCTTGGCCATGGCGCCTCCCGGCCTCGCCTCAGGCGGGGCCCGGGGCCTCGCTGCGCGCCGCAGTCTTCTCGCGCTGGACGGCCGTGCGCTGCTCCGGGGCCAGGAACACCTTGAGCTTTTCCTCGGTGATGCGCGGGTTGTCCCCGGCCTCGATGGAGATGATGCCCTCGATCATGGCCTGGCGCACCAGGGACTCCTCGGCGTTGCGCGCCTTGAGCTTGGCTCCCAACGGCAAGAAAATCAGGTTGGCAAAGGACACCCCGTAGAAGGTGGCGATGAAGGCCCCGGCGATGGCCGCGCCCATCTTGCTGGGGTCCTCGAGCTGTCCCAGGGCGTGCACCAGGCCAAGCACGGTGCCGATGATGCCCAGAGTGGGCGCGTAGCCCCCCATGGTGGAGAAGAACCCTTCGCCTTCGTGGTGACGCTCCTCGATGTGCGCGAGATCGTTTTCCAGGATGGAGCGAGTGACCTGCATGTCGAAGCCGTCGGCCACCAATTGGATGCCCTTCTGCAAAAACTCGTCCTGGATCTTGGCGACCTCGGATTCCAGCGCCAGCAGTCCCTCGCGCCGGGCGCGCTCGGAGAACTTCACCAGCGTGCGGATGGTCTCGGCCAGATCCATGTGCTTTTCGAAGAAGGCGTTCTTCAGCACCTTGCTGATGTTGGTGGTGGTCTTGAGCGGATAACTCATCATCGTCACGCCGAGTGTGCCGCCGACAATGAGCATGAAGGCCGGAGCGTTGAGCAGCGCCGACAGGTGCGTGCCCTCCCACAGGGCCGAGCCAACGAGGGCCACCCAGGCCATCAACAGACCGACCACGGTCGCCTTGTCCATGGCTCACTCCCCAGCCGCCGGGCCCGCGTGCACCGCGCGCCGATAGGCGATCACCCGCCGCACCACTTCATCCACCGGCTCCTCGACCATGTACTTCACGCCGTTCATGAGCGTCACCACCGTGTCCGGCGTGCTTTCCACGGTGAGGATCAGCTCGGAGTTGAGAACGAAATCGTGGTGTCCCAGGCGGGTCAGGTGGATCACCGTTCATCTCCCTGACGCGGGTTTGGCACGCCGCGCCGTACCTTACATCGACCCAAATGTGGCACTCTTAAGCGCCACACGACCCATGCTGGCGGTTTATCGGCAAGCGCACCTGGACCACGGTTCCCTGGCCCGGCGTCGATTGCACCTGGATGTTCCCGTGGTGCCGGCTCACGATGCCCCAGGCCATGGACAGCCCCAGGCCGCGACCCTCGCCCATTGGGCGGGTGGTGAAGAACGGTTCAAACAGGTGACGCAGATCCTGCTCGTGGATCCCCTGCCCGGTGTCGCGGAACGCCACCACCGCCTCGTCGCCCTCCTGGTACAGGTGGATGTCCAACCGGCCGCCGCCCGGCATCGCCCCGAAGGCGTTGATGATGATCTCCACGAAGGCCCGCGCCAGGTTGCCCGAGTCGAGCCACAGCGGCGGTATCTCATCCGCCTGAAACGAAACCTGGACGGTCGCCGGGCGCGAGGTAGACGCCAGACACAGGGCGTCCTCCAGGCATGCGCTCAGCATGGATTCTTCGATGAAGCCCGGCTGCCCATCGGGGGTCAGGTGGCCCAGCGCCCGCACTACCCCGTGCACCCGGTCCAATCCATTGACGGTCTCGGCAATCAGCTTGGGAATGTCGCGCAGGATCTCCTCCGTCTCCACCGTGATCGGACCCCGCTGACGCAACGAGTCGCCCAGGGTCTGCAAGTATTCCTGCAGCGTCGAGAGGTTCGAGCGGGCGAAAGCCAGCGGGTTGTTGATCTCGTGGGCCACCGCGCCGGCGATACGGCCCAGGGAGTGGAATTTCTCGGACTGGGCCAGGCTGACGAGCTGCTGCCGCGTGCGTTCGTAGGCCCGCTTGAGCAGTTCGTGCTGCTCCAGCACGCCCCCCAGCTCTTCCGCCAATCGGTGGTTGGCCCGCTCCACAATCTCGGCGCACAGGGCGGTGGGATCGATGGGCTGGCCGAACATTTCGCCGATCTCGGCCAACCGCCGATAGAGGCCACCGGCCAGCTCCTCCATCTGCTCGCGCGGCACGGCGAGGTGCAGGCGAGCCTCGCCGTCATTGAGGCCATTCTCCGCACCCATGTGGCACTGGTACGCCAACGCATCGCCGGCCTGCACCAACTCGCAGGCCCGGCGCAGCTCGGGTTCGGCCGCCTCCGGCGCGTGGTGATGTCTCACGACCTTCCAGATACTGGAAGGCACCCGCCACCGCGACAGCAGCAGGGCCCCGGTCTCGGCGTGATCGACACCGAATTGGTGCCGCTCCTGCTCCAGCGTGAAGCGCCGCATCCTCTCACCCACAGTGGCATCGGGCTTCATCTCAGAGAGCATGGGGAAGCGTCCCACGTCGTGCAGCAACCCCCAGACGAACGCTTCGTCCACTGGGAGGTCGCTCCGGCGCGCCAGGGCTTCACAGGCCAAGGCGCAGGCCAACGAGTGGCGCCACAGGTGATATCCCGGCTGCCGCTGCCCGTTGCCGGCCACGTGCCGCAGGATGGTGACACCCAACACGGCGTAGCGCACGCTGCGCATCCCCATCAACGTCGTGGCCCGCTCCACCGTGGTGACCGGCGACACCGCGCGGTAGGCGGCGCTGTTCGCCATCTTGAGCACGCTACTCGTCAGCGAGGGATCGGAGCGGATCAGTTCCACCAGCGCATGGAGATCCGCCTTCTCGTCCACGCACAATTCCAGGACGCGGGCAGCCACGGGCGGCAAGGCGGGCAGACGGTCCATTCGATCCAGCGTCTGCTGAAGCCTGGTGCCGAAGCATGTGACGCTCTCCAGCCAACGGCGCGCTTCTGGTGTCGGGTCGAGGAACTCCACCCCCAGCACCCACGAGACGGGCCCCTGAGCCGCATGACGCACGCGGGCACGCAGGCTGGCCTGTGGAGCACCGCCTTCGGGCTTGAGGAAACAGAGCTCGATCTCGTCTCCGACGGCGAACTCCTGCCCCACCGCCAGCGAAGCCCCGGTCAACGAGAGCTCCCGGGTGTGCCCCAGCACCACCAGCCCGGCCATCTGTAGCGACACCGGGACCTCGATCGCCACGCGCAGGTTGAGCCGCGTCGCCATGTGCAGCGCCTCGAACAGTCGCTGTTGGAATTCTCCGATCGGCGGTGGCTCCGTGATCAGCTGCGATGGCTCCAGGCTCTGATAGCGCCGCATGGCTTCGGGCGGCAAGCCGGGACACAGCACCAGGGCGGCCACCCCGCGCAGCCTCGACTGGCGGCGCAGCTGCTCCAGCACCTCGTCGCCCAGCATGTCGGGCATCCAGTGTTCGAGCAACATCAGGTCGGGTGGCTGATGCGATGCCTCCAGGACGAACTCCCAGCCCGAACGCGCCGTGCGCACCTTCACACCCTCCCGAGCCATGAGGGTTCGCCCCAGATCGAATCGCAGACAGATGTCCTCGTAAGCCAGGATGTTCGCTGTCGTCATGATCCGACCTTTCGTTCCGCCAACCCCATCCGGACCAGCGAGTCCCCTCCCGCTAGGTGACCTGCAAATTGCGCACGAAGTCAGCGGGATTCGAGGCCGCCGTCCGCGCCACTTCGAAGTCGAGCAACCCTCCCTCCAGCATCCGCCGAAGCTCTTGATCGAAGGTGTGCATGCCATCCGGCACCGACTGAGCGATACGTTCCGCAAGCCCCCGCAGCCGCTCAGGCTTGCGGATCATCTCCTGGATGCTGGCCGAGCGCAGCATGATCTCGGTCACCAGGAGGCGCGACTTGCGCCCTTTCATGGGCAAGAGCTTCTGGCTGAGCACCGCCTGCAACGTTTCCGCCAGGCGGAAGCGCCCCGCCATCTGCTCCTCCGGTGGGAACAGGCTGATGAGGTGCTCCACGGTGCTGGTGGCATCGCTGGTGTGGATGGCGCTCAGCACCAAGTGGCCCGTCTCGGCGGCCTGCAACGCCACCCGCACGGTCTCCAGGTCGCGGATCTCGCCCAGGAAGATGGTGTCGGGATCCTCGCGCAGGGCGGCCCACAACCCCGATGAGTAGTCCAGGATATCCCGCCCCACCTCGCGCTGGCTCACCAGCGAAGTCCCCGGCCCGATGATGAACTCCACCGGGTCCTCGATGGTCAGGATGTGCTGGCGGGTGTTCTTGCTCAAGTAGTCCAGGATGGACGCGATGGTGGTTGACTTGCCCATGCCGGTGGCCCCGGTCACCAGCACCAGTCCCCGCTCCAGGGCGGCGACACGCTTCACCGCCGGCGGCAGGCGCAAGGCGGCAAAATCCGGGATGTGCAGCGGGATGAGCCGCAGCACCAGTGCTGCCTCCCCTCGCGCAAAGAAGCGGTGCACCCGAAAGCGGGCCGCCCCCGGCCATTCCGCCGAAAAGTCGAACTGGCTACAGGCGGCGGCTCGCTCCCGCAGGCCGGCCGGGATCATACGCTCGGAGACGGCCAGCAATGCCTCCCGGTCGAAGAGTATTCCCTCGACCGACGTGAGCTCTCCCGCCACCCGCAACATGGGGGGCTGGCCCACGCGGATGTGCACATCAGAGGCGCGCTGCTGAACTGCCAGCGCCAGCAAACGGGCGATGCTCTGTTCGGCGGTGGCGATGTCCACGCTCATGCCTCCCGAGAACCGGTCGGGCGCGAAGCGATTGTCCCTGCCGCCAGAGACCGGCACAGGCCTTCCAGCCCCTCGGAAAGCGGCAGCACCTCTCCGGCCAGGATCTCCTCACACCCCGGATCCTCTCTCATCCTGCGCATCAAGAGATCTTCGAGCGAGGCTCGCAGGCGTGTCAGGTACCGGCGCACCACTTCCCGAGCAGGCTGCAAAGGCTCCGCCGCGCCCAGGTGTTCCTCGATGCGTCCCAGGCAGGTGAGCGCCTCTCGCAAGTGCGCCACGGCCTGGCTTGGGTCCTCGTCCAGCATTCGCCGCAGGCTGGAAAGGGTTCGGCTGGCGCTCTCCATGAGTTCGCGGTCGCAAGTCATGGCATTCCCGCCGCCAGCGCGAGCTGCCCAAGCGGCGCCCGAGAATCGCTCTGGGATCGCACGAGAGCCGCCAGCGCTGCCACGTCCAGGGGTTTTTTCAAAAGCACGGCCTCGCCCATCGAAGGCGGCGCGACCGATCGTTTCGATCCGTCCAGGAAGAAAATGCGCGCCGGCAGGTGCAGGCCCCTGGTCCGCGCCTCGCCCAGCAACCGCCCCGCCGACAGGCGCGCCCGGTCGAGATCGATGATCAATCCATCGAAGCTTCTTGACGCCAGCGCCCCGACGACAGCGTCGATGCTGCAACACTGGAGTTCGCAATCCTCCGCCACTAGTCGACGTATGGTGTGGAGGGTCCTTTCGTCCGCTCCCGCCACCAACACATGGAGACGATGGTTGAAACCAGCAGCGGCTTGGCCCGGGTTCGTCATTCGAGCATCCTCCGAAGCCCCATTTCCGAGGGCCCAGAACCCTTTGCAAGCCTGGTGCCAGGCGGGGACGGCGCGACCCAGTGGATACCGACACCGAGCCACGATCCGAAAATACAGCTTGTATCTCAATTGGTTATCCATCAAGCACCCGAGTGTTGATGGGCCCACCAGTCTTGGCCAGGTAGGAGCGCAGCGCGGTCCTAGCGACGGAGTTCTGACGCCTCTTTTCCAGGAGGTCGGAACGCAAGGCCTCGGCCGACGCGATCAGACGTTCGCCAGCAACCAACAACCAATTGACTTTATTTGATATTTTCTCGAAATCACCGGACGCGGACACGCCGGATGATGGGTCTGTTTCAGCGTCAATTTTCACCAGGCCATCCACCAGATATTGGCGACGGGCAAGCAGGTCGGAGAAAGCTGGCATGTCACATGCGACCAGCGCCTCGCGCATCCTCAGTGTAACGTCATCCAGGGCCGTGAGCAGTTGCCACGATTCCAGCCGCGAGGGCATCGATCACCCCGTGCGTTCCATCGGTTTCTTGTCGTTTGCCTTCTCTAAAGCTTCCTGCCAGGTCTGACGTAGATCGCCGAGTATGCGCGTCACGTCTGCGAGCGGCTTCGCCGAACGATCGGTTTGCGCTGCCACGATCCGGTCGAGCACGAACTGGTACAACCGCTCCAGGTTGGCGCAGATCTCCGGGGCGCGGGAATGGTCCAACATCGCGGAGAGCTCCTGCACGATGGCCATCACCCGCCGCATGTAAGGCAGCGCCTTGAGGTATTGACCGCGGCCGATCTCGTCGACGGCCTGGCCGTTGAACCGCAGCGCCCCGTCGTATAGCATGAGCAGGAGCTGGCCGCGGTCGGCGGTGAGCACCCGAGAGCTCTGGTAGGGGTTGTGCATGGATCACCCGTTCTGGCTGGCGCTGAACTGGCTCGACCAGTTGAGCAGGCTCGTCTGCTGCGCCTTGAGCTGTGAGATGACGGTCTCGAGATAGGTGAACTGCTGCACCAGCAGCTTCTCATAGTCCTCAACCCGCTGTTCCATGCGGGCGATCTGATCTTCGAGGTTCTCGTAACGGGTGTCCAGCCCTTCCTGGCGCTCCACCAAGATACCGGAGACGACGTCGGTAAATTCCGTGACCAAGCCGCTCATGCGATCGGCCAACCCGGTGCTCTCCTCGGCGAACAACCCCGCCACCCCGGACGGGTCCTCGGCCAGCGCGGCGTCCAAGGTGACCGCGTCCACGCTCAAGGTGCCATCCGACCCCGTCTTGAGCCCGATCTGGTACAGGGTGGCGATGTCGCTGCCACTCTGGCTCACCGGCTCGCCGGCAGCGAGCTGGAGCCGAGAGAGTAGCGATCGCAGGGTGCTGTCGCCAAACATCACGCCCACCCCGCCGTCGGCATCGCGCACGAACTGGGAGTGCAAGAGCGAGACCACCTTGTTGTAGGCGTCCACGAACCCCTGGACGCGGCCCTTGATGGTCTCGGTGTCGCCCAGCACCGTGATCTCGACCGTCGGCTGGCCGGTGTCGTCGAGGACGTCCAGGGTGAGGCCCGCCACCACGTCGGTGATGCGGTTCTCGCGCCGCTCCACGGTGAGACCGTCGAACACGATCTGCGCATTCTGCGCCTGCACCGTCTGGGTGAGCGAGAGTTCCTGGCCGGTGCTTCCGGTGTAGCTCTCCGCGATCACCAGGGCATCGTCGGCCACGCCCTCGTAACCGGTGTCGCGAGCGTAGATGGTGAGGTAGGCGGAACTGCCGGTATCAATCACGGCGGCGTTGACGGCCGCGCCGGACTGGTTGATGGCGTACGCCACGTCGGCCAGCGTCATGCCCTCCTCGATGGCAACGGTCACCGGATCGGCCGAACCCACGGTGATCTCGATGCTGCCGGCCTTGACCTCGGCGTCGGCGGAGGCGAAGGCGACCGAGCGATCCTGCTCGGCGCGGGCCCGCTGCAACACCTGGATGGAGTACACGCCGGGGCTGGCGGAACCGCTGGCGCTGGCGCGCAGCACGGACTCGTCCGAGGATTGGGCCGTGTAGGCCAGCACCTCGCTGGTCCGGTCCATGCCGGAAAGTAGCGTCTTGAGCTCCGTCAGCGCGCTCGAGATCTCGCTCAGCAGGGACTTCTGGGTGTTGATGGTCTCCTGTTTCTTTTGCAGGTTCTGGATGGGGATCCGTTCCAGGGCCACTAGCTGCTCGATGATGCTGTTGGTGTCGAGTCCCGAAAAAATTCCGCCGGCGCGAAATGTCATGGGCGCTTCCTTTCCTTCTGCTTCATCGGTCCCCCAAGTGAGATCTTGAGTCGAGCGATGGCACATCGGCATCGGGAGCGCGCCAGGCGGCGCTGGCTGTCGGCACCTCGCGGCCCGGCGTTCCACAAGCGGTTCGTGTCTTTTCCGCGGCAGGAGGGGAAGGGGCGGCCCCGGGCGAGGACCGGAGCCGCCCCGGGGATCAGGTGACGCTGTCGAAGAACAGCCCTCGCAGGACCTCCAGGTTGGCCAGGACCTTGCGGACCTCCGCGGGCGGGATCTCCCGCACCACCCGGCCCGTGGCCTTGTCGATGACCAGGATGACCGGCTGATGGAGCGGCCCGTCCTTGAGCACCATGGCCTGTCCCTCCGCCAGGAGGTCGCTCCCCACCAGGGATGGCGCCTCCGCCCTCCGGGGGGACTTCTCCTCTGCCGGCCGGGATTCGCGGGGCCGGGCGGCCTCGCTGCCGGTGGCGGAGGGCTCGGACGCCACCACCACGGGAGGCGTCGCGCCCACGGCTTTCAGGTTCGTCACGGACATGGCTCACCCCGCTTCCCGGGCGCCCGCTGAGCGGCTCGCCCGGTCGGCGCTACTTCAGCAGGCTCAGGGCCACCTGAGGCACGGCGTTGGCCTGGGCCAACACGCCCACGCCCGCCTGCATCAGGATCTGGGCCTTGGTGAGCGTCGAGGTCTCGGCCGCCACGTCCACGTCCCGGATGCGCGAGTTCGCCGCCGACAGGTTCTCGTGCTGCACGCCCAGGTTGGCGATGGTGCTGTTCAGCCGGTTCCCCAGCGCGCCCAGGTCGGCCCGCAGGGTGCTGACGGCCACGATGCCGGTGTCGATGAGACTCAGCGCCGCTTGGGAGTTGGCCTTGGTGTCGACCGCCGCAGCGTTGATGCCGAGCGTGGTGGTGTCGGCGGCACCGATGGTCACGTTGATGCGGTCGTCCGCGGTGTTACGGATGCCCACCTGGAAGTCCAGGTTGGCCGTGCCGTCGAGCAGCGCCGTGCCGTTGAACTCGGCGGTGGCCGCGATGCGGTCGACCTCGTCGAGCAGCGCCTGGAACTCGGTGTCCAGGTAGCCACGCTCGGTCGTGCCCACGCCGTCGGAGGCCGACTCCATCGCCAACTCCCGCATGCGGATCAGGATGTTGGAGATCTCGTTCAGGGCCCCTTCGGCGGTCTGGATGACGCTCACGCCGTCGAAGGCGTTGCGCTGCGCCTGCGCCGCCGAGCGGATCTGGGCGCGCAGGTTCTCGCTGATGCCCAGGCCGGCGGCGTCGTCGCCGGCCTTGGTGATGCGGTAGCCGCTGGAGAGCTTCGACAGCGACGAGTCCAGCAGCAGCTGGGTCTGCATCAGGTTGCGCTGGGCGTTCAACGCGGACACGTTGGTCTGGATGGACATTACCATGATCTTCCTCCTTGGAAGGTTGGGCGGGGCGTCCACGCCCCGCGGGTTTCACTCTCCTTCATCGGCCCGTCCTGCCGAGGCTTGAGCCGGGTGCGCCCGAGAGGCGCAGACAGGCCTCGAACAGCCACCCTTCCAGCTCCCGCCGCCAGAAGATCCGCTCCACCGCGTCCGGCTCCCGTCCGTCCAGGCTCACCTCGCCCAACTTCAGGTACACGGGCCGTTCCCGGCCCGGCTTGAAGCGCGCCAACAACCGCACCGCCGCTTCCTCCAGCGTCTCTCGCGCCGACCGGGCACCGCCCGGCTCGACCCAGAACCGTAGTTCGGTGGGTCGGCTCAGATCGCCGCTCGCCACGACCTCTGGTCCGGTCGCCTCGAGGACCGGGGCTTCGGCCTCCTCCCAAACGCCGTCCGGAGTGAACCGCAGCGATAGCGGCGCCTCGCCCCCGCTTCCCGCCGCCGCCTCCGAGAGCAGGAGTGCCAGGCGCTTCCGATCCCCCTGGTTGCGATCCCACGCCATGCGACCATCCGGCGACACGCTCACGACCAGATTGTCGCCGTGTTGGCGCAACCATACGTTTCTCGCCACGCCAGGCGGCACGCGGCGTTGCGCCTCTCGCCACGGTTCCAACGCCCGGCTGGCGGGGTCGAGCACCAGCCTCCTGCCACCTGCCGCAGGCTGCCGCGCCAATACTCGCTGCACGTCGTCTTCGCTGAGATTTGGCAGGGCGTCCAAGGAACCATGTTGGCCGAGCAGCAAGACGTTCTGGCCGCCCAGCCGCAACCACAAGACTCGCTCCGCCGGCTCACCGTTCTCCATCGGCGAAAACGTCTCCATGACCGTCTGCGTCAACCGCCGCAGGCGCGGCACGCCCCGTCCCGAAAGGGCGTCGCGCGGCGCGATGTCGAAGGCCCCCGACGACAACTCCCTCCCGAGACGGGCCAGCCACAACAAGAGCTCCACCAGGCCGTCCGCACCCTGCAAGACCCGACGTTCCACCGTGCCCCAGGACGTGACCTTCCACACCACCAGCCGGTCGAGCTGGCACATGCCTTCGGAACCGTAGTCCAACGGATCCCACTGCTGAGAGAGCCGCTGCACATCCTCTTCGGCCATCGGTGTCGCGAACTGCGCCTCTACCAGCATCCGCTCGACGCGGGGCGCCTCGACAAAACGCTCCACCGGCACCTTGTCGGGGCGGGTGTGGGCCACGAAGCGGGTGAGCCGTTCCAGCCGCCGCCTCACCAGAGACAAGCGAGCGCCGGGCCAGTCATTCACCCGTACCACGGTCTCGGGCCCGAACAGGCCGTTCAGGGCCGGAAAGGCCATGGCCAGGTCCTCGTCCAACCCGCGCGCCAGTGTCTCCCCCGCAGCGCTGTCCAGACGCACCCCTTCCGCATCCCGGCGGAAGTGGAGCAGTGGCTGGATCAGCGAGGCGGGGAAATACCCGGTGTATAGAAGCGGAACCTGGTTGGGCTCCTGACCGCGGCTGCAACGGAGCTTGTTCTGCAGCGCGATGAAGTCGCGGGCAGACAGGGCCTGCGGTGGCAGAGAAGGGTAGCGTCGCTGCAACCGGTCCAGCACCGACTCCAGGTACCGTTGGATGCGGCGCCCCAGTCCATCGACCGCGGCCGGGCTCCAGCGCTCGAAGCTCTGCAGCCGTTCGATGCGAGAGGCCGGCCAACCCCAGCGGGCGGCCAGTTCCCGCAGCGTCGCTTCCATGCCCGGGTCTTCTCCTTTCCCCCGCGCGCTCCATAGCTGCAGGTAGAAGGCGTCCTCGATCAGATCGACGTCCTCCGTTTTCCCGCTGGTCCGCATCTCCTGCACCAAGACGTCGAGGAGCAACAGGTAGGGATCATTCTCCAGCGGGCCCGGCGCCTGCGAACCCATGACGCGCTCCTTCAAGAGTTCGCATAGCAATACGGGTTGTGCCGCCTCCAAGTGGCGGGCCAGCAGCGTCATCTTGAGCAAGGCCTTGAAAGGACGCTCCACGGCCTTGAGAAACTGGTACAAGCCAGCCCCCAACACCTCCTCAACCCCCACCGGTCGCGGCGCTCCCAGGTCCAGGTAGTCGTCACGTACGATGCTGACGTCGCGTTCCAACGCCCGGATCGCGCTCTGGTACGCCTCCTCGTCCAGCCGCGGCGGCACGAGCCACCACAGCGGATGGCGTCCCTGGATCACCAGATGAGTGCGGTAGAATTCCTCCTGCAGGGCATGCCGCATGGTGGTGCCGCAACTCTCCCCGTCGAGACGCCCGAAGTCGCAAGCGCGCACCTGGGCGAGGCTCAGGGGGAAGAAGTGCACTTCCAATCCGTGGCGCGCAGCCCATTCCGCGAGGGCGTCCAGACGCCGCCGCAACAGGCGCAATCCCTTGCCCTGCGCCTCTCGTTCGTCCACCAGCAACCACAGGTCGAGATCCGAGCTTTGCGTCTGCGCCACCGTCCCCATGCTGCCGATGGTGAACAATGCCTGGATGGCCGGTCGGCCGCGGCTGAGCGCGCTGTGCCAGCCCACCTTGGGGAACAGCCGAGACATGGCCAGGCGCATGGCCTCGCTGGGCTCGAAGTTGACGATGCCGGCGGGGCAACCGGCCGTCTCGCCGGCAGCGGGTGTGCCCGCTTCCACCTGGTGCAGCAGGCCGGGCAAGGCGTCGAACACCAGCCGGGCAGGCTCGACCAAGCGCCGGCGCAATGCCTGAAGCCGAGAGGCGCGCACGGTCCGGTACCGGCGCTCTCGCTCGCGCGGCGAAAGCGGTGGTGCCGTGGCTTCCGGCGACGGCGGCCGCACCGCCTCCGCGCTGGGAAGTTGGCTCCAGAAATCGATTTCTTCGCGACTCATGCGCCCGCGGGCAAGACGAAGCGCAGGGGGAGTGATGGATCGTCCAGCACGAGCTGCGCTCCCAGACGGCTGCGAGTATTCAGCACCACCGGAGCCTTGAGATTCAGCGTGGCCGTCCCTTGTCCCGGCGGAAACGACACGACCACGCCTAGCCACAGGTCCTCATCCCCGAAGTCGCCCACCAGCTCCGCCAGGTCGGAGGGGAGGGCCGGACGATAATCCGACACGAAATGCAGCGGCGAGGCCACCGGGAAGGCCAGCCCCCCCTCGTCCACCGACTGCAGCCAATGGAGGGGAGAGCCGGGAGCGTGATCGAGCAGGATGAAGTGCCGCTGCTGGGGGAAGCCGATCATTCCGTGCTGCAGGGTGATCACCTTGGCCGGTTCGACCGCCAGGCGGCCAAAACGCGGGCTCTCGACCGCGGCCGGCAGGTCAGCGAATCCGGTCAAGGTCTTGGCTCGAGGCACCGGCGGCTTCGCGGTTGATTTCCGCGAGCCTCTGGTAGAGCTCTTCGCGGTAGACATGGACGCTCCTCGGGGCTTCAATGCCCAAACGCACCTGGTTTCCGCGCACTTCACGGACGGTGATCAAGATATCGTCGCCAATCCGGATCTGCTCCCCCGACCTCCTTGTCAGAGTGAGCATGGGCACCTCCCGTTGTCACCTGCGAGCCAGCAGGCTCATGGATTGGAGCATGGGGAACGTGGCCAGCGCCGCTTGTAGCGCCCGTTCGGCAGTCGCCAGCTCCGAGGTGAGCTGCGCCCAATCGGCATCGCCCAGCCGTCCCCGGTCACTTTCCGAGCTCACGCGCAGGGCGCTGTTGCCCTCTTGCGCGAAACTCACCGTGTTATAGCGGGTCCCCAGCTCGGCCCGAGCGGCGTTGAGCTGCTCCAACCCCTGCTCCAGACCGCTCAGGCTGGCGCGGATGGCCACGCTGTCGTCCGCCGCCAGCGCGGCACGCAGTCCGTCGAGCGTGGCGAACAGGTCCACCCCGCCACCAGCGCCGGAGAACACGCGGTCGCCAGGCAGGTTGGCCGCCACCCGCAGGCCCGGCGACACCTCGAGCCAGAGCTCACCGTCGTCGCCCTGGTAGGTACCAGTGCTATCGAAGGCGGGAGCATCCTCCTGGAAACCCGCGAACAGGTAACGTCCAGCCACCTGGGCGTTGCTGGACGCCAGCAACTGCTGGTAGAGCTCCTGCGCCTCTGCGGCCAGTGCGGCACGGTCCGCGGGCGAGTATTGCTCGGAGGCGCCCTGTACCGCCAGCTCTCGGGCCCGGATGAGGGTGTCGCTGGCCGAGGCCAGCGCCGACTCGGCGCCTTCGAGCCACGCCTGCGCCTGGTGAGCCCCGTCTTGGCAATCCCGAAGGCGCGCCAAAAACTCGTCCAGGGCGCCAATGCGGGCGGCCGCCGCCGGATCGTCCGATGGCCGGTTCACCCGTCGACCGGTGGCGGCCTGGTCTTGCAGTCGAGCCAGGCGTTCCCAGGCAGCGGCCACCCGCCCGGAGAGGCGCGCGAAGACTTGCGAATCGGTGACACGCATGCTCGGCTCCCGGGATCAGTCCCGCTTGAGCGAGAGAATGACTTCCAACATCTCGTCGCCCGCCTGGATGACCTTGGCCGCGGCTTCGAAGGCACGCTGCGCCTTGCTGAGCTCGATCATCTCTTCGTCCAGCGAGACTCCGCTCACTGCCTCGCGGACTTGCGAGACCATGGCGATCCGGGCCGCGGCCTGTTCCAGGGCGCGCCCGGCGTCCTCCAGCCCTGCGCTCACATCCGTCACGGCGCTGCGCCAAAACTCCCCGGCGCTGCGACTGCCACCAGCGAACAGCAGCGCTTCCTGCAAGTCAGCCAGCGCCAGCGCGTTGCGGTTGTCGCCGGGCAGGTTCAGCGGGTCCTGGGCCGCGGCCAGCGCATCGGGTGCTCCATCGACGGCCGCGTCCAGTCGCAGTTGTAATGCGGCCCCGGCCTGGGTCGCGATCGGTGTGAAGAAATCCCGCCCGCCGATCCCGTCCAGGCCGACACCGGCGCGGTGTTGAGCGTTCACGGCCTGCGAAATGCCGAAGGCAAGCTCGTCGAGCCGCTGCATGGCCCGGCGCGCCTCGCCATCCCGCGCCGAGAGCAGTCCCCCCAGGCGTCCTGAGACCGACTCATCCAACACCCGTTGGCTGCCATCCGGCAACCACACCACCGGGGCCAGCAAACCATCGTTGGCGGCCTGGGGCTCGGTGGTGAGCCGCGCCGCCCGTTCGCCGTTCACCAGCATGGTGCCGTCGGTCAGCGCCAGGTTGAGGTTGCCTCGATCATCGGCCACCATCACCACGCTGACGCGCTCGGCCACCTCGTTCGCCAACATGGCGCGCCGGTCGCGCAGATCGTTGGCCGAACCTCCGGAGGCCTCCTGGAGCCGGATCTGCTGGTTGAGCTCGGCGATCTGCTCCAGGCGCGACTGCACTTCGCTCACCATCCCCGCCACCTGTCCATCCAACGCGCTGCGAGCCTGTTCCAGGCGCGTGCGTTGCAGACGAAAGGCGTCGCCCAGCGCGCGCCCGGCCGCCAACGCCGCGGTGCGCTCGGCCGCGCCTCCAGGGTTGCTCGCCAGATCGCGAAGGGCCGAGAAGAAGTCCTGGAGCGTACGATCGATGGGATCGTCGGCGCCGACGCCGAACGCCGTTTCCAGCGTGGTGAGCACCTGCACCCGCTCGGATTGAAAGCCCAGGCCGGCGTTCGCCCCCAGCAGCGAGCGCTCCACGAACTCGTCCCGCGCCTGCGAGATACCCAATACGTCCACCCCGGTCCCGATGGGTCCGGGCCGCCCTAGCCAGGGATCGCGCGCCAGCAGATCGGCGCGCTGGCGGCTGTATCCTGGCGTGGCGGCGTTGGCCATGTTGTGCCCGACCACCTCACCGGCCAGGCGATGGCTGGCGAGCGCGCTCCAGCCGATACCCAAGAGGTCGAAGGTTCCTGCCACACTCCCTCCTTCAGGCGACCCGTCCACCCGCAGCGGGACGGGTCTCCACCGGCCGGCCGCTGCGATCGTAGGACACGGCGCGGGTGCCACACAGGACGCGGCGCCACTCCCGCACCAGGCCCAGGGCCTGTTCGATGAGGCTCCGGTTGGCGCACCACTGCCGGTGCACCTGGGCCGCCAGCGGCGCCAGCGCCTCCCGTTGGGCCCGGTCCGCACCTGCCAGCTCTTCCTGCAAACGAGAGCGTAGACTTCCGATGCGCGTGGAGAGCTCCTCGACCTCCCCGGCACGCCAGGCGAGAGCCGCCGCTCGCTGCTGCCGCAGCAGTTCCAGCGCCTGCTCCAGCGAGCGCATTATTCCCGCGATATCGATCCGTCCGAGAGCCATAGCATCACCGTGGACAGTTCATCGAGAATGGCGTCGGCCACGTCCTCGGCGGACGCCACGAACGTTCCGTCCTTGAGACGAGCGGCGGCGGCGGCCACCCGGGCCAGGTCCGGGGCTTCCTCACCCGGCACAGGCAGGCGGCGCAGCAACTCTCGGGCCTCGGCCAGACCCGACAACGAGACGCCGTCTCGCCCCCGGGAAGCCGTCTCCACAACCGACGCGCCCTTGGCGACGGCGGGCCACGGCACCGTTACTCGGCTGTTTTCGTTGATCTTCACAGCGCTCGCTCCTTGCGGGACTTCCCCGCGCTCTCTGTGGATCATCGGCCCGGCGTCAGCGAACTTGAGCCCGCACCACTCCCGGGAGCGCGAGACGGGGATCCAGACTCCGGCCGTGGCGCCGGACCTCGAGATGCAGGTGGGGTCCGGTGGACCTCCCGCTCTGGCCGATCTCGCCGAGCGGCTGCCCCGCTCGCACCAGATCTCCACATTGCACCCGCGCAGCCTTGAGATGGCCGTACACCGCCTCGCTGCCGTCGGCGTGGCGCACCGTCACGGAGAGCCCCAAGCCGCCATTCTCCCCGGCCTGGACCACCCGACCTGAAGCCAGCGCCGTGAACGGCTGGCCTTCGGGGGCCGCGATGTCGATCCCGTTGTGGAACTGCGGCTGGCCGGTGAAGGGGTCCGTGCGATAACCGAATGCCGAGGAGATGTGCCCACAGTCCCGGAGCCCCAGGCACACCAGCGGATCCGTCTCTGCCGCTCCTGAGAGCGAGCGCGTCACCGCCTCCGCCAGACCCAGGCTGGCGCCGGCGGCGAGTTTTTCTGACATGACCTGATCGAAGAGCGCGACCGCCATCTGGCCTTGCGCTCCCTCGCCGAGCCAGTCGGACTCCGGCAGGCTGCGGCGCATCTCGGAAAGCAGCATCTCCCAAAAGAAACCTTCCAGTTGCCGCGCCGCCTTTTCGAGCGCGCGCGGAGAGTCGGGGCGGAGGCCGTTGTCAAGGGCCAGCAGCGTCACGGGGCGCCTCCTCTCACAGGATCTCGAGACGGGCCGGCAACGCGCCGGCGGCGCGGATGGCTTGCAGGATGTCGATCAGATCCCGCGGGCTGGCGCCGATGGCGTTCAGTGCCCGCACCACGTCTCCCAAGGTCGCGCCGCGCTCGATGAGCCGGATACCACCGGCCTGCTCCTGAGCCGAGAGTTCCTCCGCCGAGGTGCTCACGGTGGTTCCGCGCGAGAAAGGCTCGGGCTGCGACACCACCGGAACGGATCGGATCTCGAGTTGCAAGCTGCCGTGCGACACCGCGACCGGCGCGATGCGCACCGCCTCGCCCATGACCAGCGTGCCGGTGCGCTCGTTCAGCACCACCCGCGCCACCGTATCCGGCGCGATCTCCAGCGCCTCGATCTGGGCCACCAGGGACACCAGCTTGTTCTTCCTGTCTTCGGGCAGCCGCACCCGTACCCGACCGGGGTCGTCGGCCTCGGCCAGTTCCGCCTGCAGCGCGGCGTTGATGGCCTCGGCGACGCGCGCGGCGGTGGTGAAATCGGGGTTCGCCAGGTCGAGCAGGATCTCCTCCCTCCCCGCCAGACTCACCGGCACCTCGCGCTCCACCAGCGCGCCCTGAGGCACCCGGCCGGCGGTGGTGTGGTTGCGGGCCAGGCTGGAGCCCCCGCCCTGCACATCGAACCCGCCGACCGACAGCGAGCCCTGGGCCACCGCGTACACGTTGCCGTCGGCGGCCTTCAGCGGCGTGAACAGCAGCGTGCCGCCGTTCAACGAGCGGGCGTTGCCGATGGAGGACACCACCACGTCCAGGCGGGCGCCGCTGCGCGCGAACGGCGGCAGGTCCGCAGTGACCATGACGGCGGCCACGTTGCGCACCTGAATTTCGCGCGGGTCGATGCGTACGCCCTGACGTCCCAACATGGCGGCCAGGGACTGGGTGGTGAAGCGCGACTGGATGGTATCGCCGGTGCCCTTCAGGCCCACCACCAGACCGTAGCCGAAGAGCTGGTTCGCGCGCACCCCGTGGACGTTGGAGATGTCCTTGATGCGTTCGGCGGCGGCCGGCGGGGCGAGCAGTGGCAGGGCCACCGCAAGGAGCAGAGCACAGGATCGCATGCAGCCTCCCTTCTCAGAACGGCCAGATCCAGTTCAGCAAGCGGGCGAACCAGCCCGGCCCCTGCTTTTCGCTGATCGTGCCGCGCCCGGTGAACTCGATCTGGGCGTCGGCGATCTTGGAGGAATCCACGCTGTTGCTGCCGTCGATGTCGATGGGCCGCACCACCCCACTGATATAGAAATGATACTCCTCGTCGTTGACCAGGATGACGCGGTGGCCCTCCACGAACAGCGCCCCGTTGTGCAGCACCTTGCGCACGATGGCCGGCACGACCGCCTTCACATCGCCGCGCCGCGAGGTAGCGCCCTTTCCCAGGAAGTTGTTCTGAGAGCTGGCGCCGACCAGGTGGGAGCGGTCCAGGTTGGGGTTGGCCTGCTGCAGCGCCTTCAAGAATCCCATCATGGCGTCGATGCCGACCCGCACGTCCGACTCGGAGCTGAGGTCGGTGGTGGCGTCTGAGAAGGCGCTGGATTCCTCGCGGATGCGCACCGTCACCACGTCGTTGGGGAGTAGCGCCCGCTGGTCGGAGAAGAGGTAGTTCACCGGCTGAGCCGCGGCCCACAGGGAACCGTCCTGCGGTGGCGCCGAGCGCTCGGCCTCGTCGGTAGGGAGTTGGTAGTCGCGCCGCTTGGGTTCGTACGGGGCGATGTGCTTGACGCATGCCCCTCCCACGATCAGCGACAAGAGTGCCAGCGACAGCGCCACCCGCAAACGCTTCATGGCTCGCCTCCCGGAGACGCCGGCGTCTCCACCGCCACCCGGGCCGCTCCCAAGACGCGTGCCTCGACGCGCCGCCCGCTCTGCAGGTTCTGCACCGGGATGCGATCTCCGACGCGGCCTGGCGCCAGGGCTTGCCCGCCGACCCGTAGGCGTACCGCGCCCGAGACGAGCTCGATGCTTACGGGCTCGCCGGCCTGCACCACCTGCGGACGTTCCAGACGATCGGCCCGGATGGGCTCCCCGGCCTTCACAAAAGCCCGCAGCTTCTGGCCCACCGCTGCCGCCACGTCCTGGCAAATCACGCCCGCCTCCGGGCGCGCTGGCGAGAAACCAGACACGAGATCCGTGCCAGCCAGCATCGTCCCCGCAGGCAGATCCCGCGCCGCCGTCACCGCCGGAACGAGTCGCTCGAAGCTCACCCGCGCCCAGGTCCGCCGCCCTTCGACGATCAGACCCACCACGGTGGGGCCGGAGAAGTCCTCGTTCTGCCGAAATTCCACCCGGATCTGCGCCGGGTCGGGTCGCTCCGGCAACCGCGCGGGAAGGCGTAACGCTTGCAACGTCAAGCGCTCGCCGGCGGCCGCTGTCTGGGCGCGGGCAGCCGAGAGAATCAAAGCGGACCAGGCATCGCCCTGCGCGGGCGCCGGTGGATTTGCCGAAGCCTGGTTCCACAACAATAACGACACCATCGAGACGAGCCCATAACGCATGGCGACATCCTTCCTCCGGTTCAGCGCAGTCGGGTGACGTCCTGCAACATGGTGTCGGCGGTCTGGATGACCTTGGAGTTGAGCTCGTAGGCCCGCTGGGTGGTGATGAGCCGGATCATCTCCTCCACCACCTGCACGTTCGATGATTCCAAAAAGCCCTGGCTCACGCTCCCGATGCCGCTTTGCCCCGGCGAGTCCAGGATCGGCTCGCCACTGGCCTGCGACTGCCGGAACAGGTTGTGCCCCAGACTGATGAGCCCAGCCGGGTTCGGGAAATCGGCCAGCTCGATGCGGCCGATCTCGGTCCCCTCGGCAGTGTCCGCGCGGTAGGCCGTCACCACTCCATCTCGCGAGATGGTGACCTGGGTGGTCTCGGGAGGCACTTCCAGCGGCGGGTCCAGGGGATCGCCGGCGCTGGTGACCACCCGTCCCTCGCCGTCGGTGCGGAAGCTGCCGTCCCGGGTATAGGCGTAGCTGCCGTTGGGTAGCTGCACCCGGAAGAATCCGCGTCCCTCGATGGCGAGGTCGAACGGGTTGCCGGTGGCGAGTTGCGAGCCGGGGGCGAAGCTCTTGACGATGTCCGCAAGCCGGGTGCCGTGCCCGATCTGGATGCCGCTGGGCGTGGCGTCCCCGCGGGTGTTGGCCGCTCCCGGGGTTCGCAAGGTCTGGTACAAGAGATCCTCGAAGTGCAGGTCGTCCCTTTTGAAACCAGTGGTGTTGACGTTGGCCAGGTTGTTGGCGATGACCTCCATGCGAGTCTGCTGCGCGTCCATGCCGCTGGCGGCGGTGGTGAGGGCGCGAATCATGATCACACCTCCTTGCGGGCGGCCTCGTTGGCCCGCTGGTCGATTTCACGGTAGCTCTGGATCACCTGTTGCAGCGCCGAGAACGACCGCTGCAAGGCGATCATCTGGACCATGCCCGACAGCGCCGATACATCGGCGCCCTCCAACCATCCCTGACGCACCGGTGTCTCCACCGGCCGTCCGGGAAGATCACAGCGATAGCGGTTGGCGCCCTCCCGCTGCAGGGCCTGAGGCGGAAGCTCCACCCGCAGCAAGCGCCCGACGTCCTGGCCGCGCGCCCGCAGCGTGCCGTCCGCGAGCACCTGCACCGTCCCCGCTGGAAGGTGCAACGGGCCTTTCTCGCCCAACACCCGGCTGCCGTCGCCGGCCGCAAGGAAGCCCTCGGCGTCTCGCTGGAAGCGGCCGTCCCGCGTATAACGCACTCCCTGCGCCGTCTGCAGGACGAAGTAACCGGCATCCTCCAGCGCCAGATCGAGTTCACCCCGGGTCTCGCGCAGCGGACCCGGCCGCTTCGACTCCGTGCCAGGCTCGATGGAGAGCAGCACCCGATCGGCCGGGACCTCCCGCGGCGCATCCCACACCGCGTCCGGCGCCTGGCCGGGGCTGCCCAGGGCCGTGCCGAGGTATTCCCGAAACGACGGCCGTAGACTGCGGTAGCCGGGCGTTTCCAGATTGGCCAGGTCGTTGGCCACCGTTTCCAGCTGCCGTTGCCGCCCGAGCGCCCCGGAGAGGGCGACGTAGATACCGTCACTCATGTTCCGCCTCCGCGATGTTCAGAGCCCCCGGGAGGAGAGCGCGCGCCACTTCGTCCAGGCGGTGCCGCTCCGATTTCCGCTGCTCCCGGCAATAGCGTTCCCGATCGTCCTCCCGGATGCGCTCGAAGGCCTGGCGATCGCACACCTTCTGGGTCGTCTCGGCGCGCTGACGCGCGACCTCCTGGCACGCCCGTTCCAGATCCTGCAAGGCCCGCCGCATCTGCCGCGACAGCCGATCGAGCAAGTCCAGCACCAGCGCCAGTTCCTCCGCCCCCAGCGGTTGCTGCAACTCGCGCACCAACTCGTCGTAGCCCGCCTCGATGGCCTGAGCACGGCGCAGGCATTCGCGCTCTCCCTCCATCTTCTGTCCCAGCCGCCGCACCGACTCCTCCTCGGCCAGCTGTTTGAGCCGCAGTAATTTCTCCATGCGAAAACGATACGCCATGGCGCCACCTCACACGGTCACGTCCACGCGCTCCCCACGCTCGTCGGGGCGGGGGTGCTCAGGGTCCGGCGAGCGTTTCGGCGGCCGCCGGCGGCGCTCGGGGTGCTGACGCCCCGGAGCGGCGGGACCCGGCGTCGGTGGGATCCGCGCCGGCGCGCCGGGTCGGATGGCGTCATCGCTGGTCATGGGAATCCTCCGGGGCCGGGCCTTCCTGCAGCATGACGTCGCGCATGATGTTCACCGCCTCCCGATGCATCTGGCACACCCGCGACTCGGTGACGTCGAACAGCAGCGCGATCTCCTTGTAGGAGAGCTGGGCGTAGTAGTACAGAGACACCACCGTGCGCAGGCGTTCGGGCAAGCGGCGTAGCGCTCGCGTCAGGCGGCGGCGAGCCTCGTTGCGCAACAGCCGCTGATCGGGCTGCGCCTGCTCCCGTTCCGGGTCGCTCGGCAACTCGAAGCCACATTGTTCCAGCAGGCTCAGGGAGAGCTCCAGTCCAGGCGTGAGAACGGCCTGCTGCCGCTCGAACTCGGCCAGGCTCATGCCCAGGTCCTGGGCCAGCTCCTCGTTGTCGGGCGGCCGTCCCAGTTGTCCCGTGAGGGCGCGTCGGCGGGCCTCGACCTGGTGCAGCCGCCGCCGCGCCCGCCGCGAGATGGGATCCAGTGCGCGCAACTCGTCCAGGATAGCGCCGCGAATCCGAAACTCGGCGAAGGTGCCGAAGTCCAGCCCGCGTTGCGGGTCGAAGCGTTCGAGGGCGGCGATCAAGCCCACGCAACCGGCCAGGACCAGGTCTCGGCGATCGACCGAGGCCGGCAGGTGCCGCGCCAGACGGCTGGCCACGCGCTGGACCAGCGGAAGGTACTGGAGGATGCGAGCCTCGCGCGAGCTGCCTTCGGAGCGGAGCTGTTCCTCCCGGTAGCTCATAGTGGCGGTGTTCATCCCTCACCTCCCTCGGCGACGGATCCGGGATTGCGCAACAGGCGTTCCCAGAACATCTTCATGCCACCGTCCTGGCCCGCCGGCGGCGGCAGGGCCAGAAAACGCTCGGCCAGCCGCGTCAGACTCAGGGACGCCGGGGAGCCGGGGAACAGTTCCACCAGTGGACGGCGTGCCATCACGGCGCGGTTGAGGTTCTCGTCGTGGGGGATGCTCCCCAGCAACGAGATGGACACGTCCAGAAAACGGCCCGTAACCGTAGTGAGCTTGCGGTACACCTCGCGCCCGTCCTCCTCACTGGAAGTATTGTTGACCAGCAGGTGGAAGTGGCGGTGCACCCTACGCTGGCACAGAATCTTGATGGTGGCGTAGGCGTCGGTGATGGCCGTGGGCTCGGGGTCGGTGACCACCGCCACCTCCCGGGCAGCGCCGGCGAAGAACTGCACGTCGCGCGAGATGCCGGCGGAGTTGTCGATGAGCACGGTGTCGAAGCGGGACTCCAGAGCGTCGATCTGGTGCAGGATGGCGTAGCGCTGGGTGTCGTCCAGGCAGGTCATCTCGTAGATGCCAGAGGCCGCCGGCAGCACCACCACCCCTCCGGGTCCCTCCACCAGGATGTCCTCCAGAGCCACCCGTCCGGAGATGGCATCGAACAGGGTGAAGCGGGTGGTCAGTCCCATGACGATGTCCACGTTCGCCAGGCCCAGATCGGCGTCCACCAGCAACACCCGACGCCCACGCTGGCTGAGCAGCAGGGCCAGGTTGGCGGCGATGTTGGTCTTGCCCACACCACCCTTGCCGCTGACGAGGGCGAACACCCGCAAGCCCTGATGTGCTCCGACCGCCGGTTGCGGCGGACCGCTGCCGTTCATCAACACGCGAAGCCCTTGTCCCTGATCCATGGCCGTCTCCTCAGGCGCCTGGCGGGCTGGCCAACAGCAACCTCCCGATTCGTTCGGGGGTCGCCACCTCCAGGTCCTCCGGTACCCGCTGGCCGGTGGACAGGTAGCTACAGGGAAGGCGCAGGTTCAGAAAACCATTCAGCAGCGCTCCGAACACCGCACACTCGTCGAGCTTGGTCCACAGCAGGCGATCCGGCCGCAGTGCGGCGAAGGCCTGGGCCTGCAACCGCAGGTCGGAGGGCGAGATGGCCGCAGGCAACACCAGGTGGATCTCGTTCACCAAGGGCCGCGGCAGCAGCTCCGCCAGGCGCTCGACCTCTTCCCGGGCGCGAAAGCTGCGGCCGCCGGAGTCCACCAACAGGAGCGAGCAACCCTGCAGGCGTCGCAGCGTCCGCTCCCAGTCTTGCGGTTGTTCCACCACGCACAACGGCGCGTGCAGCAGCTCGGCATAGGCGCGCAGCTGATCCACCGCACCGATTCGGTAGGTGTCGGTGGTGATCAACCCGACCGTCCGACCCGCCAGCGCGGCGTGCGCGGCGATCTTGGCCACGGTGGTGGTCTTGCCCACGCCCGTGGGCCCCACGAAGGCCGCAACCGTCCGCTCCGCCACCAGATGCGGCGGCGCTGCCACCCGCAGCAGGCCCACCGCGAAACGGGCCACTGCGGAACGTACCTGGGCCGGATCGTCGAAGTCCTGCGGCGCCGAGCGCACCAGGGCCTCGGCGTTCCCGGGTTCGATCCCATTGTCGACCAATTGTCGGATGACGGTGATCTGAGCCGGCGGCAGATCGCAGCCGCGCGCCAGGCGCGCCTCCGCGATCAACGAGCGCAGCGTGGCCCCGGCCTCGCCGATCTCGCGCCGGATGCGCGACAGGGCTTCGCGAGCCTGGGCGCGTTCCATTTCGCTCTCGCGGCAGGTGGCCCGCAGATCACGCACCAGGCGCTTCACCAACTGATCGGATGCTGGTTCCTCCGCAGGCGTCGCCGGCCGCGACTCTGTCACGGCCTGCGCCGGGGCCACCGGGGTCGACGAGGGCGCCACCAACAACTCCAGCAGGGGCCGGCCCGCGCCCAGCAGGCCGGGCCGCCGCAACTCCCGAGCGGACAACACCACGGCTTGCGGCCCCAGCTCTTTCTTGGCCGCGGCCAGGGCTTCGGCGATGCTCTCGGCCCGGTACGTTTTGGCGGTGGCGGTGGCACTCATGTGTTTCTCCTCCATCTCTCAGCGGACCGCCGCGGCGGCGGCCCGGGTGGTGGATAGGGATGGCGCAACCGGCGCTGCTGCCGGTACGCGTCGCTCGGACGGACGCAACAACCCCACGGTGCGGACCTCTGCCCGCGTCTGTACCTCGTGCAAGGAAAGCACGGGCAGGGCCGGCAGGAAGCGTCGCAGCAGATCCGAGACGCCGCGCCGTAGATCCCCCGGCACCACCAGGAGCGGCGGGGCGGGGGCGGCGGCGGTGAACTCCTGGATCTGGCGCGTCCAGTTTCGGATCTCCTCCAAGTCGAGAGACAGGGAGCCGCCGCGCTCGCCCGGCAGCAACCGTTCCCGGATCAGTCGCTCCGTGGTGGGGTCCAGGAAGATGGCGTGGAGGCGACCCTCCTCGTCGGCGGCCTTCTGGCAGATGGAAGGAGCCAGACGCGCGCGCACCAGCTCGCACAGGAGCGCCGGATCGCGGGTGCGTCCGGCCTCCTCGGCCAGCGTCTCCAGGATGGTGCTCAGATCGCGGATGGACACGCCCTCCGCCAACAACAGGCGCAGCACCCGGGTGAGCTCCGCCAGGGTGAGCGTGCCGGGGATGAGATCCTCGACCAGCTTGGGGGTCCGGCGCGCCACCACTTCCAGCAAGTCCTGCACCTCACCGCGGCCGAGCAGTTCGGCGGCGTGGCGACGTACCAGTTCCGTCAGGTGGGTAGCAATGACGGTAGAGCCGTCCACCACCGTGTAGTCGGCCCGCTCCGCCCGCGTCCGTTGGTCGGGCGCGATCCACGTCACCTCGATGCCGAAGGCCGGCTCCACACCCGGCTGCCCGTTGATCACCTCGCTCGGCTGGGCCGGCGCCATGGCCATCAGACGGTCGGGGACCAGCTGACCCCGCCCGATCTCCGCCCCCCGCAGCAACACCCGGTAGCGATCGGGCGGCAGCCGCAGGTTGTCGCGGATGTGAATCGGAGGCACCACGAACCCCAGATCCATGGCGAACTGGCGGCGGATGGCGCGAATGCGGCCCAGCAGATCGCCGTCGGCATCCTTCTCCACCAGGCGCACCAGGCTATAGCCCAGCTCCAGCTCCAGCGTGTCCACCGGCAGCATCTCACGCAGCGCTTCCGGGTTCTCGGGCGGGGCAGCCGGCGGGGTCTCTGCGGGAGCGACGGCCGGCTTCTGACGTGGCGCGCGCGAGAGCAGGTAAGCCATCCCGGCCAATCCCCACAGGATCACGGTGGGCATGCCGGGAACGAACCCCATGGCGACCAGCAGCCCGGCCACGATGCGGCTACCACGCTCGTTCTTGGAGAGTTGGGTCAAGATCTCGCTGCCCAGCTCGTCGCGCGAGGCGGTGCGGGTGATGACCACGCCGGCAGCGGTAGACACCAACAGGGCAGGGATTTGAGAGGTGAGGCCGTCTCCGATGGCCAGCAACCCATAGATGGCCGCGGCGTCGCCCGCCGCCAAGTGCTGCTGGCCTACGCCGATGGCCAGCCCGCCAATCAGGTTCACCGCGGTAATGATCAGGCCAGCGATGGCGTCACCACGCACGAACTTGCTGGCGCCGTCCATGGCCCCGTAGAAGTCGGCCTCGCGCTCGACTTCGGCCCGGCGCTCGCGGGCCTGGGCCTCGCCGATGGCCCCCGAAGCCAACTCGGCATCGATGCTCATCTGTTTGCCGGGCAAGGCGTCCAGGGTAAAGCGCGCCGCCACTTCAGCCACCCGGCCGGCGCCTTTGGTGATGACGACGAAATTGATGATCACCAGGATGAGGAACACGATGCCGCCCACCACATAGTTGCCGCCCACCACGAACTTGCCGAAGGTCTCGATAATGCGGCCCGCGGCGGCGGTGCCCTCGTGGCCGTGCAGCAGCACCAAGCGGGTGGAGGCCACGTTCAGCCCCAGGCGCAACAGGGTGGCGAGCAACAGCATGGTCGGGAACACCGAGAATTCCAGCGGGCGCCTGAGGTACACCGCCACGCACAGCAGCAACAGGCTGAAGGAGAAGTTGAAGCCCAGCAGCACGTCCATGAGCGGTCGTGGCAGCGGCAGGATCATCAGTAGCACGATGCCGATGAGCAGCACCGCCACCATGGCATCGGCGCGAGCGGGCGCCGGGATGCCGGGGAGGGTCGCGCGAGGGTTGGCCGCGGCACTCATGGCGCCACCTCACCCCGCCGCCGGTACAAGGCGGCGTAGATCTCGGCCACCGCCCGGAAGAACTCCGGCCGGATCGGCTGGCCCACCTTGACCTTGCGGAACAAAGAACGCGCCAGCGGCCGGTTTTCCAGGACCGGCACCCCGTGGCGCCGGGCCAGGCGCCGGATGCGCTCCGCCAGCGCGTCCTGACCCTTGGCGGTGAGGCGCGGCGCGTTCTCGCGGGTGCGCTGGTAGCGCAATGCCACCGCCAGGTGGGTCGGGTTGGTCACCACCACGTCGGCGCGCGGCACCTCGCGCAGGATGCGGTTCGCGGTCAGGGCCCGGTAGCGCTGGCGCCGGCGCGAACGCACCACCGGGTCCCCCTCCTGCTCCTTATAATCATCTCGGGCTTCCTGGCGGGTCATTTGCATGCGCTTGCTCAAGTCCCAACGGTTGAACACCAGATCAGCAGCGGCGATCCCTGACAGACCGAGGGCGGCCAGGCCGAACAGGCGCACCGCCGCGTCCGACAGGTACCAGGCCAGACCGCCGGGCGATTCGCGTGCCAGGGCGACGATGGCCGGCAGATCGCGGCGCAGGCACAGGGTCACGACGCCGGCGATCACCGCCGCCTTGAGCAGGGCCTTCAGCAGCTCTGCCAGTGCCCGGCGCGAGAAGAGGAGCTGCTTCAACCGGGGCCACGGCCGAAGCCGGTTCCAGTCCGGTTCGATGGCTCGTGGAGCGAAGACGAAGCCGCCCTGCACCGCGTGTCCTGCGGCGGCGGCCGCCAGCGCCAGGGCGAACACCGGCAACAGCGCCGCCGTGCCAACCGACAGCCCCCGCGCCAACCCCTCCAGCGGTGGGCCGTCCAGGTTCGAGAGGGTGCCGATGAAGAAAGAGCGCGCGCCACCGCTGAGGGTCGGCGCCAGCCCCACCACCAGGGCCGAGGTCCCCAGCACCACCACTGTGATCAGCTCGTGGCTCAGGCCGCGGTCCCCACGCTCGCGGAACTCGCGTTCGCGCCGGGCGCTGGCCGGCTGATTGCGTTCCTGGGTGGTTTCTTCGGCCATGTGCGACACTCCCTAGGGCCCGGCCTGGACGCCGCCGGTCTGCAGCGCCAAGTCCAGCGAGCGCTGGCTCTCCCAGCGTACGCTCTCTCCCACTCCCTCCAGGCTGAGCGACAGCACCCACAGTCCCGCCAGGATGGTGACGATGAATCCGATCGACAGCAGGTTGAACTGTGGCGCGGCCCGCGCCAGCAGCGCCAGCCCGACCTGAACCGAGAACACCACCGCCACCACCGGGGCGGCGAACGACACTGCAGCAAAAAACAGCGCTGCGCCCGCCTGCGGCACACCCAGCGCCAGCGCGCCCAGCGAGCGCGCCGCTTCCCCGGGAGGCACCGACTGGCAGCCGCGAGCCACGGCCCACAACAGGCCGTGATGTCCGTCGGCAGCCACGAACACCGCCAGGGCGATCCAGCTCAAAAGATGCGCCAGCGCCCCCTGCGGATCGTTGGAACCGGGATCGACCAGCCCGGCAAAACCCAGGCCCATCTGCAACCCCATCCACTGCCCGGCCAGCTTGGCCCCGGCCAGGAACATCCCGGCGCACAGGCCGAGGCCCAGCCCGAGCAGGGCCTCCGCGGCCCCGCGCAGTGCCAGATCCACCAGGTCGGCGGGCGGGGCCGTAGGCGGCGCCACCGGTGCCAGCACTACAGCCGTACCGAGCGCCAACAATAGGCGCAACGCCCAGGGGAATCCTTCCAGCCCGAAGAATGGTGCGGCCGCCATGAGACCCGTCAGGCGCACCATCAAGAACAACCCGGCGCTGAGCGGCAGCAGCGGCAGCGACACGTCACCCTCCCATCTGCGGCAGCAAGGAAAATGAGTGCCGAGTGAAATCGAGCAGGGTGTCGATCATCCAACCCGCCGACAGGTAGGCGGCGATGGCCATGGCCACGATCTTGGGGATGAAAGCCAGCGAGGCCTCATGGATCTGGGTCACCGCCTGGAAGATAGAAACCACCAGACCCACCACCAGGCCGGCGGTCAACACCGGGCCGGAGACCAGCATGGCGACCTGGAGAGCCGAGCGGGCGTATTCGACGGCAAAGGCGGGCGTCATGGCGCGTTCCTCAGGCGAAGCTATGGGCCAAGGACCCGATCAGCAGGTTCCAACCGTCGGCCAGCACGAACAGCAGGATCTTGAAGGGAAGCGACACGATCACCGGCGGCAGCATCATCATTCCCATGGCCATGAGCACCGAGGACACGATGAGATCGATGAGCAAGAACGGCAAAAAGAGCAGAAAACCCATCTGAAAAGCGGTCTTCAGCTCGCTCAACATGAAGGCCGGCGCCAGGATGCGCGCCGGGACCGAGAGCGCGTTCTCCGGGCGCGCCTCGCCGGCGATACCGTAGAACAGCCGCAGGTCGTCCTCGCGGGTATGGCGCAGCATGAAATCCTTGAGCACGGTAAAACCTTGGGAGAAGGCCTGGCCTTCGTCGAGCTGCCCGGCCAGGTAGGGGTCCACCGCCTGGCGCTGGATGCGCCCCAGGGTGGGCGCCATGGTGAACAGGGTGAGGAACAAGGCGATGCCGATCAGCACCTGAGTGGGCGGGGTCTGACCCAATCCCAGCGCCTGCCGCGAGAAGCCCAGCACCACGATGATGCGGGTGAAGGAGGTGAGGCACATCAGGATGGCCGGCGCGAAGGCCAGCGCGGTGAGCATGAGCAGGATTTTGAGAGCCACCGACATCTGCCCGCCGCCCTGCACCGAGAGCGTGACGGCGGCCGCATCCGCCGGGACGGGTTCAGCGCCGGCCAGCCGCGGCAGCGCCAGGAGGCAGATCAACAGTGCCAGGCGGGGGACGGACATGGCGCCCTAGATCCTCCCCAGGTTTCGCAACTTGCGGGCCAGGTCGCGTTGCTCGCCGGGCACGCGCCCGGGATTGGCGGCCGGGGAACGATCGGCGGCCTCGGCGGCGTCCAGCAAGCGGTTGAAGGCACGCTCGTCGGCGCTGGGGTCGTCTGCGTCGGCCGCCGGCTCTTCCTCCGTGGCCGGGCCGTTCAAGCGAGCCAGCAGAGAAAGCCCTTTTTCGGAGCAGCCGACCAGCAAGCGTTGCTGCATCACCTCGACCAACACCAACGAGCGCCGGCCTCCCATGGGCAGGCTGGCCAGACGGTGCAGCGGCACCGCGGCAGAACGAGGCGTCCGACGCCGTGTCCACACCCACACCCCACCCAGGCCGACCAGCAGCAACAGCGCCGGCCATGCCGGCACGGACATTGCGGCGGAGCCCACCGTGGGACCGGCATGCGGTGACGCCGGCGCTTTCTCCGACGCGGAGACGACGGCCGGCTCCGCGGGCGCCGATGCCGGGACGGAAGCGGCGGCTTGGGGCGGCTCGGGCGCCAGAAGCTCCGCGGCCAACCGCTGCCGCAACGAGCCAACCTCCGGCTCGGCGGCCTGCGGTGAGCTGGCAGCCAGCGCCGAGAGCAGCAATACCGCGCACGCGTTCATGACCCGCCTCCTTCAGCCGCGCATGCGGGCCAGCCGCTCAGACGGGCTGGCGATATCCAGGATGCGCACACCGAACCGCTCGTTGACCACCACCGCCTCGCCGTGGGCGATGAGCCGGCCGTTCACCGTGAGGTCCAGGGGCTCGCCCGCCAGCTTGTCGAGCTCGATCACCTTGCCGCGCGAGAGCTGCAGGATCTCGCCCACGGTGAGGGAACAACCTCCCAGCTCGGCGGAGAAGTTGAGCGGCACGTCCAGCATGAGCTCCAGGTTGTGGTCGCGGCCTTGGTCGACCGGCGCGGACTCGGCGGCTTTGGTCTTAGCCTCGGGCGTCATCGGGCTTCCTCCATTCCACGAATTCGATGGCGAACTTTCCGTTCTGCTCCACCGGGATGGCCACACCCTTGTGCGCGCCGCCCAAGAACAGCCGCAGTGGCCCTCCCGGGTGTTCCTCCAGCCGCACCACCTGCCCCACCTGGAGGTCGAGCAGGCGGCGCAGGCTCATGGCGCTGCGGCCCAGCTCGATCGACAGGCGCAAGGGAACGTGAGCCACGGCCAGCCGCAGGTTGCGCTGCCAGCGCTCCCGGTCGGCGGGGCTCTCTTCCTGCGGATGCTCGGCCAGGCGCGGCTTCACCGGCTCCAGCGAGGTATAAGGCAAGGCCAGGTCCAGCCGGCCCTCGACGTCCGCCACGCGCATCGGAAAGGCGCAAGCCATCACCAGATCGCCGCTGGAGCCGGTCATGAGGTGCTCCGCGGACACCTCGGTGCGCAGGTAGGCCGGCTTGAGCGCCAGCACTTCGCTCCAGGCCGCAGCGGCTGCCCGGGCGAAGGCCTCGGAGAGCAGGCGGGCAAACTCCGTTTCCACCGCGCTCAGATCCGCCCGCGGTCGCACCGGCAAGGCCGCGTCTGCCACCATGGCCTGGCCCCCGAAGGCCATGCTGAGCAGGGCGAAGAACAGGTTGGGCTGCACGCACAGCAGCGCGGTCCCTTGCAGCGGCGGGATGGACAGCAGGTTGATGCAGGCAGGGCTGGTCTGGTAGCTCAAAAACTCGCCCATCTTCTGCGGCGCCGCGGGATCGGAAGCGATCTCGGCCTCGGGCAACCCCAGCTCGCAGAGCTGCTGTGAAAGTCCGCGCGCCAGGCGCCCATGGATGGCATCCAACGTCGGCATGCGTCCCCGCACCACCCGTTCGCGGCTGACCAGATCGTATGGCTTCACTTCAGGAGTCTTGCCGGTGGCTCCGCCCGGGGTGCGGGTGATCACCGTGCGTTCCTGGGCGGTGTCGATGCGCCCGTCCTGCAGGGCCTCCATCAGGGCATCGACTTCGTTTTGTGACAAGGTAGGGGGCATCGCCGCCGGACCTCACTGCACCACGAATTCGGTGAAGAACACTCCGCGCGGCTTCTTGCCGCCGAGGATCTCCTCGACTTGCGCCGCGATGCCCTGGCGCAGGGCCTGCTTGCCTTCGGCGGACTGCACCTGCTCCACGGTCTTGTCGCCGAGCAGCGTGAGCACGCCGTCGCGCAACACCGCCTCTCGCGCGCGCAGCTTTTCCAGAGCCTGTTAGTTTGGCAGTTCGATGGACACGCTGAGCTTCAGGTAGTGACCACTGTCCCGGTCGGCCAGGTTCACGATCAACCCGGTAATGGCAAACAGCGGGCCCGGGCCCTTCCCCGCGTGCTCATCGACCGCCGCGTCGTCTTCGCTGGCCTCGCCGTTCGCCTGGTGCGGGGCCGCGGCAGGCCGCAGCAGGGTCAGGGCCAGCGCGGCCCCTCCCACCAACAGGCTCAGCACGGAGAGCACCGCTGGCAGGGGCGAAGAACCCTTCGCCACCACGGCTTCTTCGGGCGACTTTTCTTGTTCTGCCACGAGCAACTCCTTTCGGCACGAGACTCGGTCGGCCTGGCTCAATGCAATAGGGGTGCCAGACGAACTTCCGAGCCAACTCATTGTATATAAAGGTTTTTATTGTTCAGGCCACCGCCCGGAGGCTCCAAGACCGCCAAGCCTTCGGACAGCGAACCCGTCAGGTTCTTGACGCCGGCAAGAAAGGCGCTGGGGAGCATGTTCCGCCCAGCCAGGGGCGTTGGGGCCCCCGCGGTCCAAGGCCCGAGTGTCCGCGCCGGCCGGCCGGGTCACGCGGACGAGCGCTTCGGCGGTCGTGGGAGGTTCGAGGCCACCTCGACGGCGGCAAAGGAGATCAGGCGGGAGTGAACCGGGGGCCGGGGATCAGCGCTTGAGGTTCATGACCTCTTGCAGCAGCTGATCTGCGGTGCCGATGGTCTTGGAGTTGGCCTGGAAGCCGCGCTGGGCGGCGATGAGCTCGACGAACTGCTCGGCCAGATCGACGTTCGACTGCTCCAGGGAGTAGGCGTGCACCGTGCCGCGGCTGCCGCTGTTGGCGGCGCCGATCAGCGGCTCGCCAGAACCGCGCGTCTCCAGGAACAGGTTGCCGCCGATGCGGTCCAGGCCCTCGTTGCTCTGGAAGGTGGCCAGCGCCAGTTGGGCGATGGTGCGCACCTCGCCATTCGAGAAGCTTCCGGTGATGAATCCCTCGGGGGTCACTGAGAGCATCTGCAGTGTGCCGGTGGCGTAGCCGTTCTGGCTGAGGAAGTTCACCGCCGAGTTGCCGGCGAACTGGGTGGTGCCGGCCAGCCCGGTGCCGCCATCGGTGGTGATGGAGTCGCCGAAGTCCCAGTCGATGGTCTGGCCTGGCGTGGCTCCCAGGAAGTCCACCGTATTGCCAGCCACCGTCTCGGTGTCCAGCGCCCCGTCGGTGGTGAAGGTCAGGGTGCCGTTTGCGATCTGCGTGGGGGTGCCCGGAGTGCCGCCGGTCAGCTCGCCGCCATCGACCATGGCGTGCCACTCCCAGGCGTTGGCGCCGGTCTTGCGGAAGTACACCACCACCTCGTGGGCGTTGCCCAGGCTGTCGTACACCGTGAGGGTGGTGTTGAAGTTGGAGGTGCCCGCCGGATCGGCCGGATCCCAGGGGTTGGCCAGCACGGCGGCGTTGGCGTCCAGGTTGGCGGTCAGCGTGACCTCGGTGGTGGGCAACGGCGGGACGTTCACGCCGGTGAGGTTGAGGTCGCCCAGCACACCGCTGATGACCCCGTTGGCGTCGGCCATGTACCCCTGCACCTTGAGGTTGTTGGGGTTCACCAGGTAGCCGTCCTGATCCAGGAAGAACTGTCCGGCGCGGCTGTAGAAGCGCCCCTCCACGCCGTTCACCGTTCCGTTCAGGATGAAGAAGCCGTTGCCGGACACCGCCAGGTCGGTGGCCCGTCCGGTGTTCAGCAGCGAGCCCTGGGTGAACAGGGTCTGAACGTCGGTCAGGTTCGAGCCGCCACCGAGCTGGCTGGCCGAACCGTTGCGCCCGAGGAGCGTCATCTGCAGCATGTCCTCGAAGTTGCCGCGGGAGGCCTTGAAGCCCACGGTGTTCACGTTGGCGATGTTGTCTCCGATGATGGAGATGGCCAGGCCGTTGGATTGCAGGCCGCTTACGCCGGTATACATGGAACTGAGCAGGGTCATGGGATTCTCCTTTCGTACGGTAGATACCGTTGGTTTGGGACCCGTTTAGGACACTTCGATTACGTCGCCCAGGGCCACCCGCAGATCCCCGATCAGGATCTCCGGGTACCCTTTCTCGTAACTCACCCCGGTCACCACGCCGGTGACGCGGCCGCTCGCGGTCAACGGCTCTCCATCGGAGTCGCGTCCGGTGACGGAGAAGGTGTACTCGCCAGCCGGCAGGCGGTTGCCGCTGCCGTCCCGGCCATCCCAGGTGTAGCGCCCCGGGCCAGCGGCCAACTCCCCGAGCGGGACCGAGCGCACCACCTTGCCGCTCGCGTCGGTGATGTTCAGCACCATCTCGCTTCCCGCGGCCGGCAAGTGGTAGGCCAGCTCGGCCGATCCCTCCGTGGGCAGCGTCACCCGATCCCCCTGCACCGTAACCGTACGGCCCACCAGCGAGGCCACCGCCGTGCCGCTCATGGCCGCCTGGGACAGCGCGAGCTGGTCCAGCTTGTCGTTGGCGCGGATGAGCTGTTCCACGTTGGAAAACTGGGCTAGCTGGGCCATAAACTGCGCGGGGTCGGCCGGGTTCAGCGGATCCTGCATGCTCATCTGGGCGATGAGCAGGTTGAGGAAGTCCTGCCGGTTGAGCTCGTTCGGGTTACGGTTGGGGTCCTTGGCCGGCGTGTTCGGCGTCCAACCGGTCTGGCGAATATCCATGGCTTCCCTCCTCAGCGCCGCCGTCGTGACGCTTTCGGATCGCGCTCGCCATCCCCGTCCTCATCCTCTTCTGCCCAGCGAGAACGCGCCCCGGGTTTCTCGACGCGCTCGGCTCTCACCGGAAGGGGTTCGGCCGGGCGTTCGAACAAGAGCGAGATGTCCTGGAGCACCACGCCGACCTGCAGCAAGCGGGCCTGCAACGCCGGAAGCTCCCGTGCCAGTGGCAAGTAGCCGTTCCATCCATGACAGACGAGCCGCAACGCGGGCCGGTCCGCCGCGCGGTCCAGCCGGATCTCCACCACGCCGCCACCGGGGGGCTCGAGCTCCAGCACCACCACCTCCCGCCGCTCCCGCACCGCCTGGCGTACCGCCAACAGCAACCGATCGTGCACGGCTTGCGGCAGGGGCTCGGCCCCGGCGCCGACATCGGCCTTCGCTTCCGCGCTCGCCTCGAGACCGCCACCAGACGCAGCCACAGCAGCCGCCCGATCCACCTCCTCGGCGCGCGAGTCGCCACTGCGGGTCTGCTCTTCCTGGGACGCCGACACCGAGCCAGGCTGCGTCGGGGCGCTGTCGCTGCTCAACCTTGGCGGGCGTTGCGCCGCAGACCGCGACGACTCGTCCTTCGAATCGGGAATCGCCGGTCCGGGGAGGGCAGGCAGCACCGCGGCCCACAGGGCCGTCTCGCCGCCCGTCTGCTGGACTTGGCGCAGACACTCCCCGAACCGTTCGGACCTACCGGTGCGCTCTGGCCACTGCGAGGTCCCGACTCCTCCACGGGGAAGCGCCCCCACACCGCGGTTCGGCGGCATCATGGCGCGCCTCCCTTCGCTCCGCGGGCCACCAGGGCCTCCACGACACGGGCCGCCTGTTCCGGGCTCATGGCGTCCAGGATCTTGCCGACCCGCTTGGCGTCCATGACCGACAGCAGCTCCGCCGCGAAAGGGACGGAGAGGCGCGACAAGGCCAGAGCCGCGGTGGCCGGAGTCATGGAGGCCAGGCCCCGCGAAACCCGCCGCACGCGGGCTTGCCGATCTTCCACCTGGGATTCCATCTTCTGGATCGCTTGCTGACCTGGCGGAGTCGCGGCCGGGGCCTGGCTCTCGTCCGGGGCGCTCAACAGGCGGGCCTGGGCCTGAATATCCTGGCGGATCTCCTGGCGCAGTTGTTCCAGACGCCGCTCCTCCTCGCGCAAGCGTTCCTTCTCCTCCTGCAAGGCCTTTTGCCGCTCGCCCAGCGCCTGACGCACCTCCTGCGAGCTGGGTAGTATTCCTCGCGCCGGCCGTTCTTCGGACGAGGTCGCGGCAGGCGCGAGCACCGCGGCCGCCGGCGAGGCGACGGAAGCGGCGCCGGCCGCTTGCAGCAACAGACTGAAGGCGAGCGGAAGCTGGCTCATGCCGTCCTCTCCTTTGGCGCCAGCAGGCGACGCAACTGATCCAGGGTTTCGGCCATGGTGAAGCGCTCCTCGCGCCCCTGCGCCAGGAAGCGCCGCACCGCCTCGACGCGCTCGATGGCCCGGTCGGCCCTGGGATTGGAACCCCGGGCGTAGGCACCGACGTGCACCAGGTCTTTCACTTCCTCGTAGTCGGCCAGGATGGCGCGCAGGTCGTTCGCCAGGCGCCGGTGCTCCTCGCTCACGATCTCGTTCATCAGCCGGCTGACGCTGCGGAGCACGTCGATGGCGGGATATTGGCCGCGATTGGCGATGGCGCGCGACAGCACGACATGTCCGTCCAGAGCTGCCCGCGCGGCGTCGACCACCGGATCGTCCAGGTCGTCCGACTCGGCCAGCACGGTGTACAGCGCGGTGATGCTGCCGCTCCCCTCCCCCGGCCCGGCACGCTCCACCAGGCGCGGTAACACCCCGAGCATGGAGGGTGGATACCCCTTGGTGGTAGGAGGCTCACCAATGGCCAGCCCGATCTCCCGCTGGGCCATGGCCACCCGGGTCAGCGAATCCATGGTGAGCAGCACGCGCCTGCCCTCGTCGCGGAAATGCTCCGCCACCGCGGTAGCCACGAAGGCGGCGCGGATGCGCTCCACCGGTGAGCGATCGGCGGTGGCCACCACCACCACAGACCGGACCAGGCCTTCCGGCCCGAGATCGTCCTGGAGAAACTGCCGCACCTCGCGGCCGCGCTCACCGATCAACGCCACCACGTTCACCTCTGCCTGGGAGTTGCGGCACAGCATGCCCATCAGCACGCTCTTTCCCACTCCGGAGCCGGCCACGATGGCCAGGCGCTGTCCCTGGCCGCAGGTGACGCAGGCGTCGATGGCGCGCACGCCCAGTGACAGCGGCTGGCGGATCAAAGCCCGCCGCAGCGGCGGGGGCGGCGCGGCGTGTATGGGGCGTGCGCTCGTCACGGCGGGCGGTGGTAGCCGGTCCAGCGGCTGTCCCAGGCCGTCGATCACCCGACCCAGCAGGTTCGCGCCGACGGCGACGGAACTCTCCGAGCGGCCGGGGAAGATGGAGCTGCCCGGCGCCACTCCTCGCATGTCCCCGAGCGGCATGAGCAATGCGCTCTCGCGCCGGAACCCGACCACCTCGGCCAGCACTCCCTCGCCACCCGTTTCCGGCCGTATACGGCACATGGAACCCACGGTGGCTCCGGGCACCCAGCCCTCCACCAACAACCCCACCACCTGGGTCACTTTGCCCGCCACCGGAACCAGCTCGGCTCGCGAGAGCGCTTCCCGCGCGCGTCTCCCGATGTCGGCGGCGGTCATCATGCCCTGTCCCCCGCGAATGCCTGGGCCAGCAGGTCGCGCAACACCTCGCGGGCCGCATCCAGGGAGGCGGCTCGCCGACCGTCGACCCGGCCCCGCTCGGATTCCACCACGCACTCGCCCCGCCCCAGCGACTCGTCGGCCAGAAGCCGAAGCCGCCCCTCGTCCTCCGTCAGCCACTCCGGCCGGGGCGTCCGGCGCAGCAGCGCCTCCCGATCCTGGGGATGCAGGCGTAGCTTGAGCGGCCCGTTGGGCGGCAGGCGCTGCAGGCAGTGCGCCACGTGCCGGCCCACCTCGGCCGGATCACGCTCGAACTCGCGTCCCACCAGGCGCTCGGCCACCGCGCCCGTGAGCTCCAACAACACCTCCACCGCCGCGGCTCGGAAGTGCAGCAGGAAACCACCCGTCTCGATCACCTCGTCGGCCAACCGATCGGCCCGCTCCTGACGGCGGCCCTCCTCCACTCCTTCCTGAAACGCTCGCTGCAGCCGGTCCGAGTCGTTTGGCGCGGGGGAAGGGGGAGGAGACGCGGGCGGTGGCACCAGCTCGGGATCCGGTTCGGCCACGGGCGGGACGCCGCGCCGTTCGAAGCGGGCCGCCACCACCGCTCCCTCGCCAATGGCGGCGAAGGGGTTGCCCGCCTGGGCGTTGGTCTTCCGGTGCGGCCGCCAGGGACGGGCGGATGTGGATTCGGCGTGGGTCACGTCACACCACCTGCTCGTCGCCGGCGCCCAGCAGCAGGGCCTTACCCTCCTGCACCAGAGCGGCGGCGGCCTCGACCACCTTCTTTTGCGCCTCCTCCACCTCCGACAGGCGCATCGGCGGCAAGCTCTCGATGTCCTCGGACAGCATGGTGGCGGCGCGCTCGGACATGTTCTTGAAGAAGCGCTCCTTGAGGGCCTCGTCCGCCACCTTGAGCGCCTTGGCCAGCACCTGGCCGTCCACCTCCTTGAGGAGGTTGCGAACACCGCGGTCGTCCATGCCCACCAGATCCTCGAAAGTGAACAGGTTGCGCTTCACCCGCTCGGCTAGCTCGGCGTTGCGCTTGGTCAGTTCCTCCAACATGGCGCTCACCTGTGCCTTGGGTAAACGCTTGAGCAGACCGGCAGCGGTTTCCACGCCGTCCAGGCGGCGCACCTGGCTACGGTTGCGCCGCTTGAGCTCGCTCTGAAGGCTGGCCTCGATCTGGCGCAGCATGGGCACCGGCACCGCGGACAGGCCGGCCATGCGCAGCACCACTTCCGAGCGCCTCTCCAATGGCAGCTTCTGCAGCGTCTCGCTGGCGCGCTTCACGTCCACGTGGGCCAGCACCAGCGCCACCGTCTGTGGATGCTCGTTCTGCAGCACCTGGGCCAGCGACTCGGCATCCGCTTCCGGGCACAGGCCGACTTCCTCTTCGGAGACATCGGGGACCGCCGCGCCGCTCTTGTGCAGTAAATGCTCCAGGAAAGCGGCGCTCTCTCCCGGCAGCATGCGGTTGCCCTGCACCACCTGCTGGAATTCCTGCAACACCCGTTGCATGGCGTCGGCGTCCTCGGCGCGCAGGCGTCGAGAGGCGGCCAGGATGCGACCCACCTGCTCCGGGTCGAGTCGCTCCAGGATGGCGGAGGCCGCCTCCGCGCCCAGGGCGTAGAGCAGCAGGGCGCAGCGGGCGGGGCCGGAGAGGGACTCGCTCATCGGCTCTCCTCCTCAAGCCAGTTCTTGAGCAGGTGCACCACCCGCTCGGGGTTCTGCGTCGCCATCTGGCGGATTTGGCTGGCGGAGTCGCCCGGCAGCTCCGTGGCGGCCGAGCCGGTGTCGAGCAGACCGGCTGGTCCCAGCCGCTGTTCCAGCTCCGACACGGTCAGTGTCTTTCCCGGTGGCAACACCGTGGGCGAGCGCGCCCCGAAAAGACCGCGCACGGCCGGTTTCACGCCAAAGAAGAACAGCAGCACGCCGAGCAGGATCAAACCCACGATGCGGGCGGCGGCCAGGCCATCCAGGCGCTCCCACCAGACGGCGAGCAGGGAGGGCTCCTCCGGGGTCTCCACGGTCTGGAAGGCCAGGTTGGACACCTCGACCTGATCGCCACGCGTCTCATCGAAGCCCACCGCCTTCTTGACCAGCACGGCGAACCGCTCCATCTCCTCGGGTGTGCGCGGTTGGTAGACCGGTCGCCCGCTGTTTCCATTGCCCTCGCTGCGGTAGCTCCCGTCCACCACCACCGCGGCGCTCAGGCGCCGCAGGTTGCCCTGCGGCCGCTCGGTGCGCTGCACCTTCTTGTCGATCTCGTACGAAAGCGTCTCGCTCGAGCGCTGGTAGTCCCCCGGCTGCGCGCCCACGGCCGGCCCGCTGCCACCGGGCAGGTTGGATGGCGTGCCCACCACACCGGCGGCGATGGCGTTCTCGCGATTGCGGCTCTCGTTGGTCCGCTGTTCGCTCCGCACCACCGCCCGGTCCGGGTTGTACTCCTCGCGGGTCTCCACCACCTTGTCGAAGTCCACATCGGCGGTCACCTGGGCCACCACGCGCCCGGCACCCACCAGCGGCTCCAGCAGGTCCAGGATGCGGCGTTCCACCAGGCGCTCGATCTCGCGCTGATAGGCCACCCGTTCGTCGTTCAGCCCGCCGCCCTCTGCCTCGTCCAACCGCGCCAGCACCCGGCCCTGTCAGTCGATCACGGTCACTCGACCCGGCCGCAAGCCCTCCACCGCCGAGGACACCAGGTAGCGGATGCCTTTCACCCGCGCCGGCTCCAGATCGGCCCCCGGCAGCAGGTTGATCATCACCGAGGCCGAGGGTTCCCGCTGCTCCTCGCGGAACAGGCTGCGCTGCGGCAGCACCAGGTGGACCCGGGCCGAACGCACTTCTTTGAGGGAGCGGATGCTGCGCGCCAGCTCTCCTTCCAGGGCACGCTGGAAGGTGACCTGCTCCTTGAAACGGGTCATTCCCAGATCGTCATGGTCGAACAGCTCGAAGCCCGCGCCCCCCGCGCGCGGCAGGCCGGCGGCCGCCAGCTCCATGCGGGCCTCGTCCAGGCGGGAAGCGGGCACCTCCACGCCGTCGCCAGCGTCGCGCACCCGGGCCGGGATGTTGCGCTCCTTCAGGCGGGCCACGGTGGCCTGTACTTCCTCGGCCGACATTCCGCCACCGAGCGAGCGGAAATCGTCCCGAGACAACACCAGCGCCACGAACACGAAGAAGGCCAGCGAAAGGACTAGCAGCAGCCCGAGCGACCAGCGCCGAGCGGGAGACAGCCCCTGGTAGAAGGCCAACGATTGCTTGCCGATCTTCTTGAGTGTTTCCATGCGAGCCTCAGACGTTCATACGGCTGATCTCCCGATAGGCCTCGATAATGCGATTGCGTACGTGGGTGAGCAGGCGCAGCGAGAGATCGGCCTTTTCCAAAGCGAGCGCCATCTCATGGATGCCGGTCTTGCCGAGAACGAAGTCCGCTGCGGCGGCGTCTCCTTGCTTCAACTCGCCATCCACCGCGCGCAGGGCCCGACCCAGCAAATCGGAAAACGCCTCCCCCGATCCCGGGGCAGGCTCCGGCACCAACACCTCGGAGCGTACCGGACCGACTGGTGGGGAGATGGGCATCTGCACATCGAGCGCCATGACGCGTCTCCTAGCGCATGAGATCAATGGCCCGGGCGGCCATCTGTTTGGACGTCTCCAGCACCGTGGCGTTGGCCGCGTACGAGCGGGTGGCGGTGATGAGGTTGACCATCTCCTCGGCGACCTCCACATTCGGTAGGCGGACGTACCCCAGCTCGTCCGCGTCCGGGTGCTCGGGATCGAACACCGTGCGGGGCAAAGATGGGTCGGAGAGCACTCCCTCCACCTGCACACTGCTGGCGTTTTCACCGACCAGCCGCTCCAACACGCCGGGGAACGACTCTTCCAGCGGAGCCGCACGGAATACGACGTCGCGCCGGCGGTAGGGGCCGCCCTCGGCGGTGCGAGTGGTGTTGGCATTCGCCAGGTTGGAGGCCACCAGGTTCAGGCGCAGTCGCTCGGCGGCCATACCGCTGCCGGCGATGGCCATGGCGGTATTGAAATCGCTCATTGCGCGCCTCCTTCTCCGACGGCGTAACGGATCATGCCCAGCTTCTTCTGCAGCGCCCGGTTGGCCGCGTGGTACAGGGTGGAGTTTTCCGCCAGCTTGGCCAGCTCCCGATCGAGCGCCACGGCATTGCCATCCAGGCCTGGCACCACCGCCGGGTCGTACACCACCTCCGGCGTCGGAGCCGGGGCCGCCGCGGGGGCCGTCTCGGCCGCAGTCCCCTCCTGCAGAGCGCTCTCCAGCACCCGATCGAAGCGCATATCCACCGGGACATAGCCCGGTGTGTTGGCGTTGGCGATATTGCCCGCCAGCAGATGTTGGCGTTCGAGTCGAAGCGCCAGGGCCCTCGCCAGGACCCCGGAGACCCTGTCGGGAAATCCGCTCATGACTCACCTCCTGGCGGCGCCTCGTCCACCGCCGGCAACCACACCTCGGCCTGGGTTCCCCCCCCCGCACGCTCCGACAAATCGATGCGACCGCCATGCAGGGCAGCGATGCGCGCGGCCACCGTGAGCCCCAAACCCGCCCGACCGGGCCAGCCGGACACGAACGGAGCGAACGGGTCTTCCAGGTCCTTGGGCAATCCGGTGCCGCGGTCCAGGATCCTGACAAACACGCCGCCGGCGACCGACTGGGCTACCACTTCCACCACCCCGCTCCCCGACAAGGCAGCATTGGTGAGAAGCTCGACGAACAGGGCCGTCAACAGCGCCTCGTCTCCCCAGATTTGCTCCTGGGCCAGCGACTCCGTGTCGAAGCGCCAGGACGGCGGATCCTCCCACGTGGCACCGGCGGCCCCCGCGGCCTCGCGCAGCACCCGCACCAGGTCGACCGCGTGCCGGCGCTGGAGGCGCGCCCCGCTGGCCAATACCGCCGCGTTGAGGATGCGGCAGGTCCGCTCCACCTCCCGCGCCAGATCGCGCGCCAGGGCTCGCTGGGGTTCCATCAAGTGGGTGGAGAGTTCATCCGCCAGCAGCCGAACGCAACCCAACGGGTTGCGCAGCTTGTGCGCCAGGCGATCGACGGGAAGAGGGGCGGCGGCCGGAATCATGGGGCTCGTTCCTCCGGTTTCGGCTTTTCACGTTGCAGCCGCGCGGCCATCGCCCAGGGCGAGTCTCCGCCACCCGGCGACTGCTCCGTCACCACACCGAGGCGCTGCAGGCGGTAGTGAGCCACCTCGGTTCGCTCGTCCTTGGGAAAGCGGCGCACCAACTCGCGGTAGGCCTGCGCCGCGGTGTCCTTCAGCCCCACCTGGTAGGCCAGGTCCCCCAGCAGGACGTAGAAATCAGCCGCCTCGGCCCGGCGATCGCCGGCCGGCGGCATCCCCTGCCGTACCAGTTTCACCGCGTCCACCTGGCGGCCCAGACCGCGCAGCGCTTCCGCCCCACGCCGGGCAGCCTCCAGGCCAGCGCCCCGTCCCGGCTCCAACACCAGAACCTGCCGGTAGTATTCCACGGCCTCCTCGGGCCGCCCACGTGCCTCGGCCAACTTGCCGCGCAACAGCACGGCCATCGCCTCCGGCTTGGCCTGGGGCAGGGTCTCGTGCAGGGCCAGGGTCTTGGCGGTGCGCTCCAGATCGCCCTGGGCGAAGAAGGCCTCGGCCAGCAACAGGGCCAACCTCGGCGTGATGGCGCCGGCACCTCGGGTGCGTAGCAGCCACAGCACGCACTCGGAGGCCAGACGGGGGAGCCCCGCCCCCAGCAATCCCTGGGCCGCGGCCTCCGCCTCGTGTCGCAACGCCTCCAACGGCAGCGCCGGTATGCCGTGGAGGTAGTCCAGGATGAGCGCTGCGCTCTCGCCCAACATCCCATCCCGCTCCAGTTCGGCGACACGCCGCCGCAGAGCCGCCTCCAACATGGGGCGCACCTCGGGGCCAAAAACGCTATCGGGTGCTTCGGAAAACAACTCGATCCCGGCGCGCACGCTGGACTCCATGTCTCCGCGGGCGTACGCCAGGCGCGCCTCGGCGAAACGCGTCTCCTCCCGCACCCAGCCCGGATAGGCCGACCGTTCGCCGGTGAGAAATTCCCCCGCGGGCTGGAACACGTTCCCGCAATAGGCGGCGATGCGCCACCGCACCAGGGGCAGAAGCTCTGGCGATTGCCGCTGCGCCCGCACCTGCACGGCCCGCAACAGGGTCGCCGCCGCGTCCAGGTTCTGCGCGCGAACCATCCGGTCGGCGAGGGCGAGCGCCGCCAGCACGGCGAGCGAGCCTTCGCCGGCAGCCAATCGCAGCAAGCGGGCTCGCGCGCCGGCCGGATCTGACGCCAGCAACGCCTCCGCCTCACCCAGGGCGGCAGCGACTCGCGGGGGCAGGCCGCGCCGGCGACTGTATGGGTAGTGGCCGGTTTCCGGGGGCAGCACCCTCCCGCTGCCCAGCCGGATGCGGACGCGCGCGGAGCGTGGCTCGGTCAGGAGGCGCGCTTGCAGATTGGGGTACGGCAGCTCCACCGTCCAGCGCACTCGCCCCCGGCCGCGGTCGGTCTTCACCACCCGCCCCCCGGCGGCAGACAGGGATTTTATGAGCTCGAAGGTGGGGTCCGAGGCTTTCTTCCAGGGAATGTCGATCTCCAGTCGGTACGCGAGCGGATCGGCCCGCAGGTGCACCCCGCCCCTCGCCGAGATCGGAACCAGAATGTCGCTCTGTTCGACCAGCAAGGGATCGAGGTCCGCTTCCGCGCCTTGGGCGGGAACGGCGCACAACGTAGCGAGCAACACACCAATGCGAAATCGTTGACTCATGGTTCCTGCCGAGCCCGCCCTCCCTGCAAGGTCGGTGCCACGCTGGCGGGAGTTTTCAGCGGCGCTTCCAAGTCTTCAAAAATAAAACGCTATCCACGTTACCTCGACCAGCTCGGAGCGCGCCGGGGTGGCATTTGCGGAGTCAACACTTTGACGAGGTGGCCGACCGGCGGTCATGAATTTGACCATCGGCTCAGGTTCGACAAGAAGGCGCCGATATGCGATTCGATGGCCGAATCCACCCGCAATGCGTCGGAAACCGCTGCGCCCCAACCCGAGCGCCCGCTGGTGTGCTGCGTGGGTGGAGGCAAGGGGGGTACCGGCAAGAGTGTGGTGTCGCTCAACCTGGCCCGGCAACTGGCCAAAGAAGGATTCAAGGTAGTGCTGGCCGATCTTGACCTCGGCGGCGCCAACCTCCACATCCTGGCGGGTGTGGAGCACCCCCGCGGCACGTTGCGTGACTTCTTCGGAGGGCGGGTGGAAAGCCTCGTCGATCTGTTGACCCCGGTTCCACAGATGCAGATCCATCTCATCGCCGGAGGCGACGAGGCGGCCGGAGTGGTGCAGCCTGGCGCGGCGCGCAAGCAGAAACTCGTCCGCCACTTGCGGCGGCTGGACGCTGACGTGGTGGTATGCGATCTGGGTGGGAACTCCTCGCTGGACACCCTGGACCTTTTCCACCTGTCCCACTTCGGCGTGCTGGTCACGACCCCCGAGCCGACGGCGGTGAAGAACACCTACGGCTTCATGAAGGCTGCCCTGCTGCGCCGCCTGTGGCGAGCCTGTCCGCCGCACTCCGCTTGCCGTGCCTTGCTGGACCGGGTGTGGGATCCGGAGTCCACGGATGTCGACATGTCCATCCTCGAGCTGTTGCAGAAGTTGCGCGCCGAGTCGCCCGACCACGCCCAGCAGGTCGAACGCGCTCACGCCGGGTGGACGCTCGATCTGGTGGTGAACATGGTGGATCCCGAGCTCGGAGAGAGGGTCTACCAGGGTCTGGCCTCGGTGGCGCAGCGTTTCCTCGACCTGCGCCTGAACCTCCTCGGCCACGTTCCAACGGACGAGAGCTTGCGCGAGTCGATCCTGCGCGGCCAGCCGCCGTTGCTCAACCGCCCCGGTTTCGCCGTACGGCTTTGGGAGCGGGTGGCCGGGGCGTTCGAACCCGGTATGGCAGTGGGCGTCAACGAGGAGATCCGCTTTCGCGACGAGGTGCTTCACATCCAGACCGAAGATCTCGGCCCCGAAGCCGCCGCTTACCTGACGCTGGTGTACATGGGCGGCCGCGTGCTGCTCTCCAAACGGGTGGAATGGTCCAGCTCATTCTTCGAGAGAGCTGGATCGAGCTTGCGCCAGGAGAGGGTGCGTTTCTTGCATCGCACCGTGGTCCAGGCCATTCTGTCGGGGCGGATCCCGTTGACCCTGCCCGGCGCCGAGGGCAAGCGGCCGGGAAACGCAGACACGGAAGGAGAACGCCCAAGGCCATGAGCGAGCGACTCACCCAATCCGCCGGGGGCAATCACGTGCTGCTGGCAGGCCTGCCCACCGCTTCTCAGGAGCGTCTGTCCCACATCCTCGAGAGCGGCGGCTTCGTGGTGCACCTGGACACGCGCGACAACCAGGCCTGCTCCCTGGCCTTCCTGCAACTTCCCGGAGGGCCAGAGGTGGCCGTGCTGTTCTCGGCCGGCGTGCGTCTGATCGGCGTGGCCCGAGGCCCGGGGCGTGACGGGCTGCTCACACCGGGTTGGCCCTTCGAGGCCGCGGTCCACGGCGAGATGGCCGCGGAAACCATTCTGCAGATCACCAACGACGTGTTCTTCCGCAACACCGGCACGCGCAAGTTCCAACGCCACCTGGTGTCGGCGGAGGTGCTGGTGGAGGGTCCGGAACGAATCCTCAAGACCACGCTGGCCAACCTCTCGCTGGGCGGTGCCTTTGTGCGCACGCTCAACCCCTTCCCCACCGGCTGCGCGGTGCAACTGCGCCTGATCGATCACCAGGCCGCGGGAGAGGCCCAGGGTCAGGTGCTGTACGCCATCGGCTTCGATGATGAGAAGATCATGCGCACGGATCAGCCCGACCGTCCGCTGGTGACACATCCGGGGATGGCCATCCGCTTCAGTGAAGACGCTGAACCCGTGGTGACCCAATGGATCCGGCAGCTGGCGCCCGCGGGAGCCGACTCGCCGGAAGGGCTGCACTGAGCAGGCCCCGAACGGAAAAAGGGCGCGCCGGTGAGTGGGGCGGACCGCCTCTCACTCGATGAGCAGGCCCTTCTTCTTCATCTTTTCGACCAGCGTGGTGCGGTTCAACGACAAGAGCGAGGCGGCGCGGTTCTTGTTGTTGCCGGTTCGCTCCAGCGCCTGCAGGATGAGACGATTCTCGAACTCCTCCACCGCACGATAGAAGTCCAGGCCCTCGGAGGGAAGGGCGGTTTCCGGCTCCTTCGGGGCGGGCAGGCGTTCCGAAAAATTCTGCGGCAGATCGGCCGGGGTGAGGGTTCCGCGCGCCTTGATGATGGCCATGCGCTCGATGAGGTTCTCCAACTCGCGCACGTTGCCCGGCCAGGCGCAAGAACGCAATAGATTGACCAGCTCTTCACTGACGCCCTGGATGGCCAGTCGGTGGCGCCGGTTGAAGCCAGCGATGAAGTGCTCTACGAGCGGCCGGATGTCCTCGGGCCGGTCCCGCAGCGGGGGAAGCCGCAGCTCGAACACGTTCAGCCGGTAGTACAGGTCCTCCCGGAAGCGCCCCTCTCTCACCATCTGGGCCAGATCGCGATGGGTGGCGGCCAGCACCCTGAAGTCGGAGCGTTGCGAGCGGGTGCCACCCACCGGCTCGAAGCTCTTGTCCTGCAGCACCCGAAGCAGCTTCACCTGGAAGGCCGGCGACATCTCCCCGATCTCGTCCAGGAAAATAGTGCCGCCGTCGGCTACGGCGAAGCGTCCGGGCCGGTCGCGAAAGGCCCCGCTAAAGGCCCCCTTGCAGTAACCGAACAGCTCGCTCTCCAGCAGGTTTTCGGGGATGGCCCCGCAGTTCACCGGCACGAACGGCCCCCGCGCCCGCGGCGAGCGCGAGTGGATGGCGCGGGCGATGAGTTCCTTGCCGGTGCCGCTCTCGCCGCGGATGAGCACGGTGCAATCGGTGGGGCTGATGCGCTCCAGCAACTCGAGCAGGGACTTCATGGGGCCCATGAAGCGGCTCACGAAGGCTTCGCCCAGTTCCGGTCTCTCCGCTGGCGGCGCGGCCGGGGCCTGCGCCGCCTGGCGAGCGCGCATCAGATCGCGGATGGTGTTCGACAGCACGTCCAGGCCCACCGGCTTCTCCAGCACCTGGTCCGCACCCAAGCGCATGGCCTTCACCGCGCGTTCGACGGTGGCGTAGCCAGTGATGAGGACGATGGCCGAGTTGGGCTGGACCTTGCGGGCGTGCTCTACCACCGCCAGACCGTCGGCACCGGGCATCATGTAGTCCGACATCACCAGGTGATAGTCGCCCCCGTCGATGAGCCGCAGTCCCTCGTCGCCGCGTTCGGCCTCGTGGACGTCGAAATCCATCTGCGAGACCACACGGCGCAAGATGGAGCGGAAGCCGGGATCATCTTCAAGAAGAAGTGCGCGGTTGGCGGCGGCCATTGATTTCCCCTTCTATCCTTCCTTGGGGCGGCCTTTGGCAAAAACCGCGCCAACCTGGGCCCCAAAAAACCTATTATCTTTGTAATCTTGCATCGCGTCGATCGATACCTGTGGGTACAAAAAAACCCCACCCTGCCAGCTCATGTAAAAAAATTCCAAGGAGGTCTGCCCGTGGCCGCGGCAACCCATGGGTCATCAGATACCCGGTGATTTCCAGGGAGTTTTGGTACTTGAAGAACTCTTCGGGTCAAGTGCGACTCCTCTGTGACGATGACTCCCTGGGAGCGCCTTGGAGCGCACCTGGAGGTCGGCGTGTCGGACCCATCGATCATCGCCGGAATGCTGGAATCGCCCGTGCCTACCGCCCTGGTGGATGGCGCCAGCCTCAAGGTGCTGGCGGCGAACGGCTCGCTCGCCGAACTCATTGGGGCGAACAGCTCGGATATCATCGGCCGGCCGCTGGACGGCCTGTTCCAGGAGGCCCAGGACAAACTGGTGCAGATGGAGAGGCAGCGCCACGCCGTGCTTTTACGCAAGGACGGCAAGCGCGTCCCGGTCGAGCTGTGCGCCATATTCGTGGAGCACGACCCCCAACCGGCCATCGTGCTCCGGCTTCAACCGCGCACCCCCGACGGGCCGGGTAGCCAGCTCGAGAACCGCCACCTCGCCTTGCAACGTTCCCACCGCGAACTGCAGTCGGCCTACAACCGCCTGGAACTCTTGAACGACACCCTCAACCTGCGCAACCGCGAGCTGCGCGAGGCCTATCGCCAGCTAGCGTACGCCTCCAAGATGGCGGCCATCGCCGAACTCACCGCGGGCGCCACCCACGGCATCAACAATCCGCTGGCGGTGGCCGTGAGCGGTTTGCGCGAGGTCGGCGGCGTCTTGGCGGAACACCCGGCCTGGGACCCGGATGGCAGGCTGGCGGCCACCGTACGCCGTATGGACCTGGCGTTGAAACGAATCGAGGGCATCGTCTCCGACTTGCGGCGGGTGGCCCGCATCGGAGTCCGTCGCAGCGACATCCGCTCGGTCGATCTGGCCCATGAGGTGCGGCTGGCCCTGGATCTGGTCTCGCACAAGCTCTCGGGCATCGAGATGGTGGTCGACGTTCCCGAGGGAATCTCGGTGCGGGCGGCGCCGGACGAATTCAACCAGGTGATCATGAACCTGGTGGACAACGCGGTCTACGCCATGAACGGCCAGGGCCGGCTCTCGCTACGAGCGCGCATCGAACAGCGGCAGGTGGCGCTCGAAATCGAGGACTCCGGCCCGGGTATACCGCCGGACATCCGCGAGCGGGTGTTCGAGCCGTTTTTTTCCACCAAGACCGCCGGGAAGGGCAGCGGCATCGGCCTGGCTGTTTCCCGCAGCATCATCGAAGGCTACGCCGGCACGCTCACCCTGGCGGATTCTACCGGCGGCGGAGCACGCTTCGTCATCCGCCTGCCGATCGAGGTGACCGTTGAAAGCTCAGCAGACGATCCTGGTCGTGGATGACGACGCCCTGGTGCTCGACTCGCTGCGCGCGGAGTTGGGCCGAAGCTACCATGTGCTCACCGCCGCCACGGCGCGGGAGGCGCTGGAGATTTTCTCTCGCAACTCGGTCGATTGCGTGGTGAGCGACTACCGCATGCCCGGCACCAACGGCATGGCGCTGTTGCGCGAGATCGGGCTGCGTGATCCGTTCGTCGGACGGGTGCTCATCACCGCCTTCTCCGACGCCGAGGCCCGCGACGGCGCGCTCACCGAACGGGGGGTGCTCAAGGTGGCCAAACCCTGGCGCGACGAACTGGAGATCGCGGTGCAGCGTTCGCTCGAGCTTCGGGTGCTGGAACAGAAACTGGAGCGCAGCCTGCGGCGCTTCGACCTGGGAGTGGAGGTGGAGCGCCAGTTCCGGCGCGAGACCGACCCGGTGAAGCTCATGCGCCTGGCCCTGAGCCAGGTGGCACGCCTGGAAGGCGTGCAGGCCTGCGAGCTGACGGTGGGCGACAACGCGCGTCCCCAACGGCTGGGGATCGCCACCGCGGAGCGGGTGATCATGGAGCAGATGGTGCAGTTTCCACCGGCCATCCGTCACGTGGAGACCAATACCCGCCTCGACCGCTGCGAATCCCACTGGCGTTACGCCATCCCGCTCTGGCAGGTCCAGAACGACATCTGGTGGCTGCGCACCTTCCTGGATAAGCTGCGACAAGACGAGCTGTCGTGGATCGACTTCGTGGCCGAGCAACTGGTGGACGCCATGGAGCGCACCATGCTGTTCTCCGAGGTGAAACGCCACCGCGAATCCAGCGCCGCCCACCAGGGACAGCTCATCACCATGGAAAAGATGGCCGCGCTAGGACTACTGGCGGCCGGCGTGGCGCACGAGATCAACAACCCGGCCGCCTACGTGCGGGCCAACCTGGGCATCATCGAGAGCGATCTAGCGGACATCCTCCAGGCCATGAGCGAATCGCGCCGGGCGGTAGAGGAGCTGGCTCCACCCGAGCTTCGCCGGCGCCTGGAGGCGACGAACCAGAGCACCGAGGTAGAGAAGAGCGTGGCGGAGATTGGCGAGGTGATCGCGGAGACGCGCGAGGGTGTCGAGCGCATCATCGGCGTGGCCCTCAACCTCAAGACCTTTGCGCGCGAGGATTCTGGCCAACGGGAGCGGGTCTCGGTGCAGCGCTGTTTGGAATCCAGCCTGGCCATGGTGACCTACCGCTACAAGACCGGACTGGTCGTCGAGAAATCCTACCAGGAGGTTCCGGACGTACTCGCCCGCGCCGGTGAGGTGGGCCAGGTGTTCCTCAACATCCTGATCAACGCCGCCCAGGCCATGAAGGGCAAGGGTAGCATCTTCATCCGCGTCTGGGCGGAGAGCGCCTGGGTGTACACATCCATCAGGGACACCGGCCCGGGCATCCCACCGGAGATACAGGGCCGCATGTTCGAGCCGCTGTTCACCACCAAGGCCGCCGGCGAGGGCACCGGGCTCGGCCTCAGTATCTCCAAGGAGATCGTGGAGCGGTACGGCGGGCTCATCGAGGTCGCG
>JAAZNF010000074.1 GCA_012798435.1 Myxococcales bacterium | reverse complement strand
CTGCGCCGCGCCCCGCGGGCCAGCGCCTCGAGCTTGCCGAAGTCGCGGGTGAGCAAGGTCACGCGGCGGTCCGCCTCCCCCAGCTCGCGGCGGGCCAGCACGATCGCCTGGCAGCGGAACTGCTCGCGCGGCATCGGCTCAGCGGGAAGGGGGCGAGGGCGGGGCGGCGTCCCGGCAGGTGAGCTTGTGCAGCCGCTCGCACTCCTGACCGGTGAGGCTCATGCGGTTCTTCTCCAGGCACATGGTGAGCTGCCGGCAGCCCTCCGCCTGGGAGCCTGCCAGCAGCAGGGCCCGCGCCAGGTTGAGGCGCCCCGCCACGTGTTCCGGGCATAGCTCGACGAGCCGGCGCAGGTTCGCCACCGCCTCTTCGAGGTTCTTCTGTTCCTGGTACATGAGGCCGAGGTACTCGTAGCCCACGCAATACTTGTCGTTCTGGGCCAGGGTGTTCTTGACCAGTTTGAAAGCCTCCTCCACCTCTCCCACCCGGAACAGTGCCCAGCCCAGGTTGCCCTCGGCGAGGTAGCGCTCCGGCAGAAAGACGTCCTGGAGCGCCTCGCGGTACCAAGGGATGGCCTCGCGGAAGCGGTTCTGCGCCGAGTACACCCGGCCGATGCTGTTCTTCACCTCCGAGTAATCCGGCTTGAGCGCCAGCGCCTTCTGGAGATGGACGAGCGCCTTGTCGTAGTCGCCGATCAGGTAATAGGTCAACCCCAGCCCGTTGTGGGCCTGGAACATGTTGGGGTTGAGGCGCACCGCTTCCTGGAAGTTGCGCAGCGCCTCCAGGTGGCGGGCGTTGCGCAGGTCGTTCACACCCAGGTCATACTGGATCTCGGCGGCCTTGATGTCCTTGGGGTCCGGGCCGGACACGCAACCCAGGGCCGCCAGCACTCCCAGCCATGCCGACGCGACGATCAGCCGCATCTCGCCACCTCCGCTGTCTTCTGCCGGAATCGAGCGACGCCGCCACACCGCCCAGCCATGACCAAGATTTCGCGTCCGACCGCGCTGGCTCTTGCGGCCCCGCGGTCGGTCGCGTTGAGACTGCCAACGCAGGCGATACAGGGATCTTCAGGAAAAACCATAATGGCCGCATCGCAAGATAGAGCGTGCGCGCGGATCATGTCAGAAGGATCCCAGCAGCCGGGCCAGCTTGGCGCGCGCCTCGGGCGGCAGCACCGGGCCCGCCGGCGCCTCGGGCGCGGCCTCCTCCTGCAACTCGATGACCCCCTCCTCGAGCGGGCTCAGGTCGAGCGGCTCCTGGCCGTCCGCGCCGGCCTCACCCCCCGCGGACTGGCGCGCGAAGGCGGCCAGATTCGTGTGCGTCAACGGCAACGCCGTCAGCATGGCTTCCTGCTGGTCGGGCGGCAGGTTGCGAAAGTGCAGGTTGTCCACCATGAACCCCATGCTCTCCACGAACTGCAGCGCCTCCACCTCGAACTGGTGGTAGGCGTTCATGGGGATCTCGGGCGGATCGCAGCACCAGATGACGCAGGCCCGGTCCTCCAGAAGGTGCAGGTAGATGAAGATGGAGAACTGCCCGGACGGGTTGCGCACTCCGACGATGAAGGCCTTGGCCTGCTGGTTGGTGCGCCCCTCCACCGCCACGAAGGGGGTGTTGATGGACTCGATGATGGCGACCACCTGCTCGCGGGAGAGCGGCAGCGAAGTGAGGTCGGTGCGATGGGTGAACACGGGCCCTCCGCTACTGGACCTGGATGGTGAAGTCGTCGTTGAAGTTGGCGGTCTCGTCGGCGGTGCGCTTGTACTGGATGAGCGGGTTCTCGATCATGACGTTCTGGCCGCCGACGTTCCCCTCCCCGATCACCAGGCGCAGGTACACCTGGGGCGAGAAGCTCTTGCGCTGCTCGGAAAGATTTTTCTGGGCCGCGAAGTGGATCACGTTGGGGCCGGGGCGCAGCGCCTTGGTGATCTCCAGCACCACCTGGTCGCTGCCGGAGCGGATGCGCTTGAAGAACACGCTGTTGATGTAGATGTCCACGTCGTACTGGGTCTTGCCGGGGTAGTTCTCTTCCTTCACCAGCCAGTACCGCTTGCTGCCGGTGCCCGCCGGTGGAGGCGTCTTGGTGTCGCTGTCGGCGCCCTGGACGGCATACCCGGGCGCCTCGATGTGGACGTCCCCCTTGCCGTCGATGGTCACGGTGCATTTCTCGAACTTCTGGTTGGTGACGCCGTCGATGCGCACACCGTTCAGGTACACGCTGCCGGCCCAGGCCAGCCCCGGCAGGGCCAGGGCGGCGCAAAACATCCAGGACAGTGCCCGCCGGTTCATGTTCGCCACTCCTCGCGTCGACCCGTTCGGTCCATTTCTACCGGGAGCGGCCGGTGAGGTCAAGCCGGCCCCGCCGCCGAGCGCTGCGCCTCCACCGCCGCCACCAGCCGCGGCAGGATCTCCCCGGCCTTGCCACGCAGCACGTACCGGGCGTAGTCCCGCGTGAGCATGGTGTCTTCCAGGTTCACCTCGACCAGCGCCGCGCCCATCTTACGGGCCACGATGGGCATGTAGGAGGCCGGCGCCACCAGCGCCGAGGTGCCGACCACCAGCAGCACCGCGGCGCGCTGCACCAGGCGCATGGCCTCCCGCCCGGCGTCCTCGGGGATGGCCTCGCCGAAGAGCACCACGTCCGGCTTGAGCGCCACCTTGCAATAGGGGCACAGCGGCGGAAACTCGGTGGCGAAACGCGCCTCGGCCGCGCGCGCGTCCTCCATGTGGCCGCATAGCAGGCAGCGCAGGCGGGCGCCGTTGCCGTGAAATTCGATGACGTTCTTGGAGCCCGCTGCCTGGTGCAGGTTATCGATGTTCTGGGTGACGATGCCCGAGAGCAGGTCGAGTTCCTCCAGGCGAGCGAGCGCCCGGTGCGCCGGGTTGGGCCGGGCCTCCGTCACGACCCGGGAGAGCTCGCGCAGCATCTGCCACACCTTGCCGGGATCGGACTCGAAGGCGTCGATGGTGGCGTACTCCATGGGGTTGAAGCGCTCCCACAGGCCCCCAGGGCTGCGAAAGTCGGGGATACCCGACTCCACGCTGATACCCGCCCCGGTGAGCGCCGCGGTGCGGCCCTTTGCCTCCACGATGAGCTGTGCCACTTCCCGGATGACCGTCTCGTCCATCTCCCGCCTCCGGCCGCACCATACCAGGGAGCGCCGCAGGGCTCAATGCAATTTTCGTTGGCAGGGTCTACAGTCGCACCGACGCCGGGATCTCGACGAGCTCTCCCTCTCGTCCCACGCACACCACAAACACCTCGGCGGTGACGAGCGACGCCGGCTCCCCAGCGCGGCGAATGTCCTGAACGAAACGCAGCCGGTAGTCCGAGGCGCGCTCGGCGCGCGTGGCGACCTCCAGCCGCTCCCCGGCGCGGGCGGGCTTGAGGAACTTGGCGTGCACCTCGTGGACCACGAACAGGACCTCGTCGCTCATGCGCTCGCGCTGGCGCAGCCCGAGAGACTCCAGGTACTCGGTGCGGGCGCGCTCCAGGAAACGCAGGTAGTTGGCGTGGTACACGATGCCCTGGGCATCCGTGTCTTCCAGGTACACCTTGCACTCGAAGCGTTCGGCCGGCATGCGGACGACTCCCTCTCGCTCAGCGGCACACGGTGGGGTAGGCGGTGATGGAGGCGCGGCACTCAGCGTCGGAGCGGCAGCCCAGGTACACGCACAACCCGTCGCGGCAGGCGTAATTGTCGGCGTCGTAGGCTGGCGAGCCCAGGTCGCAGTCCGCCGCCGTGGCGCAGCCTGGCTGGCAGAAAGGCCAGCTTCCGTAGAGCGAACGGCACAGGTAGGACTCCATGCTCGGCACCGCCTGGCACTCCTCGTCGGAGAGACAACCCAGGTATTCGCACGCTCCCTCGGTGCAAGCGTAGTTGTCCGCGTCCCAGGGCGGGTAGGACTGGGCGCAGTCCACCGCGGTCTGGCAGGCCATCACGCACTGGGCAATCGTCCAGTCGGCCAGGCGGCGGCAGAGGTAGCCCGACATCCCCGGGACCGATTGGCACTCGGTGTCGGAGCGGCAGCCGGTGTACACGCAGGTTCCGTCCGGACAGGCATAGTTGTCCGCGTCCCATGGGGCGTACCCCTGGGCGCAGTCGGATGGGCTCGAGCATACTCTCTGGCAGGCGGGCGTGGTGACCGCTCCATCCCCTCCGTCATCCGGCCCCCCATCTGGCCCGGCGTCGAATCCTCCGTCGATGCCGCCGTCCAGAAACTCGTCCCCTCCTCCATCTTGGCCGTCGGGGCCAGCGTCAAGCCCTCCATCTGGCCCGGCGTCGAATCCTCCGTCGAAGCCGCCGTCAAGGACTTCGTCCCCGCCCCCGTCGTGCCCGTCCGGGCTGGCGTCGGATTGCCCGTCCGGGCTGGCGTCGACCTGCCCGTCCGACCCGGCGTCGGTTTTCGTATCGGGACCGGCCGCATCCCCAGCGTCGGTATCGGCGTCGGCCCAGGCGTCCACGCCCGAATCTTCACTTGCGCCATCGCCGCCCGCGTCGGGTGCCGAGCCGGATCCGCAGGCGGCGATCCACAAGGCTGCGGCGAAGAAGGCTAGACAGGGCGCCCCGGATTTCATTCGGCCATCCTATCCAGGATCGGGTGTTCCACCGAACCCCGCGGCAGACGCCAGAGTCTTGCAACAAACAGCCGCCGCTGACAAGCAGAAAATGGCCCGCGACAAAACCACCCGGATTTCCGTATGATGATTCCATGGGATGGCTCTCTCTGGTTTCGTGGCTGTGGCTCCAGGCCCTCGGCGCGCCTGACTGCGGTAAACCCGCGGCGTCCACCATCTCGGTCGCGGCCCGGATCCCCGCCGCCGACGCCCGGGTTTTCAAAGACACCTTGTTCGTGTTGGAGCCGGACTACCTGCACGTCGCGGCCTTCGACGCCCGTTCGGGAAAATTGCGTTGGCGCTCGCGCTTCCAGGAGAAGGCCGCCGGTTTCCACTCCCTGCACCTCGCGTCGGATCGGGTCTTCGTCTACGCGGGCAACCGGATCGTCGCCCTCGAGGCGGCCGGCGGCAAGCTCGTCGTCTCCCGCACCGTGCCCTGGCACGAGGACCGGCGCAACCGCTCGGGCTGCACCCTGGACGTCCGGCTCGGCGCCTGCGCGCTCGACTGCCAGTGCAGCTTCCAGTTTCTTTCCTGCCGGGATCTGACCCCGATCGGGCCGACGTACCGCGCCACCGAGACCTGCTTCGAGCCGATGGACGATCTCGACGAGGGAGGGTGTAGCTGCGGCCCCGGCGCATGGCTCCTCGGGCGCGCCGGCGAGCTGTTGCTGGCATGCATCGAAGACGCCGCCTCCCGGGAAACCAGCGCCTTCTCCGGCCAGCGGGCCGTCATCGCGGTGGACCGGCGCACCTCCCGCGAGGTGTACCGCTCGGCGGCCCTGGGCGTGTCGAGCTGGTGGCGCGAGGGCTCGGGGGTGAGCCCGGACGGCGAGGTGTGCTGGCTGCGCGGCGGCAAGGGCGACGGCTTGCGCATCTTCTCTTGCCAGACCGGCGCGCTGCTTTCGCATCGCAAGGACTGTGAGGAATACTCGCATCCTGTGGACGCGCCGGCCCCTTCCGGGGAAGCCGAGGCCCCCAGCGCCCGCCGCGCGGGCACGACCCTGGAGGCGGTGGCGGGCGCAAGCGAGCTTTCGGTGCGCGAGCGAGCGGGCGGGCGGGAGCTGGCGCGCTTCGAAGGGGTGTTCTCGATCTTGGCCGTCGAAGGGGCGCTCGGCGAAGGATGGCTCATGATCTACCGACACGAGAAGGACGCCCCGGGACAGGTCTTTCGTATCGGCCCCGCGCGATGACGAACAGAATTTGAAAAAAAGAACCTGCGGGAGTACACCCTGGACCGTCCCGCGACGGTTGCCGCGGGTTCGCTGGTGGAACAACCCAAGGAGGTTTTCATGCGCCTTCCGATCGTTGTCGTCATGCTGGCTGCCGCCTTTGCATTCTCGGCCTGCAACAAGGAAGGGGAAAAACCGGCCGCGCCCGAGACGCCGGCCGCCGCTCCCGCAGACACCCCCAAGGCCCCCGCCGCTCCGGCCGACACCGCCAAGGCGCCCGCCGAGCCAGCCGCTCCGCCCGCGCCCGGGCCCGAGGTCGCCCAGTGCCAGAAGATCCTCGACGCCTGCTGGAAGGCGGTCCAGCCTGCCCTGCCGCTCTTGAAGATCGACCCGGCCGCGGCCGAGGAGCCGTACCGCAAGGCGGGCGAGAAGTTCCTCGCGGCCTGCCAAAAACTCACCCCCGAGCAGCGCGAGTGCCTGGAGAAGGCCGAGAACCCCATCGCCGCCATCGACCCCTGCAAGGTGAACGAGGGCAAGGACGTGAACGACAAGCTGTTCGCGCCCTCGCTGCAATATCAGATCAAGCTGTTCGAACCCGAGGCGCTCTCCGAGAAGGACGCGGCGGCCCTGCAGAAGGCCATGGCTGGCACCTGGGTGAACGACTGGAAGAAACTCAAGACCGTGACCACCTGGACCATCAAGCCGAGCGGCGAGGTGACCCAGAAGGCCAAGCGCGAGGGCAAGCCCGACCCGGGGCAGGACAAGCAGTTCAAGGTCTCCTTCACCCACAAGAACCGCATGAAGGTGCAGTGGAACGAGAGCTCCTCCCAGGACTTCATGTTCCTGCTCGACGGCAAGAAGGTCTTCTACGCCGGCGGCAACCTGGCCTACGGGGTGTTCCCCATGACCACGCCGGACGCCTTCGTGGTCAAAACCTCGGGCGACTACGTGTTCTTCGAGAAGGACAAGTGCCAGGTGGTCAGCGACACCGGCTGGATCACCGAGGGCAAGTGCAAGTTCGAAAAGCAGAAGGCCGGCAAGATGTTCACCGTGGAGTACCAGTTCCCGGGCAAGCTCGATCTCACCGGCAAAGCCTCCGTCATGAAGAAGAGCTTCGTGGTGTGCGGCAAGTTCCTGGTGGACGACTTCCTGGCCGAGGCCGGCAAGTACGTAAAGAAGTAAACCCCGCCTCCGCGCGCAATCTCGCCCTCAGGTAGCCTTCGCTCGGCTCGTGCTGTCAAGGGCCTCCGGTCGCCCCGAATCCCCAGACAAGCCTTGGACCCACTGATTCCTCCCAGGATTTTATACGCAAAGGGGTGACGCCGATGGGGTCCCCGGCGAACGATCTTTCGGGAGAGAGCCGGGGAAAGAGGCGGCAGGACCCGTTCGCGTTATCCGAGGATTAGGGGTCGCTTCGCGACTCGCGCTGCTCGCCCTTGACGGCACAGGTCGGGCGGAGGCTAGACCCGCTTGAAAAGGTCCAAGAGCGCCTCGTCGATCCGGGGAAAGCGGAAGGCGTACCCGGCGTGAAGCATGGCCCGCGGCAATACCCGCTGCGAGCCGGTGAGCACCTGGCTCATCTCGCCGAAGGCGGCCCGCAGGGCGAACCGGGGCAGCGACAAAAAAGCCGGCCGGCCCAGCGCGGACCCGAGCGCGCGCGAGAACTCGGCGTTGGTGACCGGCTGGGGCGCCACCGCGTTCACCGGCCCGGACAGGCCCGCGTCGCCCAGCGCCCGCAGCAGGATGCCGACCTCGTCCTCGAGGTGGATCCAGGACATCCACTGGCGCCCGCCGCCGATCGGGCCCCCCAACCCCCAACGGAAGGGCTTGACCATCCGCGAGAGCGCGCCGCCTTGCGCGGACAACACGATACCGTTCCGGATACACACCACGCGGATGCCGCGCCCGGCGGCTTTCTGCGCCTCCGCCTCCCACTCGAGGCACACCTCGGCCAGAAACCCGCTCCCGGGCGCCGAGGCCTCGTCGAGCTCCTCTTCCCCGCGGTCACCGTAGACACCGATGGCCGAGGCGCACACCAGCACCCGCGGCGGCCGCGGCAGGGCCAGCATGGCCTCGACCAGCCGGCGCGTGCCCAGCACCCGGCTGTCCCGGATGCGGCGCTTGCGTTCCTCGCTCCAGCGTCCGCCGGCGATGGGCTCCCCGGCGAGGTGGACCACCGCCTCCACCTCCTCGAAGGCCGAACCTGGCGGCGGCCCGGCCTCGGGCGCCCAGCCGAAGGCCTCGGCGCCGGGGAACTTTTGACGGGCGGCATCCGGCTCGCGGCTGAGGATCACGGCCCGCTCGAGCCGGGGGAGGAGCGCCGAGCCGATGAGGCCGGTGGCGCCGGTGACAAGGGTCTTCATGCGAGTGCTCCTGGTAAAATCACGTTTCCATCCTATCGAGCCCGCGTCTTTGTGCAGTCTTTTCTAGCGCGCACGACCGCGGGGCCGAAAGCGCCGGCGCAGGCGGTCGCGATTCTACGGCATGGCCGAAGGACATACCAGGTCAACGGACTTCGCTTTTGCCACTTGACAAATGCCATCATTGCCGCAAGTTGAGTAATGCTCGGTGCGGCTCGGACACGCGCGCGACAGGAGTGAACCCATGATTCGCTGGTTATCATGTCTTTTGGGAGTGCTCGGCTCGGGCTGCGCGGCCACCACCACGGCGCGGTTGGGCCTCCCGCCGCTGCAGACCGTCCCACGCGTGGACATCGAACGCTACCTGGGCCAGTGGTACGAGATCGCGGCCTTCCCGCAGCGCTTTCAGCGCGGTTGCACCGCCTCCACCGCCACCTACACCCTACGTCCCGACGGTCAGCTCGACGTGCTCAACCGCTGCCGGCTTCAGACACCAGACGGCCCGGAGAAGTCCGCCCACGGGCGAGCGCGGATCGTCGATGCGGCCAGCAACGCCAAGCTCGAGGTGAGCTTCTTTCGACCGTTCTGGGGGGACTACTGGATCATCGACCTGGACCCGGATTACCAGTACGCCGTGGTGGGCCATCCCGGCCGCGATTACCTGTGGATCCTGTGCCGCCAGCCATTCATGGACGAGGCGGTGTACCAGCAGATCATCGAGCGGCTGAAACAACAGGGGTACGAGGTGGACCGGCTGGTTCGCACCGTCCACAAGACCGAGCCCTCCGCAAAGATCCAACCGCCAAAGTCAGACTAGACGAAGTTCCGCAGCATCAGCTCGCCCGGGTACGGGGCGAGGAACACCTGCCGTTTGAGGTAGGGTTCGTCGTACTTTCGCACGTAGTGTCGAAGCAGCACCAGGGGCACCGCCACCGGCACCAGGCCTCGGCGGTACTCGTCGATGATGGACAAGAGTTCCTGTTTCTCGCCCGCCGTCAACGCCTTCTTGAAGAACCCCGCCATGTGCATGAGCACGTCGGCGACCTTCTTTCCGGTGGTGGGCCGCGCGAGCTGCGCCATGAAACCCTTTTCATACGCCCTGAACAGCTCGTCCGTGCGGTACCGTTTGGCCGCGGCCACCAACCGGCCCAGCTCGGCGTAGCCCTCTCGCCCGTGGCTGAGGAGCAGGAACTTGTGGTCGGCGTGGAACTCCACCAGCGCGCCGCGGCTGCGCCCATTCGCCACCAGATCCAGCCAGCGCCGACGGCAGAAGACGCGCTCGACGAAAGACTCGCGCAGACGCGGATCGTGCAGCCTCCCCTCCTCCTCCACCGGAACGAGCGGGAAACGCCGCAGGAAGGACGCGGTGAACAGGCCCGCACCCGAGCGCGCGGCGTTGCCCTTCGCGTCGTAGACCTTGACGCGAGTCATGCCGGAGTTGGGCGAGTCCTTCTTGCACACGTAGCCGCACAGCTCGACCGCGGCCAGCTCCTCGAGGCGTCGCTCGACGAAGCCCAACATCTGCTCGGTGAGGTCCTCGCCGTTGCGGTTGATGAGGCGCGGCGCGGCCGGGTCGCCGACGAGCCGCATGGATGGACGGGGCGTGGGCATGCCGCTGTCCGCCTCCGGACAGACCCGCTCCCACTCCACGAAACGGCCCAGCGCCTCCACCACGAAAGGATCGTACTTGTGCTGTCCGTCGTAGCGCACCCGCTCGCCGAGCAGACACTTGCTCACCAGTAGCCGGACCGGGGCCGTGGACGGAGACGTGTCTCGGCTGGCTTCAGCGGGATTCATGGGCTGTACCTCGTCTGGGTTCCTGGAGATGCGGTCGCATTCCCCGCAGGCTGTTGCCGGCATAGTATCGCTCGCGCTCTCGCTGGTCCGTCGGCAAGCGGGCGATGAGGGCGAAGCGCGGATCCTCGCGCTCGAGCCTCTCGATCAGCGCGCCGATTTCCGCATCTTCTCCTTCTCTGGCCACGCGCATCCACAGCTCGAGCTGCGCGCGGGCCTCGCGGCAGAAAGCGCGCACGCCGCGACCCAGGCCATAGTGGGCAAAGGCGCAGTAGGAGGGCTCTGGGTCGAGTCCTTCCAGGGTAGCCAACGAGGACAGGAATACCTCGGGAAAAAACTTCGGCGGCGTGGCCGGACGCTGATAGGCCAGCCCCATGCCGACCGGGATGCGGGTGGCCACCGCCTCGCCGGCGAACAGGATCTCGTCCACCAGAAAGCTCACGTGGTGCGCGGCGTGGCCCGGCGTCATGAGCACCCGAATGCCGGCGCGTTCCAGCGCCGTCTCGTCCACCAGCCGCTCCGCCGGCACTGGCCCCGGCTCCCCGTAGGCGCGGGCCACCTCGCCGATGGTGGCCAGCGAGCCGCGCCACAGCTCGCGGGGGTCCCCCAGGTGCGCCCGCCCCTTGGGGTGGGCGTAGAGCCGCGCCTCGAGGAAGGCCGCCAGCAACTCGGCCGCGCCGCCGCCGTGATCGAGGTGGATGTGCGTAAGCAGCACGAAGTCGAGGCGTCGCACGGACCGGCGATGCAGCTCGGCGATCAGGTGTTTGGCGCTCGCTCGCGGGCCGGGATCGACGACCGCCGCCATGCCCTCTCGCCGCAGCAGCCAGCACGAGAGGAACCGGCCGTACCCCGGCAGCGGCTGGGGGAGATCGATCAATTGGAGTTCTGGCGAGCGCAGGAATGGCCGGCCGGCCATGGATCACTCCGTCAACGTCGCGCGCACGGCATCGAGGAGCGCGTCCCGGGAAAATGGCTTTTCAATCAACCGAACGCTGATGTTCTGCAAGCCGTGGTGTTCGATCATGTTGTCGGCGTAACCGGACATGAACAACACCCGGCAGCCGGGTTGGCGCCGTCGAATTTCATGATACAGCGATACGCCGTTGGTGTCGGACAGCACCACGTCCGACAACAAGAGGTCCAGCCGCGAATCACCCATGGCGTCGATGGCGGCCAACGCCGCCGCGCCACCATCCGCCTCCGCCACGCGATACCCCGCCAGGCGCAAGAAGGTGCAGGTCAGCCGGCGCACGCTGGGGTCGTCCTCCACCACCAGGATCTGCCGGGTCGGGGCGTCCACCACGGGCAGCGGGATCACCACCGCTCTTTGCTGTGGCACCTCCTGGGTCGCGGGAAAATGAATCGTGAAGACGCTGCCCTGGCCGGGCTCGCTCTGCACCTCTATCGATCCACCATGCTGTCGCACCGTCCCGTACACCGTGGCCAACCCGAGGCCGGTCCCCTTGCCGGGCTCCTTGGTGGTGAAGAATGGCTCGAAGATGCGAGAAAGGATCGCGGTCGGGATGCCGAGCCCGGTGTCGCGCACCTCAACGCGGACGTACGGCCCGGGTGAAAGATGGGCGTGGCCGGCCTCAACGAGAACGGGTGCGGTGGAGATGGAGACGGTGCCGCCGTTCGGCAGGGCGTCCTGCGCGTTGAGCGCCAGGTTGAGCAGCACCTGCTCGAACTGCGCCCGGTCGGCCTTCACCCGCGCCCCCGGCGCGCCGCAAGACAGCTCGAGCCGGACGTCCTCGCGCAGCATGTGCCGCAGCAGATGCTTCAGGTCCGCCACCAGGCTGTCTATCTCGTGCACTTCGACCTGGAGCACCTGACGCCGCGCGAAGGCCAGCAGCTTGCGGATGATGTCCCGCGAGCGCTGCGCGGCGTCGAGGATCACCTTGAGCGGCTCGCGCTGTGGGTGCTCGGCGCTCATGCCGGAGAGGGCGATCTCGGTGTACCCCAGGATGGGTTGCAGCAGGTTGTTGAGATCGTGGGCCACACCGCCGGAGAGGCGGCCGATGGTCTCCATCTTCTCGGACTGGCGCAGGCGTTCCTGGAGCAGCTTTTCCTCGGTGATGTCTCGCAGGTGCTCGATCACCAGCTGGGGCTCCTTCCCTCCACGGGTCAGCAGTGGATAGGCCCGCACCTCGTACCACTTGTCCCATTCGGGCACGTACTTTACGATGCGCGCGGGCCGGCCGGTGCGCAACGCCTGGCTGGTGGCGCACTCCTCGCAGGGCCGCGTCCGGCCGATGTGCTCGAAACAGCGCCTCCCTGCGCCCTCCTCCGGCGTGGTCTTCAGCCACTCGTATCCCGCCTTGTTGTAGCGGAGCACCACGTGGCGCCGATCCTGGATGCCGATGACATCCGGGATGGCGTCGAGCACCGCGAACAGGAGCTCTTGTGGATCGAAGCGGGAAAGATCCTTGACTTCCGTCATCACTTCCTCCCCGAAGAACATCCATCAGAATACTTCGATTGGCTCAAAAATGGGAAGTCAATTCGTCAACATCTATCCGGCACGTCGCTTTTTTCTACGCCGCCCCCATCTCGCCGATATCGCCGAGGATCACCCAAGCGTTCCACAGGGCGTGCACCAGCATGCCGGGGAGCAGGCTGCGGCTGCGCAGCCGAAGGTAGCCCAGCACCCACCCGAAGCCGAAGTGGCTGACGAAGACCACCGGAGACAGGTGCAGGAATGCGAACATCCCCGCCTGGATGAGGATGGCCTCGCGGGCGTTCCCCACCTCCTCGAAAGCGGCCTGGACCACGCCGCGGAAGGCCACCTCCTCGATGGCCGCCGGCAGCAAGCTGCCGACGACAAGCATCGCAAACACCGGCCAGCCCGCCCGCACGAAGTCCTCGGCCTCGTTCAGCGTCTCGACGCCGAGCAGGCTGACGAGAAAAAAATACCCGTTCATCCATACGAAGATGACGCCGAGCGCGGCCGCCGCAAAGAGCAGCGACCGTGCCCCGAACGGACCCGACCGCAGCAACTTCGCCCAGCTTGTGCGGGAGCGAAACCCGCACAGGAGCACGATAGGGATCCCGAGGAGCTCTGCCGCGACCAGCAGCGATGGCGAGCTCGTCTCGGTGATTCGCACGTAGATCCCCACCACCCCGTTGACCGCCAGCAGCAGGATCCACATCCAGATCGACGGCAAGATGCGGCGCCAGGGGTTGACCGGGCCCACCACGGATGCCGGCAATTCCGCACCGGACGGCCCGGCGTCATCGGCGATCGAGGGCGGCAATGGCGCACCGCAACCACCGCAAAATGACGTCCCCGGCCGGACCGGGCGCGAGCAGGCCGGACAGACGGGGCTGCGCGGGTCCGAATCCATGTGCGGGCTCACCGGGCGTTCAGGCGGCCGGAGAGGCCGGCGGCGCGTCGAGTCGTTCCTGGGCGCGCGCGGCCAGCGCCGCCTTGAGTCCCCCAATCATGGCGGCGACAAAGAGGATCTTGATGAGCCATCCCTGGGCCAGTGAGGCCGGCTCCGCGATGGCGTTGAGCACGTTCACCGCCAGGTACAGGCAGAGCGCGGTGATCATGGCCGGGAACGGGGATCTGCGGGCCCAGAACGAGAGCCCGAACATGGCGATGGCCAGAAGATAGTTGACCACGAACATGGAGTACAGCTCGAAGTCGATGCGCCGGCGCAGCTCGCCCACCGTCATGCTCTTTCCATTCACCTCCACGGGGAAGACCATGTCGTCCTCGTAGAGGGCGAGGGCGGACTTGGCGACCCTGGCATCGGAGACGTTCTTCATGCCGAAAAAGGTCCCGAAGACGATGAACAGGACGCCCAAGATGATCATCCAGCGGACGGCCTTGCGGATGGCCTCGGGCCGCCCTGCCGACAGAGCCGCTTCCGGCCCCAGCGCCGCGCCGATCGAGCGATCCAGCGCGGTGATCTGCTTGCCGCAGGTGGGGCAAAACTGATCGCCAGCGGGAACCAGAGAATTGCACTTCCGGCAGGTGATCGGCCCGCTCTGTCTCATCGTCTGCTCCTGTGATTGGAAATCCCTGCACGAGCACCATATCACGAGCTCTGGACCGCAGACAAACGAAGCGATAACATGGTGGCCGTCTCTCTTCTTGAGACGGATCACAAGGAAAGGCCCTCGGATGACATCGATCGTTCGCCTGCTCGGGATCGTCGTGCTATCCGCGAGCGCCGGCTGCGGCGGCTCGAACCCCCACCCGGCCGACGGCGGCGACGGAGACGGCTGCGCCGACGCCGACGGCGGGGGCGGCTCCGAGGGAGGAGACGGAGGTCTTGCCCTGCGCATCCCGGCGCAGACCACCTTGTGCAACACCAACTACGAGTCCCCTTCGCTCGAGATCCTGTTCCCCAAGATCCGGCTGCACCTGAAAGCGGGGGATTTTTCCCTGCGTGCCTCCGCCGGCGAGACAGCGCTCGATCTGCTCGATCGGGTCGAGGTGGGCCAGGCCGGACAGGAGGCCGCCGCCGCCGGCCCCGGCCGCTTGCGCCTCGACGTCTACCAGGAGCCGCCCCACCCGGCCTACTGCGCCTACGATTACCTGCAACCTTACCGGCTCGGCACGCAAACGCTGGAGATCCGCTTCGCCTTCTGGCTGGTGTGCCGCGAGGCCGGCGTGGTGTCGTTCCCGGCCGACGTCACGCTGCTCCTCCCCCACTACCGCTGCGGCGACAGGGCATCATTCACCACGGGCGCGGTGAACGCGACGGCGCAGAACGGAGACACGGTCCGCTTCGAGTACTTCTTCGGTGACGCCTGCGCCACCCTGCCGCCCTTCTCGGCTGGCATCTGCCCGGCCAACCACGGCGACCCGAGCCTGGGACGGTTCACCCGGGGGGGCGACGTTCGAGAGGTGACCAACTACTTCGGACTGGCGCTCTCCTGCATGCACCACGGCGGGCCGGCGTTCTTCGTGATGATGTTCGACACTCCTCTGGGCGATGTCCACGGCGTATCTCTCGACACCGTCTCTTACCAGCCGGCGCGTCTCCAGTATCTCGACGTTGCCATGCAGGTCCAGTCCAGCTCGGACATCGCGAGCATCAGCTTCGAGTGAGCCGCTGCCACCGAGCACCCGGTTGACGGATCCTGTACAGTTCCGGTCGCCGATCGGCGAACAAGTCGTTCTTGCGGGTCACCCGCTTGTCGCGCGCCAGGGCGGGGCGGATGGCGGCGAGCAGGATCTGCTCCTTGTTCTTCGAGCCCTCGGCCAGCACCTCACCCCGTGGTGAAATGATGCGGCTCCCTCCCGTGAAACGCAGCCCCCGGCCCGGGAGGCGGCGTTCGCCGCCCACCCGGTTGGCGGTGGCGCAGAACACCCGGTTCTCGAGCGCGCGCGTCACCATGGCCTGCTGGCACCAGGGGAGCACCAGGTTGGCCGGGTGGGCGATGAGCTGGGCCCCCGCGAGCGCCAACGTGCGCGCGGCCTCCGGAAAGATCCAGTCGAAGCAGATCATCAGGCCCACCCGCCAGCGGCCGAGCGGAAAGACGCGAAAGCCGAGATCGCCCGGCGCGAAGAGATCCCTCTCCCGGTCGAAGAGATGCACCTTCCGGTACAGCCCGACGAGCCCCCGTGGCCCCACCAGCGCCGCGCTGTTGAAGATCCGCCACCCGGCCCGTTCGGCAAATCCGAAGGCGAAGGCGCAGCGATGCTGGCGGGCGAGTCGGGTGAAAAATTCCACCGTCGGCCCGCCGCTCGGCTCGGCCAGCGAGCGCAGCTCTCGGCCATTGCGAAACTGGTAGCCGGTGGTGCACAGCTCCGGCAAGACGATCAGGTCGGTCTGCTCGGGACACAGCCGCTCGATGCGCGAGAGGTTTCTCGCCACCTCGCCGAACACCGGCCGGGTCTGGAGGATCGCGATCCGCACGCGGCCACCATAGCAGCTCGCCCGGCGAACGCAAAGCCTGTTGACATCGCCGCCGGGCCGTGCGAATCACACAGACCAAAACCCGCCGAACGCGGCGCATCGGGGCCGACCCCGGGAGGTAAGAGCGATGGCATTCGATTTTCCCAGCGAGGAGTGGACCCAGGCCTATTTCAACGCGGTGAACAGCGATCCGAACTACAAGGAGGCCGGCAAGACCTGGACCTACGGCGCGCTCGCTTTCGTGGTCAGCAAGGAGCCGTCCATCGGCCTGACCGAGGAGAAGGCCTTCATCCTCGACCTTCACCAGGGGGTGTGTCGCAAGGCCTGGATCGCCGGCCTGGAAGAGGCCCAGAAGCAGCCCTTCGTCATCACTGGCACCTACGCCCAGTGGAAGGCGGTGATGAAGAAGGAGCTCGACCCCATCAAGGGCATGATGCAGGGCAAGCTCAAGCTCAAGGGCAACCTGCCCATCATCGTCAAGCACGTGAAGGCCGCCCAGGTGCTGGTGGAGAACTGCTCCAAGGTCCCCACCCGCTTCCTCGACGAGAAGTGATCGCCATGGATTACGGCGCCGATCTGGGGTTCACCTTCGTCCACACGCCCAAGGTGATCTTCGGCGAAAACGCCCTGGCCGAGGTGGGCACCTTGCTCTCCGACCTCAAGGCGAGCCGGGCGCTCCTGGTCACCGACCGCTTCCTGGCCGAGAAGACCGAGCTGGTGGCCCGCCTGCGCAAGGCCGCCGCGGGGCGGATCGCCGGCGAGTTTCTGGACGTGGTGCCCGACCCCACCGCCGAGTCCATCGACCGGGCCTCCGAGCTCGCACGGCGGGTGGGCGCGGACGCGGTGGTGTCGCTTGGCGGTGGTAGCGCCATCGACACCGGCAAGGGCCTGGCGGTGGTGCTCACCGAGGGCGGCCGGGTGCTCGACCACGAGGGCTACCACGCCCTGCCCAAGCCGCTCGTCCCCCACCTGGCCATCCCCACCACCGCCGGGACCGGCAGCGAGATGACCATGGTCACGGTCATCACCGATCCGGCCCGCGGTCAGAAGACCTTCATCGGCAGCTACTTCCTCCATCCCGCCGTGGCGGTGCTGGACCCGACCTGCACGCGCGACCTCCCCCCGCTGCTCACCGCGGCCACCGGCATGGACGCCATGGCCCACGCGGTGGAGGCGCTCTTCTCCACCCTGCGCCAACCCTTCTCGGACGCCTGCGCGCTGGCCGCCATCCGAACCATCATGGCGTTCCTGCCCCGCAGCGTACGAAACGGCGCCGATCTGCTGGCGCGTGGGCAGATGCTCATCGCCGCGGCCCAGGCCGGCTCGGCCTTCTCCAACGCCATGGTGAGCCTCAACCACGCCATGGTGCACTCGCTGGGGGCGCGTTTTCACAAGCACCACGGCACCCTGAACGCGGTGTTGCTGCCGCACACCATGCGCTTCTTCGCGCCCGACGTCGGCGAGCGCTTCGTGTGGGTGGCCCAGGCCATGGGAGTCGCCGCCTCGCCCGCCGATCCGGTCGCGGCCGGACTGGCGGCGGCGGACCGCATGGATCGACTCAACGCCGAGATCGGGCTACCCCGGAGACTCTCCGAGCTGGGCATTCCCCGCGAGGCGCTGGCCGAGGTCGCCGAGATGGCGCTCTCCGATGGTTCCATCATCTACAGCCCGCGCCCCATCGCCGAGGCCGCCGAGGTGCTCTCGGTGCTCGAGCGGGCGTACTAGGAGCGACGCGTGACCCCCTCTGTCACACTGGACGAGCGTGCCCGGGAGAACGGCCTGGCCACCATGCTGGCCGACCTCATCACCCAGAACCTCGAGGCCCACCCCGGCAAGCGCAAGGCCTTCTCGAGGCTCAAGACCACGGTGGGCATCTCGGCGCCGGACGCCGGGGTGCGCCTCACCATCTTCTTCAACCGCGGCTCGTGCGTGATCTACGACGGCACCGTGGGCGAGCCGCGCATCCAGATCGAGGCCGACTCCGAGAACATCCTCAAGCTCTCGGCGCTGCCGCTGCGAGCGGGCCTGCCGCGGCCGTTCTCCCCGGAGACGCGCGAGGTGCTGAAGAAGGCCCTGAACGGCGAGATCCGCCTGCGCGGCGCGCTCTCCCACCCCTGCGCCCTGATCCTGCTCACCAACATCCTGTCGGTAGCCTGACTTCTCAGGTGCCGGCGCGATCGCGCACCCGGCGCCCCCGGCCCAGAGCCTGCTAGAGCTTGACCAGCTTGTAGTCGCGGGTCCCGAGGCCGATCTTCTCGGCGTGCTCGAGGATGAAATTGGGGTCGATGTCGTATACCGCGCGCCAGGGATCTCCCCGGCACCCCTCGGCTCGCGAGCCCGGCAGCGGCGGCGCCGCGCGCACCAGGTCCAGGCTGGCGGCGTCGATGGCCACCGGGTCGGTGGAGGCGAGAAAGCCGACGTCCGGCACGAAGGCGTTGTCGCTCCAGTGGCAGCAGTCGCAGTCGGGCGTCACTTGCAGGATGAAGTTGAGGTAGCCCACCTTGCCCGGCTTGTCCTTGACGGCGCCCAGCGCGTACTCCGCGGTCTTTCTCTGGATGGCCTCGGCCGAGGTCTTCCAGCGCACCGGGATGGCCTCGTGCGGGCAGGCCGCGGTGCACTCGCCGCAGCCGATACACCTCGCGCTGTCGATCCTGGCGACCTTCCGGGCGGCCCGGCCCGAGGACGGCTCGCGCTCGACAAGATCGATGCAATTCACCGGGCAGCGCCGCACGCAGGCCCCGTCCCCGCGGCACTTGTCCGCCTCCACCCGGGGGCGTACGTCGGAGTGCAGGATCTGCTTGCCGGCCGGCGTGGCGCAGCCCATGCCCAGGTTCTTGAGCGCCCCGCCAAAGCCCATCAGCATGTGGCTCTTCACATGGCTGAGCACCAGCATGGCGTCCGCGTCCAGGATGCCGGAGGCGATCTTGGCCTTGCCCAGCGAGGTGCCGGGGAGCTCGACCTCCCGGCCGTCCCGGCCCTTCACCCCGTCGGCCACGATCAGCGGGGCGGTCAATGTCTCCGGGGTATAGCCGTTGTGAGCCGCCGCCATGAGGTTCTGCACCGCGTCGCGCCGCATGCCCACATAGAGCGTGTTGGCGTCGGTCACGTACGGCAGCCCGCCGGCCTTCCGCACCTCCTCTGCGATCAGGCGGACGTAAGGGGGCGGGAGAAACGCCACGTTGCCCGGTTCGCCCCAGTGGACCTTGATCGCCACCCGGTCGCCCTCGGCCACCACCGCCGCAAGGTCGGCGCGGGCGAACAGGTCTCGTACCTTTTCGAGGCGGCTTCGGCGCGAGGAGGCACGCGAGTCGTGGAAAAAGACCTTGCTCGGCATGGAATGGCAATACCACCTCCGCCAATTTCGGCGCAAACAATTTCTCGGCGATCTCGAACCGGTTCTGGATGCCTCCTTGACAGAAATGTCAGGGTGCTTAAGTTTTGCCCGGTTTGAAAAATTGTCTCGATTTACCGAGCAGATAACACGCTTTGGAGGACATACTCATGAGCAAGTGCATCGGAATCGACCTGGGAACGACGAACTCGGTCGTGGCCATCATGGAGGGCGACCAGCCCAAGGTCATCGTCAATGAAGAGGGTGGCCGACTCACGCCTTCGGTGGTGGCCTACCAGAAGGACGGCGAGGTCATCGTGGGCCAGGTGGCGCGGCGCCAGGCCATCACCAACCCCGAGAACACCGTCTTCTCCATCAAGCGTTTCATGGGCCGCAAGATCAACGAGGTCGCCGAGGAGATCCGCCTGGTTCCCTACAAGGTCTCCGCCAGCGGCAACGGCGACGTGGCTATCGACGTCGCCGGAAAGAGGCTCTCTCCCCCCGAGATCAGCGCCAAGATCCTGACCAAGCTCAAGAAGGCCGCCGAGGCCTACCTGGGCGAGGAGGTCAAGGAGGCGGTCATCACCGTGCCGGCCTACTTCAACGATGCCCAGCGCCAGGCCACCAAGGACGCCGGCACCATCGCCGGGCTGGAGGTGAAGCGCATCATCAACGAGCCCACCGCGGCCGCCCTGGCCTACGGTATGGACAAGAAGAAGGACGAGGTCATCGCCGTGTACGACTTCGGCGGCGGCACCTTCGACATCTCCATCCTGGAGGTCGGCGAGAACGTGGTCGAGGTCATCTCCACCAACGGCGACACCCACCTGGGCGGAGACAACATCGACCAGCGCGTGATGGACTATCTGGTGGCCGAGTTCAAGAAGGAGACCGGCATCGACGTCTCCCGTGACAAGATGGTCATGCAGCGGCTCAAGGACGCGGCCGAGAAGGCCAAGATCGAACTGTCCAGCATGCTGGAGACCGAGATCAACCTGCCCTTCCTCACCGCCGATCAGTCCGGCCCCAAGCACATGCAGCTCAAGCTCACCCGCAGCAAGCTCGAGTCGCTGTGCGAGGACCTGATCATGCGCTCCTTCGAGCCGGTGCGCCGTGCCCTGGAGGACGCCAAGAAGCGGCCTTCGGACATCGCCGAGGTGGTGCTGGTGGGCGGCAGCACTCGCATGCCGCGGGTGCAGGAGGAGGTCAAGAAGTTCTTCGGCAAGGAGCCCAACCGCTCGGTGAACCCGGACGAGGTGGTGGCGGTGGGCGCGGCCATCCAGGCCGGCGTGCTGAAGGGCCAGGTGAAGGACCTTTTGCTCCTCGACGTCACCCCGCTGTCGCTCGGCATCGAGACCCTGGGCGGAGTCATGACCCGCCTCATCGAGCGCAACACCACCATCCCCACCCGCAAGTCCGAGGTCTTCTCCACCGCCAGTGACGGTCAGACCTCGGTGGAGGTGCACGTGCTGCAAGGCGAGCGCGAGATGGCGCGCGACAACCGCACCTTGGGCAAGTTCATGCTCGATGGCATCCCGCCCGCTCCACGCGGCGTGCCCCAGATCGAGGTGACCTTCGACATCGACGCCAACGGCATCGTGAACGTGACGGCCAAGGACCGCGCCACCGGCCGAGAGCAGCACATCACCATCACCTCGTCCTCGGGCCTGAGCAAGGACGAGGTCAACAAGAAGGTCAACGAGGCCAAGCAGTACGAGGCCGAGGACAAGAAGCGGCGCGAGGAGATCGAGATCCGCAACCGCGGCGATCAGCTCGCCTACCAGACCGAGAAGACCCTGCGCGAGTACCGCGAGAAGCTGCCCGGCGACGTGGTGTCCTCCATCGAGGGCAAGCTCAAGGACCTCCGGGAAGCGCTGTCCTCGCAGGACGCGGAGCGCATCCGCCGCGCCTCGGACGAGCTGATGCAGGCCTCCACCAAGATGGGTGAGGTGCTGTACAAGAGCGCCGCGGGCGCGGGAGCGGCTGCCGGAGGCTACGCACCTCCTCCACCCCCGAGCGACGGCAACCCAGCGGGCAAGGCGCCGGACGGCGACGTGATCGACGCCGAATTCAAGGAAAAGAACTGAGCCGCTTGCCTTCCCTCACCCAATCCCCGGTTAAGAGACTCGGCCTCACTGATTCCGAGAGGGATTTTATACGCGAAGGGGTGACGCCGAGGGGGTCCCCGGCGAACGATCTATCGGGAGAGAGCCGGGGGAAGAGGCGGCAGGACCCGTTCGCGTTATCCGGGGATTTGGGTTTGCTCCTTGTACCCCACGACAACGCCTGGTAATGTAGATAACGGGGCGGTCGAGGAGTGCGCCGATTGAGCGTCTTCCCCAAACCAAGCTATCAAGGCCCGCCGGGAACCAACCGCGTGCTGGTGGTGGACGATGAGGAGATCATCCGCGTCGTCCTGGCGGACATCCTGGCGGCCGAGTTCTCGCACGCCGAGGTGGGCTCGGCGGAGGAGGCCATGTCCTTCCTGCGGGATGCGCCCCCCGACGTGATGCTGGTGGACAAGAACCTCCCCGGCATGTCCGGCCTCGAGCTCTTGGGAACGGTCAAGGTCCACCTTCCGGCCTGCGAAGTGATCGTCATCTCGGGGTACGCCTCGCTGGAGAGCGCCATCGAGGCGCTTCGCCTGGGCGCGTTCGATTACCTGGTGAAACCCTTCGACGACATCCAACTCGTGCTGGAGAAGGTGCGCCGGGCCGCCGAGAAGAAGGAGCTGGAGGTCGAGCGCCGCAGGTTGATGGAGCAACTGCTCGCCTCCAACCAGGAGTTGCTGCGCGCCCAGGATCGCCTGCGCCAGGACTACATGGAGACCCTGGCCGGCATGATCACCGCCCTGGAGGCGCGAGACGCCTATACCCGCGGCCACTCCGACCGGGTGGCCGAGTACTCCGCGGCCATCGGCGAGGAGCTGGGCCTGCCGCGCAACGAACTTGCGGAGTTGGTGGACGGGGCGCGGCTGCACGACCTGGGAAAGATCGGTATCCGCGAGGACGTGCTCAACAAGCCGGGCCACCTCACCGACGAGGAGTACCGGCACATCATGACCCACCCCGCGGTCGGCGCCGACATCCTGGACAAGATGGCTTCGCACCGCCACTTGGTGCCCTACCTGCGCTTCCACCACGAGCGCATCGACGGCAAGGGGTACCCCGACAGCCTGGCCGGCCCGAAGATCCCGCTGGGCGCGCGCATCATCGCGGTGGCGGACACCTTCGACGCCATGACCTCGCAGCGGCCCTACCGCAAACCGCGCAGTGCCGAGGAGGCGCTGAAGATCATCCGCGAGGTGGCCGGCACCCAACTGGACCCGTTGGTGGTCGGGGCTTTCTTGGCTACCCAGATGCGCAACTCGAAGCGCAGGCCAGCTTGATCAGCGCCAGTCCTTGCTGATGGTGATGGTCTGACCCGGGGGGATGTTCACTGTCTCGGTCACGTCCTTGCCGAGCGGGCCGTTCACCAGGCGGACCTGGTGGAACCCCTCCAGCAGCGGGATGGCCCGCATGGGCGTCTTGTCCACGAACTTGCCGTCCACATGGACCTCCGCCCAGGGCTCCACCACTACCCGCAGCTTGCCTTCCTCGAAGGCGACCTGTTTCACCAGGTGCTGGCCGGGGGCCAGGTTGAGCGAAAGCGTCCGGCTGGTGCCCGGGCGGGCCACCACCTTGAGCTGCTGGCGCCCCGCGGGGAGCGGCACTCGTTGCACGGAACCGGTCCCCAGGAGCCTCTTGCCCAGGTGGATCTCAGAGGGCGGGCTGGTGGTGAGGCTCAAGTAGGCCAGGCGAGTCTCCGGCGGCGGAGGCATGGGCCTTTCCGTGTCGGCTCGCAGCGCCACGCTCCCACCATCCGGAGTGGCCGGTACGCCCGGCTCCGCTCCAGGTTCAGGCGAGCCCGCATCCGGCGGATTGACCATGGATGTACCGGGCTCTTGCGCGGGGGGCGCCACCGACGGACCGGCGTCCAGATCGCCGCGTCCTGGCTCCAGGAGGTAGGAGACCGCCAAGAAACCGCTGGCCGCCACCACCAGGAGGGCCACGGTGGAGAGGACGAGGGCCCGCCGCCGCCGGGACGTCCGGGGAGGCGGCGGAACGGAGCGGGAGCCGGTCACGGGGGTCGTTGTTTTTTCCACGGGAGCTGGCCGGCTGCGCGAGACGAGGAGGTTGCGGGTGTCGCCGCCGCCCCGATCGGGCGAGGGAAGGTCCAGCCCGGGGGCGTAGGCCGCTGTGCGCTCCAGCGCCACCGAGGGTTCCCGCACCCCGGGGAGCTGGCTCATGCGCCGCTCGGTGCCTCCGGCACCGGTGCGCCGCTCGCTCTCGGCCCCGCCGAACATCTCGCCCATGTAGGCGGCCACGTGGGCCAACGAGGCCGGCAGGGCACACTCCAGCATGACCTGCTCGACGGCGAGCTGCATCTCGAGCGCGGTCTGGAAGCGCTGTTCCGGCTCCCGCGCCACTGCTCGCATCACCAGCCCCTCGACTTCGCGCGGGATCTTCTCATCCAGCCGTCGCGGCGGCGGCACCTCGCACTGGAGCACCGCGTCCAGGGTCGCCATCTCGCTGTTGCGCTTGAACAGCCGGCGGGCGGTGACCATCTCGTACATCACCACGCCCAGGGAGAAGATATCGACCCGGCCATCGATTTCGCGGCCACGGACCTGCTCGGGCGCCATGTAGGCGTACTTGCCTTTGAGCACGCCGGAACGGGTCTTGGAAGCCATGTGCGTGGCCTTGGCGATGCCGAAGTCCACGATCTTCACCGCGCCCTCGAAGGTCACCAGGATGTTCTGCGGGCTGATGTCGCGGTGCACGATGCCGGCGGGCTGCCCATCGGGGGTCTTCCAGGTGTGTGCGTATTGAAGTCCCTGACAGCACTCGGCCACGATCCGCAGCACCAGGTTGAGCGGGATGAAGCGGCGCCGGTCGATGTTGGCGAGCAGCAGCTCGCGCAGGTCCCGGCCGTTCACGAACTCCATGGCGATGTAGTAGGTGCCCTCGATGCAGCCCAGGTCATAGGTTTGTGCGATGTTGGGGTGGGTGAAGCCGGCGGCGATCTTGCCCTCGCCGAGGAACATGTCCACCAGGGCCGCGTCGTCGGAGAAACACTCCAGGATGGTCTTGATCACCACCCTCTTGCGAAAGCCCGAGATGCCGCGCTGCTCGGCGAGCCAGATCTCCCCCATGCCGCCGGTGGCGAGCCGCCGGATCAGAGTATAGGGGCCGAATTCGGCGCCCGCCTCCAACGAATGCATGGGCCGGGCCTTTCTCCGCGGTAAAAACATAGCAGAGCATCCGCGAGCTTGACAAGAAAACGCCGCTCCTCTAATCCGCAGGCGTGGGGCCAGCGTCGGGTCGCTGGATCCAGCCACGGGCAGCCACGGGACAGGAACAACCTGGGAGCATCCGACATGCAACGCGATCTGTTGATTCGTTCCGGCCGGGTCTTCGACGGTCGCGGCTATCGCCGGGCCGACCTGCTTGTCTCCGGAGGTCGGGTGCAACGCTGGCTCCGACCCGGAAAGCGCCGACCTGCCGAGGCGTCCACGGTGCTCGATGCCGCCGGCTGCCTGGTGCTCCCCGGCGCCGTGGATCCCCACGTCCACTTCGAGCTCGGCGTGGGCGGCGGCCGGACCACCTGCGACGACTTCTCCTCGGGGAGCGCCAGCGCGGCAGCGGCGGGGGTCACCACCTTCATCGACTACACGGCGCCGGAGCCGGGCGAAGGCCCGCTCTCGGCCTTCCGGCGGCGGCGCGCCCGGGCGGATGGGCGGGTGTTCTGCGACTATTCCCTGCACAACGTGCTCATCGACTGGCGGCCCGGCTGGCGCCGCGAACTGGCCGCGCTCGCGCGTGCGGGGGCTCCGTCGGTGAAGGTGTTCCTCATCTATCGCGAGCGAGGCTGGCAGTCGGACGAGGGACGGCTGCTCGAGATCATGAGCGCCTGCGCGGCGCAGGGCCTGATCGTGTGCGTGCACGCCGAGAACGAGCCCCTGATCGACCACTTCCGTCAGCGGGTGGACTCCCTTCCGCGCCGGCAACGGCCCGGGGCCTCGGGGCTTGCCCTGTCGCGCCCGGCGTTGGTCGAGGAAATGGCCGCTGCCCAGGCCATCCTGCTGGCCGGGGCCACCGGCGCCCACCTGCACCTGGTGCACCTGTCGACCGCCGGGGCGGCCGCGCTGGTGGGGGCCGCGCGCCAGAGCGGGATCCGGGCCAGCGGCGATACGTGCCCCCAGTACCTGGTACTGGACAAGGACCGGCTTTCAGACCGGGACGGGCACCGCTTCGCCTGCTGCCCACCGCTGCGCGGTGAAAGGGATCGCCGCGGCCTGTGGAGCGCGCTGGCCGCCGGAATGTTGGAGGCGCTGGCCACCGACCACTGCGCCTTCGACCTTTCCACCAAGGACGCATGGGGCGGCCACCTCGATCACCTGGCCTTTGGGCTGCCGGGCGTCGCGACCGCGCTGCGCCTGACCTTCACCCATGGCGTCCGGACTGGCCGCATCTCGGCAACCCGCTGGGCCTTCCTCCACAGCGAGGGCCCGGCGCGCCGGTTCGGGTTGTTCCCACGAAAAGGAAACCTTCTTCCAGGCGCGGACGCCGACGTGCTGGTGTGGGATCCGGAGCACCGCGAACGGCTTCCCGCGCAATCGAGGAACGGTCGCGACTTTTCGCCGTATGCCGGCATGACCCTCTACGGTCATCCCCGGACGGTGCTGCTCCGCGGCCGGATCGTGTCACGGGAAGGCCGCCTGGTCACGACGCGGGCCTTCGGGAAATTCGCGCTTCGCCGGCCCCCGCAACGGACGGGAGAGGGCTAGCGGCAGCCGCCGACCGGCCGGCAGTAGCGGCCGATGATGCAGCTCCCCACCTCGCAGCGCACCTGGAAAGTCAGGCAGTCGTTGTCGGTGTCGCAGGGCTGCTGGTTGAGCGCGCAGCGGTGGCTCTGCCGCCCGCAGGTGTTGGCCACGGTGAGGCAATCGCTGTCGGTGGCGCACCCCGGCGCCCAGCTCACCGAGGTGGGCTGGCACTCGTACCCCGAGGGGCAGTCCGGATCGTCCTGGCAAGACACCCAGCAGAAGGTGCCGCCGGCGCCGCCGTCGTAGCACAGGTCGGCGGGATCGCCGCAGGGGCCCTTCGTCTTGTCGGTGCAGGTCGAGCAGATGGGATCACAGCCGGGGGCGCAGAAGGGATCGGCGGGCAGGACGCAGGTGCGGGTGGCGGGATCGCACATGCGCCCGAACTCGCAGTACTGGTGGTTCTCGCAGCGGCCGGGCAGGCACTGCCCGTTTTCACAGACCTCACGCCGGTCGAGATCGCAATCGGCGGTATCGCGGCAGCCGGCACGGCACAGGCTGGTCTGAGTGTCGCACACCTTGCCCAGGTCGCACTGGAGGTCCTGCGAGCAGCGCCCCGTGGCCATGCACTCGCCGCTGCCGGTGTCACAGAAGGTGTTGGCCGGGCAGTCCGCGTTGGTCACGCAGCCGGTCTTGCGCTGGCAACTCCCGCTCGCGTTGCAGAATTCGCCCTCGGCGCAGGCCTGGTCGGTGGCGCACACGCAGCGGAAGGTCATGGTGTCGCAGCGTTCGAAGTCCTGGCAGTCCCGGTCTCGCTTGCACTCGCCCTGGAAGGTGCTGCTCTTGTCGCAGGTGGCAACCAGCAGCAGAATCAGCAGAAGACAACCGACACGCGGCGGGGTCATGGCATCCTCCAGTAGGCGACTTCCAGCGTGGCGCCAGCCGGCGGGAGGTAGCCCCCGGGGAAGAAGATGGCGTTCTGCCCCTGCTCGTAGATCCAGTCCCCCTGGTCGCCCTCCATGCGCGAGAGCTTGTGCCCGCAGCGGTGCGAGGCGGAGCACACGCTGCCGGCGGCGCAATCGGTGGCCCGTTCGCAGGTGGGATCGGCGTCGGTCACCACCAGCACTTCGATGGTGGCGGGCTGCGGCGGGGTGGTGAGGTAGAACTTGCGGTGCAGCCCGGCCGCGTTGATGCCGAGATCGGCCACGATGGGACCGTAATCCGGCTCGCAGATGGAGTGGAAGTACCCGCCGGTGGCCTCCTGCACTTGAAGGTAACGCTCGCCCGCCTCGGCGCCCACGCCCAGGAACGGTTCGGAGCAATCACGCCCGCAGCCGCAGGGACGGTCGCCCACGATGGCGGAGAGGTTCACCCGGTTCTCGTTGCCGGCACCCTTGTGGTGTTCCAGCAGCCGGCCGTAGTAGCGCGGCAGGCCGATGGAATGATCGTCTTCGTCGGAGACCACGATCACGAACAGCGCCGCGTCCTGGCGGAAGAAACCCTGGTTGGCGCCGGCGGCCAGTTCGGGCGAGAGCGCCAGGGCCACCGCGTCCAGGCCGCGCTCGGTTCGGCTCTCGGTGAGTGGCAACCTCACGTTGGCGGCGAACACCGCCTTGGGATCGGCCGTGCGCGAGTCGATGATCTTGACCGTGCCCTGGAGCTTGCCCGACTGGGTGGGATCCTCGGTGTCGGTCGAGATCACCCCGATGTGGAAGTCGGCGCCAGAGTCTTGCAGCGCATCCATGAAGAGATCGAACTTGTCGCCGAGCTTTTGCTGCTCCTCCAGCATGGAGCCGCTGTTGTCCACCGCCCACAGGATGTCTACCACCGGAAGCTTCGCCTGTTCGAACGTGTCCACCTGGAGCAGGCTGGGAGTGAAGCGCACGTCGTCGCAGCCCGCGACCAGGAGCGCGAGGGTGAGGCCGCAACCCAGTAGGACCGGGTACAGGCGCTGCCTTCTCGCGGCCAGCCTCTGATACCATCTGACAATGCCAACGTGGTCACTGGCCGGATTGCTAACCGGCGCGCGAACGCGCTGGCTGTTTCGGCCCCGCGTTCGCGCCACAAGATGGTCGGGCTCATCCCCGCAGAGCATGCGAATCCTCAAGGAAGTCTCCTGGCAATGCGCTTCTTGCGGCGTCATGGGATCGCGCGCCTCCCTCCCCCGGATCAGGGTTGGCAGTGGAAGCCTTCCAGCAAGCCGCAGGCCTTGCCCACCGTGCACCAGCCGTAGCTCTGGCCGGATTCCTTCTCGCACACGATGGGCTTGCAGTCGTTGTTGGACATGCAGTGCTTGAAGCTCACCGTGCAGATGTTGCAGTCGGAGTTCTGGGTGCAGGGCACGTCGATGCCGCTCATGGCCAGGGCCACGCACTTCTTGGTCATGGCGCCGCAGGTGTCGCCCATCAGGCAGGTGTTGGCCGGGCACGGGTTCGAGGTGTCGTGGCACGGGCAGTAGGACTTGTCGCTCTCCGGGTCCTTGATGCACGGGATGCCGCCGGGACAGGTGTGGCTGGAGGTGCAGTCGTCGTTCTGGTCCACCACCGAGATGGTGTTGCAGGAGAAGCCGTTCGGGCAACGCTGGCCACCAGAGCAGTCCACCCCGCAGTACTGGGTGTCGTCGGTGGTGGAGTAGGGATAGGCCTGGTCGAAGGCGTCCCCCACGTACGGGTAGAGCAGGCAGGGGTTGTCGCGGCTGCCGCACATGTCGAGGCCCTTGCAGGCCTTGCAGTACGGGGTGGCCGCGCTGGAGGCGTTGGTGCAGGTGCCGTTGTTGCAGTACTCCAAGAACCCGCAGAAGGAGTCGTCCTGGCACACCCCGGCCGCGCACTGGCCACCCACGCAGGAAGCGCGCATGGGGCAGTCGCCGTAGTCCTCGCAGCCGGCCACGCACACCCCGCCAGTGCAGATCTGGCCCAGCGGGCACTGGAACTTCGTCACGCAGGTGCCGTTGTTCTTGCAGCTCTTGCTGCCCGTGTCGCAGAACTGGCCGCTGGGACAATCCTGGTTGTCGAAACAACCGCTGCTGGGCTGGCAATAGCCCGAGGCGTTGCAGATCTCGCCGGTGGGGCAGCCGCAGCTATCGGTACACAGGCACTCGCCGCTGGCGGAATCGCAGCGCTTGCAGGCACCGCACTCCATGTCGCTCTTGCAGCCGGTGTACACCTGGCAGGTGCCGTCCGGCATGCACTTCTCGCCCGCCGCCAGGCAGGCCGCGTCCGAGATACAACGGCAGGTCTTGGTGTAGATGTCGCACTTGAAGTTCTGGCCGCAGTCGCCGTCCTTTTCGCAACCGACCTTCTCCGAGCCGCCGCCGCACCCCGCGGCCAGCAGAGCCACCACGCTACACAGGATAAGATACTTCATGGCAGACCTCGCCTCGTTCAGGGGTTGAACTTGCAGCCGCCGGCGCAGGAGTACACCACCTGGATGACCGAGCCGCCCAGCGGGTAGTAGTTGCCCTCGAAGGACACCACGTAGTGGGTTTCGGTCCCCACGCTGGGCGTCTCCAGCACCCAGCCGGAGGTGTAGTCGTAGTTGATGGCCATGCCGTCGCAGCGGCCGGCCAGCCCGCACTCGCTGGCGCAGTCGGAGGTCTTGGTACACTGGGCGGCCCCCGGCGCGTACACCGTCACGTGGATGTCGGCCCCCGGGTTGTTGGGATCGTAGGCCGGGATCTGGGTGAGCGTGAACTCCTTCTGCGGGTGCAGGTAGCTCACCTCGATGGTGGCTCCCGGCGGCGGCACGTAGCCCCCGGCGAAGAACACGCTGCCGTTCTCGAAGGTCCAGCCGTTCTGGTAGTCGCGAGGGACCGATGTGCCGTTGACCTTGACGTCGATGGTGCTGTCCTCGGGCTGCGGATCGGACAGCGTGAAGCGCCGGTCCAACCCGGCCACGGTGAGGCCGAGCTGGTTCAAGGTGGCGCTCCAGTCGGAGGCGCAGATCGAGCCGATGCTGCCGCCCACCTGCTGCACCAGCTCGTGGTAGCGCCGGCCCACCACCGCCGCGCCGGTCTGGGGGTTCTGGCAGCCGTCGGGCTCGTCGCCCACGATGGCGCCGCCCACCACCCGGTTCTCGTTGCCGACGCCTTTCTGCTGCTCGAAGAAACGCTGGTAGAAGGTGATCTTGTTGAACGAGTGGTCATCCTCGTCCGAGACGAAGATCACCGCCAGCGAGGCCCCCGGGCGCAAGAAGCCGGCGTTGACGCCCGAGATCAGCGGCTCGGTCAGCGCGGTCCAGGCGGCCATCAGGCCCTGCTCGTTGCCGGCGCCGGTGGTGCCCACCCGGATGTTCGCCTGGAACTGGGCCTTGGCGTTCGGCCCGCGCTGGATGATCTTGGGGTTGCCCAGGAACTGGCCCTTGTGGCTCGCCTGATCCATGTCGGTGGAGATGACCGCGATCTGGTAGTCGACGTTCGAGCTTTCGATGATGCCGATGAAGGAGTCGAAGTTGTTGGCCAGGTTGTTCTGCTCCTGCAGCATGCTGGGCGAGTTGTCCACCACCCACAGGATGTCGATCATGGCCGCGGCCTTCTGGGTGAAGGTGTCCTTCTGGACCTCCCCCTCAGGGAAGAAGAGATCGTAGTGCTGCGTGACCTTGTGCAGCCGGGTCTCGTCGCAGCCGGCCATCAACCAGGCGGCGGCGAAAAACCCCACCCCGAGCGAAATGCCATTCCGGATCATGCCCGCTTCTCCTTCCTGCCGGCACAGCGCCCCTCGACGCGCCGGCGCAAGAATAAAAGGCAAAGCAACCAGGCTCCCGCGCCACCCGCGCCCGCTCCGACGCAGCGGCAACCGCCCTCATCGTCTCCCGTGTTGCTGCCGTCGCACTTGGTGGCGGATTTTCCGGGCGGGTATATCTCACACAGGCACTGGAAGTCGTCCGCGTCGGGATCGCGCTTGAGCGTCTCGCCCGTGTTGGCGGTGGGGTACATGGTGGCCTGGGAGTCGGTCGAATGGTCGAGCCCGATCGCGTGCCCCAGCTCGTGCACCAGCGCGTTCTGGATGTCGATGTCCACCGCCGGCGACTGGGGCACGGTGAAGTGGAAGTACTCGTCGTTGAACTCGATGTCCGCGTCCACGATCTGCCCGGTGTCACGGTCGTAGGTGGTGGTGGTGAGCGCGATGGAGCTGCGGTCTCGGCCGCCCCAGTCCGCCTGGAAGATGAGCAGGTTGATGTTGTTGTTCCAGTTCTCCTGATCGAAGCCCAGGTCGGTCCGGTCGGTGAGCCCGCCGTCGACGAGCGCAAGATCGGTGCAGGCGTTGCGCCAGGCCTGGTAGGAGGCGCGCACCGCGTTGTAGCAGTTGTCCGCGGGCTGCACGTCCAGCGAGCAGGTGCGGTGCAGCAAGAAGCTCACGTTGCGCTTGTTCCACCACAGGCAAACCTTGTCATTTTGCGGATCCCGGCTGCGGGAGCAGGCCGCGGCCGGCTCGGCGAAGACTCCCAGCGAGAACACGGCAGCGAGCAGCAGAAGGAGCGTCCTCATGGCCGCGCTCCTTCCTGCCGCCGCTCGATGACGCGCCGCAGCTCGCTCGCCTCGACGCGGATGGGCTCGCCGCCCTCGGGGACGAGGCGCAGGCCATCGAGTTTCTGCTCCAGGATGGCGCGGCCGCCCTCCTCCACCCACCGGAAGACTCCCTGGCACATCCCGACCACTCGTGGCTGCCCCTCGAAAGAGCCGAGGAACAGCACCACCCGCTCGTCTTGCTCGAACACCGGGAAGCCGTGGGCCTTCTGGGCCCATTTCCCCACCGCTCCGCCCGGCTGTTCGATGGAGAAGGTCGTTTCTCCCTTCCCCAGCCACTCCTCCTCGACGGCGAAGGTGTAGCGGGTGTAGATGCGCTGGCCGCGCCAGAAGGACTCGGGCTCCCCGGCGAGCCGTGCCGTCACCACCCGCTCGGCCCGCGCGACGAGATCGTCGAGCGAGAGCCGTACGGCCATGGAGGCGGCCGCGGGAAGGACCTGGGACAGGGCCAGCACCACGGAAAGAAACAAGAAACATCGGTTGGATTTCATGCGGGCATACTAAAACCGGTTGTAAAATTTGGTCAAGATGTCCCACTCTAAATGTTCCTGGAAGCATTTCAATCGACCGATCTTTACCCAAGAAAACTGGTTGGCGCGCCCGCGGGCCCCGATTTCAAGTGCCATCTGGAAGTGGCGATGCGGCTCGAGCCCACAAGGGTTCTGGAAAGGCCACCCTTGACATCATGCGTGTAACCGCATATACGAATAAACACATCGGCGCGGAGGTTGTCGTGAAAGACGTCGCCCGGTTCCTGAAACTGCTCGCCGACGAGTCGCGGCTCAAGATACTGTGGCTGCTGCTCAACCACCGGGAACTGTGCGTGTGCGACCTCATGGAGGCGCTCCAGATCACCCAGTCGAAGGCCTCCAGACACCTCGCCACCCTGCGCCACGCGGGCCTGGTGACCGATCGCAAGGAAGCCACCTGGTCCTACTACTCGATCTGCCCGACCGACAACCAGGTCGAGCGCGCGCTGCTAGACGTCCTTAGCGAAAAACTCGCCCATCACCCCGGTGCCGCGCGGATCCTCCAGAACCTCAACGGCTGGCTCCAACGCAAGGAACGTGACGCTGCATGCGCACCCGGCGGCGCCTGCGGGCCCTCGACCAACGGCAAACCAGCGCACCGTGCTCGCGAGCCAAATTCAGGAGGAAAATGATGAGCAACGATCCGACCACTGCAGCCGCCGCGACCGCTGGCACCGAACCCGGCGTGGCCAAGCGCCTTTCCTTCCTCGACCGCTACCTCACATTGTGGATCTTCCTGGCCATGGGGATCGGCGTCGGCGCCGGCTACCTGTTCCCGGCGCTGGAGCCGTTCATCAACCAGTTCAACGTGGGCACGACCAGCATCCCCATCGCCATCGGGCTCATCCTGATGATGTACCCACCGCTGGCCAAGGTCCGCTACGAGGAGATGGGACCGGTGTTCCGCAACACCAAGGTCCTGGGCCTGTCCCTCGTGCAGAACTGGATCATCGGCCCGGTCCTGATGTTCGCCCTGGCCGTGCTCTTCTTGCACGACAAGCCCGAGTACATGGTGGGGCTCATCATGATTGGACTCGCCCGCTGCATCGCCATGGTCATCGTGTGGAACGAGCTGGCGCGGGGCGACACCGAGTACTGCGCGGGCCTGGTGGCCTTCAACTCGATCTTCCAGGTGCTCTTCTTCTCGGTCTACGCCTACGTCTTCATCACGGTGCTGCCGACCTGGTTCGGCCTTCAGGGCGTGGCGGTGGACATCACCATCGGCGAGATCGCGAAAAGCGTCTTCATCTACCTCGGCATCCCTTTCTTGGCCGGGATCATCACCCGCTTTGCGCTCATCAAGGCCAAGGACAAGGACTGGTACCACAACAAGTTCATCCCGAAGATCAGCCCCATCACGCTCGTCGCGTTGCTCTTCACCATCGTGGTGATGTTCGCGCTCAAGGGCGAGAAGATCGTGGAGCTGCCGCTCGACGTGGTCCGCATCGCCATCCCGCTGCTCATCTACTTCGTGGTGATGTTCTTGATCTCTTTCTTCTTGTCCAGGAAGGTCGGGGCCAGCTACGGCCAGGCGACCACGCTCTCCTTCACCGCGGCCTCGAACAACTTCGAGCTGGCCATCGCGGTGGCGGTGGCCACCTTCACCATCGGCCACGGCGCGGCCTTCGCGGCGGTCATCGGGCCGCTGGTCGAGGTGCCGGTGATGATCGGGCTCGTCAACGTCGCCCTGTGGTTGGGGAGAAGATACTACGGCAGGCAGGAGGTCCGCTCATGATGCGCCCGGTCGACATCCGCAAGTCGGTTTCGGAGTCATACGCCCGCGCCGTCGAGAACACGCGCACCGCTGGCGGCTGTTGCGGCGGGCCGGCCTGCGACGCCACCCTGGCGGCCCTGGCCGGCTACTCCCGCGAAGCGCTGGCGACGCTTCCCGCCGACGCGGTGGCGAGCTCGTTCGGCTGCGGGAACCCCGTGGCTCTGGCCGAGATCCGCGAGGGCGACACGGTGCTCGACCTCGGCTCGGGCGCGGGGATCGACCTCTTGCTCGCGGCCAAGCTGGCCGGGCCGAGGGGGCGAGTCATCGGCGTCGACATGACCCCGGCCATGATCGAGCGCGCCCGTGCCAACGCGGCCGCGGCGGGTCTTGACAACGTGGAGGTGCGCCAGGGCATCATCGAGGACCTGCCGGTCGAGGCGGCGTCGATCGACCTCGTGCTCTCCAACTGCGTGATCAACCTGTCCCCGGAGAAAGAACGGGTCTTCTCCGAGATTCACCGGGTGCTCAGGCCGGGCGGGCGCTTTTCCATCGCGGACATGGTGGCCGAGCCGCTGCCCGACTGGATGCGGGCCGAAGGGCTGCTCTACTCGGCGTGTGTCGCGGGCGCCATCCCCGAGGATGCCTACGTCGAGGGCCTGAAAGAAGCCGGCCTGATCGACGTCGCCGTCCGCGACCGGCTGGTCTATGACGAGGCGCAGCTTCGCGCCCTGCTCGACACCGAGGCGGCCGGAGCCTGCTGTTGCGGCTCTGCGTCGTTGCCCAGGGAGAAGCTCGATCGGGTGGTCCGGGAGCTGGCGGGCAAGGTCTCCAGCGTCCGGGTGACGGGGCGCAAGCCCATACAGGTCGGCCCATGAAGAAGACTTCGCCGCGCATCGAGGTCCTGGTGTTCGCCGGCTGTCCCCACGAAAGACCCGCGCTGGAGCTGGCGCAGGGAGTGGTGGACCGTCTCCTTCCCGGCGTCCGGGTAGAACGCGTGGAGGTGGACACCGAACAGAAGGCCGCCGCCCTCGGTTTCCTCGGCTCTCCCTCCATCCGGGTCGATGGCGCGGATGTCGAGGGCAAGACCACCACCCAAGGTGCGCTCTGCTGCCGGACCTACGACGGCGGAGCGGGGATCCCGCCCGAGTGGATGGTGGAGGCCGCGGTGCTCCGTGCGCTGAAGCCGCGCGGATTCCTCTTTCTCTGTGTCGCCAACTCGGCGCGCAGCCAACTCGCGGAGGGCCTCGCCCGCTCGATGGCCCCCGCCGGAACGAAGGTGTGGTCCGCCGGCTCGCGTCCGGCGAGCGTGCGCCCCGAGGCCGTCGCCGTGCTCCGGGAGATCGGCATCGACATCTCCCATCACCGCTCGAAAAGCGTCTCCGAGATCCCCGCCTCCGAGGTCGACACGGTAATCACCCTGTGCGGCGAGGAGGAGTGCCCGCTCTTCCTCGGCAAGGCCACCCGGCTGCACTGGGGCCTGCCGGACCCGGCGGCCGTTCGAGGCGGCGAATCAGACAGATTGAATGCTTTTCGCAATACTCGTGATGAGCTGCGCCGTCGGCTCGGCGAGCTGTTCAAGCACCAGGGGTAATCGGCGAAGTTCTGCTGCGTTCGGCTCAAAAGCCATACGGCTCTTCTCGCGGCCTTCCGGAGGCGTTCGCCTCATTTGCCGGTTCGGCCGGGGGCGTGGGCGCGCCACAAGATGTCGCCGTCGCCACCCGCGGGCCACAGCGCTCGGTGGAGTTGGATCTGGAGGCGGCTATGCGGCGGCAGCCTGGCGCCGAGCATCCACTCCGCCAGCCGGCCGGGTGGGAGGTCGGGCTGCACCGGGGAGAACAGGATGGCCACGCCCCGCGGCAGGCGCGTTCTGGAGAGAAGGCGGAGGGCCCACGCGAAGTCCCGCCGGTCCGAGATGACGAACTTCAGCTCGTCGCCCGGCCGCAGCCGTGCCAGGTTCGCGCGCCGGTTGCGCCGGCTCTCGCCGCTGCCCGGGCACTTCACGTCCAGGATGACGCGCACGCCCCGGGGGACCACGCCGAGGTCCAAGCTGCCGTTGGTCTCGAGGAGCACCTCGCGCCCGTCGCGGCGAAGCGCGCGCAGCAAGCGCCCCGTACCCGGCTGGAGGAGCGGCTCGCCGCCGGTGACGACGACCAGGGGTTCGCCGGCGCGGCGCACCCAGGCCAGCACCTTTGATAGCCCAAGCACCTGTCCGCCGCTGCGAGCATAGCCCGTGTCGCAGAAGCGGCAGGCCAGGTTACACCCGGCAAGACGCACGAATACGGCCGGGCGGCCGGCGTGCGTCGTCTCCCCGGCGATGGAGCGGAAGATCTCGCAGACCGATAGAGTCTCGTCACTCTTCTTCATGGTACACGGCCGCCGAGCCCTCGGTCTCCCAGACGGTGACCCGGAGCAAGCGCACCCCGCCACGAGCGAGCCGGGGCCTGAGCCTCTCGTACACGATGCGCGCCAGGTTCTCGCTGGAGGGGTTGACGCGCTCGAACTCGGGCAGGCCGTTGAGGTCGGTATGGTCGAACGAGGCCGTCGCCTCCTTGAGCATCTGGCGGAAGATGGAAAAGTCCACCACCATGCCCAGGCCATCAAGCTCCTCGCGGCCGGCGGTGGCCTCGATGCGCCAGTTGTGGCCGTGGAGCTTCTCGCACTTGCCCTGGTGGCCACGCAAGCGATGCGAGGCCGAGATGGTCGTCTGCACGCTGACTTCGAACATCGGCGCTCCTCAGGCGATGGCCACGTCGAAGGCCGGTGGGTGTTCGAGGTGCTTCTTCACAGCGCACTTCTGCGCCGAACGCACGATGGAGGCGTGGTGCTCCGCTCCCACACCGGCCGGCAAGCGGATGCGCATGCGCACCGTGCCCACCAACCCCGTGTCGGGATCGACCTCGTGCTCCTGGCGGATCTCAAGCCCGTCGGTGGGGAGCGAGCGCGCTTTCAGATAGCCGAGCACGTAGATGCCGGCGCAGGCGCCCAGCGAGGCGAGAAAGACGGCAAACGGCGTCGGGGCGGAGCCGTCCCCTCCCCCGCCCGCAGGCTGATCGGTGCGAACGGTGAACTCGCCGACCTTGGCGTCGACCTTCAGCCCACCAGGAAAAGTCACGATGACGTCAGGCATGAAGCACCTCCTTGAAACGAAGCCTGTACCATCCCCAACGCGCGCACGCCCGCGCTGGCTGGGAGGACCCCGCGGCCGGCCGCGCCAAGATGGTGACCCGGCCGGGAGCATCCAGTGTCATGCAAGGTATGCCCAGATCCCGTTGGCGTCAATCGTTGGCGGCCGGCACCAGCTCGAGCAAGGTCACCTCCGGCGGGCACAGGAAGCGCACCTGTGGTGCTGGAGCAGGCTCCAGGCCGAGGCCCCGGTTGATGTAGAGGTGGCGGCCCGGCGCCAGAGCATAGAGCCCGGCCTGGTAGCGCCGGCCGTGCCGCGCCAGCGTGAGCAACGCGCCGATGAAGGGCAGGCGCACCTGCCCGCCGTGGGTGTGGCCGCAAATCTGCAGCGCGAAGGCCTCGGCCCCGGGCGACTCGGCCAGGCTGGGTTCGTGGTACAGCAGGATGGCCGGCACCCCCGGCTGCACCTGGGCGGCGAGCTGCGGCAGCCACTCGTCGCAGTCGAAGTAGTCGAAGGTATGCCGCATCCCGAACACCTGCAGCGCGGCATCTCTCCGGGTGAACACCACCCCGGTGCCGTCGAGCACCTGGACCCCGGCCCGCGAGAGGGTGTCCAGCGAGCCGCCATCGCCGATCGCGCCGTCGAAGTTCCCGCCCACCGCGAACACCGCCCCCTCGCCGGCGATGGCGACCAGCCGTTCCCCGAGACGCTCGAGGACCGGCTGGTCCTTCTCGTCGTTGAGGTAGTCTCCGGTCAGCGCGATGAGGTCGGGCGCCGCCTCCTCGACCAACGCCAGCGCGCGCGCCAGCCGCTCCTCCCGGCCATCCAGGTGCAGGTCGGAGAGCTGGACCAGCCGCAAGGGCGCCGAGAGCCCGGGAACGGCTAACACGAGCCGCTCCAATCGTGGATAGGCGGGTTCGAAGAGAAAGCCCCAGCCGAGGCACCCCAGACCGGCCAGCGTCAACCCGGTGAGCGTCCAGCGCACGACCGGAGATGGGCCGGGCCGCGGCGTCAGCCCGTCCTTCACGCTTCGCTTCTCCCGCCGGCGCCACCGCCAATACCGGAGCCAGGAGAGCAACGCAAAGCACACCACACCGGCGCACCCGGCCAGGAAGGCCACGACCAGGAATAATTCATGGATGTGCCGCACGCGCGCTCCCGCAGCCGGTTCGACTCCGCCGACGACTCTGCCCGAATTCACAAAACGCAGCAAGGGACTCGTCACTTGCCCCTCGGAGAAGACGCTCCGGAAAAACTCTGTCAGGGAAAAAACCTGAAAGACCGCGGCTAGTAAGCGGAAAGTCCGGAGCCAAAACGCGCAGACGAGCAACCTTGCCTTGATACCGAGCTTTTCCTTGCAAGAAGGCTTTTCCCTTTCTCGGGGCCTTTTGGCTGGCAGCAGGTATTTTCCGAACCGCCACGTCCCGCTTGACTGGTGCCAATTCCCCTTCTAGGTTCAAGCTGTCCCCGGGGGTCGGGAGATGACCGTGGACGGCATCTGGTTCATCCACTCGAATCGTTTTGACGAGATCGCGTACCCGGCGGAGTGTCCGTTCCGCACCGAGCGCGCCGGGGCCGCCCTGGCCACCGTCCGGCGCCTCGGCCTGCTGGACGAGACACGCTCGCTGATCGAGCCGCCGCCGGCCAGCCTCGAGGAGCTGCGCCGCCTGCACACGCCGGCCTACCTGGAGGCGCTCCAGCGCGCCGAGGCTGGCCAGGTGGACGAGAGCGCACTGTGGGCCGGGTTGGGCACACCGGAGACTCCCATCTTTCCGGGGATGTACGAGTACGCGGCGCTGGCCGCTGGCGCCACGCTCTTTGCGGCGCGCGCGGTGGCCGAGGGACGGGTACGGGCGGCGTTCCAACCGTCCGGCGGCTTCCACCACGCCCACGCCGACCGGGCCGCGGGGTTCTGCTACCTCAACGACGTGGCGCTGGCTTGCGAAGAGCTTGCCCGCCTGGGAAAGCGGGTGCTGTTTCTGGATCTCGACGTCCACCACTGCGACGGGGTGCAGGAGTTCTTCTACGCCCGGCGCGACGTCATGACCATCTCGCTGCACCAGTCCGGCAAGACGCTCTTTCCGTACACCGGTTTCGAAGACGACATCGGAGAGGGGGACGGCGTAGGCTTTTCGGTCAACCTCCCCTTGCCGCCGCAAACGGACGACGCCGCCTACCTGCGAGCCTTCGACAAGGTGGTGTGGCCGCTCATCGGCGCCTTCGACCCCGACGTCCTGATCGTCGAATGGGGCATGGACACGCTGGCGCAGGACCCGCTGGCCCAGCTCCAGCTCACCAACAACACACCCGCGGCCATCGCCCGCCGCCTCATGACGCTCGGCAAACCCACCGTGCACACCGGCGGCGGCGGCTACCACGTGGAGAACACCTCCCGAGGCTGGGCCCTGCTGTGGGCCGAGTGGACCGGGGCCGACACCGGCGAGGACCTGGCGGCGGGGCTCGGCGGCGTCATGCTCGGCACCGGCGACTGGCTGGGCGGGCTTCGCGACCGGCCCCACTCGCTCGACGGGGCGGCGCGCGCCCCGGTGGACGCCGAGGTGGACGCGGTCATCGCCCACGTGATGCGGGTCGTCTTCCCCCACCATGGGTTGAGCCTTCGATGAGCAACGCTCCAGCCGCGCCGCCCTTGAGCCGGACGCTGACGCGCCAGGATCTGGACATGCCCGAGGTCCGGCGCCACGCCCGGGACCTTTCCCACCTCACGCGCCGCCTGTGGCTGCGCGGAATTCCCGTGGCGCAAAACGGCGTGCTGCGCCGCCGCTTGCGCATCCGCTGGAACAAGCTTTGGGAGTACGCCCGCTCCCTGGCCGTCGGCGGCTTTACGCCCGAGTTGAACGTCCTCGACATCGGCGGCGCGGGAACGATACCGATCTTCTGGTTGGCGCGCCTCGGCTGCCGGGTGACGAGCTGCGACATCGACGAGCGGCTATGCCACCACACCCGGCAGGTGGCCCGGCGTTTTTCCTGGCCGATCGAGTGCCGGCCGCTGGATCTTTCGCGAGAAGACCCGCCGCCCGAGTGGAACGGCCGCTTCGCGCGCGCGATCTCGTTCTGCGTCATCGAGCACGTCCCCAGGGAGCGGCGCCACCGCTTGCTGGCCGCGGTCGCCACGACCCTGGCCCCCGGTGGGCAGCTCCACCTCACCTTCGACTTCGGCCGCGAGGCCCCGGAGCCGGGCGCCCTGCGCACGGCCGACGAGGTCCTCGCCCTCGCGCGCTCGAGCGGGCTGTCCTTCCTGGGTCGGGAGGGGTTCGAAGACACCGGGGAACGCTTCGTCCTGGACCGGCGCCATCCCGGGCGCAGCTACACCTTCGGCTCGCTGTTCTTGCACAAGCCCTCCGCCGCAACGGTTTGACTCTTCTCGAAAAATCGTGATACGAACGGGTATCAACGAGCCAGGGAACGCCGACATGACCTCGCCCATCAAGGTGTTGCTGGTTGAAGCCTCGCCCGAGGTCGCCCGGACGGTGGCCGAGGCTCTGACCGGTTCCGCCGACGGCCGTCACGATCTCACCTGGGTCGACAGCCTGACACGGGGACTCGAGAACTTGCGCGCGAGCGAGCCGGACGTGATCCTGCTCGGCACCAAGCTCCCCGACGCCAGCGGCGCGCAGGCGTTGAGCGCGCTGCGGGCCCAGGCCAGCGGCGTGCCGGTGGTGGTCATCGCCGGCTACGCGGAGGAGAAGCTCGCCAATTCGCTCGTCGAACATGGCGCCCAGGACTACCAGATCCTGGAACAGATCGAGTTCGGCGGGCTCCTCAACGCCATCCGCCACGCCGTGGTGCGAAACCAGCTCTCGCGCGAGGTCGCCGATCTGAAAGAGTGGATGGAGAAGACCCTCTCCGCCCTGGACCTCGCCGTGTTCCTGCTGGAGCCGACGGGGCGGACGGTGCAGGGCTGCAACTTCACCGCGGAGAAGATCTTCGGCCTGGCCCGGGAGGAGATGCTGGGCCGCTCGCTGGAACAGTTCTTTCCCGACCGCGCGGCCTACCGCGAGTTCGAATCGGAGCTGCAGGCGGCCATCGAGAGCATCGGTCACTTCCGGGTCGAGGCCTCGATGCGGCGGGCCATGGGAGAGATCTTCCCCGTCGCGTGCTCGGCGCGGCAGATCGGCCAGGCCAGGCAACCGGGCCAGGTGGTGCTCGCCATCGAGGACATCGGCGACCGGGAGCGGCTCCGCCGCGAAGCCCGCGCACGCCACCGGCTGGCCCTGGAGTTCGCCTCGGCGTGCCTTGCGGCCCCGGACGAGGAAGGGCTGCTGCGCGAGGTGTGCCGGCTCGCGGTCGGAGAGGGCGGCTACCCGGCCGCGTTCGCCGGCCTGGTCGACGCATCTTCGGCGTTCTCGGTCAACGCCCAGGCGCTGCGCGGCCTGCTGGACGTGCCTGGCCCGCCCGTGTGGGTGGACGCGGCCCGCTCCGACGGCCCGCTGGCCGAGTGCCTGGCACGCCTCGCGCCGGTGGTCGGCGCCGATGTCTCCCACAACCCGCGCCTGGCGCCGTATCGAGAGGAGGCCGCCGCCCGGGGTTACCAGTCCATCCTGGCCCTCCCCATCGTCCAGGGGGAAACGACTCTCGGAGCCCTGGTCCTCCTGGGGGAGCGTCCCGACAGCTTTCCCCCGGAGGTGGTGAACGACCTCGTGCCCCTGGGTCGGGCGCTGGCCGCGGCCATGGCGGGCCTGCGTCAGCGGGCCGAGGAGCGAAATCAGGCCGAGCGCTGCCGCCTTTCGGAGGAACGCTTCACCCGCACGGCCCAGGCGCTGCCCCTGGTCCTGTTCGTGTCCGATTTGCCCGAGCGCCGGCTGCGCTACCTGAGCCCGGCCTTCGCGCAGGTCTTCGGCCGTTCGCCGGAAGGCATGCTCGGCGAGCGCGACCCCTGGCGCGAATCGATCCATCCCGAGGATCGCGAGCGGGTGTTCGAGGAGCTCGGGAGCTCTGGCGCGGCCGCCTACAGCCTGTCCTACCGCATCACCCGGCCGGACGGCGCGGTGCGCTTCATCCAGGAACGCGCCTTCCCCTCGCCGCGGGCGGAAGGCCCGGAGCTTTTCGGCTACCTGGAGGACGTGACCGCCACGCGCCAGGCGGCGGCCGAGGAAGACGTCCGGCGGGAGCGGCGGCTGCGAGCGGAGAAACTGGAGAGCGCAAGCCGCCTGGCGGAAGGCCTGGCCCGGCCCCTCTCGGCCCGGCTCGACGCGTTGGACCAGGCCCTGCAGAGGGCGACCGAGCTGCTGCCAGTCGATCACCCGGCGGTCGAGGCGCTGCGGCCGGCGGACGAAGCGCGGCGGGAGCTTCAAGCCCTCGGCCGGCGCCTGCTGCGCTTCGTGCGCCCCGGCGCGCGCGAGCGCGCCTCGCTGGACCTCAACGCCATCCTGCGCGGCGCCCTGCAGGCCACCCGCAAGCTGCTCGGCGAGGAACGGCAGGTGACCTGGTACTGCCAGGAGCCTCTGCCTTCCCTCGACGCCGCCCCGGATCACCTCGAGCAGCTCGTCCTCGACCTGCTGCAATTCGCGTCCCGGGCCAGCGCGCCCGGCGCCGCCCTGGTCATCGAGACCGACACCGTGGCCATCGACAGCGACTTCTGCCGCGACCACCCCGGGGCCCACCCGGGCGACTTCGTGCGCCTGACCTTGCGCCTGCCGGGCGAGGCCGTCCTGACGCAGGCACGCGAGCGGCTGTTCGAGCCCTTCGGCTGGCCGGAGAACTCCGGCGCGGGCGAGTCGCTGGCGCTGTTCTCGGCGCACGGGGTGGTGCGCCAGAACCGGGGCTTCATCATCAGTGATTTCCCAGAGGGCGGCGGGCTGGTGCTCCGGGTGCACCTCCCGGCCACCGACCCCGGCCGCATTACCCGGGCGGCCCCCGCCGACCCCGCGCAGCCGGCGCGGCGCACCGCGCTGATCGTCGAGGCCGACCCGGCCACCGCCGCCCTGATCCAGCGCACCCTGGAAAAAGAGAACTACTTCTGCCTGGTGGCCCACAGCGGCCCGGACGGGCTGGAGCTGGGGGTTCGCTTGCTCGAGCAGATCGAGCTTCTGGTGGTCCAGAGCGATGCTTCAGGGATCTCCGGCCGGGAGGTGGCCCGGCGCCTGGGTCTGCGCAAGCAGGACCTGCGGGTGCTGTTCCTCGCCCCGGAGGCGGCCGACACCCCGCCCGACACTGCGGCCCCGCCCGGCCAGAGCCTACGCAAGCCGTTCTCCACCCAGGCGCTGCGGCGCGCCCTGGCGGCCCTGCTCGAATCCGCCGCCGGCGAGCCCCAATGACTTTTTTCCTGTTGAAACCCGATCGAGTTCTGATATTCTCGCCCCGTCTCGCATGGAGCGGAGCGGAGTTGTGGCATGTCCGATGATGAACGCAACGCCCGGCCCGATTCGGCGCCGGATCTCAACTCCCTGGACGACGAGGCCACCGAGGCCGATGCCGACCGTACCGTCATCCAGGGCATCCCCAAGATCACGCCCTCCAGCGACAAGCGCCAGGCCTCGCTGATCGTTATCTCCGGCGGCTCCGCCGGGAAGATCTTCCGCCTGGGCCGCGAGCCCATGACGGTGGGCCGTGCCAAGGAGTGCGAGATCTCCATCGACGACGAGGGCATCTCGCGGCGCCACGCCCGGCTGCAACAGGACGGCTTCGGCAACGTGATGCTCGAGGACCTGAACAGCACCAACGGCACCTACGTCAACGGCACCCGCATCAACCAGCAGGCCCTGCGCGACGGCGACAAGGTGCAGGTCGGCTCCATCACTATCCTCAAGTTCAGCTTCCAGGACTCGCTCGAGGAAGCCTTCCTGGAGAATCAGTACCGCCAGGCCAACTTCGACGCGCTGACCGGGCTGTACAACAAGAAGGTGTTGGTGGACCGGCTGCACAAGGAGTTCACTTTCTCGCTGCGCAACAACCGGTTGCTGTCGCTGGTGATGTTCGACCTCGATCACTTCAAGAAGATCAACGACACCCACGGCCACCCGGCCGGCGACTACGTGCTGAAGACACTGGCCCAGATCATGCTTCAGAACCTGCGCCAGGAGGACTTTTTGGCCCGCTTCGGGGGAGAGGAGTTCGTGCTCATGCTGCGCGACCTCGACGAGGTGCGCTGCCACACCCTGGCCGAGCGTCTGCGCCGCTCGGTGGAGAAGTTCCACTTCGATTGGGAGAAGAAGCGCATCCTGGTCACGATTTCCATGGGCATCGCCACCTTGCGCGACGGGAACTTCCGCGACGCCGAGGACATGCTGCGGGTGGCCGACGAGTTCCTGTACAAGGCCAAGCGCGAGGGGCGCAACCGCGTGGCCAGCGTCGTCCGCTGATCCACCAAGACATCCGCTGGGGAGAGCGTCATGGCACCCACGCATTCCGGTATGATCGGCATGATCGTGTTCGTCGCCGTGCTGGTCCTGGGGCTCGGCTGGTTTGCCCGCTTGCTGTTCATTCGGGCTCGCCTGCTCACCCTGGGCAAGAAGGAAAACCGCTTCGTGCCGGTGTGGCAGCGCATTCGCGGCGTGATCCTGTACGCGCTGCTGCAGCGCCGGCTGGTCAACGAGTTCTGGGCCGGCGTGATGCACGTGTTCATCTTCTGGGGCTTCTGCGTGGTGTCCATCAACACCCTCACCTTCGTGGCCGAGGGTTTCGTCGAGGGATTCCACCTGCCTCTGCTGGGCCCGGAGCAGATGCCGGGCAAGCTGTACGGACTGGCCAAGGACGTCTTCGAGGTGCTCGTGGTCGTGGGCCTGGCCATCGCCTTCTACCGGCGCCTAATCGTGCGGCCCAAGCGGCTCACCTACTCCTTCGAGGCCCACCTCATCCTGCTGTTCATCCTCACCCTGATGCTCACCGACTTCGTCATGTTCGGCATCAAGCTCAACCTGGGCCAGCTCCCGACCGAGTTCGCCCGCTGGGTGCCCGTCTCGGCGGCCGCCGGGCACCTGCTACGGGATCTTTCCGCCGAGGCGCAGCAGACGCTGTTCGCCGTCAACTACTGGCTCCACCTGGTGGTGCTGCTGGTGTTCCTCAACTTGCTGCCCACCTCCAAGCACTTCCACATCATCACCTCCATCCCCAACGTGTACTTCCAGCGTCTGCCTCCCAAGGCGGTGCTGGCCCCCATCAACCTGGAGGACGAGAACGCCACCTCCTGGGGCCTGGCCCACATCCCGGACCTCACCTGGAAGCAGATCCTCGACAGCTGGAGCTGCACCGAGTGCGGGCGCTGCGAAAAGTTCTGCTGCGCCAAGCAGACCGACAAGCCCCTCACCCACAAGGGCATCAACCAGGACCTCAAGCACCACATCTATGCCGAGGGCCCGGCCCACCTGGCCGCGCGCCGCAAGAATGACGGCGCGGCCGCGGCGAGCGAGTCCGCCGAGGGCGCCGCGAGCTTCACCCCCCGCCTCATCCCAGGCGACGTGATCTCGGAGGACACCCTGTGGGCCTGCACCACCTGCGGCTGGTGCGAGGAAGGCTGCCCGGTGCTGATCGAGAACATCCCCCGCATCGTGGACATGCGCCGCTACCTGGTGCTCACCGAGTCGCGCTTCCCCAAGGAGGCCACCGGCGTCTTCAAGGGCATGGAGAACAACTCCAACCCCTGGGCCATCGCCTCCAACAAGCGCCAGGACTGGGCCGAGGGGCTCTCTGGCGTGCGCTGGATGTCCGAGGTCGAGGATCCCGACCGGGTGGAGTGGCTGTACTACGTGGGCTGCGCCGGCTCCTTCGACGATCGCAACAAGAAGATCGCCCGGGCCATGGTGCGCATTCTGGAGGCGGCCGGCGTCAACTACGCCATGTTGGGCATGGAGGAGGGCTGCTGCGGGGACTCGGCGCGGCGGCTCGGCAACGAGTACCTGTTCCAGGCGTTGGCGCAGGCCAACATCGAGACCTTCAAGAACTACAAGATAAAGAAGATCCTGACCACCTGCCCCCACGGCTACAACGTCCTCAAGAACGAATACCCCCAGTTCGGCGGGAACTACCAGGTGGTGCACCACACGGAATTCATCCGGGATCTGATCCGCTCCGGAAAGCTGCGGCTCCAGCCGCAGGCCGCCGGCGCGCTCACCTACCACGACTCGTGCTACCTGGGACGGCTGAACGACGTGTACCGGGCGCCGCGCGAGGTGCTGGAGGCGGCCACCGGACAGCCGGTGCGCGAGATGCGGCGCCACCACAGCGAGTCGTTCTGCTGCGGCGCGGGCGGTGGCCGCATGTGGTTGGAGGAGCACCTGGGCACCCGCATCAACCGCGCGCGCACCGCCGAGGCCCTGGAGCTCAATCCCGACACCATCGCCAGCGCCTGCCCCTTCTGCCTCATCATGCTCGACGACGGGGTCAAGGACAAAGGGGTGGAGGAGAAGGTGAAGACCCTGGACATCTCCGAGATCGTGGCCCGCGCCCTGCCCGGGCCCGCCCCGGCGTCGGCCGCGCCGGCCGACGCGCCGCCGGCTCCTCCCGCCCAAGCGACCTAGAACCTTCCTCCTCAGGACAGGAAACTGCCGGCGGCAATGTCCGACACGAGCGAAGCCTCTCCGAGCCAGAAGGCCTTCACCCCGGTGAAGCTCGGCGACCTCGTGCTGCGCAACCGCTTCGTGAAGGCCGGGGCGTACGAGGGCATGTGCCCGGGCGGCATGCCCGGCGACGAGCTGCTGCGTCACCATCAGGCCATCGCCCGCGGCGGCGTGGGCATGACCACGGTGGCCTACTGCGCGGTATCGGCCGACGGCCGGACCTTCGCCCAGCAGATGCACATGCGCCCGGAGATCCTGCCCCCGCTGCGCCGGCTCACCGAGGCCGTGCACAAGGAGGGCGCGGCGGTCTCGCTCCAGCTCGGGCACTGCGGGTACTTCTCGCGCAACCGCGAGGCTTCGCGTGGCTGGCCCCGCGGCCCCTCGGCCACCCTCAACCTGCTCGGCTTCCTGGTCGGCATGCCCATCGCCCGGCGCATGCGCCCGGCCGACATCGCCGCGGTCACCGAGGACTTCGCGCGGGCGGCGGCCATGGCGCGCGAGGCTGGCTTCGATGCGGTGGAGTTGCACCTCGGCCACGGGTATCTCCTGAGCCAGTTCCTCTCGCCCAAGACCAATCGGCGCCGCGACGAATACGGCGGCAGCCTGGAAAACCGCCTGCGCTTTCCCCTGGAGGTGGTGCGGCGGGTGCGCGCCTCGCTCCCCGCCGGCTTTCCGGTGCTGTGCAAGGTGAATTTGCGCGACGGCTTTCGCGGCGGCCTCGAGCTCGAGGAGTCGGCGGCCATCGCCAAGGCCCTGGAGCGGGAGGGCGTCTCGGGGCTGGTGCCGTCCGGCGGCTTCGTCTCGCGCTCGGCCTTCTACCTCTTTCGCGGCAAGATCCCGCTGCGACAGATGATCGCGGTGGAGCACCTCTACCGGCAGAAGCTCGCCCTCTTGCTCTTCGGCCGCATGGTCATGCGTTCGGGGCCGTTTCACGAGCTCTTCTTTCGCGAGGACGCGCTGCGGCTACGGGCGACGGTGAAGATGCCCGTGGGCTTGCTCGGTGGGGTGGTGTCCGGGGACGGCGTGGCCACCGCCATGCAGGACGGGTTCGACTTCGTGGTGCTGGGCCGGGCGCTGGTCGCCGAGCCCGACTTCGTCGAGCGGCTGCGGCGAGACCCGCGCTTCCGCTCGCGCTGCGACGCCTGCAACCAGTGCGTGGCCGAGATGGATCGCCCCGGCGGCGTGCGCTGCGTGCTCGACGACGTTCACTCCGGACAGTCGTAGAGTTCCTGGGCGCGCACCCACACCGCGGTGCCGACCTGCCGCCCCTCCTCCTCGGCCGCGGTGATCACCACCAGGTAGCGTTTTTCTTCGCGCTTTCGCACCGTGCCCCGGAAGGCGCAGCTCGCCTCGCACTCCCACTGCACGCACTCCCCCGGCTGCCAGCCGCGTTTGATACGCTCCTCGCGGGCGCGCCGGGCCTGCTCCTCCTTCTGCTTCTTCTCGGCCAGCTCGTCCTGCTCCTGCTGTTTCAGCAGGCCCCCGTCGCGGTAGCGGACCGAGCAGGTGTCCGCGCCGCGCGCCAGGATCACCCGCAGGCCCGGGCCCTGCCCGAAGGCCACCTCGCGCACCGCGCCGCCGCCGGCCAGGAAGGCGGCCGCCTGGGCCTTGGTGTGGGCCTTGGGGTAGCGGCGCGCGAAGAAGCCGTAGATGGCCGAGAGGTCCGGCCCGGTGAACACCTGGCACAGGTCCACCCCCAGCAGCCGCTCCCGGTAGAAGCGCGCCACCACCTCGAACCCGCCGTGCGAGCCCTCGCTCTCGAAGGCCCGGCAGGGCTCCTCCGGGTCGAGCGAGCAGTGGCACTCGCTGCCGGCGTCCGCCCCCTGCGCCCAGGCCGCGGCGAACTCCGCCTGGCCCGGGAACTCCGCGCGCGGCTTGCCCCACGGAAGCTTAGCGATGCGCGCGTCCCAGCCGATGAAGAAGGTGAGATCCTTCAGCGCCTCCCGCTCGGTGCGGTCGTCGCGCGCCCGCTCGAGGTTCTCCGTCACGCGGGCGATGCGCTCGCGCATGGCCATGGTCTCCAGGCCGGCGCCCATGAACGGATCGCAGCGCGCCAGGGTGTCCTGGACGCGCTGGAGTCGCTCGAGGTCGGGAATGGCAAGGTTTGAGAACAGCTCGACGCAGCGCTGCCCGAGGGCGGCGCGGATCTCGGCCAGCCGGGCGCAGCGCGGGAACCGCTCTCCCAGCAGATTCACCTGGTCCACCTGGTCGTTCAGCGCCTCCAGGTCTGCCGGGCGCAGGGCCAGGAGAAAATTCACCCAGCGCGACAGGAAGCGCAGCTCGAGCTCCGGGTAGAAGTCGGAGCCCGGGAACTCCTGCATGAAGAGCAGAAAGTCCTGCCGCAGCTCGGGAAACGCCACCCCGCTCTCGTCCTGGCGCTGGATGCGGTTGCGCCAGTCGAGCTCCAGGGTGCGGCGCAGGTACTGGTACGATTCGCCGAGTTCGTCCCCGCACATCTCGGCAAAGCGCGAAAAGAGCGCGCGCAGCGCCGGGATGTTCTTCGGCTCGAGCGGCATCGCGCGCAGCCTCTTCAGCGCCCCCACCCGGAAGGCGCTCTCCAGCTCGCCGAAGGCTGCGTGTCCCGGGTGCCGCTTGCGGAAGTTGCGCAGCGGCCGGGCCACGCGCACGAGCGCCTGTTCGAACTCGTCCTCCGGCGAGGCCGGGGTGGCAAGCTGGACCTTGAGGAAGCCGGACAGCGCCTCCGCCAGCCGATCGCCGATGGCCTTGTCCAACCCCGCGAGCTGACCCGCGTCCGGGCGCAGCGAGCGGAAACGCTCGAGGTAGGTCTCCACCGCCTCGATCTCGTCCAGCGAGGTGCGCGGCAGCGCGTCCAGCGCGCGCCCCAGCTCGGCCACCTGCTCGTCCGAGAGCCGGAGCGAGAGCCTGCCCGTCACGTCCCACAAGGTGACGAAGCGGACCTTTCCCTCGTCCACGCCGGTCCCGAAGACCTGCTCCTGATGGGGCCGGAGCGAGAACTCCTCCAGCTGTCCGGCCGCGGCAAGGCGCGCCGCCGAGGCGGCGTCGAACCCCAGCGACACGAGCTGCTCCGTCAAGGCCTGGAGGAGCTTCTTGCGGAGGTAGTCCTTGGCCAGCGCCTCGTCGGGGATGAGCAGGTTCGACTCTTGCACCTTCGCCGTCAGGACGCGCCCGTCCGGGGCCGCCGCGGCAGGCGGGGGCGGCGTCGGCGCCACGGCGGCAGGAGTCGCGCCACAGCCGGCCAGCGCAATGGCCAGCGGCACGCACCCGACGAGCTGGATCCAATTTTTTACGCTCATGGCCCGCCCTCCCTGGTTCGGCACGGCCGCCGTCAGCTAGCGGATGTGGAAGATGGACTTGCGCGTGCGGCCGCCGCTGCGCTCGATCTTGCGCCAGCTCGACTTGTCGTTCAGCGACACCCAGCGCCGGTCTTCCTTGCGGTAGTGCCAGTCCTTGTCGGTCTGGTAGTAGATCTGCACGTTGGTGCGCTCCAGGATGTTCAGGATCTCGTTGTGGTGGTTGTTCTCCTCGTCGAAGTCGGTCACCGCCTGCTGGCCCATCTCGCTATACAGCTCGTTGAGCTCGATGAGGAGCTCGTTAAGCTGGGGCTCCAGCGTGTGTACCTTGAGCCCGATGCGGCGCGCCTCCTTGAGGGTGATGGGGTAGGCGTGCGAGGGGTAGGCGCTGTTCAGGGTGCGGGCGATGTGCAGGGCCTGCTTCTTGTCCGGCATGTGGTAGCTCATGATCTCCTCGCACAGCTTGATCGACAGCGAGGAGGCCCGGTCCACCGCGCCCACCACCAACGGGTGCACGTAGGAGTACAGCGCGTGGTAGGGGTTGGTGGCGTCCTGTCCGCGGGCGCGCTCGCGGCGCCACAGGTTGACCACGCGGGTGAGCTCGTCCTGGCTCACCAGCACTCGGCTGTTGTCCACATCCACCGGCGACAGGTCGTGCCGGATGCTGGTGTCCACCGCCGACAGGTACGCCATGGGGCCCATCAAGATCTCGTCGGCGCCCAGCGCCAGCATGGTGCCGGCGGAAATGCAGTTGAGCGGGACCAGCACCGAGAGCTTGTCGGTGAACTGGCGCAGCAGGTGCACGATGCGCAGCGAGGCCTGCCCCGAGCCGCCGTCCGACTTGACGAACAAGGCGATGCGCTTCTGGCGGGAGAGCCCGCGCAGGATCTCGTAGAAGCCCACCACGTCGTTCTGGCAGATGGAGCCGTCGGGCGAGTTCCAATAGCTGAGGAACGGGATCTGGAGGCGCTGCTGGATGCGCCGCACGATCTTCTGCGTGGCGGAAAAAAGCACCGGTGGAGCCTTGATGGTCAGCTTGGGTCGATCGGTCATGGGACCTCCCAGAATAGCCGCATGATACCCAGACCATCTCGCAATTCCAGAGAAAAACAAAATAGTTCGTGGGCCGATCGCTCGATGATATAACGATGCGTAAAGGCACGAGCGCGGTTTGTGGCATCGTTCTTGCTGCATTGCGTTACTTGCGGCCCCCGGGCCCCAAGGAGGGTTTCATGGAACGACGATTTCTTCCGCCATTCTTTGCCCTGTTGGTGGTGCAACTCCTTCCGGCGAGCGCATTTTCTCAATCGGCGCCGAGTTCGGCCGTGGTCGAGGAGACGCTCGTCGAGACCCGCGGGGGCGAAACCCTTTTCCGCGTGCGTGTGAACTGGCCTGCGCAGGACGTGCCCCCCGGCGCCTCCGCCTTCCGGCCGAGTTCAGAAGAGTGGGCCCCGGACGGGTACTGGCCGGCGGACGCTCTGGAACTCGTCCCTCAGGACGAGAACGCCTACCTTGTATTTCGCGAGTTTTCCGCGGAGGGCGACAATACGCCGCCGGAGCGCTGGCAAGCGCAGAGCAGCCTTCCTAACCCGGTCCTATTCGTGGGCAAGCTGAAATCCCGCAGGACCCAGGAGTTTTTATTGCGCTGCCCGCAGGCCGGCGGGCGCTTCGCCTACCTGCCGCTCAAGGTCGATTTCACCCGGGCGCGCCCCGGGCGCAACCTGCTCGACGCCTGGCGCCTGGCCGAGGCCGACTTCTTCGCGCTGGCGCCAGCCCCCGCCGACATGAGTTTCTTCGCCTTCGCCGGCGAGAAGACCCGCGCCCGGCTCAACCGCGCTGCGGGCCGCGCCATGAGCCGCGCGCCCCGGGGCATCGGACGCCCGGGTCTGTACGAGATCACCACCGGGGCCACCGCGCTACAGGAGAGCCTGCAGCTCGACCGCCTGCGCGGTGCCCAGCCGGATCTCGGCGCGCGCAGCGTGCCGCTCACGAGCCTTGCGGGTGTGGAGATCCGCGAGCACCCCTGGCAGAAGATGCTGGCCGGCAAGACGCCCGCCATCGAGCCCATCGCCGGGCTCATCCCGGCGGACCAGTACTATCTGCGCTTCACCACCATCAAGGCCATGAAGGACTTCTTGGACTTCGCCGACCGCTGGGGCGGCTCGATCCTGGCCGAGGTGGATCTGGGCGGCCGGGACTTCGGCGCCCGCGAGAAGCTGGAGCGCCAGCTGTGCCTTCGGACCTCGTGGCTCTCCACCCTGCTCGGCGAGTCGGTGGTCGAGAGCCTGGCGCTGACCGGCAGCGACCCGTACCTGCGCGAGGGCACCGACCTGGCCATCGTGTTCCGGCTCAAGTCCGAGCCGCTGTTCTTTGCGGCCGTCAACCGCTACCTGGACGAGGCCCGCCGCGCGCGACCCGATCTCAAGGAGAGCCGCACCCACGAGCTGGACACGGAGATCGAGGCCTACACCACCGCGGACGGAGCGGTGCGCTGCCACCGGGCCAAGCTCGGCGAGTACGCCGTGTACGCCAACTCGCGCGCCGCGCTGGTCCGCGTCATCGAGGCCGCCCGCGGCAAGCGCCCGTCGCTCAAGACATCGCTCGACTTCGCTTACATGCGCAGCCTTTTCACGCTGGGGGCGCCCGAAGAGGACGGGTTCTTGTTTTTAAGCGACCCCTTCCTGCGCGCCATCACCGGGCCGCGCTTGCGCATCGCGGAGAAGCGCCGCCTGGAGACGCTCACCACCCTGGAGATGGTGAAAAACGCCGCTCTGCTCTACCTCTTCGAGCGACCGGGGGCCAAGGTCCCCACCCTGGAGCAGATGCTGAAGGCCGGGGTCATCGACCGCGCCGACCTGACGCTCGAGCCGGGTGACCGACTGAGTTGGGACCCCGCGACCTTCACCGCCCGCAGCGAACGCTACGGCCGGCCCGGCGACATGGTGCCGAGCAGCGAGATCGTCATCGACAAGGTCACCAAGCAGGAGAAGAGCGAGTATGAGATCTTCCGCCGCAACTACCAGGACTACTGGCGCCAGTACTTCGACCCGATCGGCATCCGCATCACCGCCCGCGAGCGAATGGCGCTGTCGGTAACCATCCTGCCGCTCCTGGATCACAGCGAGTACAACCAGGCCAGGGAGTTCTTCGGCGGCGCCGCGGTCGAGCTCGAGCCGCTCTCCCGCGGCGAGGGCGTGGTGGCGCACCTGGCCGGCCACCTCAACCCCCAGAGCGAGGACTACCGGCGCTTGCAGAGCTTCGCCGTCAACCTGCTGCCCGATCGCAACCGCGCCACGGTGGAGTGGATCGGCGAGCGGGTGGAGTTCTGGATCGAGGACCACCCGGCGCTGGACCGCAAGGGAGAGCCCGAGCGGGCCGCCCGGTTCTTCCACATCCCCATGGTGGCCGCCATCGAGGTCAAGAACCCGTTGGGGCTCACCGCCTTCCTGGTGGCGCTGAAGTCGCTGGTCGACACCAGCGCCCCCAACCTGGTGGTGTTTGAGCCCACCGAGAAATACCGGGACTTCGCCTTCACCCGCATCCGGCCCGGGCCCCAGGGAGCGGCCACCGATCCGGAGTTCCACGACGCGGCCATCTACTACGGGGTGGTGGGAAAGATGTTCTACCTCAGCACCTCGTTCGAGGCCCTCCAGCGCGTGGTGGACCACACGCTTTCCCCCGCTGGAAAACCCGCCAGCGAGCGCTTCGGCGCGGCGCGGCAGGGCCACCTGGCGTTCCGCCTGGACGTCGATGGAAAGAAATACGCCCAGGCCTACCTCCAGCGAAAGCTCGCCGAACGTGCGCGCCGCACCGAGCTCGAGCACCTCGAGACGCTGGGCGTGGTGGCCCGCATCGTCGGGCTCGGGCCAGGCGCGCTGCTGTCGCCGGAGGCGGTGCTGGGATACTCCATCAAGAGCGCCCTGGGCAACAGCTACCGCTACGAACGCACCCGCAACGAGGTGACCGGTTCCCAGACCGGTACGCGCTGGGAGCTTCGCTGGCCCGACCCGATCCCGGCCGACTCGGACCTTGCGCGCCTGCTCGGCGAGCTGCGCTCCCTGCGGGCCACCATGGAGTTCACCCCCGAGGGCCTGCACAGCGAACTTGCGCTGCAACGTCGGCCACAAAACTATTGATCCGCTCCGAGGTCGGGATTATAGGGGGATCGGACCCTCAACCGGAAAGGACACTGGTATGGAGCTTCGAGTTCTTCCCGTGGATCCGTCCCAGAAGAAACCCATTCCCAAGGACGACTCCAAGCTGGGCTTCGGACGGGTGTTCTCCGACCACATGTTCCAGATGGAGTACTCCACGGACAAGGGCTGGCACAACGCCCGCATCGAACCCTACCACCCTCTCACGCTCGACCCGGCCTGCACCGTGCTGCACTACGGACAGGAGGCCTTCGAGGGGCTCAAGGCCTACCGGGGCGCCAAAGACGGCATCTTCCTCTTCCGCCACCGCGAAAACCTGCGCCGTATGAACGCCTCCTGCCGCCGTCTGGTCATGCCGGAGATCGACCTCGACTTCGTGAGCGACGCGCTGAAAAAACTCGTGCTCCTTGACCGAGACTGGATCCCGCACAGCCCCGGCTGCGCCCTGTACATCCGGCCCAACATCATCGGCGTCGACCCCTTCCTGGGGGTGAAGCCGGCCGAGAATTTCATCTTTTACATCCTGGTCGGCCCGGTGGGCGCCTACTACCCCGAGGGTTTCAACCCGGTCAGCATCTGGGTGTCGGACCGCTACGTGCGCGCGGTGCGCGGGGGCATCGGCGAGGCCAAGACCGGCGGCAACTACGCGGCGAGCCTGCTGGCCCAGAAGGAGGCCAAGCAGAAGGGCTTCTCCCAGGTGCTGTGGCTCGACGCCATCCACCGCAAGTACATCGAAGAAGTCGGCACCATGAACATCTTCTTCATGTTCGACGATGAGGTGGCCACCAGTCCCCTGGATGGCTCCATCCTGCCCGGCATTACTCGCGACTCGGTCATCCAGATCCTGCGCAAGTGGGGCGTGCCGGTGGTGGAGCGCAAGTTCAGCATCGAGGAGGTCATCTCCGCCCAGAAGAGCGGAGCGCTCAAGGAGGTCTTCGGCACCGGCACCGCGGCCATCATCTCGCCGGTGGCGACCATCCATTACCAGGGCCAGAACTACACCGTAGCCGACGGCAAGACCGGGCCGTTGTCGAAGCGGCTATACGACTTCTTGCTGGACATCCAGTACGGCAAGAAGCCCGATCCCTTCGGCTGGGTCGAGCGCATCGGCTGAACCCGGCCCCTACTCGTCCACCCGGACCAGCACCGCAGTGATGTTATCCTTGCCCCCGCGCCCGTTGGCGAGGTCGATGAGCCGCTGCGCGCTCCCCTCGAGATCGGCCGGCTCCACCAGCGAGGCCAGCTCGCCCTTTTTCAGATAGCCGTGCAACCCATCGGTGCACAGCACGAACACGTCGCCCGGCTGGTGGCGGACCATGCGGGTCTCCACCTCGACGTAGTCCTTGGAGCCGACCGCGCGCAGCAGCACGTTGGAGAACTTGGAGTTGGCCGCTTGCTCGGGAGTGAGACGGCCCTGCTGCACCAGGGCGTTCACGAAGGTGTGGTCGGTGGTGGCCACCTTGACCACCCCCTGGCGCAGTACGTACAGGCGGCTGTCTCCCACGTGGGCGATGAAGGCCACCCCGGGCCGCAGCAGGAGCAGGGTGAGGGTGGTGCCCATGCCGCGGCGGTCGGGATCCACCTCGCTGAGGCCGAACACCTGATAGGTGGCGTTGCGCACCGAGAACTCCAGCATGCGCCGCACCTCGTCGGCCTGCTCCACCGAGGCATCGCCGACGAACTGGTCGAGCGTCTTCTGGTTGGCCAGGATGGTGTCATAGAGCGCCTGCAGGGCCTCGTTGCTGGCCACCTCGCCCGCGGCGTGCCCGCCCATGCCATCGGCCACCCCGAACAGGCCGAGTTCGGTTTTGACGAGCAGCGCGTCCTCGTTGTGCTTGCGTTTCTTGCCAACATCGGTCTTGGAGGCTACGGCGAGCTTCATCGCGCACTCCCGGCCAGCAGATCCCTACGCTCCCCCCGAATTCCTGTCAACCCCCTTGGATACAAGAAAAATTCAGGTTCGGGAATTTTACCGGGAAGCCACGCGTTGTTCCGCCGGACCGAGCCCGAAACCGGAACAACGGTATCGGGCGACTCCGCGGCCACGGGCCCGGGACAAGGGTTTTCCTCCTTTCACCCCCCCCTTTATTCTTCCCGGGTTCGTGGCCGCTTCCCCACCCCTCTCCGGGTCATAGGCGCTCGAACCGCGCGGTGAAGAAGCGAAGCTGCGGCGCCTCGAAGACCATCTTGAGTCCGCGAATGGACTCGCGCCGCTTCCACACCCGGATGACCGCCTCGGCACACAGCTCGAACTGGCTGCGGGAGTAGACCCGGCGTGGGATGGTGAGGCGCACCAGCTCCAGCTTGGGGCGCTTGTTCTGTCCGGTCTTCTTGTCCCGGCCGGCCGAGACGTTGCCGCGTTCCATGGCCCGGATGCCGCCCTCGATGAACAGCTCCGCCGCCAGCACCTGGGCGGGGTACTGATCTTGCTCGATGTGCGGGAGGAACCGCCTGGCGTCCAGGAAGATGGCATGGGTTCCGGGGGGCTCCACGATGGGGATCCCGGCGTCGAGCAGCAGCTTGCCCAGGTATTGGGTGGCCTCGACGCGGGAGCGGATGTAGGTGTCATCGACCATCTCGTAGATCCCGGCGGCCAGGCAGGCCATGTCGCGGCCGGTCATGCCGCCCGAGGTGAGTGGCCCCTCGAAGATGGGGCACATCTCTCGTACTCGCTCGTACACCCAGCGGTGGTTGGTGGCGCAGAACGAGCCGATGTTCACCAGGAGGTCCTTCTTGGCGCTGATGGTGCACCCGTCGCCGTAGGACATGAGCTCCTTGAGGATCTGGGCCACCGGCACCTTGTGGTACTTGGGGTCCTTCTTCTGGATGAGATACGCGTTCTCGGCGCAGCGGGTGGCATCGAACATGACCTGGATGCCGTGGGCGTGGCACAGCTCGGAGACCGCGCGGGCGTTTTCCATCGACACCGGCTGTCCGCCGGCCATGTTCACCGAGCACTCGTACTTGACGTACGGGATGCGCTTGGCGCCCACCTTCTCGATGAGCGACTTGAGCTTGTTGAGGTCGATGTCGCCCTTCCAAGGGTATTGGCTGGCGGGGTCGTGCGCCTGATCGATGATGACGTCCACGAAGGTGCCGCCGGCCAGCTCCTGGTGCTCGCGCGTGGTGGTGAAGTACATGTTGCCGGGGATGGTGTCTCCCGGCTTGATCATGGCCTGGGAGATCAGGTGCTCGCCGGCGCGGCCCTGGTGCACTGGCACCATGTGGGCGAAGCCCAGCACCTCGCGCTGGGCCTCCTCGAGCTGGTAGAAGTCCCAGGAACCCGCCGCGGACTCGTCGCCCACCATGGCCGCGGCCCACTGGTCGTCGCTCATGGCCGAGGTGCCGGAGTCGGTGAGCAGGTCGATGTAGCAGTCCTCGGAACGCAGCAGGAAGGTGTTGAAGCCCGCCTCGACTGCGGCCCGCTCGCGGTACTCCCGGTCGGTGGTGCGCAGCACCTCGATGGTCTTGGTCCGGTAGGGTTCGTACTCCAGCGGCTGGGCCTGCGGATCGGGCGGGGGCACGGGCAGCACCGTGTCCGCCTCCACCGGGTCGAAGAGCGCGCCGTACCCAGACAGGGCGCCGGCCGCCTGGCGCAGGCGCAGCCCGTGTATCGAGTCTCGCCTGGCGTACACCGCGGCGATGGCCTTGGCGGCATATTGCAGGTGAGCCAGCGAGTACACCCGCATGGGCGGGCACAACGCCACCAGCTCCATGCCCGCGCCGTTCGCCGTCGCCTCCAGCCGCGGCCGCGAGGCCAGGCCCCGCTCGCCGCAGCGCACCCCGGCCCCCAGGAAGATGGCGCAGGCCACGGCCAGCGCCGGGTGCTGCTCGGGCGGCAGGTGGGGAGCGAAGCGCCGCGCGTCCAGGTACACCCCGGCTCCACCCACCGGTTTCACCACCGGCAGCCCGGCGCCCTCCAGGGCCCGGGCAAGCTGCTCGAGCTGGTACTGGTGCCAACCGATGAACTCCGGCTGGCACATCTCCAGAAGCCCCGTGGCCACCGCCTCCATGTCGCGGCCGGCCATGCCGCCGTAGGTGTGCAGGCCCTCGTAGACCACGACCAGCGAGCGTACCCCCTGGTACACCTCTTCCTTTTGGGTGCACACGAACCCGCCGCAGTTGGCCAGACACGCCTCCTTGGCGCTCACCACCAGGGTGTCGCCGCAGGCGGCCAGCTCCCGGATGATCTCGCGCAGCGAGCGTTTCTCCTGGCCCGGCTCGTGCCGCTGGACGAACAGGGCGTTCATGGCGATGCGCGAGGCGTCCAACACCACCGGCACGCCGGCCTCCCGAGCCAGCCGCGCCGCTTCTTTCAGGTTCGAGAGCCGCGCCGGGGCGGCGCCGATGAACTCCGGGCAGCAGGCCAGGGCCACGAAGGCCACCGGGGTCGAGCGGTCCGCCAGGGCCCGCTTGAGCTTGTCCAAATCCACGTCGGCGCGGAACACCTCGCTCGAGGCCGGGTCGTTCGCCGCCGCCACGCCGATCTCCACCACTGAGGCGCCCCGGCGATGCCAGTGCACCCGGGCGGTGGGCGCGGGGTTCTGGGCCAGCACCCGGGCGGGCCGGCCCGGGTCGGGGATCAGGGTGCGGCTGACCAGGTGCTCGGCGCCGCGCCCCAGGTGGGTGGGAACCATCCAACGGTGCCCGAAGACCTCCTGACAGTTCTTCTCCAGCTGGTAGAAATTGCGGCTGCCGGCGTAGGCCTCGTCGCCCACCATCAGCCCGGCCCACTGGCGATCGCTCTGGGCCGCCCCGCCGCTGTCGGAGAGAAAGTCGATCGGCACGTCCACCGCCCGGATCAGCCAGGGGTTGTGCCCGGCTTCGATGAGGGCCTCGCGACGGCGCTGGTAGGACACCACCGGAATGCGCTCGATGACCTTGTTTCGGAACGGTTCGGCGACGGTGGGACTCATTGGTATCTCCTCTACCCCTCCCGGCGGGGCATCGCGCCCGCGGCCGGCAAAGAACAAACCCCTCCGGCCGTCCGTTGTCAAGCGCCAAGATCGGCCCCGATGGGCCGGTTTTGGCTTGCGGAACCTCCAACCCGTGAAATATCCTCCCCCGCACCCCCCACGGAGGATCCGATGCTCGAGGTCGAGCTCAAATCGCGCGTCCGGTCGCTCTCGGACATCCGGCGCCAGGTGGCACGGCTCGGCGGGGTCCGGGTTGGCAAGCAAATCGAGCGGGATGTCTACTACCGCCACCCCGGCCGCGACTTCGGCTTGACCGGTGAGGCGCTGCGGGTGCGCAGCGCGGGTCAGGAGTCTTTCGTCACCTACAAGGGGCCGCGCCAGCCCGGGATCGCCAAGACCCGTCCCGAGGTTCAAGTCACCGTCGGCTCGGCTCGCCTCATGAGTAACATCTTGCAGAAACTCGGGTTTCGGGTGTTCGGCCGGGTGCGCAAGCGGCGCGAAACCTACACGCTCTCGGGCATCACCGTGTGCCTGGACCAGGTCGAGGGCCTCGGCTCCTTCGTGGAGCTTGAGATCATCGGAACCGACCGGACCGCAGCACAGCGGCGGCTGCTGGCGCTGGCGCGGAAGCTCTCCCTCTCCGGCTTCCTTCGCGAGTCGTACCTCAGCATGTGGCTGTCACGCCAAAAGCGGGCACGGCGCCAAGGAGCATGCCGTCAGCCGGGGCTCGATGCCGGGGCCGCATCATGCGATGGGGCCAGACGAGCGATCTCTTTCTCCAGGTCCGCCAACGAATAGGGTTTGGCTAAAAAGCCACAGACGTTCGCAGGCAAGCGGGCGGCGTCCTCCAACGACAGCGGCCGCCCCGAGACCAACAGCACCCGCACGGACGGAGAGTGGCGGTGGATCTCGCCCGCCACCTCGATCCCGGAGAGCCCCGGCATGTTGACGTCCATGAGCACCAGCTCCGCCTCGCTCCCGTTCCGGCATACCGCCTCGAGCGCGTCCGCCGGGCCCGCGCAGACGACCACCTGGTGGTTCAACAGAGAGAGCATGGCGCTCGTCGCCTCGCGCAGGACGGGGTCGTCCTCGACCAGAACGATGCGCAGCCCACGACGACCCGGACTCGCCGAAGCCGCGGAGGTCGTCGCGGCGGCGATCGGCTCATGCGCCGGAAGGAACACATCGAAGCACGATCCCTGGCCAACGCGGCTCTCGACGCGGATGCCGCCCCCGTGCGAGCTTACCACCCCGAACACCGCCGCCAGGCCCAACCCGGTCCCCTTGCCCGGCTGCTTGGTGGTGAAGAAGGGGGTAAACAGCTTGTGCTGCGTCTCCTCTGACATGCCCTCGCCAGTGTCGCGCACGCTGATCCCGACGTAACTTCCCGGGGGCAGGGTGACTCCCCCGGCACAGCCTTCCTCGCGCTCCAGCCGATGCTGCCGGATCGAGAAGACGATCTCGCCCTTCTTTCCCACCGCGTCCCGGGCGTTGATGCCTAGGTTGAGCAGGGCGCTCTCCAGGTGGGCCACCTCCCCGCTGATCCACAGATCGGGCTCCGCGGCCTCGATCCGCACCGCGACGTCCGGCGGCAGGCCGGGGCGGAGCAAGGCCACGGTTTCTTCGACCAGCCACCTCGCCTGTAGCGGCGTCTTGTGCGGCTCCTGGCGGCGGGAGAACACCAAGAGCTGCCGGGTGAGATCGGCGGCCCGCTTGGCGGCGGTCACGACGAGCTCCGCCAACTTCTGGGATTGGCTTCCCTCCGGGGCGTCCAGGCGCAGGCAATCCGCCGCACCCATGATGCCACCCAGGTGGTTGTTGAAATCGTGGGCGATGCCGCCAGCGAGCTGCCCGATGGCTTCCATCTTTTCGGCCTGGCGCAGCCGCTCCTCCAGGAGCCGCCGCTCCTCCTGCGCGCGGCGCCGCTCCGTCACGTCCCGCGTGATGCTGACCGATCCAATCACTTTGCCCCGGCTGTCGCGCAACCAGCGGATATGGAGTTCCCCGAAAAACTGCGAGCCGTCCTTGCGCACGTACTCGAATTCCATCAGCGGGATGGTCGCACTCGGGTCGCTGGAGCGGGCGAGCTGCTCCGCGTAAATCTTCATCGCCCGTTCGAGGCTTTCCGGCGCCATGAGACGTTCGATGCCCAGGGTGGAGAGCTCTTCCAGCGTGTATCCCGAAAGTTCGAGAATTCGAGGGTTGGCATAGAGAATCCGCAGATTGCCGTCCTGGACGATTAGGCCGTCCTCCATGTTCTGTTCGATCAGTTCATAGAGTCTCTGCTGAGTCCGCGCTTCCCTTGCTTGCCGATCGATCTCCTCCAGCGTTCGGAACAGCTTTTGTTTGAGAGCCACGATCACCATTACCAGTACCGAGCCCATCAATGCGAGTCCGGCTCCGTTCGCGAGCCAGAACCATCCCGCTCGCAGGAAGGTCTCGGGCGGCAGCGTGAACTCGAAGGCGCCGCTGCATACCGCCACCCCGATCCCGGCCAGCATGAGCAGGCCCGCGGCCAGGTAGGAGATCGCCCAGGGCAGGCCAAAGAAGATGGCGCACAGCGCGCTGCCTACCATGATGGAAGGCGTGGCGATGCTGGAGAGCCCCTGGGACAGGAGCTTCACGCAGGCCACGCCCAGCAGCGCCGCGAGCAACCCACCGCCGACGAACTCCGGTGAAAGCCGGTGGCGCAACAAGAGTAGGGCAAGCACGACGAGCATGGCCGCCAGGTCGGCCAGTAGGCTCGGGTGCCAACCCACCGAGGGCAGGCGCATCAACAAGGCCGGCAGGATCACCACGCTCAGGGTGAGCAGCAAGAAAAACAAGCGCCGGAGGAGCAGCACCAGCAACTGGCGAGTCTGGACCGCCGGGTCGATGGGCTTGGCGACCGCTTCGATCCCGAACAGGCTCTCCAGCGCTCGGTTCATGTAAAGACGACTCCGAATTCTCAGATACAGCTTGCTCTTCCGAATACGGTCCTGGTTTGAGTAGCAGACGTTCCGGCATTCGGCAAGGGCGAACCACGCATTTATTGAGGCTCGCCGCGATTGACACACCCGAAGCCTCGTGGTTTGGTAGCGCAGGGACGAGACCCCTTCTCCAAGGAGAATCTCATGAGCGTGATCCTGACGCTGGTGCTTTCAGTTCTGGCCGCTCCCCCCATCCAGGCCCCCCGACCGTTCACCCTGGAGGCCAGCGTCGAGGGCATCACCGCCTACCGCCTGCCGAACGGCTTGCAGGTGTTGCTCGTTCCCGACGAGTCCAAGCCCACCGTCACGGTCAACCTCACCGTCTTCTCTGGAAGCCGCCAGGAGAACTACGGCGAGAAGGGCATGGCGCATCTCTTCGAGCACATGCTGTTCAAGAAGACGAAGAGCTTCAAGTCCATCAAGGAGGAGCTCACCCGGCTCGGCGGCTACGCCAACGGCTCGACCTGGTACGATCGCACCAACTACTTCGAGATCATCCCGGCCGAGCCTGAGAAACTGCGAAGGGCGCTGCAGCTCGAGTCCGAGCGCCTGCGCGCGGCCATCATCAGCCGCGAGGAGCTGGCCACCGAGATGGGCGTGGTGCGGAACGAGCTCGACATGGGGGAGAACGACCCGCTGAACGTGCTCACCCAACGCGTCCTCTCCACGGCCTTCCTGTGGCACAATTACGGCAACGATACCATCGGGCCGGCCAGCGACGTCGAGAACGTCCCCAACGAGAAACTCCTGGCCTGGTACGAGACCTACTACCAACCGGACAATGCCATGCTGGTCATCGCCGGCAAGTTCGACCCGGTGGCTACCCTCAAGCTGGTGGCGCGGTACTTCGGCAAGATTCCGAAGCCACGCCGTAAGCTCCCCGCCACCTACACTCGCGAGCCGGTGCAGGACGGAGAGCGCGTGGTTTACGTCCGGCGCACCGGCGGCACGCCGCTCCTCATGGCCGGCTACCATGTCCCGGCGGGAACCGACCCCGACTACGCCGCGGTGGACGTGGTGGACCAGGTGCTGGGCGACGCGCCCTCGGGCCGGCTGTACAAGGCGCTGATCGAGACCAAGAAGGCGGCCAAGGTAAGGTGCACCAACTACCAGCTTCGCGAGCCGGGATATTTCTACTGCCTGGCCGAGCTCGGCGAGAAGGACTCGCCCGACGAGGTGCGCTCCGTCCTGATCTCGACCATCGAAGGTCTCGACAAGAAGCCGATCACCGAAGAAGAGGTCGCGCGCGCCAAGAGCGCGCTCCTCAAGTACATCGACCTGACGCTCAACGACTCGCAGCGCATCGGCATCCTGCTCTCCGAGTTCGCCGCCATGGGCGACTGGCGCATGCTGTTCCTCCACCGCGACCGCATCGAGAAGGTCACGGCGGCGGAGGCGAACCGGGTGGCGCAGAAGTACCTCAAGCCGTCGAGCCGCACGCTCGGCGAGTACGTCCCCACCGAGAAGCCCGATCGCTCGGAGATCCCGCCAGTGGCCGACGTGGCGGCCATGCTCAAGGACTACCAGGGTCGAGCGGCCCTGGCCGATGGTGAGGCGTTCGTGGCCACACCCAAGAACATCGACGCCCGCACCAAGATCGGCTCCCTCACCAACGGGATGAAGCTGGCATTGCTGCCCAAGAAGACCCGCGGCGAGACCGTGCGCGCAATCCTCAACATCCGCTTCGGCGACGAGAAGAGCCTCACCGGCAAGCGCGTGGCCGCGGAGCTCGCCGCCCGCATGTTGCTGCGCGGGACCAAGAAAATGTCCCGCCAGCAGATCAAGGACCGGCTCGACGAGCTCAAGGCCCAGGTCCAGGTCAACGGCTCGCAGCCCGGGGTGAACGTGACGCTGGAGGTGCGCCGGCCGAACCTGGCCGCGCTGCTCGACCTCGTCGCCGAGGTGCTGCGCGAACCGGCCTTCGACCCGAAGGAGTTCGAGGAGTTGCGCCGGGAGATGCTGGCCAGCCTTGAACAGGATAAAGACGATCCCTCCCGGGTGGGTTTCAACGAAATGCTGCGGCTGTTCAACCCCCACCCGACCGATCATCCTCGGTACCTACCCAGCATCACCGAGCGGATTTCGGAAACACAGAAAGCCCGACTCGAGGACGCGAGCGAGTTTCATACCCGCTTCTATGGCGCTCAGGACGGATTGGTGGCCGTGGTGGGCGATTTCGACCCGGTCGAGGTCCAGGCGCAGCTCGAGAAACGCCTGGGCGACTGGCGCGGCCAGGAGCCCTACGTGCGCGTGCCCGATCCCCTGGTGTTGGTGGAGGGCAAACGCCAGGTCATCCGCATCCCGGACAAACCCATGGCCTTCTTCGGTGCCGGGGTGGTGTTTCCCCTCCAGGACAACCAGCCGGACTATCCGGCCATGCTCATGGCCGATTATCTCATGGGTGGAGGGTTCCTCAGCGGCCGGATTCCCAAGCGGCTGCGAGAAAAGGATGGTTTCTCGTACGGAGCCGGGACCTTCTTGAGCGTTTCTCCCTATGAGCCCAACGGCGGGCTTTTGGGGTACGCCATCTTTGGCGCCGCCAACGCGGAGCAGGTGGAGAAGGGCTTCCGCGAGGAGGTGGAGAAAGCCGTCCGGGAAGGATTCACCGCCGACGAGTTGAAGCTCGCCAAAGAGGGCCTGCTCAAGGAGCGCGAGCAGGACCGCGCCCAGGACGCCCGGCTCGCCATGAACCTGCTCGCCAATCTCAACCTCGGCCGCAGCATGGCCTTCGACGCCGCCATCGACGAGCGACTGCGCCAGCTCACCCTGGCCGAAGTGTCCGCCGCCCTGCGCAAGCTGGTGGACCCGGCGAAGCTCTCGGTGGTGCGGGCGGGGGATTTCCCGGCGCCGGCCAAACCCTGAGCGACTGCCATCTGCCTCCGACGTTTCCGGGATGGCGGGGAGGGGGCTTGACTTTCATTGTTATATATTGATATTCGTATATTCGTTATTTCAAGGGGTGCCCCATGAGTCCTCGCGTCACCTCCCGCCGTGTCTCCGCGCCGCCCTTTCCGCTTTTTTCGCAGGACACCTTCTGTCAGAAAGGCGCCGAGATCATCAAGGCCCTGGCCCACCCGCTGCGCCTGCGCATCGCCGCCCGGCTGGCCGCTTCCCCGGCCACGGTGGGCACGCTGGCCGACGAGCTGGGGATCGCCCAGGCCACGGTCTCCCAGCAGCTCGCCATCCTGCGCGCCCGGAATCTCGTCGGACCGGCCCGTGCCGGCGAGCGTGGCCCCTACAGAATCCTGGAGCGCCGGGTGCGCCACATGCTCAACTGCCTGCATGGCTGCATCCAGGAGCGAATCCGAGGAGAGCGATCATGAGGCGACGGTGTGCCATCGTCTTCGCCGCGTTGGGACCGCTGTGGCTGGCCAGCTCGCCAGGCTGTTCCGGCAACGCTCGTCCCCTGGACGATCCGGGCCGTCACGTCCGGCCGCGCCTCACGCCCACCGACCACCGTGGCCTGTTCGCCGGCCTGACCTTCAGCGACGGCCCGTCGGTGACCCGGGCCTGCCTGCGCTGCCATCCCCAGGCGGCTCGTGACTTCATGCGCACCTCTCACTGGCTATGGCTCGGTGAGCCCGAGCTCGTGCCGGGGCACCAGGAGCCGATGCGCATCGGCAAGCGCAACCTGATCAACAACTTCTGCATCAGCACCGAAAGCAACTGGAAGAAGTGCACCATGTGCCACGCCGGCTACGGCTGGAAGGACGCTTCCTTCGACTTCGAGAAGGAAGAGCTGGTGGATTGCCTGGTGTGCCACGACCGTTCCGGCAGCTACGCCAAGGGCGACTATGGGCTCCCGAGCGAGGGCGTGGACCTCCTGGCCGCGGCGCGCAGCGTGGGCCGGCCCGGACGGGACAACTGCGGTGTCTGCCACTTCGCCGGCGGCGGCGGCGACGCGGTCAAGCACGGCGATCTGGACGGGACGCTGGCCCGTCCGGTGGAACGGCTCGACGTGCACATGGGCCGACGGGATTTCGCATGCACCGAGTGCCACCGCGCCGAGCGCCACGCCATCCGCGGGCGGATGATCTCGGTGAGCACCACACAGGGGAACAACGTCGCCTGCACCGACTGCCACGCTCCGGAGCCCCACCGCTCGGAGCGTCTCAACGCCCACGTGGATGCCGTCGCCTGTCAGACCTGCCATCTGCCCGAGGTGGCGCGCGTCACCCCCACCAAGGTGGCCTGGGACTGGTCCACCGCCGGCCGCGACGTGCCGGGCGCCGATCCGCACCACTACCTCAAGATCAAGGGCTCGTTCGTGTACCAGCGGGGCCTGGTCCCGGAGTACCGCTGGTTCAACGGCCGGGTGGGCCGCTACCTCAAGGGCGACCCGGTGGCGCTCGACGGGGTGACGCCGCTCAACCCACCGCAGGGCGACATCGCCGATCCCGACGCGCGCATCTGGCCCTTCAAGGTCCACCGCGGCAAGCAGCCGGCCGATCTGCGCTACCGCACCCTGCTGGTGCCCAAGACGGTTCCGCCCGACGGCTACTGGGTCACCTTCGACTGGGACCGCTCGCTCCGGCTGGGCTCGGCGGCCTCGGGCATCCCGTACTCCGGCGAGTTCGGCTTCGCCGAGACCGAGATGGTGTGGAACCTGTCCCACATGATTGCCCCCAAGGATCGCGCACTGCAGTGCACCGATTGTCACGGGGAAGAAAGCCGCATGAACTTCGCCGCCTTGGGTTACCCCGGCGATCCTGCGGACATGGGCGGACGCAAGACCCGGCGCATGCTGCGGCCCGCGGCCGGAGACAAGGGGGTGCTGCCGTGAGCGGCGCCGTTCTTATCTTGCTGGGGCTCATCCTGGCGAACCCTGCGGCGGCGGACACCGCTCCGGCGCAGGCGCTCGATCCGCCGGCGGTCACCATCCGCAACTTGAGCCCCGCCCCTCCCCCGCCATCGCCTTCGATGCACCCTGACGTTATTCTGCTCGACGCGCAGGGCCGGATCGCGCCCGCGAACGGGACACCGCTTTCGCTACGAAAGAGCTGTGGGGCCTGTCACGACGTCGAGTTCATCGAGAAGAACAACTATCACGCTCAGGCCGGGCTGGACGAGCAGAGCGACGCCGGGCGCGCGCCGAGCGGGCGGCCGTGGGACACCGGGCCGGGGATATTCGGGCGCTTCGATCCCTTCCTGGGCCGGGCGCTCACTCCGCCCGGCGAGGAACCTCTCGACCTCGGAAGCGCGGATTGGATCCGCCTGTTCGCCGCGCGTCACGTGGGCGGCGGGCCGGCCGAGCGGAGCCGCTCTCACGGGGGGATCCTGGGCAGCCCTCCCGCCGGCGTCGCCGATCCCGACGGGCCCTCCCTGGACGACAAGACCGGAGAGCGCACCACCTGGGATTGGAAGAAGTCCGGCACGGTGGAGCTCAACTGCCTGTTGTGCCACCTGCGTCGCCCGGACAACATGCAGCGCATCCGCGCCATCCAGCGGGGCGAATTCGCCTGGGCCTCCACCGCCATCTTGACCGGAACCGGCTTGGCCGTGCCTCGGGAGGAAGGCTACGCCTGGAACACGGAGCGGATCCCGCCGGACGGGGCCGTCTCGGCCACCACCCTGGGCCTGGGGCACGCCCGCAGCGACAACTGTCGCCAGTGCCATGGCCGCGCCTGCCGCTGCACCGATCCGGTGGTCTTTCAGGGCGGTCGGGACAACTGGCAGGCGGAGGCGAGCGGGAGCGTATTCTCGCCCGGCCGCATGAGCCAGAGCGGCATGAACCTGGCCGGCAAGGAGTCGCTCAGCTCTCCCTGGGACATCCACGCCGAACGCCTGCTCTCCTGCAACCAGTGTCACTACGCCCCGAACAACCCGGCCTACGACCGCGGCGGCCTGGCCGGTCCCGGCGTGCGTCACCTGGCCTTCGACGCCCGGCGCGCCCGGGAGTCGGAGTACCTGTTCCGGCCGGACCACAACCTGGTCAAGGGCGACACCGCCCAGGGCACGGTGGGGCGCCGCTTCTTTGGAACCATGCGTGACTGCCGCGACTGCCACCGCGCAGAGGAGACGCACGAGTTCCTCCCCTTTCCGAAGACGCACTTTGCGGCGCTCGAATGCACCGCCTGCCATGTGCCGCGACTCTTCCCGCCCACGCGCCGCGTGACCGACTGGACCATGCTTGAGCCGGATCGGAAGCCGCGGGTCGAGCACGCTGGCGTGCAGGGGGCGGTGGACGACCCGCTGAGCCTTCTCACGGGACAGGTTCCGGCGCTGCTCCCCCGCCGTGCGGCCGATGAGAGCGTGCGTCTCGAGCCGCAGCTCCTGCACACCGCCTGGTACTGGGTCGCGGGCGAGCCGCCCCGTCCGGTGCGCCTGCGCGACCTCGAGCGTGCCCTCTTCGATGGGGATCGCTACCACGGGGACGTGCTGGCGGCGCTCGATCGGGACCGGGATGGGTCGCTATCCCACGACGAGCTGGTGCTCGACACCCCCGCGCGGGTCGAGGCCGTGGTGCGCCGGCTCCAGGCTCTCGGCTACCGGACGCCCCGCATCGCCGGCGAAATCCAGCCGTTCACCGTCGCCCACGGTGTCGGGCATCCAGACTCCGCCCAGCGGGACTGCGCCGCCTGCCACGGCCCGGCGGGGCGCATGTGCCAACCCCATCCCCTGGCCGAGGCCGCTCCCGCCGGAGCGCCGCCGCAACCGGTGGCGGATGCCGGCCTCATGCTGCCCGGACCGATCGTGCCCACCCCGGCTGGAGGCCTGGCGCTGCGCCCACAACGCTGCCCTGCCGGGTTCTACGTCATGGGCGCGCAGCGGCTCCACTGGATGGATTGGCTGGGGATTCTGGCGCTGGCGGGTACGCTGGGCGGCGTCGTCCTCCATAGCGGGTTGCGGGCGTTCGTCGCCCTGCGCCGCAAGCGCGCGGGAGGTGCGGCATGAGCCAGCCCATGCAAAAGGTCCGCTTCTACACACCCTACGAGCGGCTGTGGCACTGGGTGCAGGCCGTGGCGGTGGCCGTGCTGGCCGCCACCGGTTTCTACCTCTCCTTTCCTCCGGCCGAGGGTGGCGAGGGTTTTCGCGCCGCGGTGCACGTCCACAACGCCTTCGCCGCGGTGCTGATCGCCAACGCCGGGCTGGCGCTGTTCTACAACCTGGCCAGCGGCCTCATCCGGCGCTACGTCCCGACCGCCTCCGACCTGTTCAGCCAGGGCGTGCGCCACGCGCGCTACTACATGTTCGGCATCTTCCGCGGCGAGCCGCACCCGTTCGACCGCACCCCGGAAAAGCGCCTGCTGCCGCTGCAGAAAGTCACCTACTTCGCGATCCTCAACCTGCTGCTGCCCCTCATGGTGGTCACCGGCGCGCTGCGTTTCATCGCCGGACACCGGCCGGAGTGGGCCGACGCCTTCGGTGGCTTGCCGCTGCTGGCCACCCTGCATCGCTTCGGGGCCTGGCTGTTCGTCGCCTTCCTGGTGCTCCACATCTACATGACCACCACCGGCCGCACCTTGCTTGCGAACCTCAAGACCATGCTCACCGGCTACGGCGAGCGCGAGTGCTCGCGGGAGGAAAAGCCATGAGCCGCAAGAGCGCCGACTATATGAACCCCTACCTGGCCGGCGTCCTGCTGGGTGTCGTGCTGACGGGGTCGTTCCTCGTCTTCGGGCACGGCCTGGGCGCCTCGGGCGGCGTGGCCTCGCTCACCGGCGCGGCCGAGAGCGCCCTCTTCCCCGGCCGCGCCGAGAAGAACGCCTACCTGGTGAACCTGGTGGTCTCGCCGGAGAGCCCGCTCGACAACTGGGCGGTGTTCGAGATCCTGGGGGTGATCCTGGGCGGCCTGGTGTCCGGCTGGCTCTCGGGGCGTGTGAGGCTCGAGACCTTCCACGGCCCGCGCCTGAGCGCCCGGGCGCGCTGGGGATTCGCCTTCCTGGGCGGCGCCATCGCCGGCTTCGGGGTGCGGCTGGCCCGCGGCTGCACCTCCAGCCAGGCGCTCTCGGGGGGGGCGGTGCTGTCCGCCGGTTCGTGGGCCTTCATGTTCGCGGTGTTCGGCGGCGCCTACGCGCTGGCGTACTTCGTGCGCCGGCTGTGGACCTGAGGAGGCAGCCATGTTCCCCCTGAATCTCGAGGTTCTCGGGCACGCCGGCACCAACGCCCTGTACGTGCTGACCGGCTTCTTCTTCGGCTTCATGTTGGAGCAGGCGGGCTTCGGCAACTCGCGCAAGCTGGCCTCGCAGTTCTACCTCAACGACATGCGCGTGCTGAAGGTGATGTTCACCGCCATCGTGACCGCCATGCTGCTCTTGTTCGGGATGGAAGTGCTGGGCCTGCTGCGGCCGGGGGCGTTGTACGTCAACCCCACCCACCTGTGGCCCGGCATCGTGGGCGGGCTCATCTTCGGCGTGGGCTTCGTCATCGGCGGGTACTGCCCGGGCACCTCGCTGGTCTCGATGGCCACCCTGAAGCTGGACGGCGCCTTCTTCGTGCTGGGCCTGGCCGCGGGGATGGTGATCTTCGGCGAGGTGCTACCGCTGTTCCAGGCCTTCTTCGACGCTTCGGGCGACCTGGGAGAGGTCACCCTGCCGCAGGCGCTGGGCCTGCCCGCCGGGGTGGTGGTGCTGCTGGTGGTGGTGATGGCCATCGGGATGTTCTTTGCTGCCGAGCGGCTGGAGGCGCATTTCGGGAAGCGGGAGAAAGAGCCATGCTGACGAGAAGACGCCTGGCCGCCGCATCGGCGGTGCTGCTGGCCGCGGTGCTGGCCATCCTGCACAGACCCGATCCGGGCTCGCGCCTGGCCGCCCGGCGCGCCGCGCTCGAACCCCGCGCCGCCTCGGACGACATCCGGGTCGCTCCCGAGGAGGCGCTGGAACTGCTCTACAACCCCGCTGCCCGGCTGCGCCTGCTGGACGTGCGCGAGGAGAACGAGTTCAACCTGTTCCACCTCCCGGGCACCCGCCGGGTCACGCTCGAGGCGCTGGCGCAGGGACAGATCGCCGGCCTCGCCCGCGACGACACGGTGATCGTGGTGTCGAACGGCGAGGGGCGCGCCCGGGAGGCCTGGTTGCTGCTCGCCGCCGCCGGTTTCGAGCGCTCCTACGTGCTACGGGGCGGGATCCACGGCTGGCTGGCCACCTTCGGCCGCCCGGAGCGCATCGACCCCTCCCGGCCCGTCTGCCCCCAGGACGAGTGCCGCCGCTACCGCTTCGAGGCCGCCCTGGGCGAACGACACCCCGAGGCCGATCCGGGGCCCGACGCTCTCATCGGCCGGACCTTCGAGCGCAAGGTGCGGGTGCAAGGCGCGCAAAAGCGAAAATCCGGCTCTTGCGGCTGACGGGTGGCGGGCGTCCGGCGGTGCTGGCGCTGCCGGCCCCGCACGACCAGATGCCTGAAATGTTCAAGGGGTGGAGAAGCCGATGGCTTACAGCTCGAGCATCCGATGCAACGCCAGCCGCGCCGAGGCTTTCTCCTTCGCCGGCACCTCGACCGAGGGCTGGGCATCGAGGTCTTCCAGCACCGTAAGGAGCCTCTCAGGGCTCAAGCGGTACATGTTGGGGCACAGCGAACGCGCGAGCGGCACGATGGTCCGGTCCGGGTATTCCGCGGCCAGGCGCGACACCAGGTTGATCTCGGTGCCAATGACCAGCGTGCTCCCCGGGGCGGCCTCGGCCGCGGCCCGGACCAGATAGGACGTCGAGCCGGACCCGTCGGCGGCCAGGACCACATCGGAGGTACACTCGGGATGGACCAGCACCCGGGCACCGGGGAAACGCTCCCGCGCCGCGCGGACCTGTTCCACGGTGAAGGCGGTATGCACGTGACAGAATCCCTTCCACAGGACGACCCGCGCGCGGGCCAGCGCCTCGGGCGTTACCCCACCTGCGGGTGTCTTGGGATCCCACAGGGCCATCTCCGCCTCCGCGATGCCCATGCGCCGGGCGGTGTTTCGCCCCAGGTGCTCGTCCGGCAAAAACAGCAGCCGCCGCGCCCGCGCCAGCGCCCAGACGAAGGCGCGCTCTGAGTTGCTCGAGGTGCACACGCAGCCGCCGCGCTCCCCCACCCAGGCCTTGAGCTGGGCGCTGGAGTTCATGTACACGACCGGGATGGTGCCGTGCGCCCCCGCCGCCTCGAGGGCGCGCCAGGCGGTCTCGGCCAAGGATGCGTCGGCCATGTCCGCCATGGGGCAACCCGCCAGCGGCTCGGGGTGGACCACCCGCTGCTCTTCCCGGCGCAGCACCTCGGCGGCTTCGGCCATGAAGCGCACCCCGCAGAACACGACCGTCCGCGCCTGGCGATTCTCCGCCGCCGCGCGGGCCAGCTCGTAGGAGTCGCCCACGCGGTGGCCCAGGGCCACCACTCCCGCCCGCTGGTAGTGGTGCGTCAGCAGCAGCACGTCCGGCCCCAGGCGGCCGAGCACCCGGCGCAGCCGGGCCAGCACTTCGGGCTCAGCGATCGAGCTCATACACCAGGTGCCCCAGCTCCGGCAGGATGAGGCCCTCCATGGCCAGACGCACCGCCTCCGGCGATCCGGGTATGGCGGCGAACACCCGGCGCAGGGGCACCTCGCCCAGCCGGCCCACCCCCAGCGCCGCCCGCGAGAGCATGGCCGCGGAACCGATCTGTTGGTAGCTCAACATGCGGAACAGCTCGCCGAACCCGGGCAGCCAGGTTTCCACGAACGGCTCCAGCGCCCGCAGGGTCACGTCGTTGCCGGTGATGCCGGTCCCGCCGGTGAGCAGCAGCGCCCGCAGCCGGACCGCGGCGCCCATCTCGTTGATGGCCCCCCGGATCTGATCCACGTCGTCCTTGACCAGGCGTTTGTCGAGCACCTCGTGGCCGCCCCGACGGGCCAGCTCCGCCAGCAGATCGCCGCTCTCGTCCGTCTGGGGCGTGCGCGAAGTCGAGACCGAGATGACGCCGATGCCGACCTGGCGCGGCGCGTGCTGTTTGTGTTCTTTGTGTCCCATGAGCGCCTCAGGGCCGCACCACGTTGCAGGTCACCTGGAAGCTCCCATCGGCCGCGGTGGCCGCCGGCGTAGGAGCGCAGTGGGTGTACGCGCCCGGCCCGACGTAGGTGTCGCTGACCAGGAGCCGCACCGTGGCGTCGGCGACGCCCCGGCCCTGCGCGTCGAGGACCTTGCCGGAGAAGACGACCTTTTCGCCCGCCGCGAGCGCCACGTCGAGGGTGGTGTCCTCCCACACCGAGAGGTTGGGTCGGGCGTACAGCGCCGCCCCTTCCTGGAAGGCCGCCGGCGAGGGAAACACCAACACGTCGAAGGCCCCCGGCCGTACCCGCGCCTGGTAGTTGCCGTCGGTGGCCGACGACGGCGTGGCCACAAAGCGCAAATCGTCCCGGTTCTGCAAGCGCAGGGTACAACCCGGAGCGCCGGCACCCGACGGCGTGGTGATGCGGCCGGTGAGGTTGACGCCCTCCCGCAGGGTGTGCGACAGCAGCGGACCGCAGCCAGGCCCGGTCGGCGGGCAGACGTCTTCCCACAACACCTGCGGCGGGTACGAGGTTCCGGCGGGGCCGAAACCGATCAGGTCGTAGTGGAGCTGGTCGGTGACCTTAAGCGTGAACTCGCCGGCCGCCTCGGGCGGCCCGGAGCGCGCACCGACATGGGCCATCTTGCCGGCGTCGGCGCCGGTACGGTAGTAGGCCTGGACCGTCCAGCCGTCCACCGGGGTGCGGTTGGTGTCCTCGAGCGGCCCGCCGTGCCAGTCGATGAGCGTCCCCACGGCGAGATCGCGGGTGGTATTCCCTGACAGGGAAGCCACCTCGCCATGCGCCACCGGCCCGGCGGCGGTCTCGCCCTGGAGCCGGTACGGCGTGGCGTTCCCGCCGGGGAGATAGAAGGCGTAGCGCCCCGACCCGTCGGCCGTCACCGGGGCCGGATAGCACTCGGCCGGCTCGTTGAGGATGGAGACCCGCGCCGCGGGTGCGGCGGCGCCGGCGCTGTCCTTGACCGTCCCTTGCACGGTGAACCCGCCCACCACGGTCACCGGCGGCAGGGCGCCGCCCTGGCGAGCCACCGGGTGAACCCCGGTAACGCACTGGGTCGCCGGGCCAGAGGTGCCTCCCCGGGAGACGGCCACGGTGAAGTTGAGGAAGGAGTAGTCCGGGGGCGGGCGCGTGGCGCACAGACCGGCGTCGCAGAACTCGCTCGGGAGGCAGTCCTCGTCGCGAGTGCAGGTGCGCGGGCCCCCGTCGCCGGAGTCTGGCCCGGGGTCGGAACCGCCGTCCGGTTGCAAGTCACCCGGTTGCGAGTCCCCACCGTCCTGCGGTGGTTCGTCCGGTCTCGTCCGACACTGCCCTTGATCGCAGAACTCGTCGATGCGGCAGTCCCCATCGCCGGAGCACAGGCGGATGCCTGGATCCCCTGGCAGGACACAAGCCCCGCCGATGCACTGCTGCGGATCCGGGCAATCGCGATCGGTGAGGCACTTGACCGAGGTTCCCCCCTCGCTGCAGGCGGCCAGACACAAACCCGCCACCCCGAACCATACGGCGATTCTCCTCATCGGGCACCTCCCGTCAGCGAACAATGGGTTTCAACACCGAGGTCATCTGGCGCAGGGCGAACTTGTGATCTTCTTCGGTGAGCGCCGCCACGCAGGTCTCGGGAACGATCACGCCAAAGCCCCGCTGCATGGCGTCCATGGCGGTGTACAACACCCCCACGTTGGTGAGCACGCCGCAGATGAGCAAGTCGTCGATCTCCAACTCGTCCAGCAGCTCCTCCAGGCGGGTGTGGAAGAACCCCGAGAAGCCGGTCTTCTCCACGACCGGATCGCCGGCACGCGGCGCCAGGGCCTCGATGACCTCGGCCCCGGGCGTCCCCCGCACGGCGTGCGGCGGCGTGGCCTCGAACTCGGGGTCGTCGGGCTCGTGCCGATCGCACAGGTAGATGACCGGGCGGTTCTTCTCGCGGGCGTAGCGGATCTCGCCGGCGATGTTTTCGATGATCCAGCGGCCGGCGGGGATCTCCTGGGGGGAACCCTCCTCGATGAAGTCACGCAGCATGTCGATGATCAAGAGCGCCTTGTTGGGCTTGTTCCGCTCCATGCCATCCGCTCCTCTCGGGCGAAGTCTAGCAAAGCAGCCTCGAAAAAGAAAAGCACAAAAACTCGAGGTGCGGCTAGACCGCGGTGGAAAATCCGGTAATATCGGACGCGCATCCCCGGAGAACCGGGAACGAGGAGGATGCATGAACGCCAAGTCCTTTTTGTTGGTGCTGGCCGCGCTCTCGGGGTGCAGCTCGTCCGGCGGTGGCGAGTGCCGCGACGGGGAGGCCTCCTGCGCGGAGGACGGCCGGCTCCTGACGGTGTGCGTGGCGGGCCAGTGGCAGGCCACCGACTGCATGGCGGAGCATGGCCAGCTGTGCCAGGCCGGCGCCTGCGTCGATCCCTGGCGCTACGGCTCCCCGGTCTTCTCCCGCTGTCCCGACGAGCCGCGCGCCACCGCCGAGAGCCTGCGCGAGAAGGCCGCCTTCTTCGATGACATCGCGCGGCGCCTGCACATCCACCCCGAGCTGAAATGGATCGCCCCGGTGGACCTTCCCTGCGCCGGCACCGACTGCACCCGGGCGGGCGTGCCGCAGGAGACCGCCACCGTCCAGGACGTGGCGGCCTGGGACAGCGGCGAGAACGACGGTCTGTGGAGCGCGCTGTACCTGGCCGCCCAGGCCTTCCGCTACGGCGCCACGCGCGACCCACAGGCCCTGGCCACCATCAAGCTGCTCCTGGCCGGCGAGGTGGATCGCATGGCCATCACCGGGGTCCGGGGCATCTTCACCCGCCAGCTGATCCCACCCGGCGTGCCGGGGCTGACCTGCCCCACCGAGCTTACGGCCTACGTCCCCGACGTCGAGAAGGACGACAACCGCTGGGTGCGCGTCAACACCGCCGGCTGCGTCGAGGTGGTCGACGGCGGCACCATGGCCTGGCGGGCCACCGATCATTGCGGACTGTCTCGCTTCGCCGGCTACTGTTTTTTGGACAACGTCTCGCGCGACGAGTACGCGGGCCACATGCTGGCCCTGGGCGCGCTGGCGAAGCTGGTGGACGATCCCGAGGTGCAGGCGACGGTGAAGGATCTCCTCACCCAGGTTTGCGATGCGCTGGTGGACACCCGCCTGCTGCTCCAGGACTGGGACGGGCGGCCGGTGGAGCACGGGACCTTCTACGCCATGTCGCTGGACGAGTTTCCCGGCTTCAACGCCGCCATGGCCATGGACTTTCTCAAGATGTGCGCCGAGACGACGGACAACCCCAAGTTCGTCGACTTCTACGACAACTGCCTGCTGCAAAAGGGCGGCACGCGGGACTGCCTGCAGCGGCCCAGCGAAACCCCCCGACCCTACACCGAGTACCTCTCCCAGTCGGGGATGTACGTGGGCGCCGGCAACTGCTCCACCAACTGGAACAACATCTCCATGCACTTCTGCTCGCTGCACAACCTCATCTGGTTCGAGCGGGATCCCGCCACCCGCCAGGCGGTGCAGGCGCACCTTGAGGAGATCTTCGACCCGCCGGCCGGGACGGCCAAGGCCATCCGCGATCAGAACAACGCCTGGTTCGACTTCACCTACGCCGCCCTCAAACAACTCGGCCCCGGCAGCACCGGCCCGGCCTACGAGGCGGTGGAGAACGGCGTCTGCATGCTGCGCCAGTTCCCCACCCGCAAGCACCACCGGGCCGTGACCTGCCCGCCCGACAGGTGCCAGCCGGTGTGTACCGGGCGCCTGGGCGAGGACCTCTCCGACTACGCCCGCCCGGTG
>JAAZNF010000073.1 GCA_012798435.1 Myxococcales bacterium | reverse complement strand
TGGTGCCACCCACCCCGGAAGTCCCCGGAAGTCGTACAATTACAATGGCGACCTGGAGTCGAAGGCCCAAGGTGGGCAGACGACGAGCTACGTTTATGATTCTTTTGGAAATTTGAATCAGGTGACTCTGCCAACCGGGACGGTCATCGAATACGTGGTGGATGGGAAGAACCGGCGCTTGGCGAAGAAGGTGAACGGGGTGATGACCCGGCGAACCCGCTGAACGAGCGGCGCTCGCTCACTGGGCGAACGCCTGTTCGATGGCGCGCGGGTTGAAGCCGCGCAAGATCGTCCCGCGCACGTCGATCACCGGCACCCCGGCCGCGCCGCCGGATTTTTGCAGCATCTCGGTGAGGTGGTCGCGGCTCTTCTCCACGTCGCGCTCGATGAAGGCGACCTTGCGCTGGGCGAGGTAGGCCTTGGCGTGCTTGCAGGCCGGGCACCAGGCGGTGGTGTAGATGATGACTTGGCCGTGGCGCTTTTGCGCCGGAGCCCCCGAGTAGCGGCCGGGGTCGACGCCCTGCCTCTTCGCCACCTCGTCGATGGGGGTGGCCGGCAGGATGGTGTAGGCGCCGCCCTTGGGCGTCTTGGCGCGGGCGCGGAACTTCTCCGGCACCTTCTCGATGCAGTCGACGAAGTTCACCACCCCCTGGTCGTCGACGTACTCGAAAAACCCAGCGAGCGGATCCGCCCCGCCGGCGTCCGAGGCCACGCCCAGCGTCTCCGAGACCTTGTCGCAGCCGGCGGCAATCGAACCCAGGAGCAGGGCGAGCGTTCCGTAGGTTACGCATTTGTTCCGGCCGGTGGTCATGGTCACCTGGAAAGCTCCGTACCGCAGGCCGGGCGGGCTGTCCAGATTTCGGCGTGGCAGGAGCTTGATGCCGGAGGGGCCAGATGGTAGCTTGGCCGCGGGTCGGGGTGGAGGGCACGGTATGAACGTGAAAACGGTCAGCGTGTGGTTGTGCTGTATCATGCTCGGGGGTGGCTGCGGCTCTTCCGAGGAGCCGGACAATACACCGCCGGGCATCGCCTCGCTGGACCCGGCCGATGGAGCCACGAACGTCCCGCGCGATTCGCCGGTGCGCATCGTGTTCTCCGAGCCCATCGAGCGCACCACGCTGGACAGCAACCTGTTCCACTTCGTCATCGAAAGTCAGAACTACTACGGGTCGGTGAGCTACGACCTTGCGAGCTACACCGCCACGCTGATCAAGAGCGGCGGGTTCCAACCGGGCGCCAGCGTGCAGGCGGTGCTGGAGCCCGGGGTGCGCGACCTGGCGGGGAACCGCCTGTCGCAGCGCATCACCTGGTCGTTTACCATCGCGCCCTAGATTCTTCGATGGGGATGTGCTATCGCGCGAACGCGTGGCCGCCAGCGCAAGCGCGTTCGCGCGCGATATCGGTCGCGGCCGCGGGCCGCGCCAGGCCGTGAAGGGACTTGGCGGATTGCGAAGGAGGACGACATGAGCGGCGTGCGCCTGGGTGTGGTCGGCGCCACGGGCGAGGTGGGGCGGGAGGCGCTGAAGATCCTTTACGAGCGGAAGTTCCCGTACCAGGAGCTTCGCCTGTTCGCCTCGGAGCGCTCGGCCGGGGCCCGGGTGGAGGTCGCGGGGCGGCCGTACACGGTCGAGCGGCTCTCCGAGTCGTCGTTCGCCGGGCTCGATCTCGCCCTGTTCGCCGCCGGGGCCGACGTGTCGCGCCGCTTCGCGCCGATCGCCGCCGCGGCCGGCTGCCGGGTGGTCGACAAGAGCTCGGCCTTCCGCGAGGACCCCGACATCCCGCTGGTGGTGCCCGAGGTGAACCCGGAGGATCTGCGGCTTATCGAAAAGCGCGGCATCGTCTCCAGCCCCAACTGCGCCACCACCCCGCTGGTCATGGCGCTGGCCCCCCTCGACCGGCGCTACCGCGCCCTGCGGGTGGTGGTTTCGACCTACCAGTCGGTGAGCGGGGCCGGGCGCAAGGGCATCGAGGAGCTCGAGCGCGAGATTTCGCTGCCGCCGGGGGAGCGCGAGGCGGCGAAGCGGACCTTCTCGCGCGCCATCGCCTTCAACTGCGTGCCGCACATCGACGCCTTCTTGCCCGACGGAACCACCAAGGAGGAGCAGAAGACCGTGCGCGAGAGCCAGAAGATCCTGCACCGGCCGGACCTGCGGGTCTCGGCCACCACGGTGCGGGTGCCGGTGTGGCGGGGCCACGCCCTGTCGGTGAACGTCCAGTTCGAGCGCCGGCCGGACCTTTCCGAGGTGCGCCGCATCCTGGCCAAGACCCCGGGAGTCGCCGTCATGGACGACCCGGCCAAGCAGCTGTTTCCGACCTCTCTCGACGCCGAGGGGGCCGACGGCACGCTGGTCGGGCGGTTGCGCGAGGACCTGTCGGTGGAGTGGGGGCTGAACATGTGGCTGGTGGTGGACAACCTGCGAAAGGGCGCGGCGCAAAACGCGGTCCAGATCGCCGAATCGCTCTCCGCCCGCCTCTAGAATGCGTTGACATTCTGTCACTGCGAACGGCCGCCCTGATCCTCGGCTGACATTTTTTCAATTCGACATGTCGGGCACGGCGTCGTCTGCGAAGAAATCGTTGATACTTCGAGAGATTTCTGCTAGGACTCCTGCACGATGATGGCGTGGCGATTGCATGCCATGGCCCCGCGGCGATCCTTGCCGCTCAGAAGGAAAAGCTCATGATGCGCAAAATCATGCTCTCCATCCCGCTCGTCTTGCAGTGCGCCACCCCCGCCGGGGCCGCCAACTCCACCATCAACCAGGCGCTGGAGGTGAGCCTCATCCAGCCCCAGGCCGACCACCTGTACATCAACATGGACGACTGCGAGGGCGACGCCGAGCTCTCCATGCAGTGGCGCTTGCCCTCCAACGCGGCCTACAAGAACACCCTGGGCGCCTCCGACGGCAGCGTGTTCCTCTCCACCTCGTCCACCTGCGACTCCGAGAACGTCCCCATCAAGAGCCAGATGAACATCGAGCCGGGCACCGGGGCATCGGGGAGCTACGTCGACTACCCGCCGGCCGGGGAGACCCTCACCGTCTCCAAGGCCGGCCTGTCCTGCGCCGGCGGCGACGAGAAGGACTACTACTTCTGCATCAAGTTCACCAACGTCTCCGAGGTCACCAGCATCGGCGTGGTGTACGACGTGATCTACAAAGGCGGCTCCAAGTTCCGCTTCGATGTGAAGGCCCCGGCGCAGCCCACGTCCGTGGCCGTGCTGGCTGGAGACGGCAACGTGCGGGTGCGCTGGGAGAACGCCTCCTCCGAGGACGACCGCGCCGGCTTCACCGTGTACTACCGCCCGGCGACGAGCGGCGACGCACCCCGCGAGGCGACCGCCACCGGCGGCAGCGCCACCGAAAAGCAGATCACCGGGCTGGAAAACGGCACCGAGTACGAGTTCTGGGTACGCGCCTACGACAACACCAAGAACCACTCCGTCGAGTCGGCCCACGTGCTGGGCACGCCCATGCCCTCGGACGACTTCTTCGAGTACTACAAGAAGAACGGCGGCGGCGAGCAGGGTGGCTTCTGCTTCGTGGCCACCGCGGCCTACGGCTCCTCGAGCCACGCCCTGGTCGGCGGGCTCCAGGCCTTCCGCGACTCGGTGCTGCTCTCGAGCGCGGCCGGGCGGGACTTCGTGCGGGCGTACTACCAGTACGGCCCCCGCTGGGCCCGCGCCATCCGTGGCTCGGAGTTCCACCGCGCCCTGGCCCGCGTGTGGTTGCTCCCCGCGGCCGGGGTGGCCTGGCTGTGGCGTCACCCTGGGACGCTGCTGCTGGGCGTGCTGCTGCTCCTGGCCGGGCTCGCTGGATTTTTCACCCTGCGGCGAAGGCGCAGGCTTGGCGTAGGCCCGGTCGCGGCCGCCCTGGTGCTGCTGTGCCTGCTGCCCACCTCGGCGCGCGCCCAGGTGCCGGAGCCGCAGCCGCGCTTCCAGATCCAGTTCCGCTTCTCTCCCTATGCGCCGGACATCGACAGCGAGAGCGGGCTCGCCGCGAAGCCCTTCAAGACCATCTTCGGCAGCACTGAGCCCCTGTCGGAGTTCCAGGTGGACTACGCGCTGTGGCGCGGCTTCGGGGTGGTGAGCGTCGGGGCCTCGTTCGGTTTCGTGCAGTGGGTGGGCAAGGCTCGGGTGCAGGGCTCATCGGGCAGCGACGCCTCGCCCGACACCACGGTACTGAACCTCATCCCGCTCCGGCTCACCGCCGGCTACGCCTTCGACGTGCTGGCGCGGCGCTTCTCGGTGCCGCTTCTGCCATACGCCGCCGTGGGCCTGGACTACGCCATCTGGTGGGTGCTGGACGGGGTGGGCGACGTGGCCGAGTACCAGGATGGCGAGGGCCACAGCTACACCGCGCGCGGCGGCATCTTCGGCTACCACCTTTCGGCCGGGCTGAAGCTCCTGCTGGACATCCTGGACCGGGACGCTGCCGACGAGCTGTACACCAACGTGGGCATCGCCAACAGCTACCTGTTCGCCGAGTTCTGCGCCTCCTTCATCGACAACTTCGGTGTGGGCGACCACCTCAACCTGGGCGACGCCACCTTCGTGTTCGGGCTGGCGCTCGAATTCTAGGTGTGGACGCCGTCCAGCACATCCGCCTCACGGTGGCCTACCAGGGGACGCGCTACGTCGGCTGGCAGATCCAGCACAACGGGCTCTCGGTGCAGCAGGTGCTGGAGGAGGCGCTGGCCAAGATCGCCGGCCGGCGGGTGGTGACGCTGGCGGCGGGTCGCACCGACGCCGGGGTGCACGCGCGCGGGCAGGTGGTGAAGCTGTGCCTGCCCGAGCCGTTCCGCTACCGGCCGGAGGAACTCCCCCGGGTGCTCAACCCCCTGCTTCCCGACGACGTGGCGGTGATCGACGGCGCCCGGGTCGAACCGGGGTTCGATCCGCGCGCCCAGGCGGTGGGCAAGCACTACCGCTACACGGTGCTGAACCGCCTGGCCAAACCGGTCTTCGAGCGCGGCCTGTGCTGGCATCTGCGCAAGGAACTGGACTGCGCCGCCATGAGCCGGGCGGCGGCGGCGCTGTGCGGCGAGCACGACTTCTCGGCCTTCTGCTCCTCCGGGGCCGACGCCGGTCACCGGGTGCGGACCATCGACCGCTTCGCCGTATACCGGCAGGGCGACTGCGTCCTCTTCGACGTCTTCGGCCGGGCCTTCCTCAAGCAGATGGTGCGGAACATGGTGGGGCTGTTGGTGGAGGTGGGTCGGGGCCGGCGCTCGCCCGAGGAGGCGCGGCCGATCCTGGCGAGCCGCGACCGGCGCCGGGCCGGGCCGTGCGCCCCGGCCGAGGGGTTGTGCCTCGTGCGGGTGTACTACTGCAAGGAGGAGTACGCGCGTGACGCTGAGGGAATCGGCGCGCCGGCTTGAGATCGGCCTGGGCCTGGGCATGGCGGCTTGCCTGCTGTGGACCCTGCTGGAGGCGGTGGGCATGGCGGCGCTGCTGCGGCTCGGCCTTTCGCCCGGCACACTCGCGGTCGCGCTGGTGACCGGGATTCGCCTGCTCTCGCTGTGGCTCTCGGTCGGGCTGGCCTCGCTTCTCTTGGGGGTCATGCTCGTCTCCGCCCGACCGGCGCTTGGGGTCGCCATCGTGGGGGTGGCGGTGGGGTTTCGTGCCGCGGTGTATTTCCTGGCCGGGACGCTCGACCCGCCCTGGCGCAGTCTGCCCGAGGGCCTTTTGCTCGCGCTCGGAGTCCTGATCTCGGTGGGTTGGTCGTTCTGGATGATCCGCCTCGGCGGGCGGTGGGCGGCGCGGCGGGCGCAGGGTGGCGGCGAGCCGAAACCCGGCTAAGACCTGGTCCTGTTCCACGGCTTTTGGCGAAGCCTCCGCTCGGCGTCCGCTGTCAAGAGTCTCCGGTCCCTGCGGGATTCGCCTGGCTCACCCTTGACAGCCGCCGAGCTTCGGCTGAATCCACTGACAAGAGGAGCATGCAGGCATGCCCCTCCGTATAGGAGGTCCCGGTGTTCGATGAGGACCTTCGGAGTCAGGATCAGGGCAGGGTGATCTCCAGCGGGGGACGGGTGCGGAAGTTGGCGTCGATGTAGGGGAGGAGCTCCTGGAAGAAGGAGTCCTCGTAGCGCCGCGGGGGCTTGTCGCGGCCCATCTGGTTGGCGAAGAAGGTGCCCGAGAAGCAGTCGTCCTGGCAGCGCCCGTCCGGGAACACGATGATGAACTTCTGCAAGGTGCCCTCGGCCATCCAGGGATCGGTGAACAGCACCGCCGCGGTGAGATCGGTGGCCTCCATGCCGATGCCGTGCATGAGGTACAGCACCGGGTAGCGCGCCTCCGGGCGCTCGTCGTACCCGGGTGGCAGGTAGAGGTAGAACTGGCGGTCCTGTCCCAGGATGGTGGAGGGGTAGGTGAGGTCGAGCACCTTGGCGCGGGAGAGGTGCTCGACGTTCTCGTAGTCGCCATCGGGCCAGTGGTGCGAGATGTAGGCCACGATGGACCAGAAGCGGTACACCACCTGGTCGTAGGTCCCCACGTGGCCGCCGTCGCCGGCCTCGATCTCGGCCGGGGTGGCGTCGGGCTTGCCGTAGCGCACGAACACGTCCCGCCCCAGGTTCTGCCAGTCGATGTGGTGGATGTCGTAGAGGTCGCGGTGGTCCTCGGTCATGAGCATCTCGAAGCCGTCCCGGATGTCGAAGGGCCGGCCCAGCGCGCCCATCAGGCCCACGAAGCCCTCGCTCGACCAGCGAAAGCCCAGATGGTCGCGGATGCCCACGTCCACGTAGAAGTCCAGCCGGTCGAGCTCTTCCCGCGGAAGGTTTCGGACCAAGTGGGAGGGATCGAACATGGCGGCCATGCGCAGCACACGCGGGTTGAAGTCGTAGCGGCCGTTGCCCTCGCCGAAGTCCCAGATGGATTCGCGCGTGCCGGCCACCCCGTCGATGCCGAAGTCTCGGTAGGGCTCGCCCTCGTCATAGAAGCCGCTACCCTCGGTGCCCAGGGGGTTCGCCATCGCGTCGTAGTCGTCGCCGTGGGGGTCGGGGTTCTCCAGCGGGTCGTAGCCCGGCTCGTCGGCGTCGGCCAGGCCATCCACGCCTACGTCGTCGAAGCGCTCGCCGGTCCGCAGCAGCACCGGCTCGCCCGAGTCGCGCCTGCCGTTGCCGTTCAGGTCGATGGCCAGGGTGATCTCCACCGGGAAGTCCGGCGGCACGCTGGGATCGAACACGCCGCGCAGCGGGCCGTCCGCCTCGCAGTAGGTGATGGCGCTGTACTTCCCTTCCGGGTTGAACTCGGCGTCGTAGAAGGCGGGGAGCGTGATGGGGTTCTGGCAGCGCTCGGCGCGGGACAGGGCCAGCCAGGAGACGGGCACCCCGGGCGGCAAGTACGGATGCTCGGGGTTGAACAGGGCCTGGTTGCCGTAGGCGATGAACATGTCCTGGAAGGCCTTGAACATGGAGGTGCGGTCGAAGCCCCCGGCGTTGGGGCCGCCGCAGTTCATGTGCTCGTAGTCCTGGTCCTGCGCCGGGGCGCGGCACATGCGGCCCACCTCCGGCGGCTGGCAGAACCCGCCCAGCATTCCCTGGCTGAAGTAGGAGAACATGCGCGACAGGTCCAGTCCGCCGCCCGAGGGGACGATGATGTCGAACATGTGGCTGTAGCGCAGCCCGAGCTGGGTGGCGGTGATGGCGCCCATGGAGGCCCCGCCCACGGCGCGGAAGACGTAGCGCCGGGTGCGCGGCTCGGTATTGGAGCCGTCGCCGCAGCCGGCCGCCGAAAGCAGCAAGGACGCCAGAATCAAGGGAAGGGTGCGTTTCATTGGATTCCTCATCTAGAAACGCGCCGAGAGCGTGAGCGCCAGGATGTGGGACAGGGTGGTGTAGGTGCCGTTGGCGCGCCCCTCGGGGTTCAAGAGGTCGCCCGAGCCGACCTCGTTCTGCTTGTCGCCCTTCCAGAAGGCCAGCATGTAGGCGATGTCGGCGCCGAAGCGCTCGCCGCGCCAGCCGCCGCCCAGCGAGAGCAGGGTGCGCATGCCGTCCGGCAGCGCCGGGTCGTAGGTGCCTTCGGGCACCGGGCTGCTCACCAACCCGAAGCCGGCGCGCACCGCCAGCGCGTCGGTGGCGCGGTACTCGGCCCCCAGCGAGAGCTGGACGCTTTTGCCCCAGTCCTTGCGGATGGGGTCGCCGTTCAGCGTCTCGGAGCAGCGGCCCTGCTGTACGCAGTCGAAGGTGACGGCGAGGGAGTCGTAGCTCTCGAAGAAGGCCAGGTACACGTCCGCGGCCAGGGTGAACTTCGGCAGGCCCAGGAAGGCCACGCCCAGGTTGAGGTTCCAGGGCAGCACGATGGTCACCCGCCCGGTGGTGCTCTCGGGGAAGACCAGCCGGGCCAGCTCCAGGGTGCGCTCCCCGGCCGGATTGAAGGAGAACCTGGCCTCGCCGGAAAACGGCATGCGGACGCTGCTTCGCAGGGTGAGGCCAAAAGCGAACAGCCGCGGGAACTCGGCGCGTACCGCGAGCAAGAAGCCGTGGCCGAGGGCGTCGCCGAGCAGGCGCATCTCTCCCTCGCCGTCTTGCACCTCGCCCAGCGACAACGCCTCGCCCACGCGCAGATCGAGCCTCTTCGCCAGGCGGGCCGTGCCGTACACGCCCTGGTAGCCGGCGGCGAAGGAGAGCTTGATGTGGCGGTCCCAGGACAGGATGCGCGCCAGGTCCACGGCGACCACGGGCTGGAGGAAGAAGGTCTGGATCTCGGTCTCGGTGGTGATGAAGCGCCCGTCCCAGTCCCCCGGCCAATAGGTGCCCAATCCGAAGGGGTTGTTGAGCGAGATCCCGAAGGCCAGCGGGAGATCCTTCGGGCGGAAACTGGCGTAGAGGTGGATCGGGGTGAAGCCGCGCAGCTTGGCGTCGGTGGAGTTCTCCCCGTCGTTCACCGGCAGCTCCACGTAGCGGCCGTCGCGGTAGCCGACGTAGCGGCGGGGCGAGTCGGACGCGCCCGCGGCCTGGTAGTGGATCACCGGCACGATGCCGGTGGCGCCCAGGGAGAGCTGCAAGCCCGGAAGTTCGGTGATCCCGGCCGGGTTGTAATACAGGGTGGAGGGGTCGTCGGCCAGGGCCGAGCGCGCGTCGGCCATGCCGGTGGCGGCGGCGCCGTGCTCGTAGATGAGGAACCCCCCGCCCCGGGCGGCGAGGGGAAAGAGGCACAGGAACAGCGGGAAAGCCAACAACGGTCGCGGGTTCGTTCTCGGCATGGGCGGAGTTTGCCATGGAAATGCGGGGAAAGCCAGGCCCGGCGCCAGGTTGACAGGTGAGGCGCTTGGGGTAGAGTATAGGTCTGTTGGAGTTTTCGGCGGCCATCTCCGCCAAGGAGCAGAACATGAAACGGGTATTCCGTTACGGATGTGGGACGATGCTCGCCCTGGCGCTGGCGCTGCCGGCGTGCTCCAGCGGGAGCGCCGGCTGTCCCGCCGGGCAGACCGGCGGGCTCACCATCAGCCTGCGCCCGCGCACCGGGGCCTACGCCAACGGCACCGCCAAGGTTACGGCCACGGTCACCGGCACCGACGCCAACTGCCAGCCGCTGCCGGACGGGGCGGTCATCCAGATGTCGCTCTCCGACGCCAGCCCGGAGGGTGTGGGCCAGTTCACCAACGGCGAACAGGCCGTCGACGTGTCCATCCTGAGCGGTGCCACCAAGGCCGACATCGTGAGCAACGTGGTGGGCACGGTACGGGTCAACGCCATGTACAGCGACCCGGTCACCAAGACCATCGTCAGCGCGCCGCCGCAGCAGGCCGTCTTCCTGGAGCCGCAGACGACCGGCCAGTGCGCCATCTCGCTGACGGCCACACCCCTGGCCATCCTGGGGGACGGCTCGTCCACCTCGACCATCACCGCCACCCTGATTTCCGACACGGGCGGCGCCATGCCGAACGGGACCGCGGTGACCTTCTCCACCGACAAGGGCAAGTTCACCAACAGCAACGACAAGAGCTACCAGGGTTCCACCACCGCCAGCCAGGCCACCGCCCAGCTCCAGTCGGAGAGCATCACCGCCGACACCCAGGCCACCGTCACCGCCACCTTCAAGTGCGACAACGCCACGCAAGACACCAAGAGCAACACCATCAAGGTGCGCTTCGTGGTGAGCCTGGATCACCCCATCCTCACCCTCTCGGCCCAGAAGACCGAGGTCATGGCCGACGGCGCCTCCACCATCGGACTGACCGCGGAGCTGCTGCGAGCGAACGGCGAGCGCGCCGGCGCGGACGTCCCCATCAACTTCTTCACCAACCTGGGGACGTTCAGCGAGTCCAACGCGGTGAACTACGAGGCCATGACCGACGCGAACGGCGTGGCGACGGCCACCTTCCTGGCGCCCACCCAGAGCGGCATCGCCAACATCCGGGCCTCGGCTTACATCGACGGCGAGAACGCCTCCGACGAGGTGCAGATCAACGTGCGTCAGCTCGGTTTCGTGGAGTACAAGGGCGCGGTGCCCGCCAAGCTGGGCGTGAAGGGCTCGGGCGTCAACGAGTCCTCGGTGCTCACCTTCGTGGTCAAGGACACCACCGGGGCGACCTTCCCCGCCGGCCAGCTGGTGGAGTTCACCATGTCCAACGCCCCCGGCGTCACCCTGGAGCCGCTGTCGGAGCGGACCGACGACAAGGGGGAGGTGCGCACCACGCTCAAGTCCGGCACCCTGGCCACCACGGTCACGGTGACCGCCACCGCTCGGGTCGGGGTGCAGAGCCTGCAGGCCACCTCCAACGCCATCGCCATCGTGGGAGCCAAGCCCAACGCGCGCTACATGACCTTCTCCTGCGAGCTCTTGAACGTCGGCGGTCTGGTGATCGACTTCCAGGAGGTGAAGTGCACCGTGGGGTTGGCCGACCGCTACACCAACAAGATCGGCTTCGCCACCAACGTGACCTTCAAGACCGAGGCCGGCAGCATCACCCCCAGCGCCGCCACCGAGGAGACCGGCGACAAGATGGGGTTGGCCACAGTGCTGCTGCGCACGAGCAACCCGCGTCCGGCGGACGTGTCGCCGCTCTCCAGCGAGCCGCGCATGACCGTGGGGAACCACGTCTACAACCCGCGCGACGGCCTGCTCATGATCATCGCCGCCACTACCGGAGAGGAGGAGTTCACCGACGTCAACGGCAACGGCGTGTACGACACCAACGAGCCCTACGTGGATCTGGCCGAGCCCTACCTGGACGAGGACGACGACGGCATTCACGACGCCAACGAGCAGTTCATCGACGCCAACGGGAACTTCAGCTGGGACGGGCCGAACGGCCAGTGGGACAGCAACACCATCATCTGGACCCCCACCTGGATGGTGTGGACCGGCCACATGGCGACCGGGGGTGACTGCAACGGGGAACATGCCAGCATCATCTGCCCGGCGTCCTTCAATATCGCCAAGGGCATGGACTTCCAGTTCACCTACTGCATCATGGACCAGAACCTCAACCCGCTTAACGGGACCCTCAACCTGTCGCTCCAGGTCGAGGGCAAGGGCTCGGCGGGCTCGTCGTCGCCCCCGTTGCCCTACCAGAGCCCCGACATTCTCGGTTGCACGGTGAACTGGGCCAAGGTGCAGCAGATCCAGGGCTCCGAGGCCTGCCAATCGTCCGACCCCGTATGCTATCAGAACGTGCTCATCGAGTGCGGTCCGTCGGCGGGCCTGTGCGGGTCGTTCATCGCCAAGGGGGCCTCGATCACCGACACCACCCCGGCGGCGGCGGGATCGGTCACCTTGAAGGCGGCCTATCGAGAGAGCAACGGGGCTGGGGCCGCGATCAACGACTCCATCGTGGTGGGTGGCATCTTCCAGTGACGGGTTTTTGCTTGACACCCCGGGGAAATGCCGCTAGGTAATCGCGTTGCCACGGATGGCCAGGTAGCTCAGTTGGTAGAGCAACGGACTGAAAATCCGTGTGTCGACGGTTCAATTCCGCCCCTGGCCATTTCCGATTTTTCGAGCCCGCCTCTTCCGGGGCGGGTTTTTTGTAATTGGTGACGCATGCTTCGTGTGTCTCGACATCTATCCATGCGAGCGAGCGCCGGGGCCAAACGTCCAGTCGTACCTCGATGACCCGGACCAAGACGCCCAAGCCGTTCTCCTACTACCGGCGCCTGCCGCGAGCCGAGCAGGCGGTGTACCGAAAGAGCGACCAGCAAGCACGGATCGTGCTGCCCGATCCCGCGTCCCTGGCCGCGCCCATCCGCATCCTGCGCACCGCGCTCACCGACATGCCCGGCACCGCCGCGCAGCGCCTGCTGGTGAAGCGCGCGGTGGAGGACATCCTGGCCCGGCTGTGCCATAGCCTCGACGTTCCCCCGGTGGCGGTGCGGGTGCTCTCGCGCCGACCGAGCGGCGCCGGCGGCGAGCTGCACGCGCTGTACACCCTGCCGGCCGGGGGACGGCCCTACATCGACATCTGGCTCCAGACCGCGCGGCGGGGGGAGATCGTGGCGTTTCGCACCTTCTTCCGCACCCTGCTCCACGAGTTCTGCCACCACCTGGACTACCACCTGCTCGGGCTCGAGAACTCCTACCACACCCGGGGGTTCTTCCAGCGCGAGTCCAGCCTGGTATCGCAGCTCCT
>JAAZNF010000011.1 GCA_012798435.1 Myxococcales bacterium | reverse complement strand
GGTCGATTTCGCCTCGTGGCCGTCGTGGGTTTCGGATTCGTTGTGATCTGCTTCGTTGAGGTCTGCCTACCTCGTTGACGGTGGCTTCTTGGTCAAGCGGTATCGCTTCGTCCTCCCCGCTGTCCCTTTCTAGCCATGACCTTATTTTTTCCAGGGGCGTATTTTCAAGGAAGGCCCTCGCTTTCTTTTCATCTTGCCGTGACAGTTTCCCGTTAGGGGCGGAAGCGGACCAAATTCGGAGCGCCAGTTCGATGAGTTTTTGTTTTTCGTCAGTCACGCGCCCGCTCCCGTTGCGGCCCGAGCAAGGTTGTGGGCGGCCCCGTCGGGGGCGGGGTTTTCGGCCCGTCGGCCTAGCCCACGGAGGGATCATAACATCATGCCGGCGAACGAATCAAGGCTTTGCCAAAATATGTTTCCTGTTTGTTATGAAACAAGGAAAGCACTTGTGGGGCCGCCATTTGCGCCCGGGAGGGCCTCGAATGGTCGCACCCTGGTCGCACCCTGGTCGCGACGTTTTGGCGGCCTCCTGCGGCCTCTAATCGTTTTTTCGCGACCAGAAAATTCGGGAAGTCGGCCTGTAGAGCAGGTTTGCGCGATTTTCGGCCGCAAAAATATTTTTTTTGAAAAATGGGCCTTGGTCGCATCCTGGTCGTGTATGAATGCGATTTTCCCCCCCTGGTCGCACCCTGGTCGCGATGTATTGCGTGAAGTCGTGTGAAGTCGCGTGAAGGAAAATTAACTCAAGAAGTCAATTTGTTAGTGCGGGAAAATGAAGAATTGTGAATTTGCGTGAAGTGATATGATATAAGCGGGATTCCTACATCTTGTATTTGCCGAAATCCTCGGGCTTCAGGTTCTCCAGGATCTGGGTCCACTTGTCCTTGCTCGGTTCGCCGGTGGCCTTCTTCCCGTCTTTGGACTCGCCATCCTTGGAGGACTCTTCTTTTCTTATCTGTGCCAGGTCCACGAGCTGAGTGGCCTCGAGCACCTTCCGGGCCACGAAGATGGTCGCACCCGTGCGCAGCGCCAGCGCGATGGCGTCGGAGGGGCGCGAGTCGACGAGGTGCGTCTGCCCGTCCAGCGCGCGCAGGACCAGGTTGGCGTAGAAGGTGTTGTCGCGCAGATCGGTGACTTCCACGCGCTCGAGGGTTCCCCCGAGGGTGAACAGCACGCCTTTCAGGAGATCGTGGGTCATGGGACGGGCCAGGCGAGTGCCCTCCAGCTCGGAGGCGATGGCGCTGGCCTCGACCAAACCGATCCAGATGGGGATGGCCATGGTGCTCTCGGCTTCTTTGAGCAGGACGACCGGCATGTTGTTGGTCGGGTCCATGGTGATGCCCGCCACGACCACTCGAATCAAATCTCCGTTGCCGCCGGGCGCCAGTGGTTGTTCGCTCATGCTGCTTCCTCCTGGGACCATCCTATCTCGCCTCCGCCCGCTCCTGTCAACCTTCGCAACGCACCTCGCCCCACAGCGTGTGCCCGCGTGCCTCGATGATACGTACCGAAAGAAGCGCTCCCGGTGCGCCCGCGTTGGGCCGCGGGAAATTCACCACCCAGTTGCAACGGGTCCGTCCGGTGCCGCAGCTCGGATCGCGGCGGCTCGCGCCCTCGAAGAGGACCTCATAGCTCCTCCCCACCATCCGCTCCAGCGCCTTCTGTTCCAGGGTTGAAAGAAGGCGCTGGAGCCTATCCAGGCGCCGCTTCTTCTCCGTGGGCGGCACGTCATCCGGCCACTCGGACGCCTTCGTGCCCGGCCGCGGCGAATAGCAGAAGGAATAGGCCTGCTCGAAGCCCGCCTTCTCGACCACCGCGAGCGTCTGTTCGAAGTCCGACTCGTTCTCGCCCGGAAAGCCGACGATCACATCCGTGGTTACGCTGACACTCGCGATGTGTTTTCGCGCACGCTCGACCAGGGACAGGAAATGCGCCGCGCCGTAGCCCCGGTTCATCCGCCGCAGGACCGCATCGGAGCCCGCTTGCAGCGGCAGGTGCAGGTGCTCGCACACCCGTGGCAGCTCGGCGATGGCCGCGATGAGGTCGTCCGAGAGGTCCTTGGGATGGCTGGTGGTAAAGCGGATCCTCTCGACGGCCCCCTGGCGATCGAGCGAGCGGAGCAGGTCGGCAAAGCCCGCCGCGCCGTCTCGGAACGAATTGACATTCTGGCCCAGCAGGGTCACTTCCCGCGCTCCGGCCCGGGCCAGCGCGTCCACCTCGGCGAGGATGTCAGAAATCGACCGGCTGACCTCGCGGCCCCGCGCGTAGGGCACCACGCAGAAGCTGCAGAAGTTGTTGCAGCCCTTCATGATGGTCACCAGGGCCGAGAGACCCACGCGCCCGGTACACCGCAACGGGACGAACCCCGGGTCCGCCGGGGTGTGCTCCACAAGGTCGAGCACCGGCCCTTTACTTTCCTTGAGAGAATCGGCGATGGCGGCGATCCGACCGATGGCGTCGGGGCCGATCACCGCGTCGAGGTACGGCGCCTTGGCCAGCAGCGCGGCGCCCTCCTGCTGCGCCACGCACCCGGCCAGGACCAGGCGCACGCCTCGGCTGCGGCGGGCGGCCTGGAAGCGCCCAATCTCGCTGAGCGCCTTGTGCTCCGGCTTGGCGCGCACGGAGCAGGAGTTGACCAAGATGAGATCCGCGCGGCGAGGCTCGCTCGCTTCTTCCCAGCCCGCCTCGAGCAGCAGTTGGGCCATGCGGTCGGAGTCGTGCTCGTTCATCTGACAACCGAAGGTGCGTATGAAGAAGCGTCGCGTCATGTATCGGAGAGGAAACTAGCGGGACTGTCGCGGCCGTTCGGGGATGATGACTTTCTGGGTGATGTCGTGTCTGGCGGCGGCGGCGCCAAATGCGTGGACCTCGGACGGTTCACCCTGGGCTGGGGAGTGCTTCTCCACGTAGGCCTGGATGCGTTTCTGGATGCGCTCGTCGATGCCATCAAAGGCGATGCCCATTCCGCGCTCGGGGTGTTCTCGGTTGGGGCGCTCCTGCACCCAGCGCACCTCTCCGTTGAGGTCAAAGGGGAACGGCATACCGGGAAGCGAGAACACCAGGCGGACCCGGGTGCCGATCCGAAGCGGCGTATCGGTGCGGACGAAAACCCCTCCCCGCGAGATGTTCGTCACGTAGTCGGACAAAAAGCTCCCCACGGTGCGGTACTCGACCCGGATCTCCGCCTCCGCCCTCCGCTGCCTCCGTTTCTCCACCATGAACATCTCCTTGCTCTTCCGCGATAGCGCTCACCGCGCCCAGGGACTCCCTACCATGAAGCGCCCGCACTCGCCACCCAGAAAACATGTCGTGGCATCGCGGCAGGCAAACGCCGACCAGCCGCAGCCGGCACCGCTCTCGACAAGCTCCCAGGTGTTGCCGCCGTCATGCGTCACATGCAGGCCCAGGTCGGACAACGCCGCGCCACGCAGCTTCCGGTCGAACCAGAGGTCGCGGACCATCTTGGTCCCGGTAATCGGGCAGGCCGTCCAGGTGGCGCCGCCATCCGTGGTGTGCAGAACGGCGCCGTCTTCGCCACCGACCCAGCCCTCCTGCTCGTCGATGAAGTAGAGAGCGTTCAGGGTGCCCTCGCCCTTGAGCACGGAAAGGAAGCTCTTGCCCCCGTCGCGGCTCACGAACACCTGTCGGCGCTCGCCGATGATATAGACCGACCTCGGTGTCACCACCTGGATACGGCGGAGATCGGCGCCGTTCGCCGGCAACAGTCGCTGCTCCCATGTCTTTCCGCCGTCCCGGGTGGCGATGAGCGAGCCCGCCGGCCCGACCGCGAGCAACTCTCCCCGCCGGATCCAGCCCATGTCGTTGATTCGGATGGAGTTCAGAGGGGCCGCCTCGGTCCAGCGGCGTCCCCGATCCTGGCCGAAGAACACCCGCGAATCCTCGGTAAGAAGCGCCATCTCGTCAGACGAATTAACCCGCAGCGATCGCGCCGGTGTGGGCAGCCGTGCGACCCAGCTGGTTCCGTTGACCGGCAGCGAACTCGCCTCCAGGACACCGTCGGCGAACAACCGGTACACCGTGCGGGACACCGGGTCCACCTGGAGGTCGCGGATCGCACGCTGCCCCGGAAAGAGCACGTTCAAACGGATCCGCCCCACTCCAGCCGCCTCCGCCTGACCGGTCCGACTTCGATTGCCGACGAGGAGGCACGACTTGCCCTGGCGAGCCGCGCGCACCCATCCTCCCTCGACAAAGGCTTTCACGGGCTCGCCGTGGTGCCTGTCCAGTAGCCAGATATCTCCTTTGTCGTCGATGACGAGGAGCGTCTGTTCGTCGAGAAACAATCCATCTCGGGGGCACGCTTCCGAATTTGAAGCCCACGGGGTTCCAACCCGTTTCCATTCCTGTTTCGCTTTATCGAGAAGCAAAACCCGGCCATGAAAGAAGAGCGCCACGTCTCCTTGGTCGCTGATCCTGATGAAACACATCGGGGGACCCGCACACGCTTCTGGCAGCTCCATGTGCCGCCACCCCACGCCGGAGCTGACGAAGATCGACGAGTCGGTGAGCGCGGCGAGGTGTTTTCCGGCGGCGGCGAGCGCCAGGGGCCGGCCGGTCACACGGCCGCGCTCGTGGAGCCGGCTCGCGAGCTCCATCACTCTCCCATCGGAGAGAAGAGCAAGCGACGTTTCGCCAGCGACGAGATCGACGCTCTGGAGCGTTCCCATGAGCGGCAGTCGCTGGAAGGTCTTTCCACCGTCCTGGGTGAGCCAAGCCGTGCCGGCTGCATCCAACCCGGCGCCACGGAGAATCCCTGGAAAGGCGATTTTTTGAAGGCCCCGTATGGGTTCGCGCGAGCGGAGCCTCCAACCAGACTGCCCGACGGACAGGGTGTAGATCGAGCCGTCGGCGTCGAGCGCGAGGCAGACTTTCGGCGTCGGGCAGGTGAGCGCCCGCGGCTCGACAGGCCCCGGTGAGCCCTGAACGAGACGCATGGCGAAAAGCACCGCAATCGTCGAATATGCCATGGAAAACCCCGGCGTACGCTGGCCCGTCCGGTATAGCCCACTCCCCCGCCCCGGTAAAGACCCTTTCGGCTCGTGGTCGCCGTCACGAATCCTGCTTGTTGCCCTGCACGACTTCCTTGTAGATCTCGCCCTCGGGAGGGGCGCTGCCCTGCTGCATGATCATGAGGCCGCGGATCTTACGCTCGATCAGGGCCGCGTCCGGGGCATGGGGCGCCACCTTCAGGTATTGCTTGAGCGTCTCGATGGCCCCGCCGAGATCGTCGGCCTGGTTCTGGGCATCGGCCAGGGCCTTGAGGATGTCTCCGGTGAACCCCACGGAGAGCTCGGAGGCCAGCGCGGCGCGGTAGTCAGCGATGGCCTTCTGAAGCAGGTCCTTGTCGCGCTTTCCAAGGCTCACCTGGGCGTACAACCGCCCACGGTTGTAGAGCGCCGCCGGGTAGTCCGCGCGCAGCTCGAGGGCGCGGTTGAGGTGCGACAGGGCGGTCTCCCACTGGCCGCGCTCCATGTAGGCGTGCCCGAGCAGGTTGTGCACCGTCTCGAAGTCGGGCTTGGCCTCGAGCGCCTTCTTGAACTCCTCGATGGCCTCGGTGAGCAGCTCGGCCTTCAGGGTGCGATCCGTGGTGTGCAGGCGCCGGTTGAGCAGGAACTCGCCCTTCTCGCGGTGGCGCACGGCCTCGTCGGGGACGTACACCAGGCCCACGCCCTTGCCCCGGCCGCCGATGAACATGAGCGCGGTCGCGGCCGCTCCCAGGAGCACGATGGCCAGCGCGACCAGGATGGCTTTCTTGGACATGGGCAGCGGCCGTCCCGCGGCGCGGCTCAGAGAGGAGCCACCTTGAAGGACAGGCCGATGGTCACGGAGCCCGCGAGCTGGCCGCCAGGGACGGTGCGGGTCTTGGAGGTGTCCACGGTGATGTCGGCCTTGCCGAGCAGGGCGAACTGAAGGCTGAGCAAGAAGCTGCTCAAGGTGTCGCGCCCGCCGGTGACGAAATTCACCTCACCCGTCCCGGTGAACCCGGCCGCGATGGAGGGCAGCACGGCGATCTTCTTCGCGGATGCGTGGCTGATGGAGGTGGCGGACAGCGCGCCGATCCACAGCTCGGCGGCGGGCAGGTCGAAGTTCAGGCTGTTCTGGGACAGAGTGTAGCGCACGTACTTGATGGTGACTGCCTTCACCTTGTCGAGCTGATCCTTGTACTTCTGCAGATCAGGGTTCTGCGAAAGGTCGATGGCCTGGGCCGGCAGCTCCACGGTGAAGGTCTGGGTGAGGTTCACTCCCTGGGGGATCTCGTTGCCCTGGAGGGTGCAGGCGCAGGCCTGCTCGATCTGGGAACGGACCTGGCTCGCGTCCAAAGAAAACGAGAACGTCTGGTCCGGCACGTCAATCGAAACCGTCGCCTCGCTATCGAGAAGACCGCAGCCGCCGAATGCCAGGACAAGGATGGCCACCAAGGACAACCACTTCGAGTTCGTCTTCATGGAATCCTCCAAAATCGTGAAGGTCGGACAACCGACACATACTAAGGTTCCGCAACCGTCCCTGTCAACGAGACACAACGCATTGAAATAAAATGATTATTCTTCAGTTCGGCTGATGCCTACAGGCGCCCGAGCGCGCTGACCGCCTGTTCGGCGAGGGTGTAAGGATCGGTCTTGCCCCCGAACAACTCCTCCACGATCTCGCGGATGTGATCCTCGTGCATCAGGTACGACCAGCCCCGCTGGAGCAAGGTGCGCCGGAAGATCTCGAGAAATTCCCTTCTCAGCAGGGCCTTCTTGAAGTCCACGTCCTTCATGGCCTCTTGGTAGGCCTTCTTATGTTCCAGCATGGCCTCCACCAGGCCGTCCAGGCCCTCTCCCGTGAGGCCCACCGTTTTTACGATCCGCGGGCGCCAGCCGCGGGGTCCCAGGCGGCGCATGGGGCCGGCGAAGTCTTTTCTGGCCTGGCTCTCATGGCCGCGCCCGTCCTCCGGCTCCTCGACCGATGAGCCCAGCTCGAGCATCATCTGAAGCTCGCGCACCGTCCGGTCCGCCCCGTCACGGTCGGCCTTGTTCACCACGAAAACGTCGGCGATCTCGAGGATGCCCGCCTTGATGGCCTGGATCTCGTCCCCCATACCCGGCGCCATGACCACAAGCGTCGTGTGGGCAAGGTTCTGGATCTCCACCTCGTCTTGGCCCACGCCCACGGTCTCGACCAGGATGACGTCCCAACCCATGGCGTCGAGTGCGTGGACCACGTCGGCGGTGGTACTGGCGAGCCCGCCCAGGTGGCCCCTGGTTGCGAAACTACGGATGAACACCCCCTCGTCCAGGGCGTGCTGCTGCATGCGTATGCGATCGCCCAGGATGGCGCCACGGGAGAAAGGGCTGCTGGGGTCGACCGCCACCACTGCGACCGTCTGGCCACGGGTGCGGAATTTCTGAATGAGCCCATCCACCAGTGTGCTCTTGCCCGCTCCGGGGTTGCCGGTGATCCCGACCAGCCAGGCCTTCCCGGCGTGGGGGTAGAGCTGCTTGAGGAGAACGCGCGCCTCGGGCAACCCGTCGTCGAGCCACCGCATCAGGCGGGCACAGGCACGGACCTCACGAGCGCGGAGAGCATCGAGCGAGATCATGGAGCCGGGGCCGCTCCTTCCCCGCCGGCGGGCTTCTGCCTGGCAAGCTGACCCAGGAACCGGTTCACCTCGACGACCACCGCGTCGGCGTCGGCGCGAAGCCGAACCAGCTCCGTCTCCTCCGCGAGGCCCAGCTCCCCGAGCTGCTGCAGGTGGTCCTGTACGCTCATGAGCGCCATGCGGCTCTCGAGGGCTCCGCTGACCCCGGAACGGAACGTGCCGCCGCCGAAACCGGCGGCCAGCGAGGCGGTGATGGTGGTGGCGCTGTGCTTGAGCCGCTGGACCAGGTTCAGCTTTTCGCTCTCCGGCAATCGGTTGGCCAGACGGTAGAGTTCGTTGCGCAAGGCGCGGCCCAGGCGATGGGCCGGGATGTCGCTGAAGCTGGCGTACCCGCCCAGGCCCTTTCCGCTCATCGCCACCTCGCGCAGCGCCCGGTCCTCGGGGGGCTCGGTCACGGGAGCCGGCCGCGCCGCCGCGGGTCTTGCCGGAGGGGTGTCTCCGCCCATCGGACGTTCCCGTTCCTCATGACCGCGGCGCAACATCACCCGGCCGCGCCGCTCGTCGGAGCCGCCTCGTTCGCGGTCCCGGCGCTGGGGACGGCGCTGTGGAAAATCCGTGTTCTTGGTCACTTGGGGCCTCGGGCTTTCAACGGGGTTTGATGTTTTCGCGGATCCATTTCACGATGTTCTCGGTGGAAGTGCCGGGGGTGAAGATCTGGTGCACGCCTTGCTCGCGCAGGCGGGGGATGTCGTCGTCCGGGATGATCCCGCCCCCGAACACCACGATGTCGCCGCCACCTTTCTGGCGCAGGCCTTCCACCACCGCCGGCATGAGCACGTTGTGGGCCCCGCTCATGATGGACAGCCCCACCGCGTCCACGTCCTCCTGGATGGCGGTGGCGACGATCATCTCCGGGGTCTGGTGCAGCCCGGTGTAGATGACCTCCATGCCTGCGTCCCGCAAGCTGCGCGCCACCACCTTGGCGCCGCGATCGTGCCCGTCCAGTCCCGGTTTGGCGATCAGGATGCGAAGCTTCCTCTGCTCGGTCATGGCTCCTCCCGTGTCTCTCGCCGGCGACGGGCCGGCTCACAACATTCCCGGATCGCGGTGCTCTCCGAACACGCCGCGCAGAACACCGATGATCTCGCCCAAGGTGCAATACACCCGCACCGCATCCACAAAGCGCTCCATGAGGTTTTCGTTGGAACGCGCTGCTTTCTCGATCTTTTCAAGCTCTTTCTTTACGGCTGCCTGATCCCGCTTTCTCTTCACCTCTTTGAGGTTCTCGACCTGCCTCCGCTCGACCTCTTCGTCGATCTTGAGGATGGGAATGGGGATCTCTTCCCTCATCGCGTACTTGTTGACTCCCACGATGATCTTCTCGCGCTTCTCGACCTGCTGCTGGTAATGGTAGGCGGCGTCACCGATCTCGCGCTGCGGGAAGCCGAGCTCGATGGCCCGCACGATGCCACCCATCTGGTCGATCTTGTCGATGTACTTCTGGGCCTGCTTCTCCATCTCGTCGGTGAGCCATTCGACGAAGTACGATCCGCCCAGCGGATCGATGGTGTTGGTGACCCCGGACTCCTCCGCGATGATCTGCTGCGTGCGGAGCGCCACCGTCACCGAGGCCTCGGTGGGCAAGGCCAGCGTCTCGTCCATCGAGTTCGTGTGCAGGCTCTGCGTGCCGCCCAGGACGGCCGACAGCGCCTGCAAGGTGGTCCGTACCACGTTGTTCATGGGTTGCTGCGCGGTCAGGCTGCAGCCGGCGGTCTGGGTGTGGAAGCGCAACTTCCAGGAGGCTTCCTTGCGCGCGCCGAAGCGCTCCCGCATGATGCGGGCCCACAGGCGTCGCGCCGCCCGGTACTTGGCGATCTCCTCGAAGAAGTCCGCGTGGGCGTTGAAGAAAAATGAAAGCCGCGGCGCGAAGGCATCCACATCGAGCCCGGCGTCCACCCCCGCCTGGACGTAACCGATGCCGTCGGCGATGGTGAAGGCCAGTTCCTGGGCTGCCGTGGCCCCCGCCTCGCGGATGTGGTAGCCGGAGATGGAGATGGTGTTCCAGCGCGGCACGTGGCGGGTGCAGTAGGCCAGGATGTCGGTGATGATGCGCATGCTGGGTCGCGGGGGGAAGATCCACGACTTCTGCGCGATGTACTCCTTGAGGATGTCGTTTTGGATGGTGCCGCCGATGCGGTCGGGCGTCACCCCCTGCTTTTCCGCCACCACGATGTACATGGCCAGTAGGATCCCCGCCGGGCCGTTGATGGTCATGGAGGTGGTGACCTTGTCGAGCGGGATGCGGTCGAAGATGACCTCCATGTCCCGCAGCGAATCCACCGCCACCCCGCACTTGCCCACCTCGCCGCGCGAACGGGGGTGATCCGAGTCGTACCCCATCAGCGTGGGGTAATGGAACGCCACTGACAACCCGGTCTGGCCCTGGGACAGAAGATAGCGATAGCGCTGGTTGGTGTCCTCGGGGGTGCCGAAGCCGGCGAACTGTCGCATGGTCCACAGGCGCCCGCGGTACATGCTCGGCTGGACACCCCGGGTGTACGGGTAGCGGCCGGGGAACCCCAGGTGCTCGAGGTAATCCAGCGAGCCGCAATCGTCCGGAGTACACAGGCGCGGGATCTCCTGGTCGGAGATGGAGGAGAAGCGCTTTTGCCGTTCTGGCGACTCGGCGAGGAGCTTCGCCAGTTCCTCACGCGTCCAGGACTCCTTCTGCGCCAACACCTCTTTGAGCGACTCGGTGTCGAAAAGCATTTCCAACTCCTCAGCGTTCGATCCCTACCCGGGCCAGGATGCCGCGCTCGTAGTAGTGCTTGACGAGTTTCATCTCGGTGACGAGGTCGGCGGCGGCGATCACCTCGGGGTGGGCACCTCGCCCCGTCAGTACCAGCTCCACCTCGGGCGGTTTGCTGCGGATGAGGTCCAGCACATCCCGAAGCTCGACCAGGTTGAAATCCAAGGCCACGTTGATCTCGTCCAGGATCACGATGTCGTGCTGGTTTTCGGAAAGGACCTTGCGCGCCAGCTTGATGCCGTCCTGGGCCCACTTGACGTCGATGGGGTCCGGGTTCTTCTTAGAGACGAAGGTCTCCCGTCCCATCTCGCGCACTTCAAGAAATGGCGCCAGGCGCCGGGCGATCTCGAGCTCGCCGTACTCGATGTTACCCTTCATGAACAGGATCATGAAGGTCTTCAGGTTGTGCCCCGCCGCACGGCAGGCCAGCCCCAGCGCGGCGGTGGTCTTTCCCTTGCCGTCGCCGGTGTACACGTGGACGAAGCCTTTTTCGAGCCGTTTCGCGCCGGCCATTCCTCACTCCTCCAGCAGCGAGCGGGCGATCACCATGCGCTGGATCTCGCTGGCGCCTTCGTAGATGGTGGTGACCCGGCAATCGCGGTAGAACCGCTCCACCGGGTATTCGTCCACGTAGCCGTAGCCGCCGTGCACCTGCACCGCTCGCGAGCACACCCGGTTGGCGGCCTCGGTGGCGAAGAGCTTGGCCATGGAGGCCTCGCGGGTGAAGGGCCGATCGAGCTCCTTCAGGCGGGCCGCCCGCAGGATGAGCAGCCGCGCCGCGTCCAGCTCGGTGGCCGAGTCGGCCAGCATCCACTGGATGGCCTGGTGATCGGCCAGGCGCTGGCCGAAGGTCTTGCGCTCCTTGGCATAGTCTATCGCCGCCTGGAGCGCCGCGTTGCCGATGCCGATGGCCATGGCGCCGACACCGAGCCGGCCGCCGTCCAGCGCGACCATGGCGATGCGAAAGCCGCGGTTCTCCTCGCCCAGCAGAGCGTCCGGTGGGAGCTTCATGCCGTCGAAGGTGAGCGAGACGGTGTTCGAGGCGCGCTGCCCCATCTTGCGCTCCTCGCGGCCGACGATCAGCCCCGGCGTGGCGGCCGGCACCAGGAAGGCGGAGATGCCCTTGGCCCCCGGCCCGCCGGTGCGAGCCCAGGCCACGTGCACGCCGGCCACCGCGCCGGAGGTGATGAACTGCTTGGTGCCATCGAGGATCCAGCCACCGTCCGGTGCTCGGCGAGCGGTGGTGGCCAGTGAGGCCGCGTCGGAGCCGCAGCCGGGTTCGGTGAGCGCGAAGGCGCCGGCCAGGTACTCGCCGGAGACCAGCTTGGGCACGTGGGCTCGGATCTGTTCCTCGGTGCCGAACTTGCAGATGATCTCGGCCACCATGTTCGTCACGCCGGTGGTCACCGTGGTCGAGGAGCAGGCGGCGCCGAGCTCCATCATGGCCAGCACGTAGGCCACCACACCCGCCTCGGTGCCGCCGAAACGCTCGGGGACGTTCACCCCCATGAGCCCCAACCCGGCCATCTTCTGCAAGAGCTCGGCCGGAAACTCGCCCTTGCGCTCCCGTTCGGAGGCGCCCGGGAGCAGCTCGCTGCGAGCGAAGTCCCGGGCAGTCTGCTGGATGAGCTTCTGCGTCTCGGATAGTTCGAAATCGATCACGATCAGGCCTCGTACTTGTAGAAGCCGCGGCGGACCTTGCGCCCCAGCCAGCCCGCGTCCACGTACTGGCGGAGCAGCGGGCAGGGCCGGTACTTGTCGCCGTGCCCGCGGTGCAGCACGTCCATGATGGCCAGGCAGGTGTCCAGGCCGATGAGGTCGGCCAGCGCCAGCGGGCCCATGGGCTGGTTGGTGCCGAGCTTCATGGCGGTGTCGATGTCCTCGGGATCGCCCACGCCCTCGTAGAGCGCGTAGATGGCCTCGTTGATCATGGGCATGAGGATGCGGTTGACGATGAAGCCTGGAAAATCGCTGGAGTAGGCCACCGTTTTTCCCATGCGCTCGGCGAGCGAAACCGTGGTTTCAGTGGTGGCGGCGGAGGTGGCCAGCCCGTTGATGATCTCGACCAGCTTCATCACCGGCACCGGGTTCATGAAGTGCATGCCGATCACCAGCTCGGGCCGCCGGGTCACCCCGGCGATGCGGGTGATGGGGATGGAGGAGGTGTTGGTGGCCAGGATCACCCCGGGCCGGGCCACCCGGTCGAGCTCGCGGAAGAGCGAGAGCTTGAGGTCCTCGCGCTCGGTGGCGGCCTCCACGATGAAGTCGGCGCCAGCCAGGTCCTCCAGGCGCGCCGCCTTGCGGATGCGCGACACCTGGGCCTCGAGGTCGTTCTGGGCCATTTTGCCCTTGGCGACGAGCTTGCCGAGATCCTTGCGGATGCGCTCGATGCCGCGGCCGATGAACTCGTCGGAGATGTCGTTGAGAAACACCTCCATGCCGATGCCTGCGGCCACCTGAGCGATCCCCGCCCCCATCTGCCCCGCCCCGATCACGCCAATCTTCTTGACGTCCATGAGAACCTCCCGGCGGTAACACGCCGAAGTTCTGAAATACCCGGGCCTTGCGTAGCAGTTTTGCTCGGGGTTGTCAACGTATGTACTCGACGCACAAGGCCATTTTTCCGCAGGTGCTGAGCGGATAGTGTCGCGAGCGCCGCACCCCCGCGATCCACAGGATGCGCCGCCCGCGACACAGCAGCGGAACCAGGGTCCGGTCCCGGCGCGGGATCTTCTCGTCCATCAAGATCCGGCACACCTCGCGGCTTCCCCCGCCCCACTTCTCCAGGCGGTCCCCCGGCCGCAGCGAGCGCACCGTCAAGGGGAAAGGCGCGAGTTCGGGGTCGAAGAACACCCGGCATGGCCCGGCCCGCTCCGGCCGGAACCGTTGAAGGGAAAAGCGCATCCGTCCCTGCGGCAACCGGACCTCGCCGGTTTTTTTTACCCTGATACAGAAGGCTTTCGCTTTTCCGTCGGGAAGCTCGAACGAAAGCCACCTCTTGTCCCGGCGCACCACGACTCCCCCGGGAAGCGAGTGCGACCAACACCCAGGGCCCTCGCGCCTCATGCGGCGCAGCATGACCTCGCCGTGGCCGAGCGGCAGGGATGCCCCCGGTCCCTTCACCTTGCGCAACATGAGGACCCAAGCGCGGGTCAAGACCGCGGCGGGAAGCTGGGAGGCTTGATTCCATGGGATGCGCGCGAATCCTCTTCCCTCCTCCATCGGTACCGAGCGCGCCAAGGCCGCGAGCACGCGCTGATCGCGGGCGGCGGCGCGGGAGAGCCGGAGCAAGGCCTCCGCCACCGCGGGATTGAGCGTCTTCAGCCGGGGGAGGACGTGGTGCCGGATCCGGTTGCGCACAAAGCGCATGTCCCGGTTCGCGGGATCGCGATCGAAGGCCAGGCGGCGCGACCGGCAGTACCGCTCCAGAGTCTCCTTGGAGCTCCACAGCAGCGGCCGGATGAACCGCCCGCGCCGCACTGGAATACCGCGAAGGCCGGCGACCCCCGTGCCCCGGACGATCCGCAACAGGACCGTCTCCGCCTGGTCGTCACGGGTGTGCCCGGTGGCGATGCGCCGACAGCCGAGGTCTTCGGCCGTCTCTTCCAACAGCCGGGCCCTCTCCCGGCGCAGCTCGTCCTCGTTGCTTCCTGGCGCCGCCCGGGCTGCGTCGGCCCTGCACAGGACGAACGGCACCAAAAGCCGCCGGCAATGACGCTCCACCCGGCGAGCGGCGCTCGCGGCGCGCGGGTGCTGCCCATGATCGACGTAACAGCCGACGATGGCAATTCCGAGAGGCTGGCTGAGGCGCCCGAGGATATCGAGCAGGGCCAGCGAGTCGGCGCCGCCCGAGCATGCCACGAGCACGCGGTCCGATGGTTCGAGCAGCCGATGGGCCTCGATGAAGCGCCTACACCGCTCGAGTGCTTGCCTATCACCATTCCCGGTGCGCACGATGCGAGGCTACGCCCGCTGACGCAGCCGGTCAACCCGGCCGCCGGCGCCAACAATTTGCTTGTCCTCCGAGTCGCATTGTGTATACTGCCCCCGGACGAAGAACTCAGGGACTAAAACTCCATTTTGGAGGCGACGATGCAATCCTTCGTGCGCGCATGGTCGGGTCGTGCCCTCATCCTGGCGGTAACCCTGGCGTTGTTCGGCTGCCAAAAACCCTCAACCGAAGAGAAGCCCAAGGACGCCGGAAAGCCGGCGGAGGCGAGCCAGGCCGCGGACGTCCAAGCCACGCTCAAGGCCTCGGAGGACGACTGCGTGGGGCCGCTGGAGACCGTCGGAAAGCCCCGCGAGCTCCTCTTCGGCGACAGCCGCTTCGAACTGGACGGCTACTGGCTCAAGCAGAAGGACTCCGATCCCGACGAGGAAGAGGTCATCGGCATCCTCTCGGACTCCAAGGAGTTCACGCCGGACAACAAGAAGAACCTCGAGCGCATCCTGGCCTTCTTCGAGCGCGAAAAGGTCCGTACCATCGTTCACCTGGGCGACATCGCCGGCATCATGCCCATCCCCGGCGACATCACGGTGCCCGACAAGGACGAAAAGGGCAATCCCCTGTCAGAGGAGAAAAAGGCCGCCCTGCGTCGGCGCGCCACGCTGGAGGCCCGCCGCGACGCCATGCGCAAGAGCTACGACGGCCTGGTGGACCTGGTTTCGGTGCTGGCCGAGAAAAACCTGCCGGTGCTGGTGGTGAGCGGCAACCGCGAGTGCAAGACGGTATTCAACTCGGCCATGGCGACGCTGGCCCGCGACTTTCCCAACGTCTTCAACCTGAACCTCATCCGCCGGGTAGACCTCGACGACCTCACCATCGTCTCGATGCCCGGCTACCACGATCCGGAATACGTGCACTGTCCCTGGGACCGTTGCCTGTACTACGAGAGCGACACCTTGAGCCTCATCCGCCTGGCACGAGAGGCTGCACCGCGCAACGTCATGGTCATCTCCCACGGCCCACCGCGCCAGAAGGACCGTCAGGGCATCGACGCGGTGTCCGAGGGCGCCAACGTGGGCAACCCGGCCCTGGCCACGGCGCTTCAGCAGGCCGGCATCCGCTTCGGGGCCTTCGGAAACATCCAGGAGGCCGGCGGCAAGGCCACCAACCTGGACGGGACCTCGCTCGTGGCCCAGAACACCTTCGTGGATTCGCTGTTTCTCAACCCCGGGCCGGCGGACAGTATGGCCTGGGCCATGAACGACGGCACCGAGAGCCGCGGCATGGCGGCGGTGATCCACTTCGTGGGGAAGAAGGCGAGCTACAAGATCTTCCGCGTGGGCGAAGAAGAAAAGGCGCCCACGCCGGCCCCCGCCCCGGAAAAGCCGGCGCCTTGAGCTTTTTCGCCAGCCCGCGCGGCTGCTTTTTCCCCCGACTTCTGCCTCGATTCCACTCCTCGGCGGCGCAGCCTGTGGATGTGAACGGATTCCTTGTTTGAAGGGTTCACACGCCGTCGTTTGACAGGCTGCGCCGTACTTGGATAGGCTTCGCCTGCGTATGCCGAAAAACCTGCGTCAACTCTTCTTTCTCCTCGCGGGCGGCGGCGCCCTGCTGGGCGGCCTGATCCTGCTACTCGTGGCGCTGTCATCACCAGCGGACACCGGCACTCTGCTGTCCCGCGGCGCACTCGCCATCCTGGCCGTCACCGCGATTGCGCTGGTGGCCGCGAACTTCTGGTTCTCCCGCATGCGCGATTTGCTACGGGCGCTATCAAAAACCCTGGCGGCATATGGCGAGGGGCGGTTTGGGGACTCGGGCCGGATCATCAGGCCGGAGGAGCTGGCCGATCTGTCCCGCCTCACCCGCGACCTGGGCGCCCGCCTGGAACAGAACCACAAGGATGCGACTCGGCGGTTCCGGGAGGAGGCGCGGGAAGTTCGGGACGAGGCCCTGCGCCGGATGGGGAGCGGCCTGCTCTCCAGGATCGAGAAGTCGGCTTCTAGCACCCTGGGCTTCGTCAACCTGTCGCCGCAACAGCCTCTCCCGGACGGCCCACTGCAGAACTACCTGCGCCTGGCCGAGCGCGAGGCGCGTACCTTGCTGGACTGGCTGGGTTGGCTACGCCAGTACCTGCGCTCCGATTCCCCCCGGGGCAGTGGTTGTCAGTTGAACGACGTGGTGCAGCGCACCGTCCACGACTTCGCCGCTGTAGCCAAGGAGGGGGGCATCGCCATCCGCCTCAACCTGGCCGAAGGCTTGCCGCTGGTGGCCGGTGAGGAGATAGCGCTCGGCCGGGTGATCTCGGTCCTCATCGACAACGCCCGCGAGGCCATGGCCGCGGGCGGAGGCATGCTGGAGATCGGCACCAACCGGGACGGCCGGGGCCGGGTGGTGGCGACGTTCCGGGACAACGGGCCGGGGTTCGACGAGGGAGTCGAGCGGGCGCTCTTTTCGCCTTTTTTCTCGACCAAACCCGACCGGCAAGGGTTGAGCCTGGCGCTCGCCGCCACCACGGTGCGGCTCCTCGGCGGTTTTCTGACAGCCTGGAGCCAGCCCGGGCGCGGCGCGACGTTCTTCCTGACCTTGCCCACCGCGGAGCCCAACCCTCCCCCGGCCCCGGTCAACGCTGTTTCTGCTTGAGCTCTAAAAACTTCTTGTGCATCTGCAGGCCTTCCTTGGCGCGCAGGTTCCCGGGATCCAGCACCAGGATATCCCGATACAGCGGCGCCGCCTGCTCCAGGTCCTCGCGAGAGAAGAACTCCGCGGCCCGGCGTCCGAGCTCTTCCAGTAGCCGTTTTCGCTGCGGCTCGAGGCTCCGCAAGAGTTCCAGGGCTTGAGGATGATCGGGGAATTGGCGCAGCAATTCGCGTAGCACCGAGATCGCCCCCACCAGATCGTTTTTCGCCAGGCGCTCGCGGGCCCGGTCCAGCAGGGGCTCGGCGGGGTCGGGTGCCTTCTCGACTGGCGGCGACGTCGCCGGGCCGCGTGGGTGGTCCGGGCGCGGCGGACGACGAACGACAACCCGTTCCTTCGGCTCTTTGGGCGTCGGAGGTGGCGACTCCGCAGGCGGGGGTTCGACGGATACAGGGGTCTCGTGGCTCACCGGCGCGCGTCGCCGCGCCTCCTCCGCCATTCGCTCCGTCGCCAGATCGAGGGGAAGACGATACACCCGCGCCACGGCCAGCGCCCGTTCCAGTTCGTCGCGCGCCCGCGAGTATACCCCCGCAAGAAACGCCTTCCGACCCTCGAGGATCCAGCCATCGATGCGCGAGCGAATCTTGCGCAGGTCATCCTCGATCTTCGAGTATCTTTCCACAATCCGGATCTTCAGCGGGTCGGCCGGCGGAAGCAGGGCGAGCAGGTCGCCCAGGTAGAGTCGCGCCCCCAGAAGATCGTTGGCCGCGCGGGCGGCCTCGGCCCGGCTCACCCATTGCTCGATCAGATATTCCACGGCCGAGGTGACCTGCTGGTTCAGTGTCTGGTATTCCTGCGCCAGGTCCAGGTCCATCTGGACGACACCCTTCAGGCGCCGGTAGGCCTCGAACACCTCTCCGCGTTGAAAGGCGTGCTCGCTCCACTCCAGATCGCGCCGCACCCGCTCGCGGGCGGAGGTGCAGCCGAGAATGGAAAGTCCCAGGCCCAAAAGCAGTATGCGACCGAGGGGACTCATGACGCCTCCTCCACGGTCCAGCGCTCCACGGCGCCCGCCCGCTGCACCTCGTCCACGAAGCGCGAAGGCCGCAGCAACGCCCGCCGGCCCCCGGGGCGATCCGCCACCTGCGGCACCAGCAGATACAGCTCCCGAGCCGCCCGGGTCACCGCCACGTAGAAGAGCCTTCGTTCCTCCTCCTCGCCACCCGGTTCTTGCATGGCGCGGGCGTGCGGGAACAGGGATTCGGAGAGGCCGATGACGAAGACGACCTTCCACTCCAGGCCCTTCGCCTGATGGACCGTGGAGAGGGTGAGCCGCTCCGTCGGTTGATCCGCGAGCAGGATCGTCTCCGCGGCGAAGGAGGCGAGCAGGTTGAGCTCGGAGAGAAAGCCCGGAAGATCGGAAAAGCGCTGCGCGTACTCGGCCAAGTGGTCCAGATCCTCGCCGCGCGTGGCGGCGTTCTCGTACAGGGAGGGCAGCAGCTCGCGGTAGCCACCCGCCAGCACCTCGGTGATGGCCGCCGACGGCGCGGGGAGATCCGGCTGGCTTCTCAGGCGCGCAAACAGCTCGGCGGTTTTTCGCACGGCCTCCCGCGCTCGCGCCCCGACCCGCTCCAGCGGAGGGCGTGTCGCGAACTCTCCTACCGGATCCGCGAAGGTGTTGAGGTGTCGGAACAGCTCGAGCGCGCCACCGCGGCCGATGCCCGGCTGGAGGTTGAGGACACGCAGCCAGCTCAGCTCGTCATGGGGATTGGCGAGCAGGCGCAGGTAGGCCAGCACGTCCTTGATGTGCGCCTGCTCGAAAAAACGCACCCCGGAGCGAACCCGGAAAGGGATCTTCCGCCGGGTGAGCTCGAGCTGCAGCTCCATGCTCTGAAAGTGGGCGCGGTAGAGCACCGCCATCTGGTCCAGCGGTTGTCCCTCCCCCACGAGGTCCAGGACTCGCTGGGCCACGAAGGCCGCCTCCATGGATGAATCCCGCACCGGGACCAAAGCCGCTCGCTCCCCGGGCGGGCGGCTCGCCTGCAAGTCCTTCTTGACCTGGTTGCGATTGCAGCGGATGCAGGCGTTGGCCACATCCAGGATCTGCGGGGTGGAGCGGTAGTTGATGGTGAGCTGGAACATGGTCGCCTCGGGCCAGCGCTCGGAAAAGTTCAGGATGTTGCCCGGTTCCGCCCCGCGGAACCCGTAGATCGACTGGGCATCGTCCCCCACCACCATCAGGTTGCGGTGGGCCGAGGCCAGAAGGTCGACGATCTCGGCCTGCAGGCGGTTGGTGTCCTGGTATTCGTCCACCAGCACGTGCTCGAAGCGGCTCGCTACCTCTCTGCGGACGGTGTCGTCTTCCAGCAGCTCGCGCAGGTTGTGCAAAAGATCATCGAAGTCCATCACGTTGTTCTTTTGTTTTCGCTCCCGGTACAGGCGCGCCACCTCCAGGATCTCGGGAAGCACCGGGCACAGCTCGGGGAAACGCCGCAGGATCAGTTGGTCCAGCGGAGTGCGGCTGTTCACCGCCAGGCTGATGGGCGGAGACAGCGCCGCGGCCCGCAGGGTGAGGGCGCGGCCCTTGCGCTCTCTCTCGGCGATGCAAGCACCGAGGAGGTCGCGGGCGTCCTCCTCGTCCAGGATGGTGTAACCCTCGGAGTATCCCAGCCGTGTCCCCCACTCGCGCAGCAGCCGGTTGGCCAGGTGGTGAAACGTGCCGCCGTGCACCTCGCGCGAGCGGGCGCCGACCAGAGCGTCCGCCCGGGCGAGCATCTCTTGGGCGGCCTTGTTGGTGAAGGTGCACAGCGCGATGCGCCCGGGTGGAACCCCCAGCTCGACCAGCCGCGCCACACGGTAGGTGAGCGTGCGGGTCTTCCCGGTCCCGGCGCCAGCGATGACCAGCAGCGCGCCCGCGCCCGCCATGACGACCGAGAGCTGCTCGGGGTTGAGGTGCTCCTCATACCTGAACGACTCGGGCACCGGCGCAGCCGTGAGGCGGTACTTCATCATGGGCTCCCGACGGCAGGAAATCCCCGGCGCACCCGGAAGAAATAGCTCGCCAGCGCCGCTGATGCGCGTGTCTCGAGGCGAGGATGGCAGCAGGCCGCCCAGCGCAGGGTCAGCGACGGTTCGGGGCCGGCCAGGGCCAGATGCAGCGCCGCGAGACGCTCTTCTTCTTGCCGCCGCTTCTGCTCACGAGCCAGGGACGGCTCGGCTCCAGAGCGCACGTAGCCGGGGTGGCTGCGCTCCCATCTCTCCTCTTGCTCCGAGAGCCAAGCCTCGAGCGAGGCGAGATCAACGCGTCCCTTTTCCAACCAGGGGCCGAGATCCTCGCTGAAACTCGAGCTTCCCCGCTCGAAGGGCGCGAGGACTTCTCTCCACAACACTCCCAGGCCAAAGAGCTGGCGCAGACTCAACCAGGCCGCGCTCGAGCTTCCCAGGCCGTCCTTGATAGACCAATCGGTCGTGCGCTTCTCAAACCACTGTCGTGCCAGGACGCAGAACGCGGCCGCCGCCACCGCCGCCTCCCGCTCGCGTCCCAGGGAGAGCTTGAGCAGGACTGTCTGTTGGGCGACCAGGGGATCGGGATCCTCGCGTCCGGCGAACAATCGCTCCAGGCATTGCTCGGCCCTGGCCGTGTTGCCGGCCATCATCTCGACCGCGAACAGCCGGAACAACATCTCTCCCTGGCGTGCCGTACCGACGAGCTTTGCGCGCGAAGAGGCCAGCCAGGCCATCTTGCGGATCGAGCCCATCTTCGCAAGCACAGCCGCGAGTGACTGGAATGCCCTGCGGCGGACCTCCAGATACTGATCCGAAAGCAACACGAGCAGCTCATCCGCGGACTTTTCTTCTGGCAGCAGAGAGAGCAGTTCGACGTAATCCCAGCGGTTCTTGGGATCGGCCTGGACGTCGAGCACCGAGAGATCGACGGCCGGACGGCGCAAGATCCCGGCAGCCTCCCGGAGCGGTTTCACGACGCGAGCGTTCTTGTCCAACGCGCCAACGAACTCCGCCACCAGGGCCTCGTCGATGCCAGATTCGGAAAGGTGCCTTTGAATGAGACCTCGGTCGAAGGATTCGAGGACCCACTGCAGTTTCTCTCTTCGAATGGATTCGGCCAGGCTGTCCGCCTCGGTGTCTTTCGCCTGTGACAGGGCAAGCTCGATGGCGAGGTCGTATTTTGCATAGAGGACAAGCTGTTCAACCTGTTTTTCGACAATTTGCTTTCTGGCTTTGGGCACCGCGGGATGATCGGGATAGCGCTCGATGAGATCGAGGATGGCCATCGTGTCCGACTGGGACATGGCCTTCTCGAACATCTTGTCCCGTGCCTGGGCCTCCATGATCTGAGCACAAGGGATTCTCGGGTATTCCCTGAGGATGGCGTCCAGATCCTCGGGTGATGCCGCCTTTGCGGCCGAGCAAAGGATGCCGTAGAGGTTTTTTATCGCGGCCTCGGATTTTCCTGAGCGCGGATAAGCCCGCAGAAAGGCCTCCCATGCCGCTCGTGTGTTGACCCGCTCCGCGTCTTCGAAATCCAACTTTTCCAGACGCTGTCTGGCCTCGACGGCGAAAGTCGACTGCGGGTGGCGCTCGAGGAAAACACGGTAGGCGTACCGGGTGTTCAATTTCTGCGCCTGGCGGTACTCGATGGAGGCGATACGAGCGCGAGCCTCGGCCGCCCGGATGTCATCCGGCGATTCGCGGATGAAGCGCCATAGCAAGTCGACGTCATCAGACTGCTCCACGGCAGCCCAGTCGACTGTCTTGCATGCCGACACAAAAAATAAGCTTATAAAACAAGATGCTACGAACAAATGGCACAGTTTTTTTGACATGTAATACATTGTAGCCGAATATAGGCCAGGAGGCTCCAAATGAGAACTTCCCTTCTGGTTGTATTCTCTTGTGTCTTCGCCACTGCGATCTGCGCCTGCGGAGGGAGGATCGCCGTGGCACCTTTCGGCGAGTTTCGGCACACCCTGCTCGTTCCGAACCACATCGACAAGTCTGTTCATGACGGCGGTCGTTTGCATCTCGAACCCCCGACGGAGGTTCCGGTCGTTCGTTGCCAGGAAGACTTCCGTCACCCCGTTCTCCACAGGTGCGAGACCTGGCCTGGCAGCGGCAAGGCCAAGACCCCTCCCCTCGAAGTCAGGAAGGTCGCCATGGTGGACAAGCGGATGCCGGATCCGGAGCGCGGCCGGGCGCTCGTCGTCGAGAAGGCCCGCGCCATGCTCTCCGGTCGGGGCGAACCGTACCGGGTCGACGGCAAGGTCGTCAAGAAGGACTGCTCCGGGCTGGTCATGGCCGCCTACTCTGCCGCCGGCATTCCGCTGGACGCCTATCTCTCCGTCGACTCGCGCAAGGGAGAGAGCCTGGTCGCCCAGCTCTTTCACGGCCTCGTGCAGCGTGGCATGGTTCACACGCACAAGGTGCCGGAGGTCGGGGATATCGTGTTCTTCGACAACACGTTCGATCGCAACCGCGATGGGCGCGCCAACGATCCCCTCACCCACGTCGGCATCGTAGAATCGGTCAAGGCCGACGGCACGGTCATCGTGATCCACCACGCCCGCGGCGGGGCGCTGCGTACGCGGCTCAACCTGTTCCACCCCGAGAGGCGGAGAGATCCCAAAACCGGGCAAGCCCTCAACCACTACCTGCGGTTCGCGGATGGGAAGAAGAAAAAGCGCCTGGCCGGCGAGCTGTTTGCCGGATTTGCCACGGTGATTCACTGAAGCAACCTTGGTCGAACGCCCGTCGAGAAAAACTGCTGATCCATCAGGGGAGAGCGAGGTCTTCGATGGTGGCCTTCAGGCCCTCGGTGTCGATGAACGCCACCGTACGCCGTTTGTACAACCATCCGCTGAGCTCGCCCGGGTTCACGTACAGCACCTTGCCCACGCTCTCGACCGACGGCTGATGGGTGTGGGCGTGAATGGCGATCTGCGTCCCCTCCACATCCATGCGCCGACGGTCCTCGTCGGTCAGCTCGTGGACGACGGTGACCTTCTTGCCGTCGAGGTTGAGATCGAACGGCGGCGGTTGGATACGACCCTTCGAACGCCGGATCAGCCCCTTGTGTTCACCGTCGTTGTTGCCGAAAACCCCGATCCAGGGGCACTTGAGGGCTTCCATGGGTGAAAGCGAGAACGGGGCCACGAAGTCGCCGGCGTGGATCACGAATCCCACCCCGCGCTCCGAGAAGAGCTTGACCGCCGCCTCCAGCGCGGTGAGGTGGTCGTGGGAGTCCGCCATCACACCGATCAGCATTCGCTCTCTCCTCCCGCGTCACAGCTCACGATCCGACCCGCCCGCTTTCCTATCATCGGGACCACCGGGTGTCAATCGAGGTGGCCGGCTTTTCCGGGTTCAGGATCGCTTGCCACCGTGCAGCCTTACAAAACAAGCAATAGAGCGGTCATAGGTCCGCTCCACCTCCGGCGGGAAGAAGCAGGCCGGCAGCTCCCCGGCCCGCCGGTGGTAGGCGATGCACTCGCAACAGATGCCCTTGCGGGAGCAAGGCTCGTAGGTGCAGTTGCAGTCTCTCCGGTTCTTCTCCTTGTCGCAGCTCTTCGCCATGTCACCCTCCTGTCGTGGCGCCCGGATCCTGTGCCGCGGTGGCGCCGGAACACATCTTGGCCACGAAGGCCGGCCGCGTCGCCGCCACCACTGCGGGCAGCACGATGATGGCCGAAAGCGAGCTGGTGGCCATGGCCAGCGCCATCAGCGAGCCGAAGTAGTGCAGCGGGATGAGCTGGGCGAACAAAAACACCAGCATACCGAGCAGCACCGCCAGCGCGTTGATCAAGATGGCGCGGCCGACGGAGTGCACGCTCTGGAGAATGGCCGCCTGTGCGTCGATGCCAGGTCGCGCGGCCAGCAGCCGCAGGCGCGAGAGCAGGTGGATGGGATAGTCGATGCCCACCCCGACCACCACCGAGGCAATGAGCACCGTGGCGGGTTCCAGCTTGATGTCGAGCGCCCCCATCACGGCGAAAATCACCGCCAGGGTGAAGCCGACCGGGATGAGTCCGACCAGCGCCGCGACCAGCGAGCGGAACTGGAGAGCGATGAATACGAAGGCCACCAGGATGGCCAGTCCCAGGCTGGAGAGCTGGCTGCGCACGATGCCGTCGTCCACCTCCACCGTCACCTCGTGGAACCCGGTCTGAGCGAGCCTTGCTTCTACCGGCGCTCCAGCATGGCGGGCGGGCGCTTCCTCTTCCGGGAGCCAGGCCGTCTCGCTCTCAAGCTCCCACAGGTCGCCTTCGATGTCCGCAACCAGCAGGGCGTTTTCGGACGCCGGCGAAATGAGTCTCTGCATGAGGGCGCCGCGGAGCGCCGCCACTCGCTGCGTGCCGCGTTCCTCCCGGGCCAGGATCAACAACGAGCGCGAAAGCGCTCGCAGATCCCGCATCCCCTCCTCCGCTTCTGATTGCGAAGCGAAGATGCGCGCCCCCAGCACAGCACTCAGCGTCTCCTCGTTTGCAGCGCCCTGAAGGACCCGCGCCGCCTCGTTGGCGGCGGCGGCCAGCCGCTCGGGAGCGATCTCCAGCTCCGCCTCCGGGGAGGCCAGGTATTCGCTCACCCGTTTTCGTAACGAATCGAGGTCGAGCCGGATGCCGCGGTCGGCCGCATCCAGCCAGCGCAGCACCTCTTCCGGGTCCAACTCCCGGGCGAGCCGCGCCTTGACGTCGAGGGCGATGGTCCAGGCCACCCAGCGGCGGGTGGTGTCACCGGCCTTCTCGGCCGTCTCGGCGTCGGTGTCGGAAAGCCGCACGGAGACGAAGCGCCTGGGGAAACCCGATAGGAAGCGGTCGAGGTCGGCCACCAGCCGGCGCAACCGCCCGGTGTCGCCGGTGCGGCACCGCCCCTGGACCAGAAGCTCGCGCCGCTCGCCGTCCACGAGCTGGTCCAGGATGTCCTTGCCCTCGAGGCTGAGCCACAGGTTGGCGATGCCCTCGCGCGAGTCCGGCAAGGCGCGCCGGCCGGAGAGAACCTGGTTCATCTCGGCCAGCAGGTCAGCGATGGAGCGCACGTCCTGGATGTCTCCCTGGGCGCGCAGGAACTTCCCGGCCAGCAAGGCGTGGCGTAGCACCAGCGGGTCCTTGGCGTCCCCGGCGATGGTGACCCATACCGGGGTGTTGCCGCCCAGTTTCTCGCGCATGAGCCGGTCGGCGGTGCGCACGTCGCTGTCGTGCGGGAAGTACTCGATCATGTCGAAGCGGCTCTCGAGACGCAGGATGAAGGGCACGGTGGTGGCCGCCATTAGCAAGGCGGCGATCACCGCCACGATGGGCCGGCGCAGCACCGCGGCCACGATGCCATCGAAGGCGCGCGTGAGGAAGAGCCCCGCGCGGCCGGCGCCCTCGCTCTCGGTCCGGCGCGGCCGGGATGGCGCCAGGAACGACAGGATGGCCGGGAGCAGCGTGAGCGCGAGCATCATGGCCACGAAGATTCCAAAGGCCGCGATCCACCCCGTCTGGCGGATGAAAGAGAGGTTGGTGGTGAGGAACGACAGGAACCCCGCTACCGTGGTCACCCCCGCGCCCAGAATCGGCACGAACACCTCGGAGAGCGCCTTGGCGAGCCCCGTCCCCGTCGGGTCGGCGGCGGCGGACTCGTTCACCCGGTGCAAGAGGTGGATCGAGTAGGCCGTGCCCAGCGCCATCATCAGGACCGGGACCGCGTTCGAGAGCATGGTGATGGGCCAGTCGAGTGCGGCCATGAGACCCATGGCCCAGGTAGAGCTGAGCATGACGTTGAGCAGCGGCAGGAGAACCCCGCGCAGGGAGCGGAAGCTCGCAAACAGGGCCAGGATGACCAGCAGCGCCACGATGGGCACCAGGCGGGCCATGTCGGACAGGATGATGTGCGACATGGTCTTGGTCCAGTTGGGAAAGCCCGAGAAATACAGCGTGCGCGTCTGGATCTCGGCGCGCGCCACCTGCTCGATCTCGCTCGCCACCACCACCCGGTCTGCCTGCTCCAGGATGGTGCAGGCCACCGAGGCGTAGCGCCCGTCGGCGCTCACCACCGTCCCGGTGAGCGTCTCCTTGCCGAGGACGTAGCGGCGCAGGCGCGAAAGCTCCTCCGGATCGCTGGGGATCTTTCCGGGCGCGATGAGCTTTCCCACCAGCACGGCCTTCTCGCCTTCGACCTGGCTCTCCTGCACATCGTCGACGTTGGCCAGCGAGATGACCCACTTCACTCCGGAGATCTTCTGTAAGGCCCGGGTGAGCCGGTCGAGGTCGGCCAGGGCCTCCTGGGTGAAGGCGTCGCCGAAGTCCACCACCACCAGCGCCACGGTCACGCCGCCGAACTTCTCCCCCGCGTGGGTGAAGCGTTGGATTACCGGGTCGTCGGCCGGCAGGTACTTGCTGACGTCGCTCTCAACCCGCGCCTTGGTGACGAGTGCCAGCACGGCCAGCCCGGTGAGCACGAAAGAGAGCGCGATGATGACGACGCGCAGGCGCAGCACCCAGCGGGCAAAACGTTCGAGCATGCGGTCTCCTCTCACGGCTCCGCCGCAACCCAGGCGTGCTCCCGCCCGCGCTGGCTTTGTGGGCCCCACGGTCGGTCGCGCTCGAAAACATGTGTATCCAAAGCGTGCATCGTACGCGCAGAGAATCTAGAAGTCCGCCCGGATTTTGAGATAGACCTGCGAAAGATCCTCAAAAAGGTCGAAGGTGGTGCGCTCCTCACCGGCCGCCAGCGCGCACCCCAGCACCACCTCCGCCCCATCGTAGGGCTTGTAGCCCGCCTCCAACCCGACGAAGCCACCCAGGGCCCTACGGCCGCGGTTGGGATCGACCTCCCCGCCCAGCATGAGCTCGAGGCGCAGACGCTCGGAGAGGAATGTCTTCTTCACGTCCACGAAGAGGTAGTCGTGCAAGGCGTGCCCGGTGCGCTCGGCGAAGAAGCCGTGCACCCACTGGGCGTTGACGAAGAGCCCGCCCGGGAAGGTGTACTCGGCGCCCAGCGTCCACTTGGTAAATGGGGTATCGTCGATGAAGGCCAGTTGGTAGCTGCCGAGCAGGCCCGCCTCGACCACGGTGGCGACCTTTTCCGGGAACACCACCCCCACCTCGCCCCACACGCCGACCTTGCCGAGGCTCCCGCGAAAGTCGAAGCCCACCACCTGGAGCCGCGGGTAGGAGAGCTCGACGCCGTCGAAGACCAGGCAGCTCGTCCCGCCCTGGGGACACCCCTCGGCCACGCTCCCGGCGAGCCGGGTCTTGGCCAGCGTCGGCGCGGGCAGGAGATCGCGGCCGCGGAAGTAGGACACCGACATGTCGAAGCCGAAGAACGAGCCCTTGAGGCGCGCCCCGGCGGCGATGTTCTCGGCGGCGAACGCCGGCGCCGGCGCGGTCACCACGTCCAGCCCGGGCGGCACGAGCAGGATCCCCAGCGTCTCGAGCTGGGCAAGCAGGCGCGGATCGATCGCGGGCATGAGGGGGCTCTGCAGCGGGTCGCCCCGGATGAGCAGGTCGATGGGCAGAAGCGACGGCAGGTGGCGCGGGACGAACACGCCCTCGAGGAGCAAGAAGTCGTCTCCAATGTTGAAGTCGAGCTTCAGAGAGACGTTGGCCAGGCGCTCCTTGAAGTCGAGGGGGTTTTCGAGGTCGTAGGGATCGAAGTTGTTGGTCGGGTTGAAGCTGTCGGCCTCGCCCCAGGCGACGATCTGCTTTCCCGCGCGAAGATCCAGGGAGAACTCGTCCCCGTCGAAGACGAAGCCGTCGACCTGGACGTAGGCCTCGCGCACCCGCAGCGACACCGGGTCGGCGGCGGCGCGGTCCCAAAGCTCGGTGACGAGGCGGATCTCGCTGAAGTTCGTGTTTCGCACCTCGAGGCTCGCCGAGGCGGTCACCTCGTCGGAGGGATGCGCCTTGAGCTTGAAGCCGATGGTGTTCGCGTTGCGAAAGTCGAACCAGCGGCCCGCATCGTCACCGCTCACACCCAAGAAGTTCTCGCTGGCGACAGAACCGTTGAATTCGACCTCGCCCGCGGAGGCCGGGCGCAGGCTGCCGGCAGCAGACCACACGGCACCGCACAGCCAGGCCGCGACCACGATGGCGTGCGCTCTCATGCCATGCATCCTATCGCGGTCTTCCACCGCAACCCAAGGCGCGCCGCCTGCGCTGGCTCTTTCGGCCCGCGGTCGGTCGTGCCCGGAAACACCTGTTTCGAATGAGTGCATCGTAAGCCTATGGCCGCTGGCACCACGTTACGCCGCTTACTTTTTGAGCTGGCGCTGGGAAAAGAACGAGTCCTTGAGGCCGGTGTCCACCTTGAGCTCGATCACCGTCATCTCGGTGGAGTGCTCGGACTTCTGATCCTTCATCAGGATGCGGTAGCTCTGGGTGTACTTGCCGACGGCGCGAAAGTCGTCGCGGGTGAAGAGCTTCCACAAGGTCTGCGACTCGTCGAAGAACTCGATCTTGTCGAACAAGAAGTCGGCCTTGCGGATGTGCAGGATGAGCTTTCCGTACTTGGAGTCGGTGCCCGGCCGCGGCACGGCCTCGACGACGTAGTGGGTGTCGTCCTCGGTCATGGACTTCGCGTCCACGCGCGCCGAGAACTCTCCCGCCTGGAGGTCCTGGTAGGCGAAGTCGGTGCCGGCGAAGTTCTCGTTCTTCACGTGGCCGGCGATGCGGCGCACCTTGTGCAGCGCGGGCAGGTACAGGTACATCTTGTCGTCGCCCTCGTCGAGGAAGGCGATGCCTTTGACGTCGGCGGGCTCGAGGAAGCGCACCAGGCGCTGCTTCATGCCCTTCTGGAACATCTGCATCTTGCGCTCGGAGCGCGCGCCGCCCTTGTCGGTCATGATGAGCTTCACCGTGGCCTCGGTGTCCTTGGCGCTGTACTCGGCGGCGTCCATCTTCTTGAGCACCTCGTCGCCGGTGAGGGCGCTCGCCAAAGGCGCGTTGAGGAGAATCACCGAAAAAAACAGGGTCGATGTCATAAGTGCCTTGCTCATCGTGGACCTCCGAAAAAGACGTTGACGTCGCATGACTTTTCTATCCCTTCCGGCTCCGAGTCAAGGATTATGACGCAGCGCTGCATGGGCTCATTCCCTGGCTGACTCTCTTGCCACGATGTCATTGATAATCAAACCTTTTTCAGGGGGACAGGCCCCGGAGTCTTCAGGATGTCTCCCTTGAAACAACTGGATCGCTCCGTCAACAAAAGTGGTAGCCGACCAGGCCAAAGGAGAGAAACATGGGATTGTTCGGAAAGGGGCAGGAGAAGATGCTGGCTCGCCAGAAGGAAAGCATCCTGGATGAGGCCCAGAAGGCCGGTGTCACGGTCGAGGATGTCTTCGAAATTCACCCGGATGACGCTAGCCGGGGAAAGCTCATCGGCGACACGTTGAAGAGCTTGCTTGGCGGCAGGCTCCGGGCTGACGCAATCCTGGTGTTCAAGCTGCGCACTGGGGAGCTCACGCGTGCGTACTTCCAGCCTTTCGCGACGATTACGGCCCTGCCCGGTGAGCACCACGCTTTGCTCCGGGGATGCCTGAAGAACCCGGTGGCGCTACAAAGAGGATTCTTCGGCGGGCTGAAGTGGTTCGCGGGTGAGGACCGCGAGTTGTCGAAACGGTTGGCCAAGGAGCGCGACCTCAAGAAGGCGGCCAAGAAACTCAAGTGGGAGTGGCCGGTAGGTGCGTCGGTGGCAAAGCTCGACTGGACGGTCCAGGCCAAGGCGTCGGGCCAGGGCAACACGCACCTGGTGCTGAAGGCCGGGCGCTACGGCGGTTTCACCGCATACAAGGTGGGGCTGGCGCAGTTTGGCAGGCTCTGCGAGACGATGTTGCCCTTGCTCCAGGAGGCCTCGGGCGGCTTCGAGCAGAACTTCATCTTCGAGCCTGCCTACGCTGGCCTTTTCTTGAAGCTGCCCGGAAAAAATGGAGCGCTGGGTTGAATGATCGGAGTTTTTGCCCGGGTTCCACCCACCCCGGATTTCCCCAAATTTCCTCGAATTCAAACTAGACTTGTCGTGTTTTTCCTTCATTATCAGAGGCTTTCCCGGGTCTTTCTCCTTGTATTGTTTCTTCCTCTGAGATTCTCGTAATCCGGGTTGTGCTCCGTAAGCGTCTGTGGCACCATCCCGGCTGAAAGAAAGGAGCCCACCGATGCCCAATAGAATTTTTCTCGCCTGCCTGACAGTTGTCATGCTGGCCCCGCTCGCCCGCGGCGAGGAGAAAGGCGCCAAGATGAGCACCATCCCCAAGCGTTCCGAGGTCGAGGAAAAATACCGCTGGAAACTCGAGGATCTGTACCCCACCCTTGAAGAGTTCGAGAAGGACTTCGCCAAGGTCGAAGCCGACATGGCGACCTTCGCCAAGTGCCAGGGGAAGCTCGGCCGGAGCGCCAAGGACCTGCGGGGCTGCCTCGACCAACTCTTCGATATGTCAAAGCGCTTCGCCCGCCTCGCCACATACTCCGAGCGGCTCCACGACCAAGACGGCAAGGACGTGAAGGGCCAGGAGCTCCACGACCGCATCGAGAAGCTCGGCACGCGCTTCTCCGCGGCGGCGGCCTTCGTAGAGCCCGAGATCCTGGCCATCCCGGCGGCCAAGGCCAAGGTCCTGCAAAAGCAAAAGGCCCTGGCCGACGTGGGCCACTACCTCGACAACATCCTGCGCCGCCGCCCACACGTGCTCTCCAAGGCCGAGGAAGAACTCATGGCCCGCGCCGGCGACCTGGCGGCCGTGCCCGAGAACATCTACGAGACGCTCTCCACGGTGAACCTTCCCTTCCCCGAGATCGACGTCGACGGCCAGAAGACCCGCATCAACCAGGCCATGTTCACCCGTCACCGCGCCCACCCCGACGCCGCGGTGCGAAAGCGCGTGTTCGAGGCGCTGTTCGGCACCTACCGCTCCTTCCGCGAGACCATGGCCGGGCTGCTCTCCGGCACGGTGAGCCGCGACCACTTCGTGGCCAAGAGCCGCCGCTACGCAAGCGACCTCGAGGCCGCCCTGGACCGCACCAACGTGCCGACGTCCATCTACCACAACATGATAAAAAACGTCCGCGCCAACCGCGAGCTATTGTGGCGCTATTTGAAACTCAAGCAGAAACTCCTCAAGGCGCAGAAGCTCCTCTACTCCGACCTCTACGCCTCGGTGATCCCGGCAGTGGAGATGAAGATCCCCTACGAAGATGCCCAGAAGACCATCCTGGAGGCGGTGAAGCCCCTCGGCCCCGAGATCGTGGACATCCTCAGCGCCGCCTTCGCACAGCGTTGGATCGACGTGTACCCCACCGAGGGCAAGCGCTCCGGGGCCTACATGTCCGGCTCGGCCTACGACGTGCACCCCTACCTCCTGCTCAACTACGTCGACTCTTACGACGCCATGAGCACCACCGCCCACGAGCTGGGGCACGCGGTGCACTCGTACCTCTCCAACAAGAACCAGAAGTTCCACGACGCCGACTACCCCATCTTCGTGGCCGAGGTGGCCTCCACCGCCAACGAGAACCTGCTGCGCCTCCACCTCGTCGCCAAGGAGAGCGACCGGGCGAAGAAGATGTTCTTGCTTGGCCAGTACCTCGAGTCCTGGCGCACCACGGTCTTTCGCCAGTGCCTGTTCGCACAGTTCGAGCTCCTCATCCACGACGCGGCCCAGAAGGGCACGCCGCTCACCGCGGACTTTTTGGAGTCGAGCTACCTCGGGCTGCTGCGCGAGTATTACGGCGCCGAGCAAGGGGTGGTGGAGATCGACCCGCTGTTTTCGGTGGAGTGGGCCTACATCCCGCACTTCTTCTACAACTTCTACATGTTCCAGTACACCACCAGCTTCATCGCGTCGGTGGCCATCGCCGAGCGCATCTTCGCCGGTGACGCCAAGGCGCGCGAAGGCTTCCTTTCCATGCTCAAAGCCGGCGGCTCGCTGTACCCGGTGGATCTACTGAAACTCGCGGGCGTGGACCTCACCCAGGACGAGGCCTACCGTACGGCCTTCGCCTCCCTCGAGCGCGCCATCGGCGAGTTGGAGAAACTCTCCGGCGAGTTGAAGTAAAAAAGAAAAAATCCCGGCAAGGGGGCAAGCCCCCTTGGACCCCACGGGAAAGAACCCGGAAAAACCTGCTATCCAGGAAAACCCGGAAAAATAACTGCTGCCTGGGAAATGCAGGGAGGATGCACGGGGGCTCTGCCCCCGTGAACCCCCAGGAAGGATACGAGAAAGAAAGAGAAAACCTGCTTTCTAGGAAAAGCAGGAAACTGGAAAAACCTGCTCACAAAAGGTCGGAATCCGGCGGGCTTTTCCTTCTTCCCCTACTTGCAGCGCCTTTTCGGGGGCTTCTCCCAGGGAAAGCACGGGGACAGGCCCCGTGATTTCCCAAGGATAATCCAGAGAAAACATGCTGATAAGGAAAATCCGCAAGTCAGGAGAGACAACAATCCCGCGGGTTTTCCCTGTGCGAAGTATTCCTTCCTCTCCTTTTTCCCTTATTGATAGCGCCTTTTCTCTCTACTATTGGGGATTTTTCCGCGACGGTTTCAAGGGGGTTCAAGGGGGCCAGGCCCCCTTGCTAGATCCAGCGCATTGTCGGTTACTTCTTGAGTAAAGCAAGCGCCTTCTTGAGGGGGAGGTCCTCGCCGCGGCCGTCCCAGGCGACCTCCACGTCGGGCTCGATGCCCTGGTAGAGCGGCGTGTCCTTGGGCGAGTAGTAGCGCCCGGTGGAAAGCTTCAGTGCCGAGCCGTCGGCCAACTCCATCACCACCTGCACGGTGCCCTTGCCCAGCGTCTTCTCGCCCACGATCTTGGCCCGCTCGTGATCATGGAGCGCCAGCGCCACGATCTCGCTTACCGAGGCCGAGCGGTGATCCACCAGCAGCATGAGCGGCAGGTCCTTCCACGGCCCCGGCTTGCGTACGGCCTCGACCTCGGCGCCCATCTGCTTTTTCTTCTTGACCGTGACCACCGTGCCGCCGTTGATGAACAGCCCCACCACCGCGGTGCCCTCGGTCACCAGCCCGCCCGGATTGCCGCGCAGGTCGAGCACCAGGCCCTTGAGCGCCCCGCCCTTCTCGGCGATCTTCGGCAGCACCGCCGCAAGGTGCTTACCAGTATCGGCGCGAAAGTCGAGAAGGTGGATGCGGGCGACACCGCCGGGCAGCACGTCGACCCGGATGTTTTGCTTGGGTGGCTCGGCGATGGTCAGCGTGCGCGCCTTGCCGCCGATGACCAGCTCGACCTTGTCACCGGGTTTTCCGCGGCACAGCGCCAGCGCCTCGAGCTCGTTGAGCGTCGCGGCGTCGCGCCCGGCCACCTTATCCACCTTCATGCCGGCGCGCACCCCGTCCTGGTAGGCCGGCCCGCCGACCACCGCGTCCAGCACTCGCAGGCCGCCGGGGACGTTCTCGAACAGCAGTCCCACGTCGCCGATCACCACGCTCCCGTCCTCCAACAGGCGGTTGTAGATGTCCTGCTCCAGAAAGACGCTCCAGGGATCGCCGCAGGCGGCCACCATCTCGCGCAGCATGCCGTGCTCCACTGCGCGCTTGTTGGCCTTGCCCGCGCCCACGGCGAGGGTTGCCGCCCGGACCAGCGCCTCTTCCAGCGCCTTGAAGTCGTGCATGGTGTCGGCGAGCAGCGTCTCGCTCTTTCCGGCGATGGTGACGGTGGCGAACTTCGGCTCGGCTTCGAGACGCACCTCGGCGCCGGGGACCGAACGCACCAGCCCCCGCAGCGCGCCGGTGGCCAGGGCGTGCAGGTTGGCCTTGTCGACGAACGCCACCTCGAAGTGCCGGAGCACCTCGTGAAGCGCGGTGAACTTCTCCGCGGCCGCCCCCGTTGCACTGGCAGCGAGAGACAGCACAAGACCAAGACCGAACATGGCTCTCGTCATTTTCATTCTGAAATCCTCCTGGGTCGGCATCGGGTTGACTTCGAGGTTGTACCCGTTTCGGCTCCAGGCTGCAACTCGTTGGCAGCACCTTGCGGAAAAGTTCTGGTTGACATGTCGACCTCAGATGAAATACGACATGGACCGTTCAGGATAGATTCATTTATCTACGAGGGCCGAAATGACGCGGAAAGCACTCATTGCAACCGTTGTCTTCACTCTGCTGCCAACGAGCGGCAGGGCGCAGAGCGACTTCTCCACGCTCCCGAGCTATCAGCCGCTGCTGCTCGGCTTGCGGACGGCCGGCATGGGCGGGGCGGCCGCCGCCTTCGGCGAGGATGGGGCCATGCCATGGGTCAATCCGGCCGGGGTCGCCCGCGCGGGGCGTAGCAACCTGTCGCTCTCGGCCAACGCCTGGTCCATGGAGAAGGCCGCCGTCCCGAGCATGCTGGCCATCGGCGGCCCGCTGGCCGAGTCCAGCTCCCGCGGCACGAGCTCCGAGGACGCCTTCTTCCCGAGCGGCGTGAGCTTCAGCTTCTTTCTGGATCCCGAGTACCACCACGTGCTGGCGCTCTCCATGCTCACCCCCAACCGCGGGCAGAGGAACCTCACCTCGGAAACCGCCGCTGACGCCGGCCAGACGGTGGCCAAGTTGACGTTTACCCAGGTGCGCGAGTTCACTCAGTACGAGTTCGGGCCGACGTACTCCTACTGCGCGGGCAACTGGAGCGCCGGGCTGTCGGTTTTTTTACGCTACCTCCCCATCACCTTCGTCCAGACCACCAACGCCACCGGTTACCGGCTGGACGGGCACTTCATGTTCGGGCCCGACAGCCGCATCGTGGACGCCATGAGCCTCGATCTGGACCTGGTGGCCGGGGTCCAGGCGGGGCCTTTCTGGGATGGCTTCTTCGCCGGCGCCGCGGTCCACGGCCGCTCCATCCACCTTTCGGGCCATTTCAACCAGAGCTTTCAGCATCTTATTGGCAACGCCAACACGGACGAGCTGATGATCGAGATCGGCAAGGCCGACATACCGGCCTTCGAGGTGAGGACACCCTTCTGGTTCTCGCTCGGGCTCGGCTACCAGCGCCCGGGCCGCTTCGCCGTGGCCGCGGACGTCAACCTCTATCTGCCGCAAGGCCGCTACCAGAACCTCTCCGGCGCCCAGGCGGTGCGCGTGTACACCGGCACCGAGTCGTTCCGCACCGAAGGCCGCGATCTCATCATCGAGAGCGAGCAGGACATGGTGGTGAACGTCTCCGTCGGCGGCGAGGTCCAGCTCCTCGATCGCATCGCGCTGCGCGCCGGCTTCTTCACCGACTTCGCCGCCAACACCGATCCGGGCGATGACGGGCTCCTGGAAGACGCCGGCAACAGCCGCATGCACCGCTACGGCGGCACGCTGGGTCTCGGCTACACCGGGCAGACGGCCCAGTTCCAGCTCGCGCTCATGTACCTCTACGGTACGGGCCGCATCATGGCCATGAACGGATACCTGGAGAGCAACGGCACCATCAACCGCAGCTACGCCGCTTCCGATTTTTCGAGCCACACGGTGACGCTGTCGTTCTCGGGACGCATCGACATCGCCAGCCTGTTCTCTAGCATGAAAGCGGCGGCCTCCGAGGAGATCGGCCGCCTAGGGCCCGGCGCCTGAACCGACACGGGAGACGCCATGAGAAAAACTTCCGTCACCATCGCCGTTCTCTCGGCCGCGGCGCTCTTCGGCTGCGTCCTCGACGACTTCCCCACCGTCCACCGCTGCGTCACCTCCTCCGATTGCGAGCTGGGCTCGGTGTGCAACATGGCGAGCGAGCGCTGCGTCGTCGAGGTGAGCGCCGGCCCCAACCGCTTCGCCGGCACCTTCACCTTCGTCTTGGCCCCACAGTACAATTCGGCCACTGGAAAATACGAGCCCTCGGCCGGCGCCTCCAACGTGTGGGCGCGGGCGAACTTCAACGGCTCGGACTACCTCACCGGCACCGGCGCCTTTTTCAAGTTGCTCCCCGACGGCTCGGGCATCTTGTTTTCCACCTACAATGCCGAAATCAACCGGGACATGGTGATGTTTTCGTTTTTCATCGCCACCACCACCCTCACCGCTGGCAAAGACATGGACATCGGCAGCGAGGTCTTTGGCAGCCTGGACTATTACACCTACCTGGGAGAGGACCACGACCCCCAATGGACCATGCCTCCCCGAACCATCGCGGAGATGACGAGTGGCCGGCTCACCTTCGAGGAGCTTTCGACCAACCCCGGCGACACCTGGTCCGGGCAGTTCTCCGGCACGCTGGGCACGCCGACGCCATGACCACGCGAGGCCGGCATTGCGCTTCGTTAAACACATGAACGAGGTCCTCATGCTCCGAATTTTGCCCGTCATTTCCCTGGCCGCGCTCCTGCTCGCTGCTCCGGCGCGCGCCCAGAATTTCCAGCCCTATGTCTTCGGCCTTCGCACCGCCGGGATGGGCGGCGCCGGGACGGCCATCGGATTCGACTCGGCCATGCCGTGGCTGAACCCGGCAGGGTTGGCACGCACCGAGAACGACACCTTCACCGTGGCCGCCAACGCCTTCTATTGGAAGCGCGTCGACATCCCGCGTTTCTACAGCGTGGCTGAGGACGCCCGGGCCATGCTGGGCCTGGAGAAGGATGCCACCACCGGCGGATATCGCCTGGAGGGAACGAGCCTCTTCCCCACCAGCCTGGCCTACCTGTGGCACCTGGGCTCGAAAGGTGAGCACGTGCTGGCGCTCTCCTACATCTCTCCCCTCAACGACCCCAAACACATCGAGCACTCCTTCCGGCTCGATTTCGGCACCGGAAAGGCCTTCAGCAAGATGGTGGGGACCGCCCTGCGAAAGCAGGAGGACTTCGGGGCGAGCTATGCCTTCAAGGCGGGGTGGCTCACCGCGGGCGTGACCGCTTTCCTGCGAAGATACCAATACCGCGCGGACCTCTACAGCAGCGACTACCAGGTCGACAGCTATTTCAATGCGGTGGGGGGCCTCGACATGCAGGGACGATCGCGGGGGACGAGCTGGGACGTGGATCTCGTGGCCGGCGTGCAGGCGGGCCCTTTCCTCGGCGGACTGAGCCTGGGCCTGGCGATCCACAGCCCGAGCCTGCACCTGGCCGGCAGCTTCACCGATCTTACCCAATACGTCGTGGCTTCCACCCAGCCGTTCCGGGAATACAGCATCACCGACATCACCCTCGACGCCGACGTCTACGAGGAGCGCACCCCGCTATGGCTCAACGCAGGTATAGGCTACGAGCGCCCGGGGACCTTCGCGGTGTCGGTCGACGCCAGCGTGTATCTGCCTCAGGACTACACCAACACTCACGGGCTGGAAGAGCGCACCGTCATCATGAACGACGACACCGGCCACCCGGGGCAATACGTCATCACCGACAGCCAGATCGTGGACATCCCCGCCGGGTCCAAGGCGGGCTTCAACGTCAACGCCGGAGCCGAGGTGTATCTCAACCCGCGCATCGCGCTGCGGGCCGGGTTCTTCACCGATCTCACCGCGGCCAAGGACTTTCCCGCGGAAGGTCTGCGCACCCAGGCGCACGCCGGCCTGACGCGGATCAACCGCTACGGCGGCACCTTCGGCGTGGCCTACGCAGGATCGTGGTCGCAGTTCCAGCTGTGCGCCATGTTCATCGGCGGTTTCGGCAAGGTCATCGGCAGCCAGGTGACGTTCGACGCCTCGACGGGTCAGCAGGGTTGGGCGTTCCCGACGACTGACGTGGCCTCGAACACCTTCCTTCTGGTCTTCTCCGGCGAGGTGGACACTGGCGTGCTGTACTCCTCCATCCGCTCGGCCATCGAGGAAGAAGGCATCCACCGCGAGCGCGCTTCGCAGCCGCCGTCTCCAGCACCGCCCGCGCCACCCGCCGCATCCCCGCCGCCCGCGGAACTCCAGCCCAAACCGGTGGCGCAGCCTCCCGACGCGCCACCGGCGCCCACACCCGAGACGACCCCCACTCCGCCCGCGGCGACCGACGCTGGCCCGGCGCCCGCGGCTTCACCACCCACGACGCCCACGCCCGAGAGCCCCAAGGCAGGCGATTCGACCCAGCCCGCACCAGCACCTCCCTCGCTGGAGCCTCCCAAGGACGGCGACTCGACCAAGCCCGCGCCGCCTCCTCCTCCGACCCAGCCTCCCAAGGACGGAGAAAAGTCCCAGGGACAGGGCAGGTAAGCACGTCCGGCAGGAGCAGCTGATATCAAGAGCATGCAGACATGCTCATCCTATTCCAGGGGGGATCCTTCGCGTCTGGAGGGTGCCTGGCCGAGATGCCGCCTCACCACGGCGGACAGTTGCCGCTGGGGCCGCGCGCCTGGTTGTCGGCCTCGTCGCACTCGGCGATGAGGTTGTCTGGGTCCACCCAACCCCACACCGTCACCTGGTACATGGGAAATCCGGGAAGAGCGACCAGCTGGCTCTCGGTTTCGCCAGGATCGAGACTGTCTGTCACGGTATGTTCGCCAACCAGCGTCCCGCCCTGGTTGGGATCTCCGGCGTAAAAGCGCACCACCACTCCGGCGACCGGAAGCGATCCCTCATTGGTCAGCTGCATGCGGATGGTGGCGGTGGGACAACCGGCCAGGTCGAGATCGGACAGCAGGAGGCGCAGATCGGGCGCCTGATCCCCCGCCTCGACCGGAGCGGAGTAATCGTTATTGTCCTCGATACACTCCCGCTCGCGGTTGTCGACGTCGATGATGGCCCGGACCTCGTCGGGCAGCCGGCCCTGGCCGTTGTTGGCGGAGTTGTAGGCCACCTTGAGGATCTGCCAGGCCCCGGCCTCCAGCGGCGTCGGAAGCGCAAGATGCAACGGCTGGCCGGCCCCGTCCTTGAGATCCTCGACGACCGACAGATCCCGCCAGGTCCCTTCGAACCCGATCAGGAGCCCCGGTCCCACCCGGACGTCGCCGCGGTTCTCCACCCGCAGCACGATGTCGAGGAGCTGGGAGAGCGCGCCGCAGGTCGCGTCCGGCGAGGAGAACTGCATGCCACCGATGGCCAGGTCGGGCGCCCAGTCGTAGGAGCGGGGGTTGGAACGGTAGGTGTTGTAGCTGCGCCCGTGGTAGCTGCGCCAGCTGGCGGGCTCGATGAGCGGGATGCCGCCGGACTCCAGCACGTTGGTCACGTGGTAAGCGTGCTGGTTCCACACGCGTCGCGCCGACACCCAGAAGTCCCCGGCGTCGCCCCACACCTCGATGCCGGCGTTGTATCGATCGTCGAGGTTTTCCGAGCAGAACCCCGATTCGGTGGTGGTACAGAAGACGATCTCGGCGTTGCCGTCGTTGTCCACGTCGGCGATGACCGGGTACTCCACCCGGGTCCGGCTCTCCGAGGGCTCGGAGAACCAGATGGTCCCGTCCGTGCCGTCGTACACGCGGAAGCGACACTCGTCGTTGTAGACGACCTCGGCCGCGCCGTCGCCGTTGAAGTCGAACACCGAGCTACCGGTGACCCGGCTGGAATCGTCCTCGGTGGCGCTGGCCCAGGCGTTGTGCAGACACACGCACTTGCCGGTCTTCTGGTTGCACACCGCCTCGCCGGCCTTGCAGTCGCCGTCCGCGACGCAGCTACCCCCCGGATCGCGCGGCAGGTTCTCGGCCGGGCGGGGCTGTCCCTCGCGCAACAACCCCGGCCAGGCGGGGCAACTTCCGCTCGCGGGTTGAAAGTCGTACATGATGTAGCGGTCCAGAAACGCCGTCCCCACCTCGGGGAACCCGTCGCCGTCGAAGTCGTCGACGTTGGGCGCGCCGCCCCGGGTGCCGTCGGCCAGGTCGATGTCGCGCAGGAGCGTTCCGGTGGCTCCATCCAGTATCACCAGCCGACCGTTGGCGATGAGGATCACCTCGGGCTTTCCATCCAGCGGGTTGGCCGGGCCGGGGGGCAGTGCCGGATCCACGCCCAGCACGTCGGCCACGGCGCAGAAACCCTCGCGTGAAGTCGCGGCGCTCCATACCGTCAGCAATTGGCCGTTGCAGAAGGCGACGTGCTCCGGCTCTGTCTCCTGGCCAGTGCACTGCGAGCGCCGGGTCACCCCGGGCGGTGGCCGCGGCAGGTTGTAGGCGGCGGTCCCGGCGATGATCTCCGCTCGCTCGTCGCCGGCCACGTCGGCCGCGCAGGAGATGGGCCCCTGGCTGTTGGTGCCGTTCGTGAGCGAGCCCTGGAACCGATCCACCACCTTGAGTCTTTCCTGGCCGTCTTTTTCCAGGGTGAACACGTTGCGGCCGACCACGATCTCCGCGAGGCCCTGCCCGTCCAGATTGGCGATCAGCACCGCCGGGTTGGGGCCGCCCAGATTGCCGGTGGCCGCGTTCTTGGAATGGATCTCGCCGGTGCTCCCGTAGATGTGGATGCTGCGGTTGGAGTTGAGGAGCTCGCTGAGCGCCACGATCTCCGGCTTTCCGTCCCCGTCGAGGTCGCCCACGGCCGGCGTCGAGGTCGAGTCGATGTCGGCCTCGGTATAGGTGCAGGCGAGGTTCAGCGGATCACCCTCGTGCCACACCTTGTCGCCGCACACCGCGAAGAAGTCCTTGCCCTTGTTGGCCCCACCCCCATGGATGGCTCGCAGAACGCCGTTCGCCGAGTAGTCGTGCTGGCGGAAGGCGAAGAAGACGATCTCGGGATAGTCGCGCTCGTCGATCAACCCGTCGCCGTTGTCGTCGTCCAGGTTGGCCACCAACGGCATCATCACTACCTGGACCGCCTCGGAGAATGGGCTGTCCGGGGCAGTGGGGTTGGCCTGGGTGCCGCCCCACACGATCTCCGGCACCGGCAGCACGTTGGTGAAGGGCTCCGGGGCGAGCCGGCAGGAAGGCTCGCGGCCGGACCCCAGACACAGCCCCGCCTCGCACTGCATCCAGGCCGGGCAATCCCAGTCGTCCTGGCAGGTGCAATGCGCGTCGCACGGGGCGAGCTCGCGGCACAGGCTATCGAAATGGGCTTCGCTTTCGCAGGTGACATCGGGGAGCCAGCCGCCGCCGTTGAAGCGGCAGCGCTCGACGGCGTTGCCGTTGCAGCGCTGGCACCCGCCCTCGCACACGTCGTCCCGGCACAGGTTGGCCTGGCAAAAACGTTCTGGCGGACAGTCGAGGTCGTCGAAACAGGAGATGTCCACGCACCAGGCGCCGCCGCCCGGGTGGGGCTGGCACTCCTCGGTACCCGCGCAGGTGAGGTCGGCGCAGGTGTTGTCGATGCAGCGTCCCTGGACACCCTCCACGACGCAATGCTGCCACGCGGGACAGGAGACGTTGCGGCAGGGGTCGGCGCTCCCGTCGGCCTCTCCGCCCGTTCCATCGGCGCCGTCCGACCCGCCGTCGTGCCCCGTGTCGCCGCTGTCGGTGACCCCGTCCGGCACATCCCCGCCCCCGTCGCCGCCGGGCCCGCCGGCGTCGGAGCAGCCGGGGAGCAACGACACTCCCGCGATCAACCACCAGGCGCAGACGACCCGACCCAGACGATCCAGTGTTTTCATGAGAAGCCCTCCTGACATCATGACCCATCCCGCAATCGACGGGAGATGTCATCCGCCAAGTGGCCACCTGTCTAGCGCGTCACTCGAAACTCGGAAAATCCTCCCGTGGCGTCCGAAAAGCGCTCCTCCACCCGCTCCACCTGGGCCAGCTCCGGGCCCCTGCGGCACCAGGCCAAAAGGTCGCGCAGCGCGCCTTCCTCTCCTTCCGCCAGCACCTCCACGCTACCGTCGGGCAGGTTCTTCACCCAGCCGACCAGGCCCAGCGCCTGGGCGATGCGCCGGGTGTGCCAGCGAAAGGACACCCCCTGGACCAGGCCGCTGATCCGCAGGTGCATGCGCCGCAAACCACTGCTCCCGCTCATGCCAATTCCCTCTGCCTTGAAGTGGCGCAAGGTCGCGAGGCCGCCAGAGCCAGCGCGACCGTGCGCGCCACCAGACGAACAAGCACCTTGCCGTGCTGCCCAGCAAACCCGCACGGCCAGACGCGATTGTCAACGGGTCCATCCTCCGCCCGACCGGTGCCGTGCCAAGATAAGAGCCCAGGCATTCCCTTCGTCTTCGATGAGGTGTCGAGCGGGTATTTTCTCACAGCAGATCCGAGGCCAGCTCGGCCAGCTCGCTGCGCTCTCCCTTGCGCAGCAGCACGTGGCCGGCCAGCGGCTTCCCCTTGAAGCTGTTCACCACATGGGACAGGCCGTTGTTGGAGGAATCCACGTAGGGGTTGTCGATCTGGTACAGGTCGCCGGTGAGCACGATCTTGGTGCCGTCGCCGCAGCGGCTGATGATGGTCTTGACCTCGTGCGGGGTGAGGTTCTGCGACTCGTCCACGATGATGTACTGGTTGGGGATGCTGCGCCCGCGGATGTAGGTGAGCGGCTCGATCTCGATGAGGCCCATGTCCATCAGCTCGCGGTAGCTCCGCCCCTGACGCTTGTCCTTGCGCGACAGGTTGAGCAGGTACTCCAGGTTGTCGTAGATGGGCTGCATCCAGGGGTTGAGCTTGTCCTCGATGTCCCCGGGCAGAAAACCGATGTCGCGTCCCAGCGGGAACACCGGCCGCGACACCAGCAGGCGCTGGTACACCCCCTCCTCGGCGGTCTTGTGCAGTCCGGCGGCCAGCGCCAGCAGGGTCTTGCCGGTCCCGGCCTTGCCCGCCAGGGTGACCAGCTTGATGCGGTCGTCGAGCAACAGGTCGAAGGTGAAGGACTGCTCGCGGTTGCGCGGCGAGATGCCCCACACGCCGCCACGCACCTTGGCCACCGGCACCAGCCGCCGCCCGTCCACGTCCACCCGGCCCATGGCGGTGTGGCTGGAGTTGGCCGAGTCACGCAGGTTCACGAACTGGTTGGGCGCCGCCTCCGCCAGTGGCAATTTCTCGATGGGGAGATTCCCGTCGCGGTAGAAGGCGTCCACCAGCTCGCCCGGCAGTTCGACCTCCGCCAAGCCGGTGTATATCTCGTCGATCGAGACCTTCTCCGTGTCGTAGTCCTCGGTCTTGAGCCCCAGCACGTCCGCCTTGATGCGCAGGTTGGTGTCCTTGGTGATGAACACCAGCGGCTTCTGCGGCTCCTTCTCTTGCAGCTCCGCCGCTACCGCCAGGATACGGTGGTCCATCTTCTCCACCGGACCGAGCTGCTCGGGGATGCCCCGATGCGAGAACAGCACCCGCAGCGTGCCGCCCGTCGGCATGCTCACGCCCTTGTTGAGCTGGCCGCTCTGGCGGAACTCGTCGATCATGCGGCTCACCACTCGGGCGTTGCGCCCCAGCTCCGACAGCTCCTTCTTGAAGCGGTCGATCTCCTCGATCACATAGATGGGGATGACGATGTCGTTGTCGCCGAATGACACGAGCGCGTTAGGGTCGTGCAGCAGGACATTGGTGTCGAGCACGAAGTTCTTTTTCATTCTGGGCTCCCGGCGTCTTTGGGGAGGTCGGCGTAATGCACCACCCGGTCCCTCCCGGTGTGTTTGGCATGATACAGGGCCTGGTCCGCACGGTCGATCAATTCCTGCTTGTGGCGCGCCTGCCCCGGCAGGGTACAGATCCCCAGCGAGATGCTCACCTGGAAGCGCTGCCCGCCGGCGTCGAAGCTCTGCTCGCGGATCTCCTCGCGGAACCGTTCGGCGAGCACCCGCGCCCCCTCGGCGTCGGTGTGGGGCATGATCACCGCGAACTCCTCGCCGCCGTAGCGGCACACCCGGTCGCTCTGCCGTGCCAGCTCCGACAACACCCGGGCCACCCGGCGCAGCACCTCGTCGCCCGTGGGGTGCCCGTAGCTGTCGTTCACCTTCTTGAAGTGGTCCACGTCGCACAGGATGAGCGACAACGGGTTCTGGTAACGCAGAGCCTCGGCCACCGCCCCTTCCAGAAGCTCCTGGAAGCGGCGGTGGTTGTGCAGCCCGGTGAGCCCGTCGGTCGTGGCCAGGCGCAGCAGCTGCTCGAAGCGCTGGGCGCTCTGGATGGCCATGGCGGCGATGTCGGCCAGCGTCTCCAACGTCTCCTGGACGAAACTGGAGGCCGATTCCTCCCCGATCTCAGGAAACACACCCCGTGCGGTACTGCCCACCACCAGGGTCCCCAACGTCTCCACCTCGCCCGGGACCGAGCGGCCTTCCTTGGTGGCCGCCACCTTTAGCGGGAACACCTTGAGGGAGTCGAGCCCGGTCGGGGTGAGGTGACGCCCGAAGATCGAGCGCTGGCTGCGAGCCACCTTGTGGTAGGGCACGGCCGGCACGGCGAATCCGCTCTTGATGGCCAGGGCGCACAGGTGGTCTTCTCCCTCGAGGGCATGCTGCAAGGCCCGTTCGCGCCACTCGGACAGGGACTCGGGCGCCACCACGGCGCGGATCACCAACTGGCGCGAATCGGGGGGATCGCGCAATACCAGGGCGGCGAAGTCCACCGAGCCGAAGATGCGCCGCACCGCCCCCAGCACCTCGTCCAGCACCTCGGACTGGTTGACGGCCCGGTTGATCTGGCGGCTGGACTCGTAGAACAGGCGGAGTTTCTGCTGCTCCTCGTCGGAGCGTTCCAGCAAGCGCTCGACCGAGAAGGTGCGCCACACCTCGCGGGAGAGCGCAAGCAGCAGGGCCTCGTCTTCTTCTCCGAAGGGAATGTCGGCGCGGCGGTCCGCCAGCAGCACGCCGCGCCGGTGTTCCCCCTCGAGCACCGGGACGCCGACGAAGGTGCGGATGTTGGGCCGAGAGGCGTAGTAGGTGAGCATCGACGAGTCGCGCAGCCGATCGCGGGAGACGGCGTGCCCGCTCTTGAGCACCGCACCCAGCATCCCTTCGCCGGCCGGGAGTGGGCCCTGCTGGAGGAGCGATGGCTCCTCGCACAGGGCCTGTTTGAGCTGGAGCGTCTTGCCGTCCGGGCTGAGCATGAAGAGCGCGATGGTGTGCGGACGCAGCGCCGCCTGCGCCACCTGGAGCAGGTTGGCCGCGCTCACCCCGAGCTCGCGGGCCGAGCTCAGGCGGCGGAACTCGCGGCACTCCTCGGAGGGCAGCTCCGGCGCCTTGCCGACCTGCCGGTACAGGGCGGCTTCCTCCTCCAGGCGCGCCCGCTGGGCGCCGAGCCGCGCCGCCACTTCCCGCTCGCGGGCCAGAAGGTGTGCCCGGTTGAGCGCGAAGCTGATGCCGAGGAACGCCACGTCGAAGGCGAGGCGCAGAGCCAGCGCGAAGCCCTGGCGGCCGGGCTGCGCCCACCACAGGCTGACGTCGAAGAGCAGCGCTCCGGCGAGCAACCAGGCCAGGTTGCCGGGCCGCCGCTCGTAGCCGCCGCAGGCCGCCAGCAGAAGGTACCACAGCGGATCGAGGCGGCCGTCGCGCCCCCCCGAGACTCCCACGAGCAACGCCACCGTGCCCAGCAGCAGAAGCGAAAGTTGCCGGCGCTCGCGATCCGCTCCGGGCTGATCCACCAGGCGCGGGGTGAAGCGCCGCGCCATGCGCCACAGGCGATAGGCGAGCAGGACGCACAATCCGGCTGCCGCCAGGGCGGCCGGCACCCCTTTCGCGCCGATGAGTCCTGCGGCGATGAGGGCGAGCAAACCCGCCAGGGCGGACTCCACCAGGAGGTTTCGCTCGCTCCAGAATACGACGCGCGCCAGGCCACGACCGGCTGTCATGACTCGTCCTCAGGGATCCTGCGCCGGCGGGCCCGCGTCCGGCGGATCGGGCTGGAGGTAGAACACCCACTCGCCCGGCCGTACCAGCCCCAGCACGTCCCGCACCACCTGCTCCTGGTACACCCGGTTGCCGCGCAGCGCCCGGATCTGCAGGTCCAGGAGGCGGTTCTCCTCGGCCAGGGCACGGTTCTCTTCGCGCAGGCGCGTAAGCTCCGCCTCGAGCGCGGCACGCTTGCCGCCGCTCTGTGGCCCGAACCAGGAATAGGCAAACAGCCCGGCCGCGGCGGCCAGACCCACGACCAGGGCTATCCGGGCCCCCAGGTTCACGGGGCTCCGTCCTCCTGGGTGGCGATGGCCAGGCGCCGGAGCCCGACTTCGGCGGAGATGTCCATGGCCCGCACCACGCGCCAGTGGTTCACCATGCGGTCGGCTTGAATGATCACCAGGGCCTGAGGGTTCTGGGCCTTGATACGCTCGAGAGCGGAACGCAGGTCCTCTTCGGACACCACCTCGCCCTTCAACACCATCCGCCCGTCCTGGAGGATGGCCACCACGACCTGGTTGGCGCCCCCGGCAATGCCGCCGCCCTTGGCCTGGGGGAGTTGCACGTCGAAGCCGGCGTTGTCGTTCTGGCCCGGATCGCGCTCGGACTGCATGAGCAGGGGCGTAGTGATCATGAAGATGATGAGCAGCACCAGCACCACGTCCGTAAACGGCGTGATGTTGATCTCGGCCATGACACGGCTGCGCCGACCCGCAAGCTTCATGCCGGATCCTTCTTGGAACGGAGCAGCCCGGCCAACTCGGAGGAGCAATACTCCATGTCCACCACGAAGCGGTCCACGCGCCGCATCAGGTAATTGTAGGCCACCACCGCAGGCACGGCCACCAGCAGGCCCGTGGCGGTGCAGATGAGCGCCTCGGCCACGCCACCGATGACCACCGGCAACCCGCCGGAGCCGGTCTGGGCGATGTTGTGGAAGGCGCTCACGATGCCCAGCACGGTCCCGAACAGCCCGATGTATACCGACACCGCACCGATGGTGCCCACCACGCTGGTGAATCGCTCCAGGCGCGACGTCTCCACCATGACCTCGCGGGCCATGGCGTTCTTGATCTCGTCCTCCGGCGCGGTACGGTTCTTGAGGCCGGCACACACCACCTGGGAGACCGGTTTCGCCTCCATCTCGCAGATCTTGATGGCCACGTCGTAGGCACCCCGGCCCACCTCGGCCCGGATGCGTTCCATGAACTCCCGCCGGTCGGTCTTGGCCCGGTGGTACTGGTACAACCGTTCCAGGATCACCGCCAGCGACACCACCGAACAGGCCAGCAGGATGTACATGGTGAAGCCGCCCATGTTGAGGATTTCCCAGACGCTCTTGCCTTCGAACACGGCCGCTCCTTTCCGCGCACGACCGCAAATCCTAGCACAGGCGGCGGCGTCCGCAACCCCTTTCGCAGGAAGCTACAACAGGCGTTCGATGAGCCGGGAGAGCTCCCTGGCCGGCGCCAGGCCGAACCACACCGCCACCAGCGCTCCCGAGCGGTCGAACACCATCAGACGGGGCAGCGTCGCCAGATCCCCGAAGATGCTGGCCCCCGCGCGCACTCCCCCGTCTGCCAGGGCCACCGGGTAGGGCAGGTCCAGCGCCCGGGCGAACGCCTCCACCACCATCCGCCCCTGCTCGTCCAGCGCCACGCCCACCACCCGCAGCCCGCGTTCCCGATGCTTCCGGTAGAGGTCGGCGTAGAGGCTGGCGTTCACCAGGCTCGGATTGAGCCAGGTGGCGAACAGGTCCACCACCAGCACCTGACCACGGAACTCGGCGAAGGATATGCTGCCGCCGTGCGCGTCTTCCAGGACCACCTCGTATATCCGGGAGATATCCTCGTGCTCGCCGCCCGGGCGCAGCCCGGCGCAGGCAAAGGTGAGGACGAGCGGCAACGCGCCACAGAATGGGTTTCGGAAGATCATTCCAGCCAGGCCACGATGTCCGAGGCCACCTCCCGGTCCAGGGCGAACTCGGCCTGGCCGACCTCCACCACCACCGCGGGGTGCTTCTGATGGAGACGCAGGCGGGTCCCCGGAACCAGCCCCAGTGACAACAACAGGTGCAGCCGGTCGTGATCGCGGGTGCGCAGGTAGGCCACCCGCAGCTCGCGCTCCAGCGGCGCCTCGGAAAGCGGAGAGAGCGCCCGGCCCGCCTCCTTGCGCCCCTCTTGGCAGCACTCGCCGGGCGGGATGGGCCGGCCGTGGGGGCATTCGCGCGGGTGCCCGAGCAGGGTGCAGATGCCGTCGGCCACTTCCGGCATGACCAGGTGCTCCGCGGTGCAGGCCAGCGCCTCGACCTGTGCGAGCGGCAGCCCGAGCGCGTCCACCAGCAGCCGCTCCGCCAGGCGGTGGCGCCGCATCTGGTTCTCGGCCTTTTCCCTCCCGTTCTGGGTGAGCTGGATCCGCTCCCCTTCCAGACGCAAAAGCTCCTGCTCCTGCGCGCGCCGGATGTCCTCCCGGGTGGCCGATCCGTGGGTGGCACCCAGGATCTCGTCCACGCTGGAGCGCCCTTGCTCCTCGCAGGTCCAGACCGCCTCCATGAGTTCATCCACGACCCGGTCGCTCATCGCTCCTCCCGCTCAGAATTGCCATCCAAGCACATGGCACCCCACGTTGACCAGCATCCCCCACAGCAGCGCCCAGGGGATGGTGAACAGCAGCATGCCGGTGGCGCGCCAGAACCCTTGCACCCGGTAGCAGGCCAGCGCCGCGTTGACGCACGGGATCATCAGCGTCATCACCACCAGCACCACCACCACCTGCACGCCGTCGTAGAGCCCCGCTTCGAGCTGGGGCAGCAAGAGCGCACCCCCAGCCTCGCGTCGCACCATGCTCATGAGGAACAGCGCCGCGCTGTCGGCGGGCAGCCCCAGGAGCTTCTGTAGCACCGGCCGTAACGTAGACTCGAGCGCCGCCAGCGCCCCCAGGCGTTCCAGGGCGAACAGCGCCAGGCAACCCATGAGGAAGAACGGCAGGGCCTCGCGCAAGAACCACCACGTCCGCCAGCCGGTCTTGACCAGCAGGTTGGCGAGCCGCGGCCAACGCAAGGGAGGAAGCTCGATGGCGAGATCGCCCCGCTTGCCGGGCAGCACATGATTGGCGACAAGCCCGATCACCAGGATGTTGGCCAGGATGACGCCGAGGTAGAGCAGCGCCTCGCCCGGCGCAAGGCGCGAGAACACCACCGCCGCCACCGAGATGAGCGGCGCGCACGGAACCCCCAGCACCAGGAGCAGCACGGCCACCAGGCGCTGTTTGCGGGTGTCCAGGGCCCGGGTGGCGAGCAACGCCGCGGTGACGCAGGAAAAGCCCATGATGAGCGGCAGCACTCCCTTGCCAGTCAGGCCGATCCGGCGCATCAGCCGGTCCAGCAGCAGCGCCAGCCGCGGCAGGTACCCCGAGTCCTCCAGGTACGCCATGGCCAGGTAGAAGGTGAGCAGCGCCGGGAGCACGATGCCCACCGAGAGCACCAGCCCCACCGAGATGACGCCGAACGGCCCGAACAGCATCTCCCGCAGCCACGGCCAGGGAAGCGCCTCGGAAAGCCGCAGCAGCGGCGGCAGCAGCAGGCCTTCGAAGAGCCCGTGCTCGATCCAGTCCACCAGCACGCCCGCCCCGAACCACCCGACAAAGAGGTACAAGGAGGCCAGCACGAGAAGCGCGATGGGGATCCCCGTGAGCGGCCTGCGGGTGAGCCGCGACAGCCTTCGTCCAATACCATCCGCCGCCGCCGGACGCATCCTCGTCACACGGGCGGCGAGCTCTTCCGCCTTGGCGAAGCAGCCCGAGGTCGCCTCCAGCTCTCCGGGCTCCTGACATTCGCCGACCCTAAGCGACCTGGAAAGCGGTCGGGCTTGCTCCAGGGCCCGGCGTAGCGCGGCCAGGTTTTGCCGCTCGACCGCCACCGTCGGGACCACCGGAACATCCAGCAGTTGAGACAAGGCCGCCGCGTCCACCTCGATGCCTCGCTGGGCCGCCTCGTCCGACAGGTTGAGCGCCACGGCCACCGGGATCTCGAACTCGGCGAGTTGCTGGCACAGGGCCAGGCCGCGGCGCAGGTTCTTTCCGTCGAGCACCAGCAACACGCCGCCCACTCGCCGTTCGGAAAGAAGCCTCCGGAGGAGATTCGCATCCGCCGAGTGCTCGGAGAGCAGCCCACAACCCGGAGCGTCCAGGAGATTCTCGAAGCGCCCGGTGGAACCGAGCGAGCCCGCCTCCAGCTCTCGCTCGATACCCGGCAGGCGGACCGGGCGCGTGCTCGAGCCCGCCAACGCAAACAGCAGCGTGGTCTTGCCCACCTTGAGGTTGCCGAGCAGAAGCAGCGTCTTGGGGCCGATCTCCGGCTGTTTCAAGCAGGTCTCCCGGAATCAACGGCCCGGCGCCGAGAAGCGAACCGTGGCGAAGGCATCCAGGTTGTGGAAGTCGCCCCCCGCTGGGCGCAGCATGGAGGCCTCCTCGCGCCCGAACGACTTGTCGAGGCGGAAGAGGTTCACGCGCCAGGCATCGCCCGGCCGCGGCGGCATCCGGCCCTGGCCTTCGAGCGCGGCGAACGGGACGCTCAGCTCGACCGCCCATCCCCGGTCGTGGTCAGTGTCGTCGTCGATGGTCCCGTCCACCGCTACCGCGGATTGGAGCGGTGGGTCCCAGGCCAGGTCCATCCCCTGACGCCGGGCGCGAAACGAGGCGTCGAACAGGACGTTTCGCGGGCTCACCTCGATCTCCACGTAGTTTTTTCTGTCGGCGTCCGGGTCGAGGAACACCTCGACGACCTCGTCCAGGTACAACGGCTCGTCGCGCTTTGTGTATCTTCCCGAGACGTCGGGATCCTCGCACTCGAAAGCGAGCAGGAGCGCCGAGGCGCTCCACAACAGATGATACCGGGTGCGGTAACGGGGTAGCGACCGGCCGTCCCCGAGGCGCAGCTCGCCATGGAAAGCGTCGCTCCAGGCGTCACCCAGCACGCCATCGATGACGGGAGGGTTGGCGTTGAAAGGGACATCGTTCTCTAACGACGCCTGGTCCGCCTGCGGCTCGGTGTTCGAGCGACACCCCACCCCTCCGGCGGCCAGCACGGCCCACCACGCGAAAAAAATGCAGGAAACCACCCGCCGCCACGGCGCAAGCAACAACTCGCCCAGCGGCGGGGACGAGGATCTCACATGCAGCAGCCGGACTTGGCCAGCTTCTTTTCCTTCTTGCGCTCCTTCTTCTCCTTGGCGCTGAGCTTGGGCTTGTTCTGCCGTTCTTTGCGAATCTGTCCCTTGGCCATGGCACTCTCCCTTCCGCACGGTTTCCTCGCCGCCGCCTGCGCGGCGCCAATGCGATTTTGCCTACCACGCTGACGACGTTCTGGCAACAGTTTCAACCAACCACGAAGTATGACTAGAATGCCGGCCGCAACAACAAGGAGCCTTCGATGAACGCTCGGATTTTCCGATGGACGCTGATATGGTCGCTCGCCCTCGCCTCGCCCATTCGCGCCGGCGAAAGCGAACGTCTCCCGATCGTCGCCGTCTTCGACATCGAGCAGAAGGGTCTCGACTGGCCCGAATCTGTGCTCGATACGCTGAGCGACCTGCTGGCCGCGAAACTGGCGGAGAGCGGCCTTCTGCAGGTGGTCCCCCGCGCCCAGCTCCGCGAACGGCTCCGCGCCCAGAAGGAGGAAAGTTACCGCTCCTGCTACGAGGAGGCGTGCCAGATCGAGATCGGCCGCGAGCTTTCGGCCGCCAACTCCATCGCCGCGCAGTTTCTTAGGCTTGGCGATGAGTGTACGCTCACCCTTACGCTCTACGACCTCTCCCGCGCCACCGCCACCGGCGCGGCCACCGCCTCCGGGCCCTGCACGGAGGCCTCGGCTTCGCGCCTGATCGAGCTCGCGGTCCAGAAGCTTCTGCCTGCCCCCGGGGAGCGTCAGGTTCCGGTGGACGTCGAGAGTGAGCCCTCCGGGGCCGAGGTGTTCGTCGAGGGGCGGCGGGCCGGCATGACGCCGCTCCGGGCCGCCCTGCCGCAGAACCGCGCGGTGATCCTGCGCCTGGTGTTGCCGGGGTACGAGACGCTCGAGCACAGTGTCACCGTGCGCGGCTCGCAGGTGTTGCGCTTTTCGCTCGAGCGCGCCCGCGCGGACCTACGCAAGCTGCGAAACCGGATCGACTGGGTCGGGCTGAAGGTCCACTTCGGCGGTGGCTCCGACGCATTCCTGGCGGGCGGCGGCGCCGAGGGCATCACCCTGAAGTGGGATCACTTCCAGTGGACGCTCCTCGACATCGGCGTGGGCGGCGTCTCCAGCCGGGACTTCTTCTGGCTGGTGGGGACGCGGGTCTACTATCCGTTCTACCTCACCCAGAACGGCGACCACCAGCTCAAGCTGGGCCTGGGAACGGGCTACTGGTACACCCGCCAGGGAGAGGACGACAGCAGCCGCCACGTCAAGGACAAGGGGCTCTACTTCTCGCCCTCGCTTCGCTACATGTTCCAGATCGCCTCGCGCGTGGCGATCGGCATCGAGTTCTGCTTCATCCTGCACGCGAACTCGGGCGACTACCAGGGGTATCCCTGGGCGGGTTTCGTCACCTTCCCGGTGGTGTGGACCGTCGCCCGCTAGGGGAGCACGGACTGATAAAGCCTGCCGCAGGCATTCTCGAGATCGACCGGGAGCGAGCCTTCCAGGTTGCGGTAGAAGAGTTTGACCGTGCCCCCGTTGAGCCGGGTGCCGGTGCCGTCCCCGCTTCCGCCCATGCTATGAATCCGGGCCGCGTGGAGGTCGAGCGAGTTCTTGGCTCGGAGCAAGATGCCGCCCCCTGCGCCGTATCCGCCGCCCAGGCGGGCCTCGCCCATTCCATCGGCCGCGATTTCCCCTGCGATCTGAATGTTCTTGGCCCAGATCTCGATGGCGCCCCCGCCGGCCGCTCCGCCCCCACCCCCCCCTCCTCCCCCGCAACCTACCCGGCCACGGCCACCCACCACGCCCCCCGGGCCGCCGTCGCCGCCGCCGCAGCACCAGGAACTGCTCCTGGCTCCGCCGGCGCCCCCGCCGCCACCGGATCCGATCAGGACGCTCTCATCGACCGTCGTGTCGCCATTGTTCTCGGGGGTCGCGTAACCACCGCGATGGCCACCCTCTGCCGGCCAGGGCGGATCCAGCGCCGGGTCTCCTCCCTGCGGATCGGGGATGCAGTCTCGCGCAATCGCGTTGCAGCACAAATCCGTGCTGCAAGCGTTGGCGAACCCACGGTCAACACCACCCGCGCCGCCAAAGGGCCCTCCACCGGCGCCGCCGGCGCCGGCATCGGGGGGATCAGGCGTTCCGCCACATCGACTGGGACAGCCACCGCCGGACACACCTGGTTGGCCTCCAAAGCCGCCACCCGTGCCGCCGGTGCCACCACCGACCGTGTCCGACGTGTAGCGCATGCACATCGGCCCGGCATCACCGTCTTCCCCTTTGGTGCCGGCGACCCAGCTAGAGCCCACGCCTCCCCCGGGGCCTGGTTTGCAGCGAGCCTGGGAGTCACAATACTGCTGCCCTCCTCCGCCGCCACCACCGCCCCACCCTTGCCCGCTCATGACGATGCCGCTGCCCGCCTCGACCGTTACGCTTTCCTGGGAACGGAGGATCAGGCGCCCGCCAGCGTACCCTCCCTGCCCATCGGGCTGGAGACCAGCGGCCGAGAGGACGGCATTTCCACGGATCACCACCTCGGAAAACGGCTCCGCGGTCTTGAGCATCCACAGGGACGGGCCGCGGCTTTCCACATGGGCGGAATCACAAGGAGAGTCGGACAAGGTGCAGGTGTTGCCGTCGATCACCAACCGCCCGAGCGCCGCCGGGCAGCGGCCGTCGGGCTGGCAGGGCAGCCCGGAGGCGCACTCGCCGCAGTCCACCGGCGGCGGCCCGGGCAGGGCGCCACAGCGATTGTCCGCGCAGGCGTCACCGCACTGATTGCCGGTGCATTGTTGCGACCCCTGGCAGGTGCCGCAGCTCACGCCCGGCCAGCCGGGCGGCTCGCCGCACTGGAGATTCGCGCACACATCCTGGCAGCGGTTCTGGACGCAACGCACGCTTCCACCCGCGGAACAGGAGCCGCAGTCCAGGGCAGGGTACTCGGGTGGGGCGCCGCATTCGAAACCGGCGCAGGCGTCACGACACTGGTTATCGATGCAAATGGAAGTCGCCCCCTGGCAGGCGCCGCAGTTGACGCCGCTCTCGGGCAGGATCCCGCAGGCCTTCGGATGGCAACGCATGTCGCCATCGAGCGGACGATAGCAGCCTCCGCCAAGGAGCAAAGCCCAACTCACACTCGAAATCAGAATCGCAACTCTCACGCCTGCAAATCTACCACAGCTCGCCGGAAGCGAAAACCTCTCATTTTCCGATTGCGAACGCCCCCCGCACGCCACTATATTCCGCCCAAGCGCGCTTGCGCGGCCGAGGTGTGAATGTCTGATTCGCCCCCACTCGTTCCAGGGCAGAAACTGGGGCGCTTTCTCATCGTGGAACCGACGGGACAGGACTCGTTGGGCCGAACCTACCTGGCCGAGGACACGCGCTTCGGGGTGCAAGTCTCGTTGCGCCTGTTTCCGGCCGTGCTCGCCCTTGGCCCCGCCGTGGCCGCGCTGGGCCAGGAGCTGCTCAGAGCGCGTTCGGTCTTCCATCCGAATCTTGCGCGAATCTTCGATCTCCACGACGAGGGAGAGCACACCTTCCTCACCCTGGAACACGCGAGCGGGCCCTCGCTGGCCCGCATGCTGGCGGAATCCACCCTCCCTCCCGAGCGCTACCTGCGCATCCTGTCTCGATCGTGCGAGGCGCTTTCGACCATCCACCAGTCCGGCCTCTCGCATGGCGCGCTCACACCCGCAAGCGTCACGGTGCGCTCGGGTGACCAGCCGCTCATCACGGATTTCGGCCTGGGTGGGACCCGCCTGCGGCTGGTCCAGGGGGATCTCCACCCGCTCGAACTGCTGCTGTGGCTCGCGCCCGAGGTCGCCAACACCAAGCTTCCGAGCGCCCGCGGCGACGTCTTCGCGCTGGGCGCAATGCTGTACCGCTGCATCACCGGAAAGCCTCCCTACCCCGGTCGCAACCCCGCTGAGGCTTACAAGGCGCTGCTCTCCGGAAAACTGGTCCCGCCCAGGCTTTTCAACCCCGACATATCACCGGAACTCGAGCGACTGGTGGTTCGCGCCCTCTCCTCCGACCCGGGCCGGCGCCAGCCCGACGCCACTGCCCTGCTCAAAGAACTGCTTTCCGCAAGTCCGGAAACAGCGGCCGCAAAAAGCCTCCCGACCTCCCCAGCCATCCCGACGGCGGCGTCGATTGCCGAGCGTGAGGATGTGCTCGACGAGCGCGACGCCCACACCCAGGAGATCCCCTGGCGCGACAAGACCATCCTGATGAGCGACATCGTGGGCATCACCGCCTACTTCGACACGCACGGCGACATGGCCGGCCGGCGCCGCATCCAGAGGCACAACGAGCTCCTGTTCCCGCTCATCCAGGCGCAGCGCGGCACCGTGGTCAAGACCATCGGGGACGCCATCCTGGCCACCTTCGACACCGCCGACGAGGGCGTGCGCGCCGCGGTGAACATGCAGCGGGCGCTACAGCAGCACAACCGCGCCCTCCCCGACGCCGGTGAGCGGCTCCAGATCCGCATCGGCCTCAACAGCGGACAGTGCATCGTCGAGGCCCAGGACGTCTTCGGCGACGCGGTGAACGTGGCCGCGCGCGTCTGTTCCAAGGCCGGCGCCGAGCAGATCATGATATCGGCGGCGACCCGCGCCCAGCTCAAGGCGATGCATGCGCCGATGGTCTTCTTCGCCCGCACCACTCTCAAGGGGAAGGAGGAGGAGTTCGACCTCTTCCTGGTGGGCTGGGACCCCGATCGTCCACTGCCGCAGGAGCGTCGCGACGTCTCGGCGCAGGAAGGCCCGGCGACGCGGGAGATGGCGGCCGCAGCGCCCAAGGCCAGCCCGCAGGAGGCGCACATCCCGACGGTGAGCCTCCCGGCCTTCGAAGGCAAGCCCGGGTCGGGAGCGTTCCCGTTCGATCTGCCCGACTTGTCGGAGAGCCTGCGGCCCCCCGCACCGCCCCAACGGCGCAGCCTCTCGGATGAGATCCAGGCCGTGACGCTCCCCGGCGAGGCCCTGCCCGACGAACCGGGCTCTCAGTCCGGCCAGACGCCGGCGATCGGCTCGGACGTCAAGACCATCTACATCGCGGAACCGGCCCCGCCGGCCGCCGCGCCGGGACAAGCGTCCCCACTCAAGCCCCGTACAGAACCGGCGCGAGAGAAGCCCCGGATGGGGCGCGCCGTGCTGGTGCTCTCGCTGCTGCTCGCCGGCGCCCTGGTCTGGGTCGTGGTGCTGGTCTTCGCCAGCCTCCAACCCGCCGAGCCGGAGCCGCCGCACAACCCGCCCGCGTCCGAGCCGGCGTCTCCAGCGGCAAGCGAACCCCGGCGCCCCAACGTCTCGCCGGACACCGGAGCACCAGAGCCCGAGGATGCCGGAGCGCCAGCGCCCGAGGACGCCGGACTGGCAGAACCTGCGGACAGCGTTCAGCCGCCTCCGGCCGAACTCAAACCCCCGAAGAACGATAAACCCCCACGGCTGAGGCCCGAAGAAGCCCGCCGCCGGCTGCTGCAGTCCATCCGGCGCAAGGGCATCATCCCGGGCGACCTGCCCGATCTGGACAAGGAGATCCAACGCCTTCCGCAGCTCGAAAAGAACTCGAAAGACAAGGAGCTTCTGACCACCTACCTCAAGGTGCAGGCGCTGGTGGATTCCGTCCAGGTGGGGAAGGATTTCGTGGAGAAGAAGCTGCTGCGCTTCAACCGGACCTTCGACCGGTTGAGCGAGTCCGCCGGCTCGACCGAGCGCACGGCCGCACTGACGGACATCGCACAGGTGCTCCAGGAAGTGGACCGGGCCATGAACGGCCAGAACTTCGTCGAGGCCAACCGCCAGCTAAACCGCGCCTTTGAAATCCTCAAGAAGATTCGCTAGTGTTCCTTCATGCTCCGCGGGATTCTCCTTTTCACCATGCTGGCGGCGGTGGCCGTTCCGTGCCGGGCTGGAGAGGGTCGGCGCATCCGGGCGTGTCTCACCTTCAAGGGTCTTGCGGACGATCAGACAGAGCCGATCCGCAAGAGGCTGCATTCGCTGCTCGACCGAGAGCGCGGGCCCGCCGATCAAATACAGGCGGAGAGTGGTGACTGCTGCGTGACGGCCGCGTGCCTGAAACGGGACGCCGAGAGCGCGCAACGGACCGGCGTGCTGGTCATCGAGGTGCTGCGGCTCGGTCCCTTGCTCAAGATCTCCATGCGCGGGTTCGACGCCCGTACCCAGGCCACCGTGTTCGAGCTCGCCACCACCGTGCCGATGCGCGGCTTTCAGGAGCAAAGCTCGCTCGGGGCCGATCTTCGGCGGGCGCTGCTCGCGCTCGGAGTCTCCCGGACCGTTGCTCCTCCTCCCCAGCCCGGCTCGAAGGCGGCTCCACAACATTCCCCGGCCCCGCCGACCCGGCCCTCCCCCGCTGTCCTGGACCCCGCTTCGAAGCCCGTGCCCAACCCGGCCGAGGAAGCGCTCACGGCACGCCGGACCGATACGCAGAGTACGCGCACGACCCTGCTCTGGCTCGGCGGCGTCTCCACCGGCGTCGCGGCCGGGGCGTTGGCCACGGGCATGGCGCTTCTCCTCGGCCCGATGAAAAGCGCCCAGGAGCGTCGCGACACTGCCTACCGGGAATGGCTGGCAGCCACCACCATCGAGGAGATGGAGCGCCTGCAGCGGATCGTCCGCGCCGAGGATGGCAAGGCGCACGACTACTGGGTCGGAGGTCTTTCGGCCCTGGGCGCGGGTGCGCTACTCCTCGGCGGCGGGCTGGTGTGTTTCTGGCTCGTCCCTGCGAAGGAGCCGAGTCGCGCCTCTTCCCCGGCCTCGTTCTCGTTGACCCCCCTCCTGCTGCCGGAAGGAGCCGGCTTCGGCCTGGCGGCATCTTTCTGAACGTTTTTATGTTGAATCCCTCACGAGACCGCGGCACACTGCCCGCGACATGAGCGGTGTGGCGACCAGCAGCGGGAGCGGAATGTTCGCCAGGCGGTATGCCTTTGTCCTGCTTTGGCTCGCCGTGCTCGGCGTGATCTTCTTCGCCGCCGAGATCCTGGCGCCCTTCATCGGCGCCGTGCTCATCGCCTACCTCCTCGCGCCATTGGTGAACCGTATCGCCAGACTCCGCCTCGGCAAGAAATCCGTGCCCCGCTGGCTCGCCACCGTTGCGGTGCTGCTGGTCCTGGTCGGGCTGGTGTTCTTGTTCTTTTATTTCTCGCTGCCCCGCATCGGCAAAGAGATCGGCAAGCTGGCCCGTGACGGAGAGAAACTGCTCGGGAGCCTCACCACCGAGCGCATCAACCAGTACGCCCGCGACACCGAGGACTGGCTGCGAGAGAAGGGCATCCCGGTCCAGATCGCCGCCGCCGAGGTCGGGGAGAGCGGACCTCCCCGGCCAGGAATCGACATCCGGGTGGCGGTCAAGCAGTCACTGGCCGAGATCAAGGAAGCCTTGCGTGAGCGGCTAGTGGAGCTCTTGTCTGTAGGCCCGAGGTTCGCGGCGAACGCCTTCCGCAAGATCTTCATGGCGTTCCTCATCCTGATGGTGGCCGCCTTTCTACTCATCGATCCGGTGCGGCCCCTGCGGTTCCTGGAGAGCCTGTTTCCCCCAAAGTACCGCCCGGTGTTCGCCGAGTTCCTCGAGCAAGCGGATCAGGGCCTGGCCGGCGTGGTGCGGGGCCAGGTGCTCATCTGCCTGGTGAACGGCTTGCTGACCTTCATCGGCCTGTACTTCGTCTTCGGCATCAAGTTCGCCGTGATGCTCTCCATCCTGGCCGCTGTGATGAGCCTGGTGCCCATCTTCGGCTCCATCCTTTCCTCCATCCCCATCGTGGCCATCGCCATCACCAACGGCCTCGGGACCGGGTTCGGTGTGCTCGGCTGGATCGTCGGCATCCACCTCCTGGAAGCCAACTTCCTCAACCCGAAGATCATGGGCACTGCGGCGCGCATCCACCCCGCCCTGGTGGTCTTCGCCCTGGTTGCCGGCGAGCACTTCTACGGCATCGTGGGGGCGCTCTTCGCCGTCCCGGTAGCGGTGATCCTGATCCGGGTCTTCACCATGTACCAGAAGCGTGCCATGGCCTGGCACGAGGAAGGAACATGAAAAAATACATCGCCATCGCGGGCAACATCGGAGCGGGGAAGACCTCGCTGGTCGAGTTTTTATGCAAACGCTACGACCTCAAGCCATTCTACGAGCCCAACGACACCAACCCGTATTTGGAAGACTTCTACAAGGACATGAAGCGTTGGGCGTTCCATTCGCAGGTGTATTTCCTCACCCACAAGTTCAGGCTCCACCGGGAGCTCGAACGCTTCCCGCGCACCGTCATCCAGGACCGCACGATCTACGAAGACGCGGAGATATTCGCAAAGAACTTGTTTCGTTCTCATCATATAACTCCCCGCGACTACAAGACTTATACTGAGCTTTATGAAACAATCCGCAAAGACCTCACCCCGCCCGACGTGATGATCTTCTTGCGCTGCTCTGTTCGAACCATGAGAAAGCGGATCGAAGTACGCGGGCGCGGCATGGAACAGACTATCCCTTTGAGTTACCTGAAAAAGTTGGACCGTCTCTATACCGAGTGGATCGCCAGCTACAATCTTTCTCCGATAATCGAAATAGAAAGCGACAAGATCGACTATGTGACAGACCTGATACACAGACTCAACCTACTGAAAAAAATAGAAAAATATCTGTAAAATAGAAAAACTTGACGTGGCGTCTCCATGTAGTACCATGTAGCTTGTGATATTACAAAGGAGGCCATCGTGAAACTATTTCTCATCACCGTGACGCTGGTGCTCTCGCTTCTGCCGTTCTTCTCGTACGACGGCTCAGAACAGACCCATACTGTCATCCAGGAACTTGACCGCACTCTGGATAGCCGTCTCGAGGTTCGGTTGCACGACCTGAGATCGGCCGTCGCTCCGAACCCCTGAACGTCAGCTCGACCTGACTCTCACTGGAAGTTCCCGTCGGGCCAGGAAAGCGTCCCGATCTGTATGAACGTCCTCCCCTGCTCTCGCGGAAACGAGAATCCCCTGGTGACGATCTTGCGCTCGACGTTGTCGTAGCCCGTGACGTACACCGATACCTCTCCGATGGCCACCCGGAGGCAGTAGTTCTCGTTCAGCATGCACCAGCCGCAGAAGGGGCAGTTCAGCGACGAGCCGCACAAGTCGTCACAGCACTGGTAGTCTCCCATCAGCGACGTGGACGAGTGGCAGCGGAAGTACACCTTGATGGTGAACACGCCCATGCCGGGGTTGGCCAGGTTGATCTCGTCGGCGGGGTTGGTCGGGTTGGCGACGCCATCGGCATCCTCCCAGCCGTCGCGCTGGTACACGGGGTTCCCGTAGATACCCCAGTTGGGAGTCGGATTGCCGCTGCTCACCCCTGGTTTGCCGGGGTGGCAGTCGTCGGCGGTGAAGGTACCGGACGCGCCCGGTTTCAAGAGGTGAAGATCCACGTCCACCCGGTTGTCGTTCTGCCCCTGGTTGAACCAGTCGGCCGTGACCCGGAAAGCCTTGGGGCCGCGCACCAGCACGTCGAAGACGGCCTGGGTAGACTGGTTTTTTGGCACGTCGTTGTCGCGCACGACAAGCCCGATACGGTAGTTCCCCGGGAAGTCGAACAGGATGGAGGCAAAGTCCCCACCGCCCTGGATGGCCGGTGCCGAGCCACGTCCGGCCGGATAGGCGAGTACGTTCCACTGGTATTCGGTCACCGTGCCATCGCAGTCGGACGAGAACTGCCCGTTGAAGGAGAGCACATCCGCGAGGTCGCATTCGACGAAGCCGGTATCGTTGCCGCCGACCCGTATGCGGGCCACCGGCGCCGCGGCCACCTGGATGTCCAAAAGATCCTCGTCCGACCACGCCTCGAGGTCGTCCTTGACCTTGAGGCCGATGCGGGTGATCCCGGCCTCGCGCATCACGATGGTGGCGTTTTGCCCCGAGGCGCCCGACAAGGTGGATTCGCTGCCGCAGGGGTGGCTGGCGGGCTGCTGCACGATGCGCCAGGCGTAGCCCGTGACCGTACCGTCGCTGTCGAAGGAGGCGCTCCCGTCGAGGTTCACCTGCTCACCCAGCATGACGCGCAGAAGCGCCACGTCCTGACCGTTTCCCTTGATGACCGCGGTGGGCCGGGCGTTGCCCTGGACTCCTTCGCCGCCGATGTTGACGCGCACGTCGGGCTGGCGGTCGGGGTCGTCGTGGACGATGACCAGAGAGGTCTGATCGATGCCCACGTCCACCGGAGTGTAACCCACGCTCACCGTCTGCCGGGCGCCGGCCGGGATCACCAGGGGCACAGGCGGCGGGTTCACCAGGAACAGCTCCGCGGTGTGGCCCGCCATAAGGTCGAGGCTCGAGACGGTGAGGTCCCCCTTGCCGGCGTTGGAGATGTCGATCGAGCGGTCGGCCGGCCGGGTGTTGGTGGGCACCTGCCCGAAATCCACCTGCGAGGGTTCCACCCGGATGGCCGGGGCCCCGGCGCGGCCCCGCAGCGCCACCAGGCTCACCTCGGAGCCGGCCACATCGGTGGTGATCACCAGGTTGCCATTGTAGGCGTTCCGCCCTGGCGGGGCGAAGGTGATCCGCGCCTCGAGCCCGTCGCCGCGGTTGAGATACACCGGCGGCGTCACCGGCTCGCCGTCCGAGAGGCGTAGCACCAGCACCTGGTAGGCGCTGGCGATGGGCGCCTCGGGGACCACCGACAGGATGCGCAGCACGGCGTTGCCGGACCCCTGGTTGGAGAGAGTGACGGGTTGGGTCGGTTGCTCGCCGACCGCCACGTCACCGAAGTCGAGCAGGATCGGATCGACGACCAGCGCCGGGACGCCCTTGAACTCGCTGCTCAACTGGACGCGGATCTCAGGCTCGTCCGGATCGTTCGAGAAGACTTTGGCCAGCGCGCGGTCGGTGAGGCCGTCCTTGGCCGTATAGGTGACGACGATCGTCTCCTCGGACCCGGGGCCGATGATCAGTGCCGGCGGGACAACGCGGCTGGTGGCGAACTCCGCATTGGGATCCTGGTCTAGGGTAATCACCGAGACGGAAAGGTCGGCGTTGCCGGTGTTGCGGATGACCAGGTTGCGGCTTACTGCCTGGCCCACAGTGACATTGCCGTAGTCGATGGTGTAGGTCTTGCCCTGAGCGTCCTGGGTGATGATCACGTCGCCGGTGAGAGCGATGTTGGGTGCGCTGGCGTCGTCGGCGGCGTCTTGTCCACCGTCCGACACCTCGTCGCCACCCCCGTCGTTCCCGTCGGAGCCGTCTCCGCCGTCCGGGCGAGAGCCCTTCACGCACACCCCGTCCTCGCAGATCTCGTCGACGCGGCATTGGGGATCGGAGGAACAGAAGCGCGGCCCCTCGTCGGAGCCGAAGGGTACGCAGCGGCCGCCCACGCAGATCTCACCGAGCCCGCACTCCTCGTCCCGCACACACTGGGTCCCGCCGTCCCCGGTCGTCGAGCCGCTGCACCCGGCGGCCCCTGTGATGGTCAACCCGGAGAGAAAAGCCAAGAGCAGCGAGCGGCGCCGGCAATCCTGGATCGACATGCATCTCCTCCGCGGGGATATTGATCCAAAGCATTCTAGCCGAAGCGTCGTGTGCGATCCACCTTTCTATTGACAGCCCGCGTGTCCTCTGGTACCACCGGCCCGCTCGATTTGTTCTTTGAATCGGATCTTCTGGTGAGTGTAGCTCAATTGGTAGAGCGCCAGACTGTGGATCTGGATGTCGAGGGTTCGAGCCCCTTCACTCACCTACTCCATGGGTCGTTAGCTCAGCTGGTAGAGCAGCGGACTCTTAATCCGCGGGCCACAGGTTCGATTCCTGTACGACCCATTTTTTTGCGCCTGTAGCTCACCTGGATAGAGCGTCGGACTTCGAATCCGAAGGCAGCAGGTTCGAGCCCTGCCAGGCGCGTAGTTTCACTGCCACCCCCGGCAGGATCTGTGGGTTTTTCCGTCTTCAACAACCATGAGTACCAAATGTTGGGCACTGGCCTGCATCCCAATTCTTGGACTTCTTTCCCCGCGCGATGGACTGGACGCCGAGGTCGACAAGATCGAACTTGTGGTCCACTTGGCGAGCCAGGAGGATGGTCCGTTGACGGCCTATTTTCGCGATGCCCTTTCCCGGGCCAACGAACTCTTTGAGCCTGCCCGCATCCTGTTCTTGGAGAAAGAACACCGCTACGGCGAGCCGAAAAATCCTGAAATACGAAGTAGAGCAGAGCGTGATGCGCTGGCCGTCCTGGCACCGTTGGACGGCCGGGTGCACGTTTTCCTCGTCAAACGTCTAGGAGACCTCGAACGATCAGATGTCGACATCGCCGGCCGCGACTGGCGCTACCAGGGAAGACGCCGAGAGCTGGCCGGACGGAGATACATCATTATTGCGCCAACGTCTGCTCGTCTCGACACCATGGCACACGAACTCGGGCACTTTTTCGGCTTGTGCCACAGCGCTCGGTTCGACAATCTGATGAAGCAAATTCCCCGCGACGAGAAGGCAACATTGGACAAGCAACAACTAGCAGCTATTCGAAGGGGACTCCTCAAGTTTTTCTCGTCCCAACTTGAAATTCGAAAATGAAAGTCTTTTTTACCCGGTTCTTACCCGGTTCTTACCTGGTTCCCTTACCTGGTTCCACCCACCCCGGTTTCCCCCGGTTTCCTCCGTCCGGATTTCGGACACGGTGTTCGAAATCCTGACAGAAGGCCAATTTTCACAGATTGTCTGCTGATTTTGTGTCTTTATAGTTGTTTGTTTTTATTTGTATTTTATTCGAATACAGCCTTGACCTTCTCGTTGGTATGACAATTGCTTACATGGTAGCCTGTGAGCAGGAAACTAAGATACCTCCCGCGTCCGAACTCCACCTTCGAGGTCGTCTCAAAGGTCATCCACGGCCGACTCCTTCTCAGGCCATCCAGGACCACGAACTCCCTCATCCTCGGCGTCCTCGGCCGCGCGCTCTCTCTCTACCCCGTGCGCCTGCACGCTTTTTCATTCGCCTCCAACCACTTCCACCTCATCCTCACCACCCCCGACTCCCTCACACTCTCCTCCTTCATGTGCTTTCTCTGCGGCAACGTCGCCCGCAGGGTCGGCAAGGCGGTCGGCTGGCGCGAGAAGTTCTGGGGCCGCAGG
>JAAZNF010000072.1 GCA_012798435.1 Myxococcales bacterium | reverse complement strand
GAGATCTACACCCACGTCAACGCCGAGCGGCTGCGGGCGGTGTACGACAAGTTCCACCCGCGCTCGTAAATCGCTTCTGCCAAAGCTACGGTAGTGCGCGAATTGGCTTGGGATCGGCCCATCGGGACGAGGCTCTCGGATAAATAACCTACTGAAAACAAAGATGAAAAAATGGGGACAGGCCCGGGGGTTTCGGGGATTGTGGTTGACTCCGATGGTGACCTCTGGTAGTTGAAGGCCTCTGGCGGCGAGGGCTGGCATGCAATCCTTTGATTTTATGAAAATTCTGCTCGTGTTCATCCCGATGCTGCTGTCTCTGACCGTACACGAGTACGCGCACGCCTTCGTGGCCTACCGTCTCGGGGACGACACGGCGCGACTGATGGGCCGCATGACCCTGAATCCCATGTCCCATATCGACCCCATCGGCACCGTCCTCATCCCCCTGATCGGGCTGGTTTCGGGCTTCCCGTTCTTCGGCTGGGCCCGCCCGGTGCCCATCAACCCGGTGCACTTCACCCGCCGGCTACGCATGAAGACCAGCATCCTGCTCACCGCCGTGGCGGGGCCGCTGTCCAACCTCATGCTCGCGCTGCTCATGGCCGGCGCGCTGGCGCTGCTCGGGCCATTCGTCGCCGACGACATCTACGCGGGGAACAAGGGCATCCTGGTGGCGCTCACCCGGCTGGCGGGATACACCCTGCTCATCAACCTGGTGCTCATGTTCTTCAACCTGATCCCGGTGCCGCCGCTCGACGGCTCGAAGGTCCTGGCCGGGTTCCTGCCGGATCGCGCCTACCCGGTGCTGGACTTCATCGGCAAGTACTCGTTCGTGCTGTTTCTCGGGATCCTGGTCTTCGGCGGCAGGCTGATCTGGCCCGCCGTCCAATCGTTCATGGAATTGCTGGCCTCGCTCGGCGTTCCCATTCACCTGGCGTTCCTATGACCCACTCAGAAGCAGGCCCCATGACTTCCAATCGCAAGCGCGTCCTCTCCGGCATGCAGGCCTCGGGCCGGCTGCACCTCGGCAACTACCACGGCGCCCTGGAGAACTGGGTGCGGCTGCAAGACGGGTACGAGTGCTTCTTCTTCGTCGCCGACTGGCACGCGCTCACCACGCTGTTTACCGAGCCGGGCAAGGTGCGTGAGTTCACCCGCGAGGTGGCGATCGACTTCCTCGCCTGCGGCCTGGACCCCGACAAGAGCTGCATCTTCGTGCAGTCGGACGTGCTCGAGCACGCGGAGCTCTTCGTGTTGCTCTCCATGTTGACCCCCGTGCCGTGGCTCGAGCGGGTCCCCTCCTACAAGGACAAGCAGAAGGAACTCGCCGACAAGGATCTCTCCTCGCTGGGGTTTCTGGGTTATCCCGCGCTGCAAGCGGCCGACATCGCGGTGTACCGGGCCGACTTCGTGCCGGTGGGGGAGGACCAGCTCCCGCACCTGGAGCTCACCCGCGAGATCGTGCGCCGCTTCAACCACCTGTACGGAGAGGTGCTGGTCGAGCCGAAGGAGATCGTGACCCCGACGCCGGTGCTGCCGGGCCTGGACGGGCGCAAGATGTCCAAGTCCTACGGCAACGCGGTGTACCTCTCCGACGAAGACGAGGTGGTGCGAAAGAAGTTTTCGAACGCGGTCACCGATCCCCAACGCATGCGCCGCAAGGACCCCGGGCGTCCCGAAGTGTGCAACGTGTACGCCTACCACAAGCTCTACACCGCACCGGCGCGCCTTCTCGAGATCGACGCCGCCTGCCGCAGCGCCGGCATCGGGTGCGTGGACTGCAAGCGCGAGCTCGTCGAGCGCTTCTTCGAGCGTTTCGGCGCCATCCGCGAGCGGCGCCGGGCCATCGCCGCCGCTCCCGAGCGCCTCGGCGAGATCCTGAAGGCCGGCGCAGCGCGCGCCCAGAAGGCCGCCCGGGAGGGTATGGCCCGGGTGCGCGAGGCCATGCGCCTGGGGTGGGCCCCGTGAGCCAGGATCCGCAGGTCCCGGGAACTCCCGGGCCGGACTGGGAGGACCTGGCCCCGCCTCCGGATGGCCGCTCGCTGCTGGGCGACTACCGGGTGGAGCTGCCGGTCTTCGAGGGCCCGCTGGATTTGCTGCTCCACCTCATCCGCAAACACGAGATCGACATCTTCGACATCCCCATCGCCCTGATCACCGACAAGTACCTGCAGTACCTGGACTGGATGCGCGTGCTCAACATCGACATCGCCGCCGAGTTCCTGGTGATGGCGGCCACCCTGGCGCACATCAAGTCCCGCATGCTGCTGCCGCCGGACGAGAGCGCGCCGGCCGAGGAGGGAGAGGAGGAGGCGGATCCGCGGCAGGATCTCGTCCGCCGCCTGCTCCAGTACCAGCGATTCAAGGAGGCCGCCGAGTCCCTGCGGGACCGCGCCTTGCTCGACCGGGACGTGTTCGGCCGCGGTCCGATGGCCGCTCCTGCGGCGGAGGAGACAAGCAGCCCCTTCGCCGAGGTGTCGGTGTTCCGGCTCATCGAGGCGCTGGACCGCGTGCTCAAGCGGGCTTCGCTGCACCTCACCCAGCAGATCATCGTCGAGCGCATCTCGGTGGCCGACCGGATCCAGGAGCTGGCCGACCGCCTGCTGCAGCGGCAGGAGATGACCTTCGAGGAGTTGTTCGACGATGCGCCCGATCGCCCGGCGGTGGTGGTGACCTTCGTGGCCCTCCTGGAGATGGCGCGGCTGCGGATGATCCGGCTGCACCAGGCGGAGGATTCTGACGTCATCTACGTGCGCGCCCTGCTGCAAGCGGCGGACATGAACGACGCGCTGCAGAAGGTGGTGCGGGACTGAATCGTCATCGAGGAGCCGAGCATGGGTACCCGCAAGACCCGCGAAGAACTGGACGCCGAAATGGCGGCGGCGGAGCCGACCGCCGAGAAAGCGCAGGACGATCTCTCCCCAGAGGTTGACGGAAAGCCGCCAGAGACACCGCCGGGGCTCGAAGCGCCCGACGCCTTGGCGCAGCAGTTCATTGAGCCCGCGGAGAAGCCTCCGATCGAGCCTCCGGCCGTCGAGCCCGCTTCCGGCCAGGCCGACTCGGCGATGGATCCGGCCGCCCCGCCCTCCCCAGGATCGACCATCGAACGGCCAGACGATGCGCCGGAGGGTTGTGCGGCTCCGCCCGGTGAGCCATCCTCCGTGCCCTCCACGGAGGCGGTCCAGGGCCGGGACGCCGAGGCTGAATTGCTGCCGCGGATGAAGTTGATATGCGAGAGCCTGCTGTTCGCCTCGGGGCAGCCGCTTCCCTCACAGCAGCTCCTGGCGATTCTGCGCGAGCTGCAGCCGGACCTGTCGGCGAGCGGCCTGCGTGCGGTTTTGGAGGGGCTGCGCACCGATCTTCGGGAGGGAGGGCGCGGAATCCGGCTGGTCGAGGTGGCTGGCGGATACCAGCTACGCACACCCTCCGAGAGCGCGCCCTTCGTGCGGCGCCTGATCTCCCGCCGCCCGCCACGCATGACCCAGGCCACCATCGAGACCCTGGCCATCGTGGCCTATCGCCAGCCCGTGACCCGGGCGGAGGTCGAGGACATCCGGGGAGTGGAGTCCGGGGCGGTGCTGAAGCACCTGTTGGACCGGCGCCTGGTGAGAATCCTGGGACGCAAGGAAGAGCCTGGGCGTCCCCTGTTGTATGGCACCACCAAGGAGTTTCTGGAGCTGTTCTCGCTCAAGGATCTCAAGAGCCTGCCGACGTTGCGCGACTTCGTCGAGCTCAGCAACGAGCACCGCGCGGCCCTGGGGTTGCCGCTCATGGAAGAGGCCGCCGAGCCCGAGGCAGAGGCGTTGCCGGGAGCGGACGTGTTGGAGGTCGAGCAGACCGCCGCCTTTACGCCGGTGGGTGACGACGAGATCGTACAGGAGCTGGCCGTGGCGCTGGAGGAGCTGAAGAAGCGCAACCGCAACCTGCGCGCGCTCCTGCCGGTGCCCACGGAGGAGCCCGACGGCGCGGCTGCGGCGCCAGAAGCGGTATCCGAGGCCGCGCTTGCCAGTGCGCCGGAGCCTTCCCCGGCGGATGCCGCTGGTCCCGCAAAGCCGCAGGGGACGCCGGACAATCCGGAGGAGCCGAAGAATCCGGAGAATTCGGGGAAGCCGGAGGAGCCGGAGGAAACCCCGCCACCGGACGATGGGCCGCCCGCGGGGGAATGACGGGGCGCGCCGGCCCCACCACCGGCGCAGGGGAGAGAGTATGCGGTACGGGTCGTCCATCGTCCTGATCGGGCTTCTGGTCATCGGCTGTTCGAAAGAGCGCGAGCAGTTGCTCGAGGAGCTGGCCAGCCCCAAGCCGGTCATCCGGGCCGGAGCGGTACAGGCGCTGGCCGCGGCCAGCGACGAGGAGGCTTTCCTGCTGTTGTCGCGCTCGCTCGAGGATTCCTCGGCCGTGGTGCGCATCGCGGTGGTTCAGGCCCTGCCCAAGGTGAAGGATCACCCGGTGCACAATCTCCTCATCCGGGCCAGCCGCGACGCCGATCCGGAGGTGCGCGAGGCCGCCGCCCAGGTGCTGGCGCAGATGGGCGGCGAGACGTCCCGCCGCGCGCTCATGGACATGTTCGTCTCGGGAGAAAACCAGCTGCTGGTGCGGCGCGCGGTGCTGCGAGGGCTGGAACAGCTCGGGCTCTCCGGTGACGCGCTGGCGACGGAGCTCGCGCAGTCCGAGGTCCGCCGCATCCGTGAGCAGCTTGCCGAGGCGCAGGGGATCCGGCGGGCCCAGCTGGTGCGCCGCGCCGGCAACAGCGTGCACCCCGATGGACTGGCCGTCGTGCTCGAGGCGCTGCAAGAGGCCGATCCCGACGTGGTGCTCACCGCCCTGTCGGTGTTGGACGGGCGAGGCGCGGCCCCGGCGCTACGGCAGCTCCAGTTGCTGGCGGGCGAGGTGTCCGAGGAAGTCCGCGCCCGGGCGTTGCGGGCGGCCGCGCGCTTCGGAGAGGAAGGTCGCGTGGTGTTGCGCGGCGCGCTGCGTGACGGCGACGCCGGCATCCGGCGGCTGGCGCTGCACCTGCTGTCCCAGGGGTCCTCCCCGCCGGCGGCGGAGGAGGTGTGTCTGTTGCTCGCCGATTCCGACGCGCAGACTGGCGAGCTGGCCGCTCGTGTGGCTGGAGAACGGAACCTGGACTGCGACGCGGGCCTGCTCGATTCAATGCTTCAACAGCGCGGGCAGCCCGCCTGGTGGCAGGCGGTGGAACGGCTGGTGGCGTTGCGTTCGGAGAAGGCCCGCGCGCGCCTGGCCGCGGCGCTGTCGGGAGCGAACGGCGCCGAACGCCCGTGGCTGGTGGCGGCCCTGCTGCGCGCCGGCGAGGGACGTGCGGATCTTGCGCGGGAAGTTCGCGCCGACGCCGCCCGGCGCGTGGAGCGGGCGGTCGTGCTGGCCGAGAGCTGGGTGGGCGGGAAACTGCCACCCGTGGTACGACCGTCCGAGGAGGTCCGTGATCGCTCGAGCCTTAACCAGGAGCAGCTCGATCGCCTCTACCGGAAATATGGCCTGGAGGCTCCCAGCGAGAACGCCCCACGCTCGGTGTCCGATATCCTCAAGGCCTTCCCCGAACACTCTGGCGCGCGCCCACTCCAGCGGTTGTGCGAGCCGTTGCTGCCCGAAGAGGCCGGCTTGCTGGCGGCCGAGCTGGACGCGCTGCTGCGAGTCGATACCGAGGTGGCGGTTCGATTGGCGGAGGCGTTGCTGCGGGCCCTGGACCCGCGCAGCGTCGGCTGGTTGGCCGCCCTGCTCAACCAGCGCAAGGCGAAGCTCCCCGCCAACGCCTATGTGTTCGAGCGCCTGATGCAGGCTTTCTCCGACATGGATCTCGAGACGGCCCAGGAGGTGGCGGAGTCGGTCGGTCGGACGGAGGATGGGGCCGCCCTCCAGGCCATGCTTCGGGTTTTACCGAGCGTGCCGTGGGAGAAGAGGGAATGGCTCATTCAAGCGCTGGGCCGTATGAAGCGGGCGGAGGCCGTGGCCGGCCTGATCCCGCTGCTTTTGGGAAACTCCGCGGCCACGGTGGCCGAGGCGTTGGCGGACATCGGCGACCCGGCGGCGGTAAAGCCCTTGAAGGCGGCCATCGCTCACGCGGCGCCGGGGCAGGAGATGCACATCTTGATGGCCCTGGCTCGCCTGGGCGACCGCGAGCTGCTGCCCCAGGTGTTGACCCGTCTGGAGGATCCCGATCCCGACGTGCGCCTGGCGGCGCTGGAGATCCTGGGCCGGATGAGCGGAACCGAGGAGCGAAAAGCCATCGAACTCGCCCGCCTGGACCTGGATCGCCGCGTGCGCTCCCGGGCCGAACAGCTCCTCAAGACGCCGACCGAAGGAGAGGAAAGTGATGAGCGATCCCGTCCGCAGCCTGAAGGATCAGGCGGCCCAGATGCTGCTCAAGGGCCGGCTCGAGAAGGCGCTGGAACTCTACCAGAAGGTTCTGGCCAGCCAGCCGGACGATGACGTGGCCCAGAACAAGCAGGGCCAGATCCTGCTACGGCTCGACCGCCGGCGGGAGGCGGCCCAGGTGTACGCTCGTCTCACCGAACACTACGCGGCCGCGGGATTCCTGCTCAAGGCCATCGCTACCTGCAAGATGGTGCTGGAGGCCGATCCCGGACACCAGCTCATGCAGCGCCGTCTGGCCGAGCTGTACGCGCACCAGGCGGAGGGGAAGCCCCGAGAGGTGCGGATTGAATCACCCGAGGACGCGACGGCTCCGGCCGCGACCGCGGCGCAAGATCCGGTCGACCTTCCGCCTCCGGATGAGAACGCGCAGGACCTGATCATCCTGGGTGCGGCCACGCCGCTCCACGAGCTTGCCGGCGCTCCCGCCGCGCCACCTGTCATTGAACGTTCGCCGCAGCTCGCCGAGGAGTCCCTGCCCGAGGTGGAACCGCAATCCATGGACGCCGGCCCCGAGGTGACGTCCCCGCAAGAACAGGTTGCGCGCGAGCCCGGTTCGCCGGAGCCCGAGGCCGCGCCGCTCGACGACATCCCGATGGACGTCGAGCTTCCGCCCGAGCCGCCGGAGGTCCCGGCGCCTCCAGAGTCCCCACCGACACCGCTCGCCGCCCCCGAACCACCGCCGTCGGCGGAACCTCCGCTCGCGGCATCCGAGCCTGCGCCACCCGTGGAGCCCCCGCTGGTGGCCCCTGCGCCGCCGCCGCACACCGTGGTGCTGCCGCAGATGCCACTCTTCTCCGACCTCCCCCGGGAGGCTTTCGTCGAGCTGCTGGAGCGCATGCGCCTTATCCGGGTGCAGCCCGGCGAACTCATCCTGCGGGAAGGCGAGGAAGGACACAGCATGTTCGTCATCGCGCGCGGCCAGGTGCGGGTGCTGCGCGCCCTGGAGCCGGGGCGGTTCTTGCAGCTGGCGCAACTGGGGGAGGGTGCCTTCTTCGGCGAGATGGCGGTGCTGCGCGGCGGGCCGCGGGGGGCCTCGGTGCAGGCCACCCGCGAGTGCGAGCTGTTCGAGATCGAGCGGGCGTTGCTGGACGAGGTGGCGCGCCGCTTCCCGGCGGTGGAGGAGGTGCTCAAGAAGTTCGCCCACCAGCGCATGCTGCGCAACGTTCTGGCCACCTCGCCGCTGTTTCGGCCTTTCGAAGGTCAGGATCGGGTGCGGCTCATCGAGCGCTTCTTGTCCCGCGACGTGAGCACCGGCGAGACCTTGATCGCCGAGGGGCAGAACAGCGACGGCCTGTACATCGTGCTGCGCGGTCGGCTGGATGTCGTCCGGCGCGCGGCGGAAGGGCGCGAGGTGCGGGTGGGGGAGCTGCGGGAAGGAGAGGTGTTCGGGGAGTACTCCTGTCTGCACCAGGAACCGGCCCGCGCCACAGTGCGGGCGCCGGCCCCGGCCAGCGTGCTGCGGCTGCCGCGAGAGGTGTTCTCGGAGGTGATCCTGACCCATCCACAGATCCTGGAGATGGTGACGGCGTTGGGCGAGCACCGTCGGGCGCTGACCCTCAACTCCCTGGCGGAGCGGGGCGTCATGATCTGATCGGACGGTGCGCCAGAGCGCGGCGTCGTAGGCCGAGCTGTCCGGTATGCCGTCGGGTAGGGTGAGGAATGATTTTTCTTGATCCCGGTACGAGAGCTTTGCTATAGAGGATTCGCCGCGGGCGCTTAACTCAGCGGCAGAGTGCCATCCTCACACGGTGGAAGTCGACAGTTCGAATCTGTCAGCGCCCATGAGCGAAGGGACGGGAGAGCGTGCTCCCGTCTCTTTTTTTTGTATCCATCCGCCGGAATGCCTATAATCGGGCGGGCCTGCGGCCGGTGATTGATGGACGCGGGCGGGAACCAAGGAGAGTGGCGCATGCGTCGCGGCACATGGCTCATGTTGTGCTGGAGCGTTCTGATCGTCCCGTCCGGCGCAGCGGCCGCCTCGGCGCCGCTGGGCAAGGTCGCCGTGCTGGACCTCAAGGATAACGGGGTCGGCGCGGACGTGGCCGCCTTGCTCACGGGCCAGGTGGCCCACACCCTGTCCCGCCTCGGCTTGTTCGAGGTGATCTCCCGCGAGGACATCCGCAACCTGCTCACCCACGAGGCCGATCGCAACTTGTTGGGCTGCGCCGACGACGAGTGCATGCTCAACCTGGGCGGCGTTCTGAACGCGCAGTTCGTGGTCGCCGGCAACGCCGGTCGGGTGGGGGAGCGCTGGGTGATCGGGTTGCAGTTGCTCGACATCGACAACAAAAAGGTGGCGCGTCGGGTGGAGCGGGATTTCTCCGGCGGTCACGAGCGGCTGCTTTCGGAGTGCGCCGTGGCGGCTCAGCAGGTGGTGGCCGACATCCTGCGGGCCGAGTCGGGGAGCGTGTGGTTCACCGTGTCCGAGGAGGGGGCGGACGTAGCGATCGACAACTCCCTGGTGGGTACCACCCCGCTCGGCCCGCAGTCCTTGCCGGCCGGACCCCACGACATCCGCGTCTCGCGCCAGGGGTTCATCGACTGGGTGCGCACCGTCCAGGTCCGGCCCCGCGAGGTGCAGCAGGTCGATGTGACCCTCATCCCGTCCGCCCGGTTCGTGGAGGAGTACGAAAATTCGGCGCGGCGCACCCGGCGCTGGGCCTGGATCGCCGCGGCGACGTTCTTCGCCTTCGAGGGCGCGGCGCTGATGCTGCGCATCTACACCTGGCGGGTGTACGATCCCATCGAGCAGCGCTACCAGGACGGGGTGTACGAGCCCGCCCACCCCGACCGGCTCTCGTATTACCAGGCCCACCAGGACGACATGCGCGCCGCCGAGATCATGGACAACACGGCGCTGGGGCTGGCCCTGGGGGGGGCCCTGGCCGGCGGCGCCGCCCTGTACCTCTTCTTGACCGGCGACGATCCGCAGCGCTACCGCCGCTTCCAGGCCGCTTCTGGCTCCACTCAGTCGATGCTACCGCACCTCGTCCCCGCGCCAGGCGGCTTGGCCCTCGGCTGGAGCTTCTGAACGCGCCATGGGCATCACTGCCATCACCGGTGTCTCCGGTGTGATCGGGCAGCGCCTGCTGCGGGCGCTGGAGGCGGAGCGGCCGGGTCGGGTGGCCGGGGTGGATATCCGCTTTCCCGCCTTCCACCCCCCGTGGCTGCGGTTCTTCAACCAGGACCTGCGGGACGAGAGCGTAGCGCGGTTCTTCTCCGAGGAGGGGGTCTCCCGCGTGGTTCATCTGGCCAGCCCTTTCCACCTGATCGCCGACGAGCGCGTGCAGCGCGAGGTGCTGCTGGCCGGCGCGCGCGGTTTGCTCTGGGCGTGCGAGAAGGCCCACGTGGCGCGGCTGGTCGTGATCTCCACCGTGCTGGTGTACGGCCCGCGCGACGAGACCGACGCGCTGGCCACCGAGGAGAGCCCTCTGCGAGGCCACCCCAGGCTGGCCTGGAGCCGCGACATGATCCGGCTGGAGCAGATGGTATCCGACTTCTGCAAGGACCGCCCCGCCTTCTCCGCCTGCGTGCTTCGATCCACCCTGACGGCGGGCCCCGGCGTGGATACCTTCTGGACCCGCTTTCTGCTCGAGGCGCCGTACCTGCCGCGCACGACCGCCGCCGGGCCCACCCTCGACCTGCTGCACCTCGACGATCTGGTGCGCGCCATCCGCCTTGCGCTGGAGCGGCCGGCCGCCGGCACCTTCAACATCAAGGGCCGGGGGCGAGTGAATCTGGACGATGCTGCCAGCATCCTGAAGAAGCGAGTAGTGTGGATTCCGGCCCTGGCCCTGTACCCGGCTTTCGATGCGTGCCATCGCCTCGGCGCGCGCTTCGCGCGGGTCTCGTCCGCCTGGCTGGACTACTATCTCAACCCCGTGGTAGTGGACGGGGCCCGGGCGGAGCGGGAGCTCGCCTTCACGGCGCGTTTCGATTCGGCCGCAGCGCTCCAGGATCTGGCGACCCATCCCCCGCGGTGACGGAGAGATGTCATGGTCAAGAAAGCGCTTTCTGGAAAGATCGCCGTCCCTCTCATCGGTATTGTGCTGGCGGTGGCGGCCGGATGCCCCAGAGAGGAGGCGCCGCCGGATTACGAGCTGCAGGCCCTGTACCAGAAGGCGGCGCAGGCGCTGGTCGAAAACCGGCTTTCGGAGGCAGAGGATCTCTTCCGCAGCGTGCTGAAGAGCAGCCCCAATCACGGCGGCGGTTTGTGTGGCCTGGCCGGGACGTTACGCCGCAAGGCGGGCAAGCTGCCGCCGGCGGAGAGGAGCGCGGCGTTGTCCGAGGCGGAGCGTCTGCTGGAGCGCGCACTGAAGGAGGATCCCGAGAGCCGCACCGCCCGGCACGAGCTGGCGCTGGTGCTCCGAAACCTGGAGCGTCTGGCGGAGGCCGACGCCGCCTATCAGAAGCTCATGGCCCAGGATGCGAACGATCTGGATTCCATCGTGGCACGCGCCCAGATCGCCGAGCTGCAAAAAGAGCCGGCCCGCGCCGAAAAGATCCTGCGCGAGGCCATCGTCACCCGGCCCCGTTCCGCCATCCTGGAGCTCGAGCTGGGGCGCTTGCTGCTTCGATTGCAGCGCACCGAGGAGGCCCGCACGGTCCTGGCCTCCATCGGTGATGCGTTGCAGGTCTACACCTCGAGTCGGCGCCCGGAGGAGGCCTACTTCGAGGCCCTGGACGAGCTGGGGCAGCTGGCAGTGCAGGGCGGCCGCCTGGAAGAGGCCCGGGCGATCTATCAGAAGATCCTGACCGTCGAGCCGCAGGACTTCATGGCCTGGGAGGTGCTGGCGGCCCTGGACGAGAACGAGAAGAAGTGGCCCGAGGCCGAGAAGAAATACCGGCGCAGCCTGGACATCGACCGGGCGCACGCCAGCGGCTGGCGGGGGCTGGCCCGCTGCCTGTTGGCCCAGGGCAAGCGCGAGGACGCCCGCTACGCCTGGCAACGCGCGGACAGCCTGGTGGTGCAGAGCCCGGAGCAGGCCATCGAGCTCTCGCAGGAATTGGAATCCTTCGGCGATCGGGCCTGGGCCCGCGCCGTGCTGGAGAAGGCGCAGCTGGTGCAAACCGGCGATGCGCAGGCGCAGAAGGCCATCGAGGCGCGCCTGCGCGAGTTGGCTGCGCCGGGCGACGGGGGGACGGGGACCGACCGATGATCGAAGACCTACGCCGACAGCTTCGCGAGATTTGCCGCGTCCGACTTTCCCTGTCCGAGGCCGAGCTGCCTCCGTTCAGCGTCGAGCATCCCGCGCGCGCGGAACACGGCGACCTGGCCACCAATCTGGCCATGGCTCTGGCGCGACCGTTGCGGCGTGCGCCGCGCGAGCTGGCCGGCCTCCTGCAGGCGGAGCTGCGTTCGCTCCCCGGCGTGGAGCGTTGTGAGGTGGCCGGGCCGGGCTTCATCAACCTATACTATTCGAAAGACCACTGGCGCCAGGTGTTGCCCCGAGTTTTGGAGACGGGGCCGGACTTCGGCAGGACCCGGGCCGATCGGCCGGAGCGGGTGCAGATCGAGTTCGTGTCGGCCAACCCCACCGGTCCGCTGCACTTCGGCCATGGCCGCGGCGCGGTGGTGGGCGACGTGCTGGCGCGGCTGCTCCAGTTCACCGGCCACACGGTCGAGCGGGAGTTCTACGTCAACGACGCCGGGGCGCAGGTGCGCAACCTGGCGCTCTCGGTGGTGTTCCGCCTGCGCGAGCTGCGCGGCCTCGCGGGCGAGTTCCCGGCCGACGGGTACCGGGGCGCGTACGTGATCGATCTGGCCCGCCGGCTGCCGGCAGCCCTGACCAAGTTTCTGCCCGGGGAGCCCGGCGAGCCCGACCTGCGCGCCATCATGGACTTCTGCGTGGAGCAGAACCTGGCCGACATCCAGAGGGACCTCGCGGCGTTCGGGGTGGGGATGGATCGTTACGCCTCCGAGCGCGAGGTGTTGAGCTCCGGCCGGATGCAGGAGGTGTTCGCGGAGCTTGAGCGCCAGGGGGCGCTCGAGGACCGCGAAGGGGCGCGCTGGTTCTCCGCCGAGCGCTTCGGAGACGAGAAGCCCCGGGTGCTGGTCAAGAGCGACGGCAGCCACACCTACTTCGCCACCGATCTGGCCTACCATCTCGACAAGCTGCGACGGGGGTTCGAGCGGCTGATCGACGTGTGGGGCGCGGACCACCACGGGTACGTGCCGCGCATGAAGGCCGGGCTCAAGGCCTTCGGCCACCCGCCGGAGAAGCTCGAGGTGGTGCTGGTGCAGATGGTCAGCCTGCTGCGGGGCGGACAGCCGGTGGTGATGTCCAAGCGGGCCGGCGAGATCGTCACTCTGCGGGAGGTGATCGAGGAGGTCGGCGCGGACGCGGCCCGCTTCTTCTTCTTGTTGCGCTCTCCCGACGGGCAGATGGAGTTCGACCTGGAGCTGGCCAAGAAGCGCTCGCTGGAGAACCCCGTGTTCTACGTGCAGTACGGCCACGCCCGGTTGTGCAGCATCCTGGCACGGGCCGCCGAGCGTGGCCTGCCGGTGCCGGATCCCGGCTCCGTCCGGCAGGCCGACCTCGGCTGCCTGGACCATCCGCTGGAGATCGAGCTGCTCAAGGTCATGGCGCGCTTTCCGGAGGCCGTGCTCTCGGCGGCCCAGGGCCGGGCCCCGCACCTGGTGGTGTACTACCTGCAAGAATTGGTCGGGCGCTTCCATCACTACTACACCGCCACGGCCCGGGAGAGCCCCATCCTGAGCGGCGATCCGGCGCGCCTCACCGCCCGGCTGTTGTGGGTCCAAGCGCTGCGCCAGGTGCTTCAAAACGGGCTGGCGCTCCTCGGCGTCTCGGCGCCGGAACGCATGGAGCAACTCCCCGAGGAGGAGGGGCCCGCATGAGCCCGGAGGGCAGCGATCGTACGGGAGGCGGGGCCTTCTTCGCGCTGGCCGGCGTGATCCTGGCCGGGCTGCTGTTCGCCGCCGGCGTGATGGTGGGGAGGAACCTCGCGCGGGATCCATGCCCGGAGCCGAACGATGCGCTGACCCGGGCCGATCGCCCGGCGCAGGAAAAGCCGCCCGAGGGAAGAAAGCTCACCGCCCCCGCGCTGCTGCTGGACAGTACGCCCCGCTTGGTGCCATCCCCACCGCCCCCCCGCCCGGCCGTGCCGGACGCGGCGCTTGCGGACGCCGGTGTGACCGGCGCGGCGCCGGACGCCGACGCCTCGGCATCGCCTGGGCGGCGGTTCGCGGTTCAGGTGGCGGCCTTCAAGGAGGCGGCCCAGGCCCAGGCGCTGGTGGAGCGTCTGGCGAGCCGCGGTTACCCGGAGGTGCGGGTGTCCGAGGCGGCGCCCGGCCGAGGCGCGGCCTTCCGGGTGCGGGCGGGGAGTTTCACCGAGCGCGAGCGGGCCGAAGAGCTGGCCCGGCGCCTGGAGGCGGAGGAGAGGTTCAAGGTCCTGGTGGTGCTCGAGGAGTGAGCGGGCCTACTTCTCCTCGGTCTGCTGGATCCACTTGTCGATCTGGCCGTCGCCGTCTTCATCGAGGCCGGTGCGGTCGAGCTTGCCTTCCACGAAGTACTCCCAGCGATCCACGCGCCCGTTGTAGTCCCGGTCCCGCTCGATGCGCGCCACCTGGCCCTTTTCGAAGTACTTCCAGGCATCGGTCTTGCCGTCGAAGTTGAAGTCGTACTCCTGCCGCACCCGGGTGCCCCCCTGCCAGTAGGTGGCCACGTCGAACTTGGCGTCGAAGTCGAGGTCCATCTCATCCTTGACGATCTCTTCCTTGAAATTGAAGTAGCGGCGGATATCCACCTTGCCGTCGAAGTTGAAGTCCCACTCCTTGCGCACCAGCCCCTCGCGTAGCTGTCCCGGGTTGGCCGGGTCCTCGAGGGGGCCGAAGTAGGCCCACACGTCCGGCTTCTTGTCGTCGTTGAGATCGAAGGCCTGCACCTTCTCACCCGGCTGCGCGCCCGAGACGCCCGCCAGGTGACCGCGCTCAGGGCCACCCTCCGCCTCGGCGCCGGCCGAGCGGACTTCGTCGGCGGGACGCGTCTCGGGCCCACTCTTGCATCCCGCGTGGAACCCAATGCCGATCACCAGCACTCCCAGTAGCGCGATGTGGGTACGGGCTTTCACCGTGCGTCTCCTTCCCTGGCGGGAACCGTTGGAACGGTAAAAGTATTTCGGTTTCCCGCCGTCCAAGTCAAGCAAAAATCCAATGGAGGACCCAGTTGGTTGGCGCAGGTCTAACCCTTCGGTCCAAAGGGTGACGACCGTCGCACTTGGCAGCCCTTCGGTCATGGACGTTGGTCGCCCCTTCCCGCCGGCTGGATCAGGACGCGTCTCGCCTCGATCGCGCCGGTTCAGATTTCTCTTGCGGGCGGGAGGTGATTTTGATAGCCACCCCTAGGACTTACGCGCGGAGACGAGAACATGCTCTTCGACTGGCTCTACGCCATGTTTTCCAACGATCTGGCCATCGACCTCGGCACCGCCAACACCAAGATCTTCGTGCGCGGCAAGGGCATCGTGAACAGCGAGCCATCGGTGGTCGCGGTCCAGCGCGACACCCGCGGTGCCAAGAAGGTGCTGGCGGTGGGCAAGGAGGCCAAGGAGATGGTCGGGCGCACCCCCGGCAGCATCCAGGCCATCCGCCCCATGAAGGACGGCGTGATCGCCGACTTCGAGGTGACCCAGGAGATGCTGCGCTACTTCATCGCCCGGGCCCACAACCGCCGCGCCCTGGTCCGACCGCGCATCATCGTGGGGGTGCCCTTCGGCATCACCGAGGTGGAGAAGCGCGCGGTGAAGGAGGCCGCCATCTCCGCCGGGGCCCGCGAGGTGTACCTGGTCGAGGAGCCCATGGCGGCGGCCATCGGCGCTGGGCTGCCCATCACCGAGCCCTCCGGCAACATGATCGTGGGCATCGGCGGCGGCACCACCGAGGTGGCGGTGATCTCGCTGGCGGGCATCGTGCAGTCGCGCTCGGTGCGCATCGCCGGGGACAAGATGGACGAGGCCATCGTGCAGCACATGAAGCGCAAGTACAACCTCCTGGTGGGTGAGGCCACCGCCGAGCGCATCAAGATCAACATCGGCAACGCCTTCCCGCTCAGCGAGCCGCTCACCATGGAGGTGCGGGGGCGCGACCTGGTGGCCGGGGTGCCCAAGATGATCGTGGTGTCCTCGGACGAGATCCGCGAGGCCCTGGCCGATCCCATCAACGCGGTGGTGGAGGCGGTGCGCTCGGTGCTGGATCGGACGCCGCCCGAGCTCTCGGCCGACATCGCCGACAAGGGCATCATCCTGGCCGGCGGCGGGGCGTTGCTCAAGAATCTGGACGTCCTGTTGCGCGAGGAGACCGGCCTGCCGGTGATGATCGCCGACGATCCGCTCTCGGCGGTGGTCCTCGGGTGCGGCAAGGCGCTCGACGAGCTGGACCTGCTCAAGCAGGTGTCCATCGAATAACCAGGCCGGGGCGCCGCCCGCCGCGCAGGGGACCGGGATGCAGTGGCTTCGCCGAATGCGGTTGCGGATCCTGGTGGGCGGGCTATGGTTGCTCGCGCTGCTGCTGTTCGTCTCCAACACGAAATCCGAGTCGCGCCGCAACGCGCTGGACCGCGTGCTGGTGGCCGTCTCCGCGCCGATCCAGAAGGCGCTGGTGTGGGCGGTGGACGGCGTGGCCCGGCTGTGGAGCGGGTACGTGTACCTGGTGGGGGTCGAGGAGGAGAACGAGCGGTTGAGAAAGCAGCTTCTGGAGATGGACCTCATGCGGGCGGAGCGGTTGGAGCTGGAGCAAGAGAACCAGCGCCTGCGCCTGCTCCTCGACATGCGAGCGGCCCTGGAGAGCCCGTCGGTGCGCGGCGCGCGGGTGATCGGGTTCGGACCGTCGCCGGTCGCCCGATCGCTGCGCCTGGACGTAGGTTCTGCGGATGGGCTGCGGCCGGGAGACGCCGTGGTGAGCGCCGATGGTTTGGTGGGGCGGATCAGCCAGGTCGAAACATCTTCCGCGGAAGTGCGTCTGGTCAGCGACGCGCGCTTCGTTTTGGACGTGGTGATCGGCCCACAGCGCGTCCGGGGCCTGCTCAAGGGCCTCGGCGAGGATGACGCTTGCGCTCTCGAGTACGTGCGGCGTACGGACCCGGTAGCGGTGGGAGACGAGGTGCTGAGCTCCGGGCTGGCGGGCGGGGTGCCACCGGGTTTGAAAGTCGGCGTCATCTCCCGCGTCAGCGCTCCCGCCGCCGGCCTGTTTCGATCGGCGGAGATGGTCCCGGTGGTTCCGTTCCACCGGCTGGAGGAGGTGCTGGTGGTGCTTCGCCATTCCGGGAGCAGCCAGGTTTCGAGGGACACCCCGTGAGGATGTGGTTTCTACTGCCGCTCATGCTGGTGTTGGGAGCGCTGGAAACCGTGCTGGCGCGCCTGGTCGGCGTGGTGAGCCTGCGGATCGATCTCTCAGTGATGCTGGTGGTGTTCCTTTCGGTGCGCTCCGGCGGGGCAGAGGGGGCGGTATTGGCGCTGGCTCTGGGGCTGTGCCAGGACAGTTTTTCGAACACCCCCGTAGGGCTCCATGGCCTCACCGCCCTGGCGACATGGTCGGGCCTGCGCACCGTGAGCCGGTGGCTCATCGCTCAGCGCCTGTCCGTCCAGATCGGCCTTTTACTCGGCGCGGGAGTTTTTTCCCGGATGCTCACGTTGCTCCTCATGATCGGGAGCGGCGCCGATCACCGTCTCTTCACCATCGGGTTGGCCTGGACGCCCCTGCAGCTTATCCTGCAGCTCGGGTTGACGCTGCCGGTGTGGAGCCTGGCCCGGCGGCTGTGCGATCCCCACGATCGCCGGTTGCGGCCGGCGCGCGTCTAGGAAAAGGCCGTGCCGCTCTTCTCGACGCCAAACGATCCGGCTCGTTTTCGCCTGCGGTTTCTCATCCTGCTGGCGGTCATCGCCATCGGCTTTATCTCCCTCATGCTGCGGCTGTATCAGGTGCAGATCCGACACGGCGCCGAGTACCTGGCGCTTTCTCATAGCAACTTCATTTCGGTTCGCAGAGAAGTGGCGCTGCGCGGGTTGATCTTCGATCGGCAGGGCAAGCTGCTGGTGGACAACCGGCCCTCCTTCGACCTGTACTTCACCCCGGCCTTCTGTCGGCGCGAGGGGTTCTCGAATACGCTGCATCGCCTGAGCGAGCTGCTGGGCCTCAGCCAGCAGGAGCAGTCCCGCCTGCGAAAGATCTTTCAAGACACGCGCAAGCTCGATCGCTTCCTGCCGGTGGCGGTGCGTTACGATCTGCCCTGGAAGGACGTGGTCAACCTGGCCGAGATGCGAGACCTCCTGGAGGGGGTGGAGGTGTGGCCCGAGACGAGGCGCAGCTATCCGGCCGGGGAACTGGCTGCCCACGTGCTGGGGTACGTGGCGGAGATCAACCCGCGCGAGCTGGCCGAACGAAGCGGGGAGGGGTATCAGCAGGGGGACATGATCGGGCGCACGGGGATCGAGCGGCTCTTCGAGCGGGAGCTACGGGGGAAGAACGGCCAGCGGCGTCAGGTGGTGGACGCCCGCGGCCAACCGGTGCCCGCCTGGGAGGCGAAGCTCGTGCTCTCGGATATGCCGCCGGTGGAGGCGGCTCGCCCCGGTGCCAATCTGGTGCTGTCCATCGATGCCCGCTTGCAGGAGGTGGCCGAGGCCCGTTTCCCGGGGCGCGCCGGCGCCGTGGTGGCGCTCGATCCCCGCACCGGCTTCGTGCTGGCCATGGTGTCGCGGCCGGCCTACGATCCCAACCTGGTCTCGGGACGGGTGGACCACCGGCTGTGGCGCGAACTGTCGCAGGATCCGGACCGGCCGCTCATCAACCGGGCCATCCAGGAGCACTACCCGCCCGGCTCCACCTTCAAGCCGTTCGTGGCCCTGGCCGCCCTCGAGTACGGCGGGCTCACCCCGGAGACCCGCCAGCTCTGTACCGGCGCCCTGCCGTTCGGGGGCCACGTGTTCCGCTGCTGGCGCGCGGGAGGGCACGGGAACGTCGCGGTGCGTGAGGCCCTGACCCGCTCCTGTGACGTATTCTTCTACCGGGCCGGATTGCGGGCGACGCTGGATCGGGTGGCCGAAGTCGCGCACAGTTGTGGCCTGGGCCGCCCGAGCGGCTTCGATCCCGGCTTCGAGGTGAGCGGACTGGTGCCCGACACGGCCTGGTACCGCAACAATACCCAGACCGGGTTCTTGCCGGGGTTCACCCTATCGGACTCCATCGGCCAGGGAGACGTGGCGGTCACCCCGCTGCAGCAGGCCCTGGGGTACGCCAGCATCGCCAACGGCGGCACGCTGTACCGCCCGCAGATCGTGCTCAGGCTCGAGGCCACGGACGGGACGACGATCCAGGAGTTCTCCCCCGAGGTGCTCGGCCGGGTGGCGGCCTCGCCGGAGAACGTCCGGGTCGTCCAGGAGGGCCTGATCGGGGTGGCCAACGAACCCGGCGGCACGGCCTACTGGGTCCGGCCCCGCGGCGTGGCCTTCAAGGTGGCGGGCAAGACAGGGACCTCCCAAGTGGTCCGGCAGGGTGCGGATCGCGGGCGCGAGCTGCCGTACAACCTGCGCGACCATGCCTGGTTCGTGGCCTGGGCGCCTGCCGAGTCGCCGCGGATCGCGGTGGCGGTGGTCAACGAGCACGCCGGGCACGGCTCCACCGGGGCGGCGCCGGTGGTCATGGAGTTGCTCACCTACTACCTGGAACGGATCGAGCCGCTCGCGGACGGCCCGGAGGACCGCTGATGGAGATGCGCAGCAAGAACCGCCTGCCGTGGCTCTTCGTCGGCAACTTGCTGGCCGTGGCCGGGCTGGGCATGCTCAACCTGTCTTCGGCGGTGGCGGACGCCGGGCACACCGCCTGGACGCAGCTGGCCTGGTTCGGGCTGGGGTGCGCCGTGGCCGTGCTGTTCGCCGCCCTGGACTACCGCATGTTGGAGCGCGTGGCCTATCCTTTCTTCACCGGCTGCATCCTGTTGCTCCTGCTGGTGCTCGGCCTGGGACGAGTGGTGCAGGGTTCGCGGCGCTGGTTCTCGTTGCTGGGATTCAATCTACAACCGTCGGAGCTCGCCAAGATCGGGCTCGTCCTGGTCCTGGCGCGCTATTTCGCCGAGGAGGGAGAGGACGCCCCCGCCGGCGGGTACACGCTGCGCCGGATCATCAAGCCGCTCTCGCCGGTGTGGGCCCTGGGGGCGACCGCGGCCTTGATCGTAGGGTGGGAACGGATCGAGCACGTTTCATTCGCGGGTCTTGCGGCGGATCTGGCGAACTGGCGTTTTCTGATGATGGGCATCCTGCTGGCCTGGATGGCGGGGGGCGGTCTGTGGATCTGGCGCGGGCCGCCGGCGTTGCGCTGGGTGCGCTTCTTCGGCCACCCGGCCAGCCCGCTGTACGCCCTGCTGGCGGCGCTGGTGTGGATGGCGCTGACCGGGGGCGGGTTCCGTGTCATCCGTTTCGGTGCCTTCGACATCCACCTGGGGGCGTGGCGCTTCTTGCTCCTCGGCCTCCTGCTCGCCTGGGGCGCGGCCACCATCCTGCGCGCCATCCAGAAGAACCAGACCCGCCTGCACGATCTGCTGAGCCCCGCCGTCCTCACCCTGCTGCCGGCCCTGCTCATCCTCAAGCAGCCGGATCTGGGAACGACGCTGGTGTTCTTCCTGGTCGCCGGCACCATGATCGTCTTTGTGCGGCTGCGCTGGGTCAGCCTGCTCATCACGCTGCTGGTCCTGGCGATGGGGACGTGGCTGGCCTGGAACCACCTACTGCACGGCTATCAGAAGAAGCGGCTGGAGTCTTTCCTGGCTCCCGCCACGGACGTCATGGGCAGCGGATACCATGCGCACCAGTCGATCATCGCGGTGGGCTCGGGCCAGGCCACCGGCAAGGGCTTCCGGGCCAGCACGCAGACGCAGTTCAAGTTCTTGCCTGAGCAGCAGACCGACTTCGTGTTCTCGGTCTTCGCTGAGGAGTGGGGTTTCTGGGGCTGTCTGCTGGTGCTGGTCTTGTTCTTCCTGCTATTGGTGCAGATGGTAGACATGGCTGCGGGGGCGCGGGATCGCTTCGGGATCTTGCTGGGGGTGGGCGTGATCGCCATGATCTTCTGGCAGGCCTTCATCAACATCGGCATGGTGATCGGCTTGCTGCCGGTGGTCGGCATCACTCTGCCCTGGTGGAGCTATGGCGGCTCCTCGATGCTGGCCGTCATGATGGGGGTCGGCTTGCTGCTCAGCGTGGCGCTGCGCCGGTTCGTGGAGGCGTGACTAGAGCAGGCGGGCCAGGGTCTTTTCGATGGCCGCGAGCGAGGCGCGGCCGACCATCTGCTCCACCACCTTTCCGCCCTTCAGGAACAGCAGCGTGGGCAACGAACGGACCGCAAAGCGCACCGCGAGGTTGGTCTGTTCGGAGACGTTGACCTTGCGCACCTTGAGGCGTTCGGGGTGAGCCGCGGCCACCTGCTCCAGGACCGGCTCCAGGGCCTTGCACGGGCCGCAGGTGGGGCCCCAGAAGTCCAGCAGCACTACCTGTTGGCTCTGGAGAACGTCCTGTTCGAAGGAAGCTTCGGTGCACTCGGCGATCGATCCCATGGGTTCCTCCCGGTTGAAGTTGCGGGGCAGGGTAACAAAGAGAAAGTGAGGGCGCAAGCGCCTTTCCCGTTGCTTCCCGCCGGGCCGATGAGAGTATAATGCGGCCCCGGACAACGGGAGGCGCCCATGCTCCAGTACAAGGTCGCCGAGCTCAGCACGGTCACCGACGAGGAGTTGGAGAAGGTCATCAACCAGTGGGTGGTGCAGGGCTGGCACTTCGAGGGCATACAGTTCGCCATGCGCGAGTCGTCCAAGCGACCGGCGATGGCGTTCGTGCTGTTCACTCGCAACGGAGAGGATGAAAAGCGATGACGATCCTGCACCTGGCCAGCCTGGGGCAGCCGGTCCTGCGGCAACGCGCCGAGGAGGTGTCTTCGGCCACCCTGCGCGAACCGGCTTTCCAGGCCTTCCTGGACGATCTGGTGACCAGCATGATGTTCCACGACGGGGTCGGTCTGGCCGCGCCCCAGGTGTTCCGCTCCCAGCGGGCCATCGCGGTGGGCCTGCCCGCGAGCGCCGAGGGTGGCGACGAGACCATCGAGCCGCTGGTCATCGTGAACCCCGTCGTCGAGGTGACCGATCCGACCGAGGAGGAGGATTGGGAGGGCTGCCTGTCGCTCGGCGAGTTGCGGGGGCGGGTGCCGCGCCCGCGCGGGATCCGGGTGCGGGGCCTTTCGCGCGACGGGCGCAAGTTCGAGCGCAAGCTGTCGGGGTTTCCGGCCCGCGTGGTGCTGCACGAGGTGGATCACCTGGACGGGGTGGTGTTCCTCGATCGCATGAAGGACCTCTCCTCGCTGGGGTTCGCCCGCGAGCTGGATCGACGCTTCGTGGACATGGATGAGGTGGAAGGCAGCGAGACTCGGGACTGACCCATGCCACCGCCTGGTTCCCGACCCGAACGGCGCTTCGCGCCGGAGCGGCTGGAGTGGTTGCTCCAGCTGCGCGCGCGGCTCACCAATGCCATCCGTCACTTCTTCACCGCCCGCGGCTACCTGGAGGTCCAGGCGCCGATCCTGGGGCCCGCCGCCGACCCGGCGCTCACCATCGAACCGTTTCGGACGCGCTTGCACCTGCTCGACGGCTCGGCGCACGAGCTGTTCTTGCAGACCTCACCCGAGTTTTTCCTCAAGCGCCTGCTGGCCGCGGGGATGAAGAGGATTTTCCACATCGGGCCGTTCTTTCGCGACGGCGAGGTCACGGGGCGCCACAACCCCGAGTTCACCGGGCTGGAGTGGTACTGCGAGAATCAACCCTTCGGCGAGCTTTTGGATTTCACCGAGGAATTGTTTCGCGAGGTCACCTGCGAGGTGGCGCAGAGCAGCCACATTGAACGCAAGAGCGCCAGTTTCACGGTGGAGCGGTCCTTTCAACGCTTCAGCGTGGCCCAGGCCTTGCGGGAGCTGGGAGGCATTGAGGTCCCGGAGGACTGGCAAGAGGAGGGGTTGCGAAATGCGCTTCGGCGCGCCGGAGTCCATCTCGGCCCGGACGACGAGTTCGACGATCTGGTGAACCGGGCGCTGATCGAGCGAGTGGAGCCCGCCCTTGCCCGGCACGGTCCGGTGATTCTGTATGAGTACCCCTTGCCCATGGCGGCCCTGGCTCGCGCCTGCCCGAACAAGCCCTCGGTGGCCGAGCGCTTCGAGCTCTTCGCGGGTGGCCTGGAGCTATGCAACGGCTACGGGGAACTCACCGACCCGGTCGAACAACGGCGTCGGTTCCTCGAGCAGGCAAACCACCGCCGCCGCCTGGGCCGGCCCGCCGTTCCCCTGGATGAGGTCTTCCTGCGGGCGCTGGAAGATGGTCTGCCGCCCTGTTGCGGCTGCGCCCTGGGACTGGATCGCTGGCTGATGCTACTGATCGGGGCCGAGAGGATCGAGGAGGTGCTGCCGTTCCCGCTCTCGATGGAGTTGGGGATGCATCCCGAGGGGGACGTGGCTACTTGATGGGCTTGAGGTCCACCTTGAAGGTGCCGACCACCGAGTCGCCCTTGTTCAGGCCGAGCTCAGAGAAGGTGAGCTGCCCGCCGATCACCTCGCCGTTGGCCCGCCGGCCGGTGATGTTTCCTTTGTTGTCGACATCGACCAGCTCCATGTTGCCCGAGGCGGTGCCACCCACCCCGAAGGTGAGCGGGGTGCCCGCCACGGCGCTCCGCGGAATGGAGAAGGTCAGGAACTGGTACAGGTTGTTGGTGATGATGCCGTAGCACACCACGTAGAAGTTGGCATCGTTGGTCACCGTCTCCGCCCAGGCGTCCTCCATGTACACGTACATGCCGCCGAGCTTTCCGATGACCGTGACCGAGGTCACCACGTCCGGGTTGTCCATGGCCACGTCGAACCGGCCCGAGACACGGTTGTCGCTGGGTTTGGGGCCGATGGTGTACTCGCAGAAGCCGTCCGGCTGGCAGGTCTCCGGGTAGGTGCAGTCCAGGTCCTGCACGCAGGGGGTGCGGGTGAAGCCCCCATCGCCGTCCGTGCCCCCGTCCGAAGGGTTTGAGCCGGAGGAACCGCAGGCGCACACAAGCAGCGTGAGGGAAAACGTCGCCAGACAGGAGATCCGAGATTGATTCATGGCCTGACTCCTCGCCCGGGTTGTAGCACAGATCCCGGCGTGAATAAATCCTAGAACCGCAGCACTGTCTCCAGGCGCACGCCCGCGAATGGCGGGATGAGCTGGCAGCTCCCCACGCATTTCAGGCCACCGCGAAGCTGGCCGGCCAGCAGGCGCAGCACCACCCGGCTCTTGAAGTTCACCTGGAGGGTGCCGGCCAGAAACACCTGCCGGATGGGCCGGCCGGAGGAGTCGTCGATGATGTCGAGGCTCACCTTCCCGGCGCGTTCGCTGTCGAGGCCCAGGATGAATCCCGCGGCCAGCCCGGGCGCGCGGTTCACGGTGAGCGTCCATTCGCCCTTGAGGTACTCGCGCGTGGGCGTGTCCTCGGTCACCCACCAGATGAAACCGTGGCCATCCAGGCTGAACCGCCCGCCGAGCGGCACCAGCAGGCCGGCGTTTACGTACAGCATCTTTTTTGCGGGACCGTGGTAATCGGGGCGCTCCTCGCGCCAGCCGACTTCCAGACGCGCCTTGCCGCTGTCCAAGAATCGCTGTTCGAGCCCTCCCCACACGTTGTAGATCCACCGGTGCAGGTCCTCGCCCAGATCCTTCGCGTAGAACAGGGCCGCCGAGAGCTTGAGCAGGGTGTCCTTACCGCCGGGGCGCAGGCTCACCCCCAGACGGCCACCGCTCAGATCGTGGTTGTTGGAGATCTCCAGATCCTCCGGCTCGAGCAGGGGCGGCACCAGGTAGTCGATGCGCAGATCGCTGCGGTATCGGCCTCCCTTGGAGGGGGGGAGGGTGAAGAGCTCCCATTCGTCCAGGGCCTTGAACTCGGCCGAGAACGTCCAGTCCCCGGCGAAGAGGTTGGTGGAAAGGTAGGCCGCCAGCGATTGGCGGAGGTGGTCTTTTTGCTCGGTGATGGGAATCGTTGACCCCATCCAGTTGAATTCCAGGTACAGGTTGCCCGCCTGCCACAGGTCCGGGATCTCGAAGGACGCGCCGCCGATGAAGGCGTGTTCGAACAGCCGGCTCGCTTCGTCGCTGTCGTTCACACCGAAGGGATCGATGACGGCCGCCACGCCGTGCGCGCCGAGCTGGTAGCGGTCGCCCAGCCGGAACACGGCCCGCCCAGCCGAGAGCCAGTCCCAGGTGTCGGCCACCGTCTTCTCATAGATCTCGAAGTTGGTAGGATTGGAGAATCCCGAGAGCGCGGTGAGCTCGACGCGGTCGAACTCCAGCTCCAGCTTGGCGCCCGTCAGCGTGGTGTCCAGGCCGAGTTCGTCGATCTTTCTCACTTGCAGCGCCAGCCCCCGGCCGATAGAGGCGTAGAAGTCTCCGAGGGTGGCCTTGAAGGTCTTTCCCTGGTATGCGGCGGTGATCTTCTCCGGTGCGTAGCGATCGAGGTACGGCGCCTGGTTTTCCCCGGCGGGGATGGCCGGGGGACGGATGAAGGTCACGGTGTCCAGGCGAGTCGAGACGGAGCAGTCGTCCACCGTGAGCTTGAGGTTGAGCCGGTTGCGGATGTCTCCGTAGCGGTCGTCGTAGGCGTTCCCGTTCAGGTTGTCGTCGTGGTAGTCGATCGACAAGGTTTCGGTGATCTCGAACGACGAGGGGTGGTCCATCCAGGGGAGGGTGATCTCGAACCCCGTTGTCTGCCAGGGCACGAGGCTCGATGCCACCAGGGTGACGATGAACACTCGCGGCATGAGGCTACTCTCCCAGGAGGGCCTGAATCTTCTCCTCGAGGATCTCCTCGTCGCCGCTCACGTAGCCCTGGTGGACCGAATGGATGCGCCCTGCTCGATCGAGCAACACCGAGTAGGGGAGCTCCAGCCGGGGGTTGTAACGGTTGACGACGTCGCCGGCGGAGTCCAGCAAGACGGGAAACTCGAGCTTGAGCCGGCCGGCGATCTCGCGGACCGCGTTCTCGGCGTCGGGCGGGTCGACGTTGATGGATAGAAGCTCGAATCCGCGAGAGCGGTGCCTCTCCCAGATCTTGCCGAGCTGCGGCAGCTCGTTCTGGCAGGGTTCGCACCAGGTGGCCCAGAAGGACAACAGGATCACCTTGCCTTGGTGTTCGGAGAGACGCACGCGCCGACCGTTCAGGTCGCGCAGTGAAAACTCTCCCACGCTACGGTTCGCTGCCAAACCTGCGTCCGGCCGCACGGCCGAGCTGCAGGCGGCGACGGCGGCCAGTACCGCGCCCATCCACCAGGTTCGCATGTTGCGCTCCACCGAGATTGTCGCAACGATCAATCTTCGGACAGCAGGCCCTCGATGTTTCCTTCCAGGATGTACGATTGCGGGATGACCCCCTCGACCTTGTAGCGGATGCGCATGCGGCGGTCGAGCAGCATGTTGAGCGGAGTGCCCGCCTCGGTGGGTCGGAAGAACTGGTCCGTCACCGCAGCGTTGGGATCGATGGACTGGGTGAAGGTCATGTGGAAGTCCGCTTTGTTCTTGCAGCAGTAGTCGAGGAGCTTTTGCCGGTCGGAGGAGCCCTGCTCGTCCTGAAATGAGATCAGGAGCATCTGTAGCCCCTGGTCCTTGTACTTCTGCCACAGCCCGTCCTCCATGGTGGCTGCCTGCTGCTTGCAGTAGGTGCACCAGCCGGCGTGCACCGTGACCAGCACGGCCTTCGCCCCCAAAAACCGCTCCATCTTCATTCCGCGACCGACAGCCGTGGACCCGGTGCAGATACACTCGTCAACGATAAAGTTCTCGACCGTATCCAGGTATTCGGCTCCATAGGGTCCAGGGGGGTACTGGGTATCCTGATCGCCGCTCCCATCCGTCTTTCCGTCCGGCTTCTGCCCGCCGTCGTTGCCTCCAGACTCGAAAGCGCACCCGGTGGCCACAAAGATCGCAGAGGATATCAATAGGAATCGAGCGATGATTGTGCGCATTGGTCCTCCAGTGGAAAACGACTCGAGAGCCGCACGCGATCCTGTACCATTCTGTTGGATTGGTCAAGCCAAACTTGTGACGATCTCCGTAAGCACTTCAGGTCTTAGTCACCGGAACATGTAAATAAAATTTATTATAACTATATATATTATTATTATAATTTAGACTTGTTGTATTATTTCGATAAAACTTGACACGATAGTCGACGTGTAGTATTTACGCTCTGGTTCCTTAGGGAACCAGAGCCCGGAGTGCTCGTCCCCCCCCCGCGACATTCCGGGCTCTCTTTGTATATTAGCCACAAGAATTAGGGTATTAATACCTCAATATGCCACGAGTGCTTTTAAAGCCATGAAGTGTGACGATGCTAATAATTAATTTATTATGTAATTTTACACGCTGATAAAAACGTGGTATTTATACCCAAATATAATTATTTATCATCCATTACAAGAATGTTGTACAAAAAAATCAATATTTTTCAGGTAGTTAAATTTTAATATCATTTTGAATCTGGCACTGTAATTGCTTCAACTGTTACCAGAATCGTTTTGATACTGCATCATTGAAATAACTTGAGGTATTGACATGCAAAACCCATCGGCCATGGAATTGAATTACGGTATCTGGAAAGCCGGTGGAGAAGATGTCTCGCAGAACAACCCACGTTTCCCTTCGATAGAGGAATCGCTGGCACGACATGAACCACGCAATCTCGTGGATGTTCTATTTGCAATAAAAGTCGCAAGGATAGGCGATCCGCTCGTCGTCGAGGAATCGAATCGGCACGTAATCCTAAAGATCATCTGTCGCGATCGAAAGACGCCAGACCGCGACAGCTACATCCGAGAGTATGTGAACGTGGCGATGAGTATGACAGGAAAGTATCCGAACGTGAGAGTCGCCATTCTCTTCAATGGTCCAGTTTCGGATAACTTCCTGATTTTGAAGATATATTGGTAGTTGCTCTGTGAAAAAAGAATTGCAGGGATAGGACATTCCACTAGGTGGGACAGACGGGTGCATTCCTCCCGACCGGAGAGTTGGGCGTGGACGGGGCCGGGTGGACGGTAGAGAGTGGTGCCGGGCAGGGAAGGTGGCTTTTCGATCCGGAAGGCGCCCCGTTGAACTTGTCCCCTGCAATCGAACAATGGCGCGGAGCCCGGTGATATCCTGGTTCCGCGCGTTGTTTTTTGGGGGTCGGATTGACATCGTGCGGTAATTTTGATTGACTCCGGGCGACTTGTCACATCGGCCAGGAGACCTGGATTGAGCGAGTACGACGGAAAAGCCGAAATCCAGAAACTCGAAGAACACCTGAGCACTCATCCGGATTCAGAGCGGTTTGTAGAACTCGCCTCGTTGTTCCTGGCCAGCGACAGACCTCGCGACGCCTTGCGCGTCTGCGAAAAAGGAATGGGGTTTCACCCGACGCTGCCGGCTGGTCACCTCAACTACGGCAAGGCTCTCGTCCGATTGAACCAGATCGAGGAGGGGATCAAGGCCTTCGAGCGCGCCTGCGCCCTGGCTTCTACCGATCCGGGAGTATGGACGGAGATTGCCGCGTTTCTCGAGGAGCACGAACATCCCGAGATGGCCCGCCCCTACATCGATCGCGCCTTGGCCCTCGCTCCCAATGATCCGCGAGTGCTCAACCTCCTCTCCGCACGCGTGGGCCTGGATTCCGGCGAGGCACCGGCGAGCCTGGAGCCGGAGGTGACGGCCAAGGTCAAGGCGCCGCAGGACCCCGCCCCGGTGGCCGGAGGATTCGGTGAATGGGAGGAGAAGGCGACGGGAGAAGCGGAGGGACAGTTTCAGGGAGGGGGCTCTATGGGCGAAGATGAGCCCGAGCCGCCCACCCTTTACGTCTCCAACCCTCTGCTCCCAGAGAGCGGCCAAGATGCGGGCCCCCTGGCTTTCCCGTCCCACACGCCATTCCCGACGGCAGCCCCCACGATTGCGGATCCGGTTCCTCAGGGGACGGATGGGGTCGTTTCGCCGATCCGTTCGGGACCGCGCGCGACCGAGCCTCCGACGATCTATTCCCCGGACAGTGCGTCCGCCCCGTGGATGACCCAGGAGCCCGAGCCTTCGCCTTCCCCGCGGGAGGAGCCCCCGACCCAGTACCAGGGGGGACATCCGACCGTCGCGGCTCAGGCGAACGTCTCTCCTCCGACCATGCTGGCCGCCTCGGCGCCGGCGGTGACCATGGAGGCGCGACCTCCGGTCGCCGCTTCGGGGTCGTTCAGCTACTTCAAGGTCTTTCTGGTCTTGATTCCATTCCTTGTTGTTGGTCTTGGGCTGGGGGTGTGGGTGGCCCTGCGCCACATCCGAGCCGACAAGATAGCGGATCTCTACGAGCAGGCTCGGTCCTCGATGGCCCTTGATACCCTGGCCGGCTACAACGACGCTCGGGAGGCCCTGGACAAGCTGTTCGACCTCGATTCCGAGCACTTGCCGGCGCGGGCCTTGAAGGCCCTGCTGCTGGCGCGGCTCGGAGACGAATACGGACCCAACCTGGCTCTGAGCGAGGAGGCACGCCGCCTGGTGGATTCGCTGGCCCCTGTTCCCGAGATCCAGGCCACCGTGTTGTGGGCGCGCCTGCACCTCAACGACACCGACACCAAGCTCCGCGAGCAGGCGGCGGCGCTTCTCGCGGCGGCGCCAGAGGATCCTCACATTCTCTCCCTGGCCGCTGAGATCGACCTGCGCTTCGCGAGCGCCGAGAGCGCCCGCAAGCACCTGCAAGACTCCCTGCAACGCGATGGCGCACAGGTCCGCGTCTTGTACCAGCTCGGGCAGCTGGAGCGCATGGCGAACAAGCTGGACCAGGCCGAGGAAGCCCTCATGCGTGCTCTCACGGTCAACGGGCTTCACGTGAGGACCCTGCTGGCGCTGGCGGACGTCAGGCTCGCTCGCGGCAAGGACCTGGAACAGGCCCGCGCGGACATGGCCAAGATCCTGGAGCTTCCCCAGGTCACCGATCGTCAGAAGGCGGAGGCCCACCTGCGCCTGGCGCACCTTTCGTTCTTGAGTCTGGAGCGGCCGCGCGCGGTGCTGGAGGTGCGCGCGGGCCACGAGCTGTTGCCCGACGACCGCGATTATCAGCTTCGGCTGATGCGGCTATGCCTCGAGTTCTTCGAACTGGACGAGGTCGCGGTCCGAACCGAAAAACTCCTCGCCGCCGAACCGGACAATGTCGAGCTGCGCCTGGCGGCCATCGAGAACCTGCTCCACCGGGGGAAGGCCCAGGAGGCCCTGCGCCAGTTCGAGCCCCTGGCGGGCAAGAAGGTCCCGGCGGCGCGATTCTACCTCGCTCGCGGTGAGGCGCAACGCCAGCTTGGCAAGCTGGACGCCGCGCTCCAGGACTTCGAGCGGTTGTCGAAAGAGGATTCGCAGTACTACGTGCGCGGCCGGGCCGCGACCGTGGTGGCGCTCATACAAAAAGACGATCTCGACGCGGCGCGCCGGGCAGCGCTGGCGATGGAACGCGAGTTCCCCAACGAAGGTCTGTCGCAGTGGGCGCTGGGAATGGTGGCTCTGGCTCGCAAGAACGAGCGAGCGGCGGCCACGGCCTTCGCCGAGGCCCTGCGGCGAAATAGCCGCTGTCACGAGGCAGCCATCGGGTTGGCCGATCTGGCCCAAGCGCACCAGAAGCTCGATGAGGCCGCGGATCTCTTGTCACGCGCTTTGGCGATCCATCCCTACGACGGGCGCGGCCGGCTGTTGCTCGGGCAGGTCGAGCTTCGGCGCGGCAACCCGGCCGTGGCCGAGCAGGCCTTCGCCCGGTTGCTCTTGGACCAGCCGGGTCACGCCCAGGCCCTGGTGGGATTGGCGGAGGCCCTTCTCCTTCAAGGGCAGCTGGACAAGGCCGAGCGGTCCATTCGCATGGCCCGGCGTTCCGGAGCGGATGACGCCAAGGCGCTCTCCGTCGAGGGGCGCATCCTGTTGGCGATGGGGCGCTTCTTCCCGGCGGCGCGAGTGCTGAAGGAGGCCGACGCCAAGGATGGGCGAAACCCCAGCATCCTCACCGACCTCGGGTTGGCCCTGCTGGGGGCGCGCAATCTGAGCCAGGCGGAAAAAGCGCTGCGCCAGAGTCTGGCCATCCAGCGGCAGCTCAAGGCCCAGGAGGGGTTGGCCGAGGTGCTGGCCCTGCGCGGACAGCACTCCGCGGCCGCGGCGGCATGGGAGAAAGCCGCCCTGCTCGCGCAGCGAGAGAAGAGGCCCGCGCCAGAGTGTGTGCGCCTGTACCTGGCTGGTGGGCGCGCCTGGGTCCGCCAGGGGACGAACTCATCCAACCTGGCCCAGGCGCGGCGGCTCTTCTCGGCGGCCGCGAAGCTCGCCCCGGAGGACCCGGTCCCCGTGTTCGAGCTGGCCGCGGCCTACGATCGGGACGACAAGCTCGATCGGGCGAGGCCCTACTACGAGAAGGCACTGGCCCTGGCGCCGGAGCATCCCGAGGCCTTGTTCCGGTTGGGGTTGCTGGAGTTCGAGCAGCACCGCGATGCCCGCGCCAAGGAACTGCTCGAAAAATTTCTCGCCGGCGGCGCGAAAGGTGCCAACGCCAAGCGGGCCCGTGAGGTGCTGAGGAGGATCAAATGACGAGATCCTCCGCGATTTCACGCCGCCGCAGGGGTCGCTTCATCGTTCTGGAGGGCATCGACGGCGCCGGAACGACCACTCAGAGCCGGTTGCTCTGCGACTGGCTGCGCTCCATCGGGCGCTCCGTCCTGCCGACCCGGGAACCGAGCGATGGTCCGATCGGGCACATGATCCGGGCCATCCTTTCGGGACGGCTGGTCGTTCGGGAGTCCGTGGCGGCAGGCTCGCCGCGGGTCCGGGCGCTGGATCCCGCCGCCATCGCGCTGCTGTTTGCCGCCGATCGCATCGATCACCTGGATAACGAGGTGCAGCCCGCCCTGGCACGGGGGATCGAGGTCGTGTCGGACCGGTACTACCACTCCAGCCTGGCCTACCAGAGCCAGGATTGCCCCATGCCCTGGGTCCAGCAGATCAACCGGCGGGCCATGGCGCCGGACGTGACGTACCTCCTGGACGTTCCCGTGTGCGTAGGCGCGCGCAGGCGAAGGGCGCGCCTGGGGCGAGATCTCTTCGAAAATGACGCCTTCCAGATACGCGTCGAGCGATCTTACCGCAGCCTGCGCCGGTTGTTGCCCGAAGAGGACATCGTGGTGCTGGACGGCACGCGTTCGGTGGAGGAGATCCAGTCACGCATCCAGCACGACCTCATCCTGCGGTTCGGATGGAAGATCGCGCCCCGGCGGGGGTAGGCGTTCATGCCTCGTCTCGATGCCATCGTGGTGGGCGCATCCTACGCCGGCCTGGCGGCGGCCCAGCAGTTTCCGGGCCGGCGTGTGGTGGTGGTCGAGCAGAGCGCGAGCATCACCCGAAAACGACGGGTGTGCCTGGGAGTGCTCCCGTCGTTTGTCGAAGCGTACGAGGCGCGCGGGAACGATCTCTTCCTGAAACCGATTCGACTGCTGGTGGAAGGCGGTCTGGCGGGCCAGATTGGACGTGTTCTGGTGCAAGGGAGCCGGGAACGGGTCGAGATCGCTCTGCACCGACCCTGGTGGGTCGTCAACCCGGAACGGCTCAAGGGCGCCTTGCTCCGCCGCGCGCGGGAGACCGGCGCTGAGGTGCGAACCGGCGTCACCGTCCATCAGGTGAACGGCGACGAACACGAGGTCCGGGTCCGCGGAGCCGGCGATCTTGCAGCCCGCGTGCTCGTCGGCGCCGATGGGGTGAACTCGGTGGCCGCGCGCCTGCTGTGCCCGCAGCGAAAGATCCTGGGGATGCTCTTTTCTCGGGAGGTCGAGTTCGAACGGTGGCCGCTTCCCCCGCAGACGCTGCTGCTGCAATGGCTGGGTGTCGGACGCGTGTTGTTGGCCTTGCCCGGCCCGGAGCACAACCTGGCGGCGGTCCTGGAAGTGGTCGGGCCGAGGGGCATACCCGGTGACCTGGACGTCTTGCTCCGCGATCGGATCGAGCGTCTGGGTGGGGGGCGGGTCATCGCCTCCCGCGAGGCGGTGACCCGACTCTACGCCCCGGCCTCCTACTCGCGGCGGGACAACATCTTGCTGGCCGGGGACTCGATCGCGAGCTTCGGCATCTCCGGAATCGGTGTGGCGCTCACCATGGGCGCTATCGCCGGAAGAGCGGCCAATCGATTCCTGTCGGGAAGCCGTTATGCGCTTCCGGACTACCACTCGCGTTGGCGCCGGGCGACGAGCCAGGCGGCGTTCGAGCGTCTGTCCTGGCTACAGCCGCTCCTCTCGCGTCTCGATCCCGAGCGGCTCGATGCGGTGCTGCGCGCCATGCGTGGGCGGCGCCGCGGCGCCGCCGTCGAGGCGCGCGAGCTCCCCGCGCGACTTCCGGCCATGCTGCTCCGTCTCTTTGTGTGAGCCTCGTCACGCCTTCGTCTACACAACCTGATCTCTGGTCGGGCAGAAATGTCGCAATCTTCGGCCCGTTCCGGGCGGCCGCTGAGGGTCCGGAGACGACGACGTACCGCAACCGTCGATGCCGTCGCTGGAATTTTCTGCCAGTGGGATCCGGTCTCCGTTCGCCAGAACATGGCACACACGTTGCTAACTTTTCCTTTGGCTTCGCGGCGAGGTCAGCCGAAGGAAAGAGAGGTGCCCCATGTTCCACGACAACGTCGCCAGGCAGGCCACCCGGAGGATACTATCCGAGATGGCGGATCGGCGGGATTCACCGCGGTTCGATGTTCCCATCGCCGTCCGCAGCGGAGACAGGTACCGGGAATGTTTCGGGAGGCTCTCGATCAACGGCTTCTACTTTGAGACCAGCGATAGGTATGTGATCGGCCAGCTCGTGAGCGTGAAGCTCGTGCTGCTCGGGCTGGGGAAGGAAATCGAGGCCCGAGGAACGGTGGTGCACGTGATGCCGGCAGGCTCCCACTGGGGTGTGGCTGCGCGTTTCGATGACATGCCGTTCGAGTCCGAGCGGCAGATCGCCCGTTGGCTCGACCTCATGGTCCGGGCCACCCGCGCCGGCGCAACACCCTGAATGGCTCTTGCTACTTGATCTCGAAGGTCGTGAAGGCAGCGGTGAACACGTTGACCCGATCGAGATCCTCCCCGTCGAACGTCACCAGATCCTCGAACCCGGTGTTGCCGACGAGCGCGATGGGCATCAGGCTGCGGGTGTCGCCGGCCGCCAGGTCGGTGTAACCCGTCGGCGGCTCGGGCAGGGTCGCCGACAGGATGCCGCCGGCAGGTTGATAGACGATCCAGGAACCGTCCGGGCCCGCGATGGTGAAGCGATACAGCGTCGCGCCGCTCACCTCGCTGGCGGTCACGGTTCGCGTGACCGCCGACCAGCTGGCATCGAGCGGGAAGGGGAGAAATCCCTTCTCGAACTCCACGCGCGTGGGCAGGTTGTCGGCGACGAAGTTCACCGCGGCCATGTCGGCGGAGAACTCCTGGCCGTTCGCCGGCGGCGCGGCCATCACCAGCAGGGCGTACTTGCCCACTTCGAGCCCGCCGTAGGCCGGGGCGAGCTTCATCACCAGGGGTGCGGCCTGGCCGCTGGCGGCCTCCTCGCCCGACATGCCGAGCGGCGTGAACCCTTGCGGCGTCAGGCCTCCCGCCAACATGATCAGAGTGCGCAGCGGGGAGGCGCCGTGGCTGGGCAGCGCCGGCGGCACCACCTCCACGGCCAGGTTCTGGGCATGGTTGGCGTTGAGGTTGAGAGTGGGGAAGTTGGCCCAGTCCGGCCGCGACTCGGTGGTATCGCCGTCGCCGTCGATGTCGTTCTCGTCCACCACCAGCGGGACCGGGAAAATGTCGATCTGGGGCTTCAGCGCGTGGTTGAACATGGCGAAGTAGGGCAAGAGCTCGATGAGGATTTGATCGATGGAGGAGCTGCTGTTGAAGATCTGCATGAGCGCGCTGAGCCCCATCTTGCCGCCCAGCCCCCAGGCGGCCCGCAAGCCTTCCTGGCCGAGCACGTAATAGGTGTCCTTGATGGAGATGGGGATGCCGTTGTACTCGGCCTTCATCACCATCTGGGCCGGCAGGGGCAACGAGAAGGTCTGGGTGCCGAAATTGATGCGCACGGTGAAGACCTGCCCCATGAGGCGGGAGAAGTTCATGTCCATCAGATGGCCCGCGATGCTGGTGCCCGAAAGCCCCAGCGACACCTCGCCCGTGCCGGTGAAGGTCATCTGGCCGGTGAAGCCGCCAGCCCGGTCAGCCACGCTCCGCGGCGGCAGCGGCATGAGCACGTCGGCGGACACGGTCTGGCCGATGGTGAGGTAGTCGTGATCCTGCGAGAAGGCGTGCAGGTCCACCGGCCCCGTGGGTGTGGGGAAGCTCACCTGGCCGAGCGCGTCGGTAGTTTCCTCCTGTTCCACATTATCGTCGACCACGCGCACCACCACCCCGGCCAGGGGTCGCCGATCCACCGCGTCGATGACCGTGACCCGCAGGCCGTCGGTGATGGGCAGGATGGTGGTGAAGGTCACCGGCGCCGATACCCGGCTGGTGCCGATCGCCTTGGCGGTGACCTGGGTGTCGCCGGCCTCGGTCCCTGCCGTCAGGACGCCGCTCGCGTCCACCGCCGCGCGCTGGGGTTGGCTGGAGGTCCACTCGAAGGCCACGCCGGGGACCTCCTCGCCGGCCTGGGTGAGCGCCACGGCGGTCAGGGGGAGGACCTGCCCGCTCAGGATCGGTCCGCCCGGCGTGAGGATGACCACGGTGTAGACGGTGGCGGGGTTGCCGGAGGCGTTGCAGCTTCCCGCCACGCAGATCTGATCCGCCGGGCAGTCCGTCGGGCCGCGGCACACGTGCGCCACGCACACGCCCCCGACGCAGTCCTCGTCGGCGGCGCAATCGGTTTCCAATTGGCAAGAGCGCGCCGGGCGGCAGTGGCCGTCCACGCACAGGCTACCTTGAGTGCAATCCCCATCGATGAGGCACAGCGGCAACTCCTCGCAGATGTTGTCGCGGCACTCGAAGTTGGGATCCTGGCAGTCCTCGGTCACGGTGCAGGGTTTGTAGGTCTGGCAGCGGCCGCTCCGGCAGCGCACGTACTGGCCGGAACAATCGCTGTCGGACTGGCACTGGGCCGGGACGCACACCCCGCCCTCGCAGATGGTGTTGGATTGCATGCAGGTGCTGTCGCTGATGCACTGCTGCAAACAGTGCTGGTCGACGCACTTGTACAGGTTTCCGCAATCCGCGTCGGCGGCGCAGGGCCGGTCGCACCTGCCCTTGGAACATACCGTACCCTGAGGGCACTCCGAGTCCTGGGCGCAGGTGGCCTTGGTGGTGCAGAGCTGGTTCAGACACAGCTCGTTGCTGGCGCAGTCGCTGTCCTGAGCGCAGGTTTTCTGCTGGCGGACCTTGCAGGTCCCGGCGTCGCAGTACTCGGTGGGCAGGCAGTCAGCGTCGGTCACGCAGCGGGGGTTGTCGACGCACTTGTGGTTTTCGCAGTGCCGGTTGGCGCCGCAGTCCGCATCGGCGTTGCACTCGGCGGTGCGGCATGCGCCATCGAGACAGACCCGGCCGTCCTTGCAGTCGCTGTCCTGGGTGCAGCCGCTGCTCGGCTGGCAGCGCAGGTCCAGGCAGATCTCGCCGTCCTTGCAGTCGGTGTCGGTCGAGCAGGGGACGTAGGAAGTCCCTCCGCCGCCGCAGGCCATGAGGCTCATCGAGCACAAGAGAACCGTGACCCGGAACAGACGGTTCGGCATCCTCCACCTCCTGTGATGGGCCGACGCTAGCACGAGAGGCTTTGGACGGGCAAGACCGGAGGGTTGACAAGCGAAGGGGGCGGGTCTATCCATAGCCCTCCGGCCGCGGCGAACATCCCCGCGGCCCGAGGATCGGCGAATGCTCACCAGAATCGAGCAAGCCCGAAAGGGCGACTTGTCGGACGAGATACGCGCAGTGGCGAAAGCGGAAGGAACGGTTCCGCAGGAGCTCTCAGAGAAACTGGCCCGGGGCGAGGTAGTCGTCACCCGTAACCGCCGGCGCGCGGACCTGCGCCCGCTCGGAATCGGGACGAATCTGCGCATCAAGGTCAACGCCAACCTGGGCACCTCGCGCGACGCGCTGGACATCGAGCGGGAGATACGCAAGGCCCGCGCGGCGCTCGAGGCAGGTGCCGACACCGTCATGGATCTCTCCACCGGCGGGAACCTCGCCGACATCCGGCGCCGCATCATGGAGGCCGCGCCGCTGCCGCTGGGCACCGTGCCGGTGTACGAGGCGGCGGCCCGGGCCATGGACCGCGGCAGCTCCTTCTGCGAGATGACCGAGGATGACCTGTTCGCGGTGATCGCGGAACACCTCGGCTCGGGAGTGGACTTCATCACCGTCCACTGCGGAGTCACTCTGCGCACCCTGGAGCTCATGGAACGTCAGGGGCGGTTGCTCGACGTGGTATCCCGCGGTGGCGCGCTGCTCATCGCCTGGATGCGTTACCACGAGCGCGAGAACCCCCTGTACGCGCAGTTCGACCGGCTGCTCGAGCTGGCCCACGAGGCCGACGCGACGTTGTCGCTGGGCGACGGTTTCCGTCCGGGCGCGACCGCTGACGCCACCGACCGGGCCCAGATCCACGAGCTCATCCTGCTGGGCGAGCTCCAGGCCCGCGCCCTCGAGCAGGGCGTGCAGGTCATGATCGAGGGCCCGGGGCATGTCCCGCTGGACCAGATCCAGGCCAACGTGCTCCTGGAGAAGCGCCTGTGCCGCAACGCGCCCTTCTACGTACTCGGCCCGCTGGCCACCGACCGGGCGCCGGGCTACGACCACATCACCGGCGCCATCGGCGGCGCCCTGGCGGGTTGGGCCGGCGCGGATTTCTTGTGCTACGTCACTCCGGCGGAGCACCTGGGCCTGCCCGACGAGGAGGACGTCCGCGCCGGGGTGATCGCCTCCCGCATCGCCGCCGCGGCGGCGGAGCTGGCGCGGGGCCGCCCCGAGGCGCTGGAACGCGAGCGCGAGATGAGCCGCTGCCGTAAGGCCCTGGACTGGGAAGGGATGTACCGCTTCGCGCTGGATCCGCAGCGGGCGCGCAAGGTGCGCGGCAAGGCTCCGCCGGGAGACGAGAGCGTGTGCTCGATGTGCGGCGAGTTCTGCGCGGTGAAGATCCAACGCGAGAGGAAGCGGCCGGGCCGCCAAACTCCTTGACAGCGGTTGGATTGGCTGGTAGAAGGCCCCCTTGCCGCGGGGAGTTTTCGCGGCGGGTTCTGTGACAGGCCGACGTAGCTCAGTGGCAGAGCAGCTGATTCGTAATCAGCAGGCCGTCGGTTCAAATCCGACCGTCGGCTATGGATAGTGCCGGCCCCATCGTCTAGCGGTTAGGACGCCGGCCTCTCACGCCGGTAATAGGGGTTCGAGTCCCCTTGGGGTCATGATCGGGCCGCCGGGATTTTCCCGGTGGCCCGAACCATTTTTCCGCGAACCATGCCACATCCTTCCCGTCACAAGCCTCGCAGACAACGTGCGGCTTCGCGACGCCGCCGGAGCGTCCTCGCCGGGCTTCGCCCCCGACGCTCGCCGCTCGGGCATGCCCACGCCTTGTGCGCGCGTGTGGCCACCGTCGGCTTCGACTGGCCCGGCCCCAAAGAGGTGCTGGCCAAGGTCCGCGAGGAGCTTTCCGAACTGGAAGCCGCCTTCGCAGCGCGTCCGCGGCGGCGCGCGGCGCTGGCCTGGGAGATCGGTGACCTGTTCTTCGCCCTGGCCAACCTGGCGCGCCACCTCGATCTCGACCCCGACCGACTGGTAGCCGCGGCGAATCGGCGCTTCACCATTCGCTTTCACAAGGTCGAGCAATTGGCCCGGACCCGAAGAATCGACATGCGAAGCGCCGGACTTGCCCTGCTCGACCGGCTTTGGGACGAGGCCAAGAAGATCGTCGCAGCAGAGCTGTGAAGATCTCCCCTTTTTCCACTTATCAACATTTATTGTGAAAAACCTGTGGGCCAAGGTGTGGAAATCCGTCCACCCGTGGCGTATGTCACCATTTCGGAACACATTGCACAAAATATGTGCTGCCGGATTGAGTATACTTATCCGATGCTTGATATGGTTTTAACCACAATGCGGTGCTCCCATGTCGATCAGGCTTCAGAATGTGGAAAAGAATGGGGCAGGCCCTTGAAGTCAGCCTCTCAAGCCGCTTTTCGGAAGCGAGATGCCCAGGCTCGTTGCCTCATGCGGCTCGCAGGAACCGATGGCCTCCGCGAGCCGATTTTCTGCGCTGTTGCAGACTCGAGATCCCTGCGGGCCGCATGGCAGGCCGCCGCGAGGCCTCAGAGGCCGCGCGCGGCCTTCTGCCGTGCGATCTTCAGGACGCCTTCTTGCTCGAGCGGCGGCGAGGCCGGCGCGCGGTGGACTTTCCCTGCGTCGGGATCATGATGCGGTCCATGACCTTGCGCACCTTCATGTAGGTGTCCGTGACCTGTTTGGGCAACTTCACCTTGCCGGCGTCGAGCAGCCGGTAGGTCTCCTCGCCCAGGCGGTTGAGCAGCCGGTCGCGCTCGGCCAGCAGTTTCGCCTGCTCGACCTTGAAGATGTTCACGCCGGACTCCATGAGGTTGCGAGAGATCTGTTCGAGCTGACCCACGGTCTTGCCCCACAGGTCGATCACCTGGGCTCGGATCTCCTCGGCCTTCTGGTTCATGTACTTCGTGTCCATGGTTCTCCCCTTCGGTTCGAGTTTACGGTCCAACGTTCCGCACCAGGGTAGGGCCGATGACGCTGTGTGTCAAGAGGCCTCAGCGAGATTTCTTTTTCGACTTCTTGGCGCCGGCCTCGACCTGGCGGCGCTCGATCTCCTCGTCGGAGAGCGGCGGGGGAGGGGCGGGCGCTCTCGTGCGGCGGTAGAGGTATATGCCGATGGCGCAGAGGACGACCACCATCCCGATGAACTGCGACGTGGAGAGCGAGGCCACCTCGCCCCGGTCCGTGTCGCCGCGGATGATCTCCAACAGAAATCGCCCGATGGCGTACAGCGGGATGGTGATCAGAAAGGCCTGGCCGGTGAAACGGCGCTTCTTGTACGCCAGGTAGGCGATGGGAAACAGCGCGAACCCGAGCAGCGACTCGTAGAGCTGCGTGGGGTGGACCGGCAAGGAGCTGACGGTCTCTCCCACTCGGTGCGCCAGATCGGGGAAGGCCCGCGCGGCTGGGCTGCCGGGCGGGAACACGATGCCCCACGGGACCTCGGTCGGCTGGCCGTGGCAACAGCCGGCGAAGAAGCAGCCGATGCGGGTGATGCCCAGGCCCAGCATCATCGAGGGCGTGGTGCAGTCGGCGAGCGACCAGAAGTCCTGGCTCTTCATGCGGGCGTAGACGAAGCATGCGATCCAGGCGCCGACGAAGCCGCCGTATGCCACCAGGCCCTCGCACTTGGAGGCGAACAGGGCCACCAGGAACCCCTTGAAGCGCCACATCTCGGGGTTGGCCAGGAGCTCGAATACCCGCGCGCCGATGAGGGCGAAGATGATGGCCAGGGTGTAGGCGGTGGTGGCGAACTTGTAGGGGATTCCCTCACGGTTGGTGAAGCGTGTGGCCAGCGACCAGCCGGTGATGAAGGCGATCCCCAGCGCTGCGCCGTAGGAGTAGATGGGCTGACCGAAGACGGTGGTGATGATGGGATGCATGCGCGGATCTAGACACGGGATCTTACGGGCGTCAAGGCCCGCCCCAGTCGCGTTTTCGTTTTGAAGGCGGCCCGGTTCGTGGTAGCTTGCGCGCCCATGATCGATCTGCACTGTCACCTGCTGCCCGGCATCGACGACGGCCCGCCGGATCTCGCCTCGGCGCTCGCCGTCGCGCGCGCCATGGCCGGGCTCGGGTTTCGGATTGTGTGCTGCACGCCGCACCGGCCCTGGGGCGAGACCGCCCACCCGCTGGAGGAACTGGCGCGGCGACGCCAGGAATTGCAGGCGGCCATGGACGAGGAGGGCATCGACCTCGAGCTATGGGGCGGGGCGGAGCACCATTCCTCGCTACTGGCGGAGCTCCTGAAAACGGGTGGGGTGGCGGCCTACCCGCGCGGCGATTCCTTCCTGCTCGAGTTTCCACTGGCCGGCTTCCCCCCGCGGCTGGCGGAGCTCCTCTTCCTGTGTCAGGTGAAGGGGCGGGTGCCGGTCATCGCCCACGTGGAGAAGTACCCCGAGGTGCAGCGCGAGGGCGAGGCCGCGCTCGCTCCCCTGCGCGAGCGGGGGTGCCGCTTCCTGTGCAACCTGAAGAGCCTCTCCGGCGCCTCCCCGCGGGAGCAGCGCTCGGCCGCGCTCTCGCTGCTGCAAGCCGGCGCCATCGACGCCTTCACCACCGACCTGCACGAGGTCGGCTCCGTCCGGTTCGCCGAGGAGGGCCTGCGGGAGCTTGCCCGCATCGCCGGTGAGGCCGGGGCGCGCCGGTTGCTTTCCCATGCGCCGGCCGAGATCGCCGGGCCGTCGGGCGCGGGAGGCGGGGAGCCCGGGCGGTGAGGCGCACCATCGTAAAGATCGCGCTGTCGCTGCTCATCGCGGCGGGGTTCGTGTGGCTCGCCATGCGCAAGGTGGAATGGCAGGAGTTCACGCAGGCCATCCAGGCCACAGACCCCTGGGTGCTGGTCCAGTATTTTCTGCTGCTCTCGCTCATCCACCTGGTACGGGTGTACCGCTGGGGCATCCTGCTGCGGCCGCTCGGGCGCATACCCTTCGGGCGGCTGTTTTCGGTGGGCTCGGTGGGCATCATGGCGCTCACCCTGTTGCCCTTCCGGCTGGGGGAGTTCGCCCGGCCTATCCTCATCGCCGAGAAGGGCAAGATCCGGGCCTCGGCGGCGCTCGCCTCCATCGTGGTCGAGCGCGTGGCCGACTCGCTGGCCATGACGCTTCTACTGGTCATCATCCTGTTCTTCCTCGACACCCGCATCGCGGTGCCCGCCGAGATCCGCTGGTGGGGTTGGGGGCTGCTTTCACTGTTCGTCTTCGTGCTCGTCTTGCTGGTGCTGACCTATCGCTACCCTGAAAAGACGGTGCGCCTCTTCCGGCGCATGCTTTCCTTTCTGCCGGCCCGGCTCAACGAGCGGCTGTGCTCCATGCTGTCGGCCTTCATCGGCGGCATGCGGGGCCTGCCGAACGCGCGCCTGCTCCTCGAGTTCGTGCTGGTGACGATCGCCTACTGGGTGATGAACGGCCTGGGCATGCTCTTGTGCTTTGGCGCCTTCTCGGGGCTCATGCACCTCGGCTGGCTCGAGGCCTTCACCGGCATGGCGGTGCTGTGCGTGGGCCTGATGATCCCCGCCGGGCCGGCCATGATCGGCAACTTCCAGTACTTCCTCCAACTCGGGCTGTCGCTGTTCGTGGGGGCCGAGGTGCTGGCCGCCCAGGGCGCGGCCTACGCGGTGGTGCTGTGGGCCATGCAAGTGGGGCAGCAGGTGCTCTTCGCGCTGCCGTTCATCCTGTTCGGCAAGTTCTCGCTGGGCTGGCTGCTCATCGCCCCGCGCAAGGTAAAGACCGAACTCGAGCAGGGCACCTGCCCGCCGCCCGACCCGCCGGGGCCGTAGGCCGGGCCGCGCTACACTTCACCCCCCGAACCCCCATCTTTCCAGTGGAGATGGGGAATGAGGCGTGGGAGCGTCACTCCAGCGTGATGCTCTTGCTTGCCGTGCCGTGGTTGCCGAAGGCGTCCTGGACCTCCACCGTCACCTGGTAGGTGCCCGCGCCACGGTAGGCGCCGTGGGCCGCCGAGAAGGCGCTCGCGGGGAGCGCCACCGTGCGGCGGGACTCCTCGCCGGTGGAGGAGCGCGAGGAGACGTAGCTCACGTCGGCGTTCACGCTTGAGTCGATCGGGAGGTCGGTGAGCACCACCGCATCGCCGCTCGGCGGCTGGATGGTGACGCGCGCCTTGACCGAGCCGTCCACCGGGACCGGCCACGGAAGATGCGCCGGCACCAGGCCGTTGTGGCGCAGGAAGCCCGTGGCGCGCAGCTCGGAGAACGCCGAGTGCCCGTCGTCGTTGGTGGGGGCGGGAGGGTAGAACACCGTGGCCGAGACGTTGGTATTGTCGAGCGTCGGGGCGTTCACCCAAAGGCGCGAGGAGGCCGTGACCTCGATGGGCCCGGAGAAGGTCGTGTAGGGCTTCACCCCCTGCGGATCCTGGTAGCGGCCCTCGATGCGGATGCGGTAGGTGCCGGGCGCGAAGCTCACGCCCTCCTCCCAGGAGATCTCCCAGGTGTGGTCGTCCTGGTAGTTGCCGCGGTACCAGGTCATGGTGGTGTGGCCGTCGTCGGAGTAGATCTCGCCGGCCCGGTTCTTCACCGGCTCGAAGGCATCGCCGGCCTTCTTCTCCAGCGTCATGCGCGGCAGATCCACGCCCGGGTGTCCGCCGATCCAGCGCAGGCGCACCATGCCGAAACGCTCCATGGCGGCCGCCGTGTCCTGCACGATCTTGCCCGCGTCGGCGGCGGGGGTGACGGTGGGTGTCACCGTGTCGTTGATCCAGGCGAACCAGGAGGGTTTGAGGTTGGCGTTGTCCACCGTGCCGCCCTGGGCCAAAAACGGCGCGAACATCTCCTTCATCTTGCTCGCGTAGTAGTCGGCCTCGGCCCAGCCCCAGATCTGCATCGAAGGCTCGTAGCCGCCCTGGAGCCAGCTGTCCGCGTCCATGAGGTAGAAATGGTGATCCTGGCTGTAGCCGAAGGTGGTGGCGTACTCGATGCCGGCGTTCATGAACTCCTGGCAGAGGCCACGGGCGTACTTTCCCAGCGGCTCGCCGGGGATGCTGACGATGCCCAGGTTGCCGATGCGGGCGATGGAGAAGCGCGCCATCACGAACTGGCGCACCGGCCGGCCGCCCGACAGCGCGTCGGCGCTGAAGATACACCCCAGCGCGCCATCCTGGTACTTGGTGTTGGGGTCGTCGTCCTCCATGCCCACGCACGAGAAGGCGCCGTACTCGTAGTCGTTGCCCTGCTCGTCGCGGAACACTCCAGGCCCGTAGCCGAGCTCTTCCCGGCCCACCGGCACCCGCCGCACGCCCATGTCGAGCGCGACGTCGCTGACGCCTTTGCCCTCCAGGGATTCGAAGAGGGCGCGGATCTTGGGCCAGGCCTGCGCGCCCACCTCCTGGATCTTGCCCCAGTCGTCGGAGCCGAGGGGGCTGTCGTCGCCGGCGGGGCTCACGTCGCCCGAGGCGCCCGAGATGAAGGCCACCTTGACCGGGTAGCCGGTGAGCTCTTGCAGGTTCTGCTGCGCGATGACCTCCACCCCACCCGGGGCGTCCTGGGAGACGGTGGTGCCGTCGAGGTGGGTGCCGTGCAGGGCAAAGTTCACGAGCAAGCCGCGCGGGTGACCGTCCAGGTCGTCGATGCGGATGAGCACCAGCGAGTCGTCCATGGGGTTGAAGTCCCCGCCGCGCCGGTCGCGGTGGATCTTGTGCTCGGGGTCCATGGCCGGGTTGAGCCCCCAGGAAACCTTGGCCGGGCGCAGGTCGGCGATCGCCGCCAGCACCGCGTCGGCGGCCGCCTGGGTGTGGCGCCCGAACATCTCGAAGTTGAAGTCGCCGTGGCCGAACACGCCGATCTTCTTCTCGCGCAGCACGTTCCAGAAGCGACCCGGGTGCGAGTGGCTGTGGGGAGCGGAAAGGATCAGCCGGTCGAGGTAGTTCGCCTGGGTAGCCTGGTGGATGCGCCAGGCGATGTGCGAGGCCAAAAAGTCGTCGCTCCAGCCGATGGGCAGCTTGACGATGGCGATGCGCTTTTGGCCGTTGTCGAAGACGAAGGCCTTCACCCGCGGCCGGTCCCACATGGAGTCGCTGCCGCCCAGGGTGTCGCTGTAGGGGGTCTTCGGCCCCACCCGCGCGCCGTAGCCGGCCATGCTCACCCCCACCGGGAACGAGAGTGGCACGTCGGCGATACCCACCCGCAGTGGCTTCTTCTCAGTGAAATCATGATCCACCGCCGGGGCGGTGAGGGCGGCCAGCACGTCGGCGGGGTACTTCTCGCACAGGCCGCTGATGCAGCTCGCCTCGGCGGGGCAGTCGGTGTCGTGCAGGCACAGCTTCACGCAGCGGCGCTCGCAGTAGTCGCAGCGGCCGTCCAGACACTTCCACTCGCCCACGCAGTCGGCGTGCGGCAGGGTCGCGCACTCGGCCTTGGCTGTGCACAGGCCGTCCATGACGCACTTGCCCTCGCTGCCGTCCACGCGACAGTGCGTGCCGGTGGGGCACTCGGTGTCGGTGGTGCAGGTGTTGTTGCAGGGAAGATCCAGCGAAAGATCCTCGCGGCACACCCCCTCCACGCAGGGCACGAGCTTGCCGCACTCGGTGACCGGGTTGCACTCGGCGAGGGTGAGGCAGCCCGAACCGGGGTTGGCCAGGCAGGCGCCGCCGGGCTTGCACACGCTGTCTTGCAGGCAGCGCACGCTGGGTTGGCAGCAGCCACTCACGCAGTCCTGGTTGTTGGGGCACTCGTGGTAGTAGTTGCAGGCCTCGCTCTCGCTCGAGCAGTGGCCGCCGTCCCCGCCGTCCCCGCCTCCCTTGCAGGCGGCGAAGAAGACGAGCGACACGGCGGCGGCGATGTGAACGGCGGACGAGAACGCTCTCATGGAAAAACCTCCGAATGGGCCGGGATGGCCTTCGCGGGCTATCCTAGCCCCCTCCGGTCCAGGCGGCAAGGGGGGGCGCCCCCTTGGCCCCCCCAAAAACCGAAAAAAAAAGCGCTGACAGGAAAAAACAAAAAGGCGCTGCAAAAAAGGGGGGAAAAACACTAAATCATGGCAAGGGGGCACGCCCCCTTGGACCCACAGGGAAAACTCATGTGATTTTTCCTTTCCTCGTTCGCGAGTTTCATCCGAGTTCCTTCTAGCAGCAGTTTTTCTCCGGTCTTTCTTCGGGGTCTTTCTCCCAGGTTTTCCTTGGAGGAAGGTTTTTTTCGGGGTCTTGTCCGGATTCTTCTTGGGATCTGTCTTTGGGGGTCCAAGGGGATTCACTCCCTTGCCAGGATCTCTTCTTTGATTTTGCCTGTCACTTGTTGGCCGGTTTTCTTTGAGTTAGCATGGGCCCATGCTGATCGCCTGTCTCAAGTGCAAGCGGCACGTGGACACCGGCCAGGCCCCGGCCGGCTCCACGGTGAAGTGCGCTTGCGGGCTCTCCATCCTGGTCCCCGAGGGCCCCTCCACCGCCGGCAAGATGAACTGCCCGGCCTGCGGCGCCCCGGTGGACCCCAAGGCGCAGAAGTGCCAGTTCTGTTCGACCGCTCTCGCCACGGTCATCTGCCCGGGCTGCTTCGGCGCGGTGTTCTACGGCGCCAAACACTGTCTGCACTGCGGCGAGGCCCTCGAGGGGAGGGTGGTGATCCATGGCGACGAGACCGAGCGCAAGTGCCCGCGCTGCCGCGAGGAGCCGCTGCGGGTGGAAGTGGTGGCCGAGGCGGCCATCGAGCGCTGCAACCGCTGCGAAGGATTGTGGGTGGATCGCGAGACGGTAGAGCGGCTGGTGAAGCGGCACCGCGAGGACGGCGCGGCCCGGCTGGCGGCGGCCGGCGGACAGCTCCCGACCGCGGCAGCGCCGCTCAAGGCGACGGCCGACGGATATTTGCGCTGCCCGGTGTGCAACCAGCTCATGTGGCGGCAGAACTTCGGCAAGATCTCGGGCGTGCTCATCGACGTGTGCCGCGCCCACGGCACCTGGTTCGATCGCGACGAGCTGCACAGGGTGCTCGAGTTCGTGCGCTCGGGCGGGCTGGAACGCTCGGCTCGCAAGACCCGCGATCTCCTGGAAGCGGAGGTCCAGCAGCTCCAGCAGCGAGTGAGCAACCTCTCGGCGCGCGGGCATACGCTGTTTCCGGAGAGCCAGGACCGCCTCCAGTCGGGCAACCTGGCGGTGGGCATCGCCGACTGGTTCCTCAACGTCTTCCTCAAGTGACCGCTGACTGCTAATAAAGGGGGAAAATGCAATATCATGGCAAGGGGGCAAGCCCCCTTGGACCCCCAAATAAACCGAAAAAACTTCTGCGAAGGAAAAGCCCGGAGAAAAACCCTGAACATGGCAAGGGGGCACGCCCCCTTGGACCCCCAAGAAGGAATTCCTGACATGAAAAATGCCGAAGAACCGCAACTAGAAAAAAAGCGAGAAAGAATGGCCTACGAGGAACATCGCCTGGGTTGTCTCGTGGCGCGGCGCGCAAGGCGGGTCCTCCATGCAGCGGAGCCGGCCTGGCGGCGAGCAGTTAGGAGGACCCGCCGTCAAGCAGCCGCGCCTCCGGCCACCCGTTCGCGGCGCGCCAGATGAGTCCTCCACGCAGCGCAGGCGGCTTTGCGCCGAGCAGTTGGGAGGACTCATCGCCAGCAGCCGCGCCCAAGATATTGCCAAAAAAACGTGAGGTACGGTCAGGCGTCGATGTGCCTTGATTTTCTGTATTCATCGGCTATACAGTGCAGATGGTTTTCCAGGAGGTACGGCATGCGTCGGCGTATCTTGTGGTTGCTCTCGGCCCTGATCTTGGCGCTCGCGGTGCTCGGCACGGGCTGCCCGAAGAAGTCCACCCTGCGCGAACCGCCCGAGGGCGGCGAGCAGGATCCGACCCAGGAACCCGGGCCGCGCCCGCCCCGTTGATGATTCTCGGAAGAGGTTTTCTCATCCCCTCTACGGGAGAGGGGCAGGGGTTGGCGCATGCGCCTGACCATTCTGGGGTCCGGGACCTCGAGCGGAGTGCCGGTGATCGGTTGCCGTTGCCCTGTGTGCGTGTCCTCCGACGCCCGGAACCAGCGCACCCGGTCCTCGGCGCTGGTCGAGAAGGGAGGTCGCTGCATTCTGATCGACACCTCGCCGGACCTGCGCCAGCAGGCGCTACGCTTTGGCATAGCGCGCGTGGACGCGGTGCTGTTCACCCACGGCCACGCCGACCACGTCCACGGCATCGACGAGCTGCGCTCGTTCAACCTGGTGGCGCTCTCGGACATCCCCTGCTTCGGCAACGAGCCGACGCTGTCGCGCCTGCGCCGTACCTTCGACTACATCTTTCAGGACACCGGCGGCGAGAGCCTCAAGCCGTTCCTTTCCCTGACGGAGGTGAATGGGCCGTTCGAGGCCGCCGGTGTCCCGGTGGTGCCGGTGCCGCTGTGGCACGGCAAGACGCCGGCGCTCGGCTACCGCATCGGGGACGTGGCCTACCTCACCGACTGCAGTCGCATCCCCGAAGACAGCCTCGGGCTCCTCTCCGGCCTGCGCCTGCTGGTGTTGGATGCGCTGCGCCACCATCCGCATCCGACCCACCTGTCCATCGCGCAGGCGGTCGAGCTGGTGGAGCGCCTGCGGCCGGCCCGGGCGGTGCTCACGCACCTCTCCCACCAGGTGGAGCACGCCGAGACCCAGAGCCGGCTCCCGCTCGGCGTCGAGCTGGCATACGACGGCATGTCGTTTGAAATCTGCGAGTCGATAGGTTGAGATCAACCTTCCCAGAAAGGAGCCAATCGTGATCGTCGGTGTCCCCAAAGAAATCAAGGTGCGGGAGTACCGTGTCGGCATGGTCCCGGCGGGCGTGAAACAGCTTGTCGATCGGGGCCACAAGGTCCTGGTGGAGAATGGCGCCGGAATGGGGTCGGGGATCGGCGACGAGGCCTACCGCGCCGCCGGCGCGGAACTCGTCAAGGACATCCAGACCGTATACCAGCGCGCCGACATGGTGGTGAAGGTCAAGGAGCCCATCGAGCCAGAGTACGGGCTGATCCGCGAAAACCAGATCATCTACACCTACCTGCACCTGGCGGCCGACGCCACGCTCACCAAGAAGCTCCTGGAGCGCAAGTGCGTGGCGGTGGCCTACGAGACCATCCAGCTCCCGGACGGCTCGTTGCCCCTCCTGAAGCCCATGAGCGAGGTAGCCGGGCGCATGTCCATCCAGGTGGGCGCCGCCACCCTGGAAAAGGAGCACGGCGGCAAGGGCATCCTGCTGGGCGGCGTGCCCGGGGTGCGCCGCGGGCGCATCACCATCCTGGGTGCCGGAGTGGTGGGCCTGAACGCCTGCAAGATGGCGGTGGGCCAGGGTGCCGAGGTGTCCATCCTGGACGTCAACCTCAAGACGCTCAACTACATCGACGACATCTTCCAGGGGCGGGTGCAGACCCTGTTCTCGGATCCGGAAACCATTGCCCGCTCCGTTTCCCGGGCCGACCTGGTGGTGGGCGCGGTGCTGATTCCCGGCGCCAAGGCCCCCAAGCTGGTATCGCGCGGGCTCATTTCTCAGATGGAGGCGGGCTCGGTGGTGGTGGACGTGGCGGTGGACCAGGGTGGCTGCATTGAGACCGTGCACCCCACCACCCACGACAACCCGACCTACCTGGTGGATGGCGTGGTGCATTACTGCGTGGCCAACATGCCTGGCGCGGTGGCCCAGACCTCGACCTTCGCCCTCACCAACACCACCATCGGCTACGCCCTGCGCCTGGCCGACCAGGGGATCGACGCCCTGCGCAAGGACCCGGCGCTGGCGCTCGGCGTGAACTGCTTCAAGGGTACGCTCACCTGCCGCCCGGTGGCCGAGGCGCACCACCTGCCGTACAAGGCGCTCACCGAGGTCATGTAGACTCTCTGCCCGCAGCCTGTACGGACTGTCCATGGATGATCCGGACCGCGATCGATCGCGAGGGCTCCGCGGCCAACGCGGTCGGTCGCGGAGGAGCCGCATCCGGGGGCGGGGCGTGAATTTTCGGCGGGTTCCGGCAGGGACTGGAATAACTCGGCCAGCGCGGGCGTTCCATGGGCCGAGGTCCCTGGAGTAAAGACGGGCCAAACGGTGCAACATGTGGAAACGCAAGGAAAACAAGAGCAACGCCTTCGCCGAGGCCATGCTGGAGTACCTCGACCAGCTCTTCGGCACCGCCCTCCGGCTCACTGCCAACCGGGCCGAGGCCGAGGACCTGGTGCAGGACACCCTGGTGCGCGCCATGCGCTTTCAGGAGCGGTTCGAGCCCGGCACCAACCTCAGGGCCTGGCTGTTCCGCATCATGGTGAACCTTTTCGCCACCCGCTTCCGGCACGAGCGCCGCGGAAGGGAAATCCAGTGCGGCCCGGAGAAGGAAGACCTGCTGTCGAACCTCGCCCCCGGTTACCGGGACAGCGCCGACCCGCAGCCGGAGGAGTTCTTCTTCGAGAAGGTGCTCTCCGACGACGTGGTGGCCGCCATCAACGAGCTGCCGGCGGAGTTCAAGGTGGTGGTGCTGCTGCGCGACCTGAACGGGTTCTCCTACGCTCAGATCGCGGACATCCTGGAGATCCCGGTGGGGACGGTGATGTCGCGCCTGTTCCGTGCCCGGCAGCAGTTGCGCTCTCGCCTGTTCCAGTACGCGCTTTCGCAGGGCTACATCCGCACCGGCGAGACGGGCACGGAAAAAGTGACGCGGCTTGACGAGTACCGCTCGCGGCAGGCCGGGGGGCGGGAGCCATAGGAGCCGGACATGCGCTGCGAAGACGTCAGGAGATTCGCGCAGGTGTACCTGGATGGGGAGTTCGACGAGAACGATCGCCGCTCGCTCGAGCTCCACTTGCGCGAGTGCCCGCAGTGCCGGCGGCAGGTGGAGTACGAGCACCGCTTCCAGGCGGCCATCCGGGCCCGGCTGCCCAGGGTGCAAGCGCCCGAGGAGCTGCGCCAGCGGCTGCACAGCAAGCTGCTCCATCCCGGCCGTGTCCACCCGGTGCGCCGGATCTTGCTGTGGTCCTCCGTGCCCGCGGCGGGGGTGTTGGTACTGCTGCTCTCGCTCACCTGGACGGTGACCTCCGCCTTCTCGCCCCGCCTGCTGGAAGAAGCGGTGGAGCGCCACAGCCGGCAGGCGCCGGTGGAGGTCGCTTCCGAGAACCGCGCCGACGTCGAGGAGTGGTTCCGGTCCAAGGTGGATTTCCACGTGGCGCTGCCGCCGTTTGCGGACCGGGAGTTCCGGGTGGTGGGGGCGCGCCTGAGCCACTTGGCCGAACGCCAGGCGGCCCAGGTGCGGTACCGGCAGGCGGGACGGGAGTACAGCCTGTTCGTGTTCAACGACCCCGGCGGGCCGCTGGACCTGCAGCGCTGCCACCGCCTGGGCCACCGCAAGCTGTGCCTGGTGGAGAAACGCGGTTACACCGTGGTGGTGTGGCGCTCCCGTGGTCTGGCCTACTCGCTGGTCGGGGATCTGCCCGCCTCGCAGATGCTCGAGGTGTTGAACGCTCTCTTCTCGCCCTGAACGTGGATTACACGATTCCCTTGCCTCTGCCGATCCGGCCGTGCTAAGGTCCGGCCTCGCGCGGATCGCCGGAGGCTGGAATGCGCCTGGGCATCTTCTCCGATGTGCACTCCAACCTGGAAGCGCTTCAGGCTGTGGTGGCGGCCTATCGAGAGCTCAAGATCGACGAGTACATCTGCCTGGGAGACGTGGTGGGGTACGGCGCCAGCCCCAACGAGTGCTGTCAGATCGTCCGGGATCTGGCCCGGGTGGTGGTCCTCGGCAATCACGACGCGGCGGTCACCGGCCGTATGGACTATAGCTTCTACTACGACGCGGCCCGCCAGGCGCTGGACTGGTGCACGGCCCAGCTGACCCCGGAGAACATGCAGTGGCTCAAGAAGATCCCATACACCGCCCACCAGGACGGGCTGGGGTTCTCCCACGGCAACCCGCTCTCGCCCGAGAACTTCGACTATATCTTCACCCTGGATCAGGCGGCGGATCTGCTGCCGAGCTTCGAGCGCCTCAAGGACGTCAACTTCATCGGGCACTCCCACCTGACCAAGTCGTTCGCGCTGGCGCCCGAGGAGGTCAACGAGGTGGTGGCGCGGCGCTTCGGGCTGCGCCGTATGCGCAAGTACGTGCTCACCGTGGGCAGCGTGGGGCAGCCGCGCGACTACGACGCGCGGGCCTGCTTCACCGTGTTCGACACCGAGAGCCGGGTGTTCGAGTTCCACCGGGTGGAGTACGACCTGGAGACCGCCGCGCGGAAGATCTTCGATGCCGATCTGGCGGTCAACTTCGGCAAACGCCTGTTCTTGGGGGTCTGATGCTCGTCCGCTGGGCCTTTCTGGGGCGCGTGCCCTACCTGGAGGCGCTGGCTCTACAGCACGCCGCGGCCGAGCGAGTGCGCCGGGGAGGCGAGGGGACGTTGCTGCTGCTCGAGCACCCGCCCACCATCACCCTGGGACGTCACGCCGATCCTGCGCACCTTCGACTACCAGCGGCCGAATACCAGCGCCGGAACATCCCGGTGATCCGGGTGAAGCGGGGGGGGGACGTCACCTACCACGGCCCGGGACAGCTGGTGGGGTACCCCGTAGTTTCGCTCGAGGCGATGAAACTCGCGGTGCCGGCGTGGGTGCGCGCGAACGCCGAGTCGCTCATCGACTTCTTGGCGACCCAAGATGTCGCGGCCCGCTGGTCGGATGCCCACCCCGGCGTGTGGGTGGGGGATGACAAGATCGCGGCGGTCGGTTTCCACATCGAACGGCGCGTTTCCACCCACGGGTTCGCGCTCAACCTCGGCCCGGACATTGGCGGGTTCGACACCATCGTTCCCTGCGGCCTGCGCCACCGCGGCGTGACCTCGCTGGCGCGGTTTCGCGTCCCGCCGCCGCCGCTCGTGCAGGCAGCGACGGAGGTGGCCCGGCGCCTGGCGCAACGCCTCGGCTGGCAGTTGGTGGAGCGGTCGGCCGCCGAGGTGCTTTCGGATCTCGCATCCACGGACGGATCTTGCCATGCCATGCTGGCCTCGTAGCGCAGGTCGCTTCCGCCGGATGTACGCGCGCCCGCCCACGCTGGCGGGCTGGACCCCGCGGTCGGTCGCGCCGGCACACGCTGGGTCCGAGGCGGCGTGTTTTGTCGCAAGACATCGTCGGATCATGCTCTTTCTGCTCGGGTGCTGGGCCGCACTGGTGGTGATCGCCGGCTGTCGCTGCGAGCGCGGACAGCGCTTGGAGGTCGCGGCGGTGGCGGTCTTCGACCGCTCTGGCCACGAGGAAGAGCTGTTCGACACGGAGCGCGCCCGCCAGACGCTGGAGCAGGCGCTGTCCGGCAGCCGGCGGCTGGCCCTGGCCAGCCCCGACCGGCCGGGGGTCTTCCAGGCCGAGCTCACCATCACCCTGGCCACCGAGCACGAGGCGGCCAACCCCGGCGAAACCGGACTGTACCGCGGTGTCCAGGTCGAATTGTTGCTCTCCCGCTGGCAAGAGAACGGGGTGCGGGAGAGGCTCTCGGCGCGCGGCGAGGCGTTCGAGGTCCAGGAGCCCGAGGCGCTGAATTCCGCCGCCGGGTTCGCGCGCGTTTTGCGCCGGGCGGTGCAGGACGCGATCAAGAACCTGGAGAGCGACCTGGCCAGCCGGGAGTACTCGCTCGAGCAGCTGGCCGGGCTGCTGGCCTCGCCGGAGGCTTCGCAGCGCCTCACCGCCCTCAAGGCGCTGCGGGAGCGGCGCGCGCCGCAGCTCGTGCCCCGCGTCATCGAACTCTTGCGGGATCCGGTGCCCGAGGTGGTGCTGGAGGCGGTCGGAGTGCTGGTCGCCCAGGGGGACGTCCAGGCTGCGGAGCCGCTGATCCGCGCCGCGAAGGATCGCGACCAGCTGTTCCTGCTCCAGACCATCTCCGCGCTGGCCGAGCTCGGCGGCCCGGTGGCCAGGGGCTACCTGTTCACGCTCTCGGCGGGGCATGAATCGCCCGCCATCCGGGAACGAGCCGCCCGCGCCCTGCAAGAGGCGGAGCGTCCGTCGGACGACCCGCTGCGCACGGCGGCGGATGCCCCCCGCGTCCGGAGCAATGGGCCCTGAAGGAGAAAGCCATGAACGCACTCGCACGTCACAGCCTCTTCGCGTTGGCGCTTTCCGGCCTGCTGGTCACCGCGGGGTGCGCCCACGTGACGCCGGCGGGCGGCGCCAAGGCGGCGGCGCAGGAGTATTACCCCCTGAACGTCGGGAACCGCTGGACCTACGCCACCACCTTCCAGGGCCAGCCGCAGGCCGATCTGACCGTGACCATCGTGCGTGAGGAGAAGAGCTTCTTCATCGACGATCGACCGGCGCCTTCGCGCTTGCGCTGGGACGGGGACGGGTTGCGCGATGGCGACGTGCGCTACCTCCTCAAGACGCCGCTTTCGGTGGGTACCCAGTGGCTCTCGGTGGCCGACATCAAGACCGTCGAACGCTACGAGATCGTGACGGTCGGCCACGAGGTGCGGGTGCCGGCGGGGGTGTTCCGCGACTGCGTGACGGTGCGCATGGAGGTGCGCCTCAGTGACACCCGGGCCATGGAGAACCACATGACCTTCGCCCGAGGGGTGGGCATCGTGCAGATCCGCACCGACTTCCGCGACGGCGCGCGAATCCTTCCCCAGAGCCTGCTGCAACTCAAGAGCTATCAGCTCAAGGCCAGGTGAAGGCCCCCGCTCGATTCGGTGCGCGGCTCAGTCTTCGCCCGCGCCGGGCGATGACGGTGTCGTGCCGCTCGCTGGCGCGGGGCCGCGGACAGTCCAGGTTGTAGTGCAGGCCACGGCTCTCGCGGCGGACCCGGGCGCAGGCGATCACCAGCTCGGCCACCATGGCCAGGTTGCGAAGCTCCAGCAGGTCGGGCGTGAGCAGGGTCTTCCAGTAGTACTCCCGGATCTCCTCCTGGACCATGGCGATGCGGCGGGCGGCCCGCTCCAGCCGGCGATCGCTGCGCACGATGCCCACGAAGTTCCACATGCAGCGCCGGATCTCGTCCCAGGTGTGCGAGACCACAACGCTCTCGTCGGAGTCCGAGGCCTGGCCCGTGTCCCAGGCGCGCGGGGGACGCCGGAGCGGCGGGGCGCTGCGGATCCATTCGCGGGCGTCCTGCGCCGCCAGGTGGCCGAACACCAGGGCCTCCAGCAGCGAGTTCGAGGCCAGGCGGTTGGCGCCGTGAAAGCCGGTGCAGGCCACCTCGCCGATGGCGTACAGCCCGGGCACCGTGGTGCGTCCACGGCGATCGGTGCGCACCCCGCCGCAGAAGTAGTGCGCTGCCGGCACCACCGGCAGAGGTTGGCGCCGCATGTCGAGACCGAACTCCAGGCAGCGCCGCAGCAGGTTGGGGAAGCGGCGGGCCAGGAACCGGCCATCGAGCGCGGTCATGTCCAGGAGCACGCAGTCGTCGCCGGACTTCTTGAGCTCGAAGTCGATGGCCCGGGCCACCACGTCTCTGGTCGCCAGAGATCCGCGGCGGTCATAACGCTCCAAAAACTCGCTGCCGTCGAGGCGCCGCAGCACCCCGCCCTCCCCGCGCAGCGCCTCGGACAGCAAGAACGACTTGGCCTTCGGGTGGTACAGGCAGGTCGGGTGGAACTGCACGAACTCCAGGTTGGCCATCTCGGCGCCCGCCCGGCAGGCCATGGCCATCCCGTCGCCGGAGGCCACATCCGGGTTGCTGGTGTAGAGGTACACCTTGCCCGCGCCGCCGGTGGCCAGCACCGTGCAGCGGCCCAGGATGGTCTCCACCCGGCCGCTCTTGCGATCCAGGGCGTACACCCCTCGACACACCCGGCCCGCCGGGGTGTCCTCCAGGATCAGGTTCACGGCCAGCTTGTGCGGCTCCTGGCGGATGGACGGTGTGGCGCCGGCCCGCCGCGCCAGGGTGCGCATGATCTCGTGGCCGGTGATGTCGCCGGCGTGCAGGATGCGGCGCTGGGAGTGCCCTCCCTCGCGGCCCAGGTCGAAGCGCCTGCCGGCTCGCTGTCGGGAGAAGGGGACGCCCCAGGCGATCAGCTCCCGGATGCGCGCCGGGCCGGACTGGATGCACAGGCGCACGATGTCGGGGTGGCACAGGCCGGCCCCGGCCCGCAGCGTATCCCGCTCGTGCAGCTCGAAGGAGTCCTCCTCGTCCATGACCGAGGCGATGCCGCCCTGGGCCTTGTCCGAGGCCGAGGCGCTCTCGTCTCCCTTGGCCAGCACCAGCACCGAGCCGCTGGTGCCGGCGTGCAGGGCGAAGGTGAGGCCGGCCAACCCTCCGCCGATCACCAAAAAGTCCGCCGCGTAGGTACCGCGGCTCTCGTGTGGGTGGCGCTTCATGTGCCGCAGCATAGGAGCGGGCGCGGATCCAGTCAATTGTTGCGGGGGCGCAAAGCCGGATGCTACAATCCGGCGGTTGCGAAAGGGCCGGTCCGCATGGTCTTGCGTGCAGTGGTTTTGCCCGTCTTCCTCGTGGCGCTCATGGCGCCGACGGCGCGGGCCGACGTGTACAGTTTCGTGGACGAGGAGGGGGTGGTGCACTTCACCAACGTGCCCACCGATCCACGCTACCGGCCCATCGACTCGCCCATCCCGCGCAAGAAGGCCGCGCCGCCGCGTCGCTCCTCGGCCTACCTGGCCCCGCCGCGCCTGGTGCGCGACTACGACCACCACATCCTGGAGGCCTCCAAGCGCTACACCATCCCCGCCGCGCTGATCCGGGCGGTGATCACCGTCGAGAGCGCCTTCAACCCCGCCGCGGTGTCCCACGCCGGGGCGCAGGGGCTGATGCAGCTCATGCCAGCCACCGCCGCCGAGATGGGGGTGCAGGACGTCTTCGACCCGCGCCAGAACATCCTGGGCGGCACCCGCTACCTGCGCACGCTGGCCAACACCTTCGACGGCGACATCGTGCTCACCCTGGCCGCCTACAACGCCGGGCATCAGGCGGTGTTCCGCACCATGTCCATCCCGCCGATCGCCGAGACCCAGAACTACGTGCGGCGGGTGCTGCAGTTGTACCGCTACTTCAAGGGCCTGGACGCGGCCGGCGCCGGCAAGCCGGCCACCGCCCCGGAGGAGCCGAAAAAACCATGAGCGAAGAACCCCGTCCGCCTTCCGAGACCCTCGAGGAAGAGACCGAGGACGAGATCGACGACGACTTTTTGTACCACCTGTACCAGGGGGGCGAGCTGCTCCAGGCCGGAAAGATGGACGAGGCGCGCGCCCAGCTGGAAAAGGCCTTCGCCATCAAGCCGCGCAACGCCCGGGGCCAGAACCTGCTGGGACTGGTGTACTTCAAGCTCGGCCTGTTCGCGCGTGCCATCGAGATCTACCGCGGCCTGGTCGAGCGCTTCCCCCGTGACGTGACCCTGCGTGTGAACCTGGCCATGGTGTACCTCAAGGCCGGCATGCTGCCGGAGGCCGGCATGGAGCTCGAGGCGGCCATCGAGATTCAGCCCGGCCACGAGAAGGCCCACCGCACCCTGGGGCTGCTGCGGCTCCGCCAAGGCAAGAAAGACGAGGCCCGGGAACACTTCTCCCGCGCCGGCGTGAGAGGCCTGGAGCGCTTCCTGGAAGGCGCCGGGGCGGCCTCCGCCCCACCGCCAGCCGAGGAGCAGGTCCAGGAGGCCCGGCGGCAGGTGGCCGAGGCGGCCTCGGAGGGTTTCCGGGAGATCGAGGAGCGCAATTTTCCGTTCCACGGGCTCGACAACGCTCCGCCCCGGCCAGCCCCCGCCGAGCCGCCGGCCGGCGTGGAGAGCTGGTCGGCCGAAGAGCGTGGCCCCCGCGCCTGGTCGAAACCGCCGCCGGCGGAGAACCCCGAGGCCATCTCGTTCGGGCCGCGCGAATTTTCCGTGCGTCTTGTGGGCCGCTTCCACGCACGGCTCTCGCTGCTGGCCTGGCTGGAGGGCGAGGTGCGCATCACCGCCCTGCAGAAACGTTTTGGAGGCGAACAGACCCAGCACGGCTTCGGCAGCGGTTCCCGCAGCATGGCCCTGCTCGAGGGCGAGGGGAAGGCGATCTTCATGGCGCGCGAGGGCGAGTTCTGGTCGCTCATGCACACCCAGGGCGCGGCCTATTTCAACGAGGAGCTGGTGTGCGCTTTCGGCGACACGTCCTCCTGGGAGAACGGCCGCCTCACGGCCGAGGGCGGAGTGGACCTGCCCATCTTCCATCTGTTCGGGCCGGCCACGGTGGTCCTCCACACGCGCGGTGCGGTCCGGCGCGTTCCGCTGGAGGGCAAGGCCCTGCTGCCAGCCACCCGCCTGGCGGGCTGGTCCGGCAGCCTGGTGCCTCGGCTGTTGGCCGGCACGGCGCCCCTGCCCACCGGGGCCTGGCTCGAGCTCACGGGCGCGGGCGAGGTGTTCTTGTTGGAGGCATGACGCGGTCCGGCCTTCCGGGTGAACCATGAAAGCCACGCTCAAACAAGAGTTCTTGAACCTGCCCAACATGCTCACCATGGCGCGCATCCTGGTCATCCCGCTGGTGCTGGTGTTCGTATACTTCGAGAGCCGGGTGAACTCTTTCATCGCCGCCGCGCTGTTCGCCGCCGCCTCCATCACCGACTTCTTCGACGGCTGGCTGGCGCGCCACCGGGGACAGATCACCGTGCTCGGGAAGTTTTTGGATCCGCTGGCCGACAAGCTCATCACCATGTCCACCCTGGTCATGCTGGTCCCGCTGGGCCGCATCCCCGCTTGGGTGGTGGTGCTGCTGCTGGCGCGGGAGCTGTCCATCACCGGGCTACGCAGCATCGCCTCGACCGAGGGGATGGTCATCGCCGCCGGTCAGCAGGGCAAGTGGAAGACCGCCTTCCAGCTCATCGGCATCTTGGGCCTGCTCGTGCACTACCGCTACCCCATCGCCCTGGTCACGCCCTTCTTGCACGACCTGGTGGCCGGGACCTGGCTCCACCGCCTGCTCAGCGAGGCGGGCATCCCCCTGCGGCCGTGGGTCGACTTCCACGTGGTGGGCCTGTGGCTCATCTGCCTGTCGCTGTTCTTCTCCATCTTCAGCGCCGCCCAGTACATCGCCGCCTTTGTCAAAGAACTCGATCGCCGGGATGCCCTGCGCAAGGAAGGAAAGGCATGAGGGTGGTGGCTTGCCGTCTTGTGGCCGGGAGCGTTCTTGCGCTCTTTGCGGCCGCCTGTGGCGGTGGTGGTCCGGAGCCGGAGCCGCTGGTGTGCGCCGCCGGAGAGCTGCGTTACCGCGGAGAACTCGCCGGCTCGCCGGTGGAGGGCGTGTTGCCGGTGGCCGGCCAGGTCGTCGAGAACACCGCCTCGCCGGACGGCTGCCTGCTGCGGGTGTACCTGGATCCGACCGGCCGCCTGGAGTTCGCCTGGCCGGATCCCATCGTGACCGGTACGCCCGCCTCCGCCTCGGGCTCGCTCAACCTGGCGGCGCGCGGGCTGTTCAACGTGGGGAACTGTTCGACCGAAGGTCTGCCCTCGGAAGTCACGTTGTCCGAGGGGGGCGCAAGATTCCTCCTGCGCTCGCTCCGGGAGGCCCCGTACTGCTCCGGCGCGACGAAAGAAGGCGAGATCGAGGGGTGCGTCTCGTTCGTCCGTTGAGCCCAAAAATCGGCGTCGATGCAGCAAGAAACACCCGACAGCGGCTGCGCTGTCGCACCTGGGCAGAATTTGTAACTTTTTTTTCGCACTCCAATGAGCCTGCCGGGACGAAGCATTGTTGCGCGTTGGACAATTATGCTTTTATTTCAATGGAGTGCCAGTCAGACCGTCGAGTGGTATCTTGCAAATTCTCTGGCACGGAGTTTGCTTTCAAGCCTGATCGATGGCGCTGTTTCACTACATCCATTCATCGCTCGTCGCAGCTCCCGTGGCCGGGGAGACTCAGGCAGGGCAGGACGGCTCGCTGGGAGTGTTGGTGGCACTCGGGGTCGTGGCCCTGCTGCTGCTGACCTTCCTGCTGGTGCAGCGCTTCGCCCGCTGGCTCGAGCAGCGCCTCTCCGGCGGCCTGCGCCGGATCCCGAACGAGATGGAAAAGACGCCCGAGAACGGCCACTCCTTGTAGAGTTGTAAAGCCCCCGAAGAAGATTCGCTCACAAGAAAAATCCTTGCCCGACGCCATCGATGTTTGGGGAAAGCGCCGGATTCAGCAAGGGGGCTTGCCCCCTTGAAAAAATCCGCATCTCACCTGCGGCGGATGGAGCCGGCGATGTCCTCGTGCTGGTTGCGGCCGGAGGCGAGCAGGATGCGCCCGATACGCTCGCCGGTGAGCGACTCCGCCAGCGAGACCTTCTTGCCATCGAGGTCGCGCAGCATGCCCCCGGCGGCCTCCAGGATGACCGCGCCCGCGGCCACGTCCCAGACGTGCACGTTGCCGAGCACGGCGCCGCTGGCCGCCCCGCGGGCTACGTACACCATGTGGGCGGCGGTGGATCCGAGCGAGCGGATCTTGCCCGGAAAACTCGTGGCGAAGTCCGAGTGGAACCGGCTGTAGGTGAGCAGCAGCGACTCGTCGTCGATGGGCTCGTTGCGGACCCGGATAGGGCGGTCGTTGAGCTGCGCCGGGCCGCCCGCCACGCCGCTGTATAGCTCGCCCGTCACGGGCAGGAAAACGGTGCCCAGCAGCGGACGTTCGCCGAGGAACAGGGCGATCGACACGCCCCACACCGGCAGGCCGACGCAGAAGCTGGCGGTGCCGTCCACCGGATCCACGACCCAAAGCGGCCCGGAGCGATCCTGCGGCACGTCGTCCCCTTCCTCGCCCAGGAACTGGTGGTCGGGATAGTTCTGGCGCACCTCGTTGCGGATGAAGTCCTGCACCGCCAGGTCGGCCTCGGTCACCAGGTCGTGGTCGAAACGCAGGGTGGGCGAGGCGCGGCCGAAGTAGGACATGGCCAGCGTCCCGGCGGCCCGGGTCAGGCCCTTGGCGAAGCCCAGGATGCCCTGCAACTCTTGGGCGGAGATCTTGGCGGGCGCTGCGGCCAACGGCTTTTTGGGGGGCATGAGAGACCTCCTCGGCTTTTCAGCCGCTGTGTGGGGCCGGCGATCTGGTTACCACGACGCCGCGGATCGGTTGAAGCAAAATCTTCGAGTTGCCACCTCCCTCGGGGCGGTGGTAGGAGAAGACCGTGAATCTCGAAGCTCAGAGCGGCCTGTTGGCGGCGATCGTGAGCGTGGCCGTTGGCATCTCGGCTTTGCTGCGCGGCCGGCGGGTGCAGACCAACGTCCTGTTCACCGTGTTCTCGGCCAACCTGGTGCTCCATTTCCTGGCGGCGTTCTTCCACCGCATCAGCGGCCGAAGCATCTGGTTCCAGGCCGATCTGGCGGCGGCCGCCGCGCTGCCGGTGACGGCGCTCTTGTTCTTCGGCAACTTCCTGTGGCGCGACCCGCGGCGGGTGAAGCCGTTCTTGCTCGCTGCTGCCGCCCTGTCGTCGCTGCTCATCGTCTTCTTGATCACCCCCTGGAGCCAGAACGACATCAGCGTGGGGCTGGTGGTGGGGTATGCCTTCGCCGGGCTGTACCTGTGCGCGGCCTTCATCTACGCGCGGCGGCGCGAGATCCAGTCGCCGCGGGAACGGACCTGGCTCCGCTACCTGCTGGTGGTGTTGCTGGCGGCGGTGACCTTCGTGCTGCTCGGGATCCTGCCCGGCCCGCTGGGATTTTTGCGCGCCTGGGGGGACCTGGTGGCCATCTTCTTTCTGTACTTCATCAGTCAGAGCTTGGTGAAGTACCGCCTGCTGGATCTCCAGGAGATGCTGGGCCGCGGCCTGGTCCTCATCGCCGTCTCGCTGATCCTGGCGGTGGTGTTCTGGGTGCTGGTGTACTGGACCGGGGGCTCGGCGGACTTTCCCCTGTTTCACATCTTCGTCGGCTCGTTCGTCATCCTGATCCTGTTCGAGCCGGTGCGCGACAAGCTGGAGAGCAGCCCGCGCCGGTTGCTCTCGCGCGAGGGGCACGAGGTACGCCGGCGTCTGGAGGAGCTGCGGCGCGACATCGCCACCCGGCTCGATCCCAGGCAGATGAGCGAGGCCATCCTGGAGGCCATGTTCCAGACCCTGCGGCAGAACGCGGTCTCGGTGTACCTCCAGGACGAGGGCGGGGCCTCCTACCGGCGCATCGGCTTTCGCGGGCCGGAGCCCCCGCTGCGTCTGGACGTGGCGGCCCACCGCACCTTCTTCGAGCAGCTGCGCAAGACCCCGACGGTGATTTTGGCGGAGACCTTCGAGCAGCGCCTGGCCGACGGCGGCGTGCTGGCCGAGGCGGAATCCCCGGAGGACGTCAAGCGCGCGCGCCAGGTGCTGGAAACTTTAGCAACCCTCAAGGCCGGGGCCTGCGTCCCCTTCGTGGGCCAGAAGGACGAGATCCTGGGCCTGTGGTTCTTCCACGACCCGGCCGCGGCCGAGGGCTACTCCACCGTGGAGATCGCCTCCTTGATGGCGGTGGCGGAGCAGGCGGCGGTGGTGATCGAGAACTCGCGCGTGCTGGCCCGGGTGCGCGAGCGGGACCGGCTGGCGGTGCTGGGGCAGATGGCGGCGGGCCTGGCCCACGAGATCCGCAACCCACTGGGCGCCATCAAGGGCGCGGCCCAGTACCTGGACCCGGCCGCGGTGGGCGATGACGCCTCCGAGTTCTTGAAGATCATCATCGAGGAGACCGACCGCCTCAACCAGGTCGTCGATCAGTTCCTCGACTACGCCCGGCCGCTCAAGGCGACACAGTCCACCATCGATCTGAACGAGGTGGTGAGCCACACCCTGAAGCTGTTTTCGCCGACGCTGCCGACGAGCGTTACACTCAAGACCGAACTGGCCAAGGACCTGCCGGCCCTGGAGGGCAACGCCCAGCAGCTCACCCAGGTCTTCCTCAACCTGCTGCGCAACGCCCTGGAAGCCACGCCGGAGGGAGGGTGCATCACCGTGCGCACCTTGCGCACCCGGGACCACTCGGAGTTCTGGGCGGGTTCGGCGCTGCGCGCCGGGGCGGTGCAGGTGGAGATCCAGGACACCGGCAAGGGTATCCCGCCGGAGGCGCTGGAGCGCATCTTTGTGCCCTTCTACACTACCAAGGATCGCGGCACCGGGCTGGGGCTGGCCATCTGCCAGCGCCTCATCGAGAACCACAACGGCGAGATCCGGGTGTGGTCGCGTCCGGGAGAGGGGTCGACCTTCCGGGTGTTCTTGCCCGCGCGCGCTCCGGCGGAGACGGCCGCCTCCGCCAAGTCCGAGACGCCGGCCGGGCCAGAGGGCGGCGACTTGCCGTTCCCTCCCAGTCGTGATAGGGGGCAGCCATGAGCGCACGCATCCTGATCGCCGATGACGAGGCGAACATCTGCAAGGTCCTCTCCGCCACGCTGCAACGCGAGGGCTACCAGGTGGTCAGCGCGCGGGACGGTGAGGAGGCCATCGCCCAGCTCTCCAAGGAGACCTTCCAGGTGGTGGTCACCGATCTCAAGATGCCCAAGGTGGACGGCATGGAGGTTCTGGGCTGGGTGCAACGCAACCGCCCGGACGTGCCGGTCATCATCATCACGGCTCACGGCACGGTGGACAACGCGGTGCAGGCCCTCAAGAAGGGGGCCTTCGACTACATCACCAAGCCCTTCGAGAAACAGGATCTCATCGCGGTGATCGCCAAGGCGGTGCGGACCGAGACGCTGGCCCGCAGCGACGTGCACGCGGCGCAGCCCGAGAACGAGCGCTACCGCTTGATCGGCGAGACCCCGGCCATGAAGGCCATCTACGACATCATCGAGAAGGTGGCCGACACCCCCTCCACCGTGCTCATCCAGGGCGAGAGCGGCACCGGCAAGGAGCTCATCGCCGCGGCGCTGCATTTCAACTCGGCGCGCCGCGCCCGGCCCTTCATCAAGATCAACTGCGCCGCCATCCCGCGCGAGCTGATGGAGTCGGAGCTGTTCGGGCACGAGAAGGGCGCCTTCACCGGGGCGGTGAACAGCAAGCCCGGCCGCTTCGAGCTGGCGGACGGCGGCACCTTGTTCCTCGACGAGATCGCCGAGATCCCGGTCGAGATGCAGGTGAAGCTTTTACGCGCCATCCAGGAGAGCGAGTTCGAGCGCGTGGGCGGCATCCAGACCATCCGGGTGGACGTGCGCCTGGTGGTGGCCACCAACCGCGACCTGCAACAGGAGGTGGCCCAGGGGCGGTTCCGCGAGGAGCTCTTCTACCGGCTGAACGTGGTGCCCATCCGCCTGCCGCCGCTGCGCGAGCGCCGCGAGGACATCCCGCTCCTGGTGGAGCACTTCCTGGCCAAGTTCAACGCCCGGCTCAACCGCGCCATCGACGGCATCTCCCAGACCGCCATGAACCTCTTGTGCAACTACCGCTGGCCCGGCAACATCCGCGAGCTGGAGAACGTCATCGAGCGCGCCCTGGTGTTCGCCGAGGGGCCGGTGCTGGACGTGGAGGACCTGCCCGAGGGCCTGGTGGAGAAGTCCTCCACCGCGCCCGCGCCGCTCTTGCCCGGGGCCGACGCCTCCATGAAGGACATCGTCAAGCAGGCCACCGCCGAGCTGGAGAAGGATCTCATCGTGAAAGCCCTGGCGGAGACCGAGGGCAACGTCACCCAGGCGGCCCGCAAGCTCAAGATCAGCCGCAAGAGCCTGCAGAACAAGATGAAGGAGTTCGGGCTGCGCGAGACGGAACAGGCTTGACCGGCGGCCCGGGGTCTGTTAACTGTTCTCAAAACTGTGGATTTTCGTCAGCGGAGGCGCACGATGAGACGCTGGCAGGTTGGCATGGCGGTGCTTGTTTTCGCATTCCTGGGTCCGGCGGCGGCCCGTGGCGCCGAGTTCACCGATGTCATCGACGCGGCTGACAAGAACGATCCGTTCGACCTCAATGTGGACATCGGCTTCCACTCCACCTTGCAGCGGGCCAAGATCACCCACGAATGGATGTACCTGTGGAGCAACCCGCAGTTCGCCAATCGCCCGGACTTCGACGAGCTGCGCTTCCAGCGCCAGATCTACGGCATGGACTACACCATCGAGATCGGCCTGTATCACGACCTCGAGCTGTACGTGAACCTACCCTGGGTGATCCACGACAAGAAGAGCATCGGCTACGCCAAGAACGTGGGGCTCGGCAACTCGACGCTCTACAACCAGGATTCCACCCAGATGCCGGGGTGCTTCCCGTCCTGCCCGGGCAACTCCCTGGCGGTGAGCCCGGAGACGAGCCCCTCCGCCAAGCGCTCGGGCATCGGCGACATGACCGTGGGTGTGAAATGGGCGCCCTTCAACGAGGAGCGCGACGACACCAAGAGCGTGTGGGTGTTCGGGTTCGAGTACATGATCCCCTCGGGCGCGCTGGCGCAGCCGTCCGAGGTCGCCGGCGGGAGCAGTGGTCACGTGGGCATGGGCCATCACGTGCTCACGCCGTTCTTCCGCTTCTCGCACCGCATGAAGGCGCTGGACCCCTACGTGGGGCTCCAGGGCAGCATCCCCATCCAGGGCCGCGAGGCGAAGAACGCCGGCTTCAGCATGCCCTACCACGGCGGCTTCATCGCCGGCATGGAGATCATCCCCTGGGAGAACAAGAAGAAGCACCAGAAGTTCGCCATCGACCTGTCGCTCAACACCGAGTTCTTCGGCGAGGTGGAGAGCAAGGGCAAGGACTCCGCCCGCGGCACGGTGTCGGAGCTTTCGGACTTTCTGGTGGCCCGTGATTCGGCCGGCCAGGCGACCGTGAACAGCCGCCAGCTCCAGGCGGTGGGCGAGTACACCCAGTTCGGGCTCCACCTGGGGTTCGTGTTCCGCATGGCCGAGTTCGCCCGCTTCCGTTTCGGGGTCAGCCTGGCCCACAACACCGAGCACTTCATCACCGGTGCCGACTACTGCCAGGACAAGACCGGCGAGGGCGACTGCAGCCAACCCTCGGACATCCCCAACAACTACCGCATGGGCATCTACGACGACCCCGGCCGCCGCATCCGGGTGGAAGAGACCACCATCTTCACCTACTGGCTGACCGGCATGCTGACCTTCTGACGCCCGCCGGCCCCGCGAAAAGACGCGGTCCGGGAGATTCGCCAGAAGCACCTTGCCACCAGCCCTTCCTTGCAGCGGTCGCACGCTGGTCAAAATTCTTGTTCGCGAGACCTCCGGTCGGCTCACGCTGTAAGTGGCCTTCCTGTCGCGCGAACGCGTGGCCGCCAGAGCCAGCGCGTTCGCGCGAAGCGCGATGTTGTCACAAACAGTCGCCGTCGCAATGCTGACGTCGGGTCGATGGCGCAAAGGATCACAAGCTGCCGGAGCGCCAGGCGTAGTATCCCCAGCGGATCAGGTCCAGCAGCCACAGCGGGTAGGGTTTGGGGGTAGGGTAGGGGACCTCAGTGGCGGCGCTGGTTTCGCCGAGGGCCTCCAGGATCTGCCGGCCGTGCTGCCCGACCATGGGCGGCGGCCGGACCTCGACGCAAGGAGTATGTTGGAGATGCATGGGAAACCGCAGAAAGAGCAGCGGGCGCTCGACTCCCGGGTAGGCTCTGCGGCAGGCCAACGGGAGCGGTCCCGTGCGCGGCTCCCGGCGGGTGAGCCGCCGCGGGTCCAGCAAGGGGACGACCCCAACGCGATCGGCGAGGTTTGCCTGGCGCAGTCGTTTTCTGAGGGAAGCCAGGCTCGAGAGCGCGAAGCGCACGCGGGCCGAAGGACCATCGAAACCCGCCTGGCGCAGAAAGCGGCGAAGGTCGTCCTCGGGCCCGGCCAGGCACACGCTGCCGTTCCGGGTGAGCGCGAGGCGCGTGGCGACGGCGCTGCCCGCCTTGATGTCAGTCGCGAGGGTGTTGGCCTGGAACATCACCGCGGCCGAGGTCATGTGGGTGGAGGTGTCGCACCCGGAGCCGTCGCGTTGCCTGCGCAGCAGGCCGGCCAGCGCGGCCAGGGCGCCGAGCAGCCCCGAACCGATGTCGATCACCGGCGCCGGGTACAGGCGCGGCCGACCCTTTCCGTAGAGCACCTGCATGCCGGTGACCGCCTGGATCACCTGCTCGAAACCGGGCTTCTTCTGCCAGGGGCCGCGGTGACCGTAGGCGTTGAGATGGATGTTCACCAGGTCCGGGAGCCGCCGGCGCAGGTCCGCCGGGTGTATGCCCACCGCCCGGGCCACGTCCAGGCTGCGGAAGTTCTGGACCAAGACGTCCGGGCGTACGGTCTCCAACAGACGCTCCAGGCGGCGCTTGCCCTCCGCGCTCGCAAGGTCGAGCGCCAGCGAGCGCTTGCCCGCGTTGAAGACCAGGTGGAACGACAGCGCCCAGTCGAGCTGCTCCGGGCTCTGGACGATGGTGACCTCGGCGCCGAGTTCGGCCAGCATACGCCCGGCGCAGGGGCCGGCGATCACCCGCGACATGTCGAGCACGCGCAGGCCCGAAAGCGGCGGCGCCCCGGGCGCCGGGGCCGGCGGCGTTCCGGCGGTCGGCTGCGGCACGGAACGCGGTGCGCTCCAGCGCCGGGCGATCTCGCGGGTGTCCTGCGCAAGTCGGCGCGGCCGGGCAGCCCAGTCGATGCCGTCGATGGCGAGCGCCGGGCCCGGGCACAAGAGCTGCCCGAATTCGGGGTCCTCGACGCGGCAGGCGTCGGACATGCCCGTTCGCTCCGCCTCGGCCAGCCACTCGGGCGTCGTGCGCACCATGACGCAGCACAGCTCCTCACCGAGGAGGGCTTCCCAGTGAGCGGCCGGGCGCAGACGGAAGGTGGCACGGAAGCGCTCCCGGATAGCGCGGGCCTCGGGCACGCTTTTGACCTGGCTGGGATCTTTGAGCGTCTCGGTAGAGAGAACCCGCCGTAGCGCCCGCGCCTGATCGGCGAAACCGCTGTGCTCCAGGATGCGCAACATGCGGGCGGCGTGGTTGGGCAGGGTGATGTGCAGGTAAATGAAGCGCCCATCGGCGCACGGGAAACTCCCCATGAAGGGGGTGGCCGCCATCTTGAGCGGCAGGAATGCCCGCGGCACGCCGGTGCGGATGAGGAAGGTGAGCACCTGCGAGAACAGGCCGCTGTCCGAGCGACACACCTGCAGATCCTGACCGTGGCCTGTCCGGGCGCGGGCGTAGAGCGCCGCCAGCAGGGCATTGGCGCCGAACAGCCCCGCCATCACCGAGGCGATGGGGATGTCATGGAGCACCGCCCGGCCCAGCGGCTTCTGAAACACGCCGCCGGCGCAGTTCACCAGACTTTCCCATGCCGGGGTGTCTTCGACCCGGTCCTCCGGCCCGAAGGCGGGAAGATCGAGGTGGATGAGCCCCGGGTTCTTGGCCCGCCGCAGCGCGGCGAAGTCCTGAGGCCCCAGCGAAGGCGAGCCGGCCTCCCCGATGGCGACATCGGCTCGTTCTACGAGCTCGAGGAGCGAATCCCGGGTGGTGGTGGGATCCATGGCCTCGAGGTCGGTCTGGCCCCGGCCCAGGACGGCCCGCAGCTTGTCCGAACCCAGCCAGCGAGAGCGACCCCAGCGCACCACGTCGGCGCCGAGGTCCGAAAGCAGCAGGCCCACCAGACAGCCGGCGAGATCGGGTTCGAGGAGCAGCACCCGCAGGTCGGCCAGCACCGGCGCGGACGGGTTCGTGGCAGGGACGGGATGGGTGGTCATCGGGCTCTCTTGGGTTGGGCAGCCTTCGTCGCGGGCGGCGCGGAGGCGCCGGGGGCCGATAGAAAGATGGGGTTCGACAGGATGAAGGTGGCGTCGATCTCCCCGAATGGAATCCGCGGGGCCCGCAGGGTGGCTTCGATCCGGTAGGCGCCAGGTTTTTCCACGCGGAAATCGAGCCGGCCTCCGGTCGCCCGGGTTACCTCCAGGCCGTCTAGCATCAGGCGCAGGGTAATCCCCGGCGCCTGGGAGGGCAGGTTCAGATCGGCGATCAGCAGAAGCCCCGGCTCCAGGATCAGCGAGTCGCCCATCAGGCCCGCCAGCGTTCCATCTTTTCTGGCGGCGAAGAAACGAAATCCGCTGGGGTCGCCCAGAAACGGCATGGCGCAGTAGTGGCGCCCTGCGCGCAGCGCGTCGGCGATCTCTCTCGGGTACCACGGTCCCTGGGAGTCAGGGACCAGGACGTAGCTGGCCAGTGCCGGCCAGGCCGCAGCGCCACTCTCGTCGGTCCCCGCCCCGCAGAACAGCAGCGAGTGGCGGCGGCGGTTGAGGTTGTCCAGGTGGGCCAGCGCTTCGACCGGTCGTCGCGCCACGGCCAGGTGTCGGTACGGAAGACGCATCAGGGCGGCGATCCCCGTGCACAACGCATCCCACGCCGAGTCGGCCGATGGCAGGCGTGGCAGATCGAGGAGCAAGATCCCATCGAAAGACTGCACCTCGCGCTCGCGCCAGACGGCGTTCGTCTCTCCGAGCGCGTCCAGAACCACCACGCCGCCGGCGCCGCGGATGTCCTCCAGGCGGCGACCGGAGAGTAGCGGCAGCGGCTCCGTTCCTCCGAAGAGAAGGTATCGGCCATCGCTGTTCTGGCGCAGCGACGCCGCCACCAACGGGAACGGCGCCTCGTTCACCAGGTCCGCGGGCCTGGCGGGGTTGGCGTCGGCGGCGACCAGCCACTGGTATCCCTGGCGGAAGGCCTCCTCCACACCCTGCCGCCCGGTGAAACGGCCGTCCGCGTCGGAGACACGCAGGAAGAACAGGCCCTTGAGCGCGCGGTAGCCGTCAGCCGGTGGACGGGCGTTGCCTTCTACCAGGGGCCAGGAAATCAGGCACAGGCGCATAAGGCACACCACCACCAGCGCCCCGGCCAGGACCGTCACCCAGAAGAACGGCCGCTGCCAGCGCTTGGGCGGTCTTTTTACCTTGATCTCGGCCTGGAGCGATTCGTCCAGCGGCGCCATGGGGCGCACCGTGCGAAGGTTGCGCCTCATGGATTCTCCCCGGAAGGCTGCGCCGGGTCGGCGAATTGCAGGTCGTACAACTTGCGGTACAGGCCGCCGGCCGCGAGGAGCTTCTCGTGCGAGCCCTCCTCGACCACGGTGCCTCGCTCCAGTACCAGGATGCGGTCTGCCCGGTACACGGTGGACAGCCGGTGGGCGATGACCAGGGTGGTGCGCTCACGCATCAGCTCCTCCAGGGCCGCCTGCACCTCGCGCTCGCTCTCGGTGTCCAGGGCCGAGGTGGCCTCGTCGAGGATGAGCAACGGGGCGTTCTTGAGCAGGGCCCGGGCCACCGCCAGGCGCTGGCGCTCCCCGCCCGAAAGCAGGATGCCGCCCTCGCCGATGCGCGTGTCCAGCCCCTGCGGCAGCCGCTCCACGAAGACGCGGGCGTTGGCCCGCTCGAGTACCTGCCACAGCGCCGCGTCCGAGGCCGCGCGCCCGCAGCACACGTTGGCGCGCACCGTGTCGTTGAACAGGATCACCTCCTGGGTGACCATGCCGATCTGGGCGCGCAACGATGACAGGGTGAACTCGCGGATGTCGCGCCCGTCCAGGCGGATGGCGCCCGCGATCACGTCGTAGAAACGCGGGATGAGGTTCACCAGCGTCGATTTCCCCGCGCCGCTCGGCCCCACCAGCGCCACCATCTCGCCGCGCCGCGCGCACAGGTTCACCCCGCGCAGCACTTCCTCTTTTTGGTAAGCGAAGCGGACGTTCTCGAAGCGAAGCTCCTTTTGGAACGGCGGGGCCACGATGGCGCCGGGGTGTTCGGTGACGGGGCTCGGGCTGTCGAGCAGGGTGTACACCCGCTCGGCGGCGGCCACCCCGGCGGCGGTCACGTCGCCCATGCGCCCCAGGCTCTTGATGGGGTTGTAGAGCAGCAACACGGCCGCGAAGAACGAGATGAAGTGTCCCGGGTCCAGCGTGCCGCTGGCCACCCGCACCCCGGCGTAGCCGATGGTCGCCGCCAGGCCCGCGGCGCCGAGGAACTCCATCACCGGCGATTGCAGCGCGCGCACCGCGAACGAGCGCCGCATGATGCGGAAGTACCCCTCCGCCTCGGCGGCGAAGCGGCGGCGCTCGCTTTGTTCGGCCCCGAACACCTGGATGATGCGCATGCCGCGGATGGCCTCCTGCAGCCGATCGGCGATGCGGCCCAGGCTGTTCTGGCCGTCGAGCGAGACGTGTTTCAGCCGCTTACCAAAGGCCACGATGGGGAATACCGCCACCGGCATGACCACGAAGGCGATGAGCGAGAGCTTCCAGTCCAGCAAGAAGGCGGTGACCGCCAGGGCCAGGATCTCCAGCGTATCGCGCAGGTAGGAGGCCACCGCGAAGGTCACCGCCTGCTCGATGGCGTACACGTCGTTGGTGAAGCGGCTCACGATCTGCCCGGTGGGCACCTCATGGTAGAAGGCCGGGCTGAGCTCGGTGATGCGCAGGAACATGCGGTTGCGCAGGTCCCGGATCACCCGCTGGCCCACCATGCCCATGAGGTAGAATTGCCCGAAGTAGCTGATGCCCTTCACCCCGGCGACGATCAGGATGAACAGCGGAAGCCACAGGAGCATCCGCTCGCGGTCCATGGCGGACGGGTCGAGGCCCGGCACCAGCGACAGAATCTCGGTACCGCCCTCGCCGCCACGGGTGATCAGGAACTTGAGCAGCGGCCCCACCATCCAGGCGTACACCGCGGTGGTCCCGGCTAGCAGCACCATGCACAGCAGGGCGCCGGCGAGGCCTCCCAGGTAGGGGCGAACCGTCCCGAGCAGCCTCAGGTAGGTGCCGATGAAAGAGCCCATGGGGCGAGGTGGACGGCCCATGCCTGGAACACACCTCCGAAAAAAGCGCGCCGACTATACCACATCCCCCGGCCGGGTAAATTCCGTTCCATCCGCCCTGCTCCTCTGAGAGAGAGGCGACTGGACCCGTTCGCTATGGTCGCCATGGTGGGTGGTTCCTCAGGGTAGACCCCGATCTTTCCTCGGTCGTATATAGTCTGTGGTACCTCGCCGAAAGGAGCCGCTGATGACCTTCCGTACGCCGATCCTGGTTTCGCTCGTGGCCTGCCTTGCCTCCTCCTGCGCCACCGGCGGCCGGAACGTCTGGCGGGACGAGAAGCGCAAAGAGGGGTACCGCCTCGAGCTGGTGGTCGGCGGCGTGGCGCTTCCGGTGGTCGAGCACCGGGGCCGAAGCTACGTCGCGGGGCAGAACGGGCTGCCCTACGCCGTGCGGTTCGTCAATGACAGCCCCCGGCGGGTGGAGGTGGTGGTGGCGGTGGATGGCCGGGACGTCATCGATGGCCGGCCCTTCGATCCGGATCGGCGTGGCTACGTGGTGGCGCCTTTCAGCGCCATCGACATCGAGGGTTGGCGCACCAGCCTGGAGGCGGTGGCGGCCTTCCGCTTCACTTCGCGCGAGGACGCCTACGCCTCCCGCATGGGCACGCCGGGCGAGCTGGGCCGGATCGAGGCCGAGGTCTTCACCGAGAAGGAAGAGCCACGAGGCCCCATCGTGTTGCGCTCACCCACCGGGTCCGAGACGCTGCCGCCCGCGCCCGGGAGCTTGCCGGAGGCCGAGTTGCGCGCGGCGGGCGCGCCCAAGCAAGTCGCCGCCGACCGCGGCCGGTTGGGTACGCAGTTTGGAGAACGGGTGGGCTCGCGGGCCATGGAGACCGAGTTCGTGCGCGACAGCGGCCGCCCGACGGCCCGCCTGTTCTTGCAATACGACGACGCCGAGGGGTTGTGCCGGTCGGGCCTGAAAGACTTCTGCGAGCCGCAGCGGCCACCGTTGTTGCCCATGCCATCCCCGCCGTCTCCTCCGCCCGACGAGCGGTTCTCAAACCCGCCCCCGGGATGGGAGGGACGCCTCTACCGGTAGGCGCGGGGATGTCCACATCGCCGCTTGACCGCGGCGGGATCGCTTTCTACAATGGCGCCTCGCATGAAGCCGAGGGTGGCACTCGCCGTCGTGTGTCTGCTGCTGGCCGCCGCCTGCCAGCGGGGGGTCGAGCCCGCCGCGTCGCCCGACGCCGGGCTGATGGAGTTCGCTACGCTGCGTATCACCGACGAGGCCGAGCACTTCCTGTTCACCTACTTGATGGCGGACGGCAGCTTCGCAACGGTGGACAAGATCGCTGACGTGCCCGAGGGCGCCCGGGGCCAGGTCATCGTGGTGGACACCGCGCTCTCGCCGGCAGAGCGCCGCTCCGAGAGCATCCTGTACGTCGCCGACCTCAACAGGAAAAAAGAAGACGGGAGCTACCCCTACACCGTGGTGAGCCGCTTCAAGTTCGAGCGCGACCTTCTGCGCGACCCCGTCAAGGCCTCGGGGGTGATGCCCCCGGAGTGCGAAGCCGTGCCGCCCTCGCCCCCGGATCGGGTGGTGCTGTACAAGACCGACTGGTGCGGGGTGTGCAAGGTGGCGGCGGATTTCATGCGCAAGGAGCACATCCCCTTTATCGAGCGGGACGTGGAGAAGGATCCCGGCGCGCAGCAGGAGGTGGCCTGCAAGGCGCTGCGCGCCAAGGCGCGGGTGAACGGCGTGCCGGTGCTCGACGTGGCGGGCGAGCTTCTGCTCGGCTTCGACCGGGACCAGCTGGTGCGGCTGGCGAAGCGCCTGCAGCCCTCCCCGGCGGACCCTACTTCGAAAAAAATGTTGTAGCGACGGCCAGCGCGCACAGGGCGAAGATCCCCAGCGTAAGCCGGACCCGGCGCGCGTTCCCCGTCCGCATCGCCTGCCACGAGAGGTAGCCGAGCCCGAGGAGCGGCGTCAGCGCGAGCAGCAGGATGCCCGTGCCGCACAGGGCCCGCTCCAGGAAGCGCGCCCCGGGTTCGAAGGCCGCGGCCAACGACAGCCCGGCCGGCGCCTCGCCCCGGACGAACAGCGAAAGCAGCGCCCCGAACGACGCGGCGATCCCCGCGGCGCTTCCCCACTGGAAGACGCGGCCGAGGACGGAGTTCTCGCGCGTATCGCTCATGGCCCGAATCCCTCCAGGCCGCGCATCACCATCTGCGCCGCGCTCAACAGCAGGAGGCCGATGAACATCACCTTGAGCAGGCGGCTCTGCAACTGCTCGAGCAAGAAGGAGCCCAGGCGCGCCCCCAGCCACACCCCGGTGGCCAGGGGGATGGCCAGGGTGAGATCCAGCTCGCCGCGCCCGACGTAGGTGATGAGCGCCGGCACCGCGGTGAGGCCCATCATGAAGTTGCTGGTGGCCGCGGCCGCCTTGAAGGGCAGGTGCAAGAAGAGGTGCAAGAGCGGCACCACCATCAGCCCGCCGCCGACGCCGAGCAGGCCGCACACCACGCCGGCGCCGAAGAAGAGCAGGAGCGACTGGTTCAGGCGCGCGCCATCGGGCGGGCGCGGAGGGGCCTCGTCGAGGTCCCGGCGGCGCAGCGAGCGCCCCACCTCGACGCTGCCGTACAGCAGCATGACGGCGAACAGGATCTGGAGGAGCGGCCCCTGGAGCTCCCCGGCCAGCCAGCCGCCGGCCAGGCCGCCCGCCGCGGTGAAGAGCTGGATGCGCAAAGCCGCGTCCACCGAAACCAGGTCGTTCTGGCACAGGTTGCGGCCCGAGGCGCCGCAGGAGGTGGCCAGCGTTGAGACCAGCCCGCAGGCCGCGGCGGTGTTCATGGGCACGGCGAGCAGGAGGTTGAGGTAGGGGATGGCCACGATGGCGCCGCCCAGGCCCATGAGCGCTCCGAGCAGCCCGGCGCCGAAACCGCCGGCGAGCACGTACATGAACTCCCATCCGCTCACGCGCCCATGGTGGCGCGAAGCGGGCGGCAAAGCAACCATCCCGAAGCGTTCCGCCGTTGATTTTTCGGCCTGGCTCTGCCAGAAATACCCGCAACCAGGGAAGGTGCCATGAAGCATGCGAGCGTATGGTTGTGGATCTTGTTCATCGCGGGCACGGGGTGCTTCGGTCCCGGGCAGCCGGGCGACGCCGGGACCGATGGCGACGGAGAGGTTCCCACCGATGACGGGAGCGTGAGCACCGACGACGGCGGTGGGCTTCCGGACGACGGTGGGCTGGACGCCGGCGATACGGGGCTCGACGCCGGCCCGGACGGCGGTGATGCGGGCGGCGACAACGGCCCGGTCCATCCTTGCGGCGAGACCACCTTCCGCTACCGGCCCGGTGGCGCCGTGGCCAGCGTGCTCGTGTCCGGCTCCTTCAACGGCTGGCCCGCCAGCGAGGCCGCCGGGGCCTGGCCCATGAGCGATCCCGAACAGGACGGCGAGTGGAGCGTGACCCGGGTGGTCGAGCCCGGCACGCACCAGTACAAGTTCATCGTGGACGGGAGCTGGATCCCCGATCCCAACAACCCCGACCAGGTGGACGACGGCTACGGCGGCAAGAACTCCGTGCTCGTCATCCAGTGCGGCGCCAAGTTGCGCGTCGTTTCCCACCAGAACGACGCGACCTCGCTTGGGGCCGTTCTGGCCCTCGAGCCCGAGGAACTCTCGCTCGATCCGGCCTCGGTGCGGGCCTCGCTCGACTTCGCCGATCTTCCCGGCGCCGCCGTGTCTGTGTCCGGCGACACCATCACGGTGCAGGCGAGCGGGCTCGCGCGCGGGATCCACGATCTCCGGGTCTCGGCCCGCGCCACCGACGGCAGCGTCGCCCCCGAGGTGCTGCTCAAGTTCTACCTGGGCGTGAGCGCCGATTGGCGCGACGCGGTGCTGTACTTCGTCATGACCGATCGATTCGCCAATGGGAACGCCGCCAACGACGCGCCGGTGGCCGGGGTGGACGCGCGGGTGAACTTCACGGGCGGCGACTTCGCGGGCATCCGGCAGAAGATCGAGGGGGGGTACTTCGACGCGCTCGGGGTGAACGCCCTCTGGATCTCCTGGCCGGTGGACAACCTGGACGGCTACGAGGACGGCGGCCGGGCCAACGAGCACTACTGCAACATGAACCCGGCGAACATGGCGACCGTGCCCATGCGCTACACCGCCTACCACGGCTACTGGCCGGTGAACCTCGACCGGGTGGAGGAGCGCTTCGGCACCGAGGAGGAGCTGCGCGGGCTGGTCAGCGCCGCCCACCAGAAGGGCATCCGCGTGCTGCTCGACTTCACCGCCAACCACGTGCACACCGCCTCGCCGCTCTACCAGCAACACCCGGAGTACTTCAACTACGCCGGTCACGGCGGCGAGCACATCTGCCAGAACGTGGGTTGGGACACCGATCCCGAGCGCTGCTGGTTCACCGCCTACCTCGCCGATCTCGACTACACCAAGGCCGGGGCGGTGCAGGTCATGACGGACATGGCCCTCGACTGGATCCGGCGCACCGGCGCGGACGGCTTCCGGGTGGACGCGGTGAAGCACGTCAACCGCGCCTTCCTCACCGCGCTGCGCTCGCGCTTGCGCGAGGAGATCGAGCTCACCGGCATCCCGTTCTACATGGTGGGCGAGACCTTCACCGGGGACGCTTCGCTCATCAAGAGCTTCATCGGGGATACGCTGATCCACGGGCAGTTCGACTTCCCGGCCAACCTGCAGATCCTGCAGGGCTTCGCCACGCAGGAGATTCCGCTCTCGAGCATGGACGCGGCCGTGCGATCCGCCAAGGCCACCTACGGCGAGGCGGCCATCATGTCGAACTTCCTCGGCAACCACGACATCGCCCGCTTCGCCTCGCTGGCCGCCGGCGACACCGGCTGCGGGGTGTGGGACATCACCTCGGACATCGCGCTGGGCTGGCTCTCTCCCCCCGGCGACGCCTCGGCCCAGGGCCACGAGCGGCTGCGCCTGGCCTTCGCCTACCTCATGGGCCTGCCCGGCATCCCGCTCATCTACTACGGCGACGAGTTCGGCATGAGCGGCGCGGGCGATCCCGACAACCGGCGCAAGATGCGCTTTCTCGGCGAGCTCTCGGCGCTGGAGCAGGCGACGCTCTCCTTCGTGCAGAAGCTCGGCAGCGTCCGCGCCGCCCACCCGGCGCTGCGGACCGGGAGCTGGCCGCCGGCGCTGGCGACGGGCAGCGACTATCTGGCCTTCGCGCGCCAGGGCGGGGGCGAGACGGTGTTCGTGGCCATCAACCGGCTCGGCTCCGGAAAGAGCTTCGACCTCGACGTATCGGGCCTGGGGGTCGCGAACGGGCAGATCTTCGAGGACGCGCTGACCCAGACACTCACCGCCACGGTGAGCGCGGGGAGGCTCTCCTTCACGCTCGCCGCCGAGACCGCCGCCATCCTGGTCCCCAAGGCGCCCTGAATCTCGCACGGGGGCGTGCCCCCGTGAACCCCCCGGTAGCCTCCGCTCGGCTTATGCTGTCAAGGGCCTTCGTTCCCTGCGGGATTCGCTTCGCTCACCCTTGACAGCAGGCGAGCTACGGCTGAAATCGCCAACATCAGGAGCATGCGGGCACGCTCCTCTTCATCGAAGAGGGCATCCAAGTTTTCGGGGACCAATCTTGTCAGAAGATCTTTCCTGGATTTTCCTTGGTAGAAGGTTTTTTCCGGGGTTTTCTCAGGGCTTTTTCCTTGTTCGCAGGTTTTTCCGGGTTGTTTCCCGGGGGTTCAAGGAGGCGTGCCCCCTTGCAGAGATCTTGGAGATCTTGTATCCGGGCTCTCCGATGCGATCTCCCGCTCACCGGTTGTCGCCGGGCGGCGCTCGTGGTAAAAATCTCCCGTCGGCGCGGGAGGCGGCGTGAGCGAGCCGGTGTACTGCGTGAGCTGCGGCGAAGCGATCCCCCCGGCGCGCCTCAAGGCGGTGCCGGGGACGACCACCTGCGTGCGCTGCGCCACCGTGCCCCGGCGCTCACAGAAGGATCTTCGCGGCGACCATCTCGTCCAGCACACGGGCGGCTTGCACTCGCAGTACCTGCGCGAGGAGGACGCCGAGATGGATCGCAAGCAGCGCGAAGAGTCGGAAAAGGAGAGCGAATGAGGACGGCGGCGGCTCTTTCGACGTTCTTCTTGCTGGTGGCCGTCGACGCGGCGACGAGCCGGGCGGCCGAACAGGTCATCACCGTGAGCGTGAACGACAAGGTCCCGGCCGGCAAGAAGCCCACCCTGGTCCTCCAGGTGAACCAGGACCTGGAGAGCCTGGTGGTGGACCTGCTGCGCGACGACGGGGAGAAGTTCTTGCGCGAGGAGGGCAACGTCCCGCGCGGCTCCAAGCGCACCTACGAGCTGCCGGATACCTCCGGCGTGTACCACTACCGCGGCACGATCCACGTGGCGCTGCCCTCGGGCGAGAGCGGCAGCATGACGCTCGACTTCGGCACCGAGGTAGTGTGCGGGTTGGGCCTCGCCGTCCGACAAGGGGACCTCAAGCTCGACGCCCACACCCTCCTCTTGCAGTCCAGCCGGCCACTAGCGAAGGTCGACTACGTCATCACCGGCGAGGACGGCTCGCGCCTGGGGCAGGGGAGCGTGAACATCCCGCGCGGCAAGCCGCCCTACACCGTCGACTGGACGCAGAAGGACGGCAAGGTTCTCAAGATCGAACTGGTGGCCCACGACCTCAACCAGATCTTCGAGAAGCTCGAGCTCATCCCCTGGCGCTGGTCCATCCCGCACGAGGAGGTGGAGTTCGAAACCGGCTCGGCCGAGATCCGGCCCGAGCAGGCGCCCAAGCTGGATCAGAGCTACGAGCTCTTGCAGGAGGGCCTGGCCAAGTACGGCAAGCTGCTGCCGGTGAAACTCTACGTCGCCGGCTACACCGACACGGTGGCCGCGGCCGACTACAACCAGGGCCTCTCGGAGCGGCGTGCGCTCTCCATCGCGCGCTACTTCCGGCAGAAGGGTTTTCACCATCCCATCTTCTATCAGGGGTTCGGCGAGCGGGCGCTGCGCGTGCCTACCCCCGACGAGACCCCGGAGCCCCGCAACCGCCGCGCCGAGTATGTCCTGGGGGCGGATCCGCCCCCCATGGACGTCCCCGGGGCCGACGCCGGCTGGAAGAAACTCGAACCCGCCGCGGAGCTGCGGCGGACGCGCTGAGGTTTCCAGGATGCTGCTCGTCATCGACATCGGCAACACCAACATCGTGCTGGGGGTGTTCGAGGGGAAGGCGCTGAAGCACCACTGGCGCCTCGGTACCGCCCCCGAGCGCAGCGTGGACGAGTACGCCAGCGTGCTGCGCTCGTTCCTGTCGATGGAGAACCTCACGCCCGCCGACGTCACCGCCGCGGCGGTCTCCTGCGTGGTGCCGCCGGTGGAGTGGGTCATCGTGCGCATGCTGGAGAAGTACTTCAAGGTCCAGCCGCTGGTGGTGGGGCCGGGCATCAAGACCGGCATGAAGATCCTCTACGAGAATCCGCGAGAAGTGGGCGCCGACCGCATCGTGAACGCGGTGGCGGCGCTGGAGCGGCGCCCTGGGCCGATGATCGTGGTGGACTTCGGCACGGCCACCACCTTCGACGCCATCTCCGCCGATGGCGCCTATCTCGGTGGCTCCATCGTTCCCGGCATCAACATCTCGTTGGAGGCGCTGTTCGTCAATACTTCGAAGTTGCCGCGAGTGCCCTTCGCCAAGCCGCCCGCGGTCATCGGCCGCAATACCGTCCACGCCATCCAGTCGGGGCTCTATCATGGGTACGCCGGTCTGGTGGATGGCATCGTGGAGCGCATGAGCCAGGAGCTGGGCCGCGGTCCGGTCGGGGTGATCGCCACCGGCGGGCTGGCCCGCTTCATCGCCGAGGCTTCGCGTTACATCCAGAACGTGGAAGAGTTCCTCACCTTGGACGGATTGCGCATCCTGCACGAGCGGAACGCCTGAGCAACATCCTGGCATCAAGCGGCTGCTGTTGTCCCAAGTTTATGGATAAGACCCGATCCCACTGATCGTGAACGATTGTGAATGCGAACGGGTGACGCCGACATGTCCCCGGAGAACGATCTTTCGGGAGAGAGCCGGGGGAAGAGGGGGCAGGACCCGTTCGCGTGACTTGAGGATCAGGGATTGTCTGTTTCCGGCATACCTGCTATGAGTTCGAACAAGAACAATGACGCGGCCGACCGCGGGGCCGAAAGAGCCAGCGCGGGCGGGCGCGCAGATGCGCATGTCGTGTGCGAAAAGCGCTACGCTGGGAGGAAGCCAATGAAGAAGCTCTTGGGGTTGACGTTCCTTTGCTTCTGGGGCGTGCCTGCGGCGTTGGCGCAGAACTACCAGATCCTGTCGCAGGACCTCGACGCCAACCGGCACGGGGTGACGGTGATCCGGGTGTGGGGCTCGCACCACGACATGGGATACGCTATGGGCGCGGCCTTCGCCGACGACATCCTGGAGGGCCTGCGCCAGGTCCAGGGCCTGGCCGGGGCCAACTACTCCCAGCTCCGGCAGGGCATGGGCCTTTCCTCCTGGCCGGTGAGCGGCATCGCCGACGAGCTCTCGGGCATGGTCGAGGGCGTGAAGTCCATCCGGCCGGCCGCCACGCTGGACGCGACCGATCTCAAGATCCTCAACACCTTCAGCGACTGGGGGTATGCCTGCCGCTCCCACTCGTGCTGGGGGCGCTACGTGCAGGCGCCGGTGAAGACGCTATCCACCCGGCGGCTGGACTTCGGCACGCCCTTCCCGGCGGTGCTGCACCACGTCCTGTGCGCCTGGGATCCCTCGGACGGCTCCCCGCGTTTCGCAAACCTGGCCTGGCCGGGGTACGTGGCGGTCATCACCGGGGTTAACGAGTACGGCACGCTGGTCTCGCTGCACGACTTCAACTCCGATGTCGCTCTACAGAACGGCGTGGTGCCGCGCAGCATCGCCACCCGCCTGGCACTGACCGGGTTTTCCAACATCGCGCTGCCCGACCAACTCGCTTGGGCCGAGGGGCAGCTTTCCAGCATCGACGTGGCCACCGGCACCTTCATCAACTATTACGCACCCGAGGGGTACGCCGGCGTGTTCACCTGCCCGCCGGGAGCGCCGTGCGGGACGGCGCGGCGGCCCCAGCCGGACTACCTGTTCGGCGAGGCCATCATGACCACCAACAGCCAGACCGACGGGCACTCGGTGGCCGGGGGCGGCACCTTCATGCATGACTACTACAACGATGGCGTCATTCCGAAGGATCTGGCCAGCCACTACCAGCTCATGGGCCACAACGGGTTGCACCTGCTGTCGCTCGCCTACCGCGGGCGCGGCGACATGACCATCTGGTTCGAGGGCCGCTCGGACTCGGGCGTGACGCCGCGGGTGGAGCTCGAGTGGAGCGAGCTGTTCCAGGCGGCCCAGCAGGACGGCGGGAGCGACGCGGGCCCGGACGGTGGCGTCGATGCCGGGGCGGACGCCGGTAAGGACGCGGGTCCGGACGCCGGGACCGACGCGGTGACGGACGCGGGGACAGACGCCAGCACCGGCACGGACTCGGGCGCGGGCGACTCCGGGGGCCAACCGTCGGATGGGAGCGGCTGCGGCTGCGGCACCGGCACGGGATGGTTCGGCCTGGCCCTCTTGCCCGCGGTCCTGTGGCGGTTGCGCCGGTCTCTGGCCCGCTAGATGCGGGTCACTTCTTCCAGGCCCAGGGCGAGAACAGCACCAGCGCCGATAGCACCTCGAGGCGCCCGAAGAGCATGATCAGGCTCATGATCCACTTGGTGATGGCGGGCAAGTGCGCCCAGTTGGCCATGGGACCGATGGCGCCGAAGCCGGGGCCGACGTTGCCCACCGCCGAGGCGGAGGCCGAGATCGAGGCGAGCGGATCGTAGCTGCTCAAGGCCATGGCCAGTGCTCCTACTAGAAATAGCAGAATGTAGGCGGACCCGAAGGCCAGGATGTTGGAGACGGTCTGGGGTTCGAGCACCCGCTCGTCGATCTTCACCGGGCGTACGCCGTGCGGGTAGACCAGCCGGTAGAGTTCTCGAAAAACCAATTTGGCGTACACGAGCAGGCGCGCGGGCTTCATGGCGCCGCCGGTGGAGCCCATGCAGCCGCCCATGAACATGAGCCCGAGCAGCAAGAGTTTCATGATCGCCGGCCACTGGTCGAAGTCCGCGGTGGCGAAGCCGGTAGTGGTGGCCACCGAAACCGTCTGGAAGGCGACCTGCCGCAGGTGGTGCTCCACCGAGTCGCCGAAAGGCGCGGCGAACAATCCCACCAGGATGACGCAGCCAATGGCCACGGCATAGACGCGAAACTCCGCGTTGCCGGTGACGGCGTGGAGCCGGCCACGGATGAGCTGCCCGTGCAGGCTGAAATTCATCCCCGCCAAAAACATGAAGACGATGACGATCCACTGCGCCCCAGCGCCGAAGTAGCCCATGGACTCGCCGTGGGTGGAGAACCCGCCGGTGGACATGGTGGTGAAGGCGTGGCACACGGCGTCGAAGAACGTCATGCCGGCGAGCCATAGCAGGCCGACCAGCACCACCGTGATCAGCAGGTACAGGCGCCACATCTCCCGGGCCACCTCGACGATGCGGGGTTTGTCGCGCTCGAACACCGCCCCGCCGGGGGTTTCCGCCCGCACCAGGTGGTAGCCGCCGACGCCCAGGAAGGGCAGCAGGGCCACGCCCATCACCACGATGCCCATGCCGCCCAGCCACTGGGTCATGTGGCGCCAGAACTGGATGCCGTGGGGGATGAGTTCGATCTCACGACCCGGGTCTCCGAACACGCTGGCGCCGGTGGTGGTGAAACCGCTCATGGTTTCGAAGAAGGCATCGCTGAGGTCAGGCAGGACGCCGCTGATGAGGTACGGGAGCATGCCCACCAGGGTGGCGAGTAGCCAGCCGCCGGTGACCACCGCGTACCCCTCGCGCCGGCCCAGGTCCTTGGCGAAGCGCCCGAAGCGCCGGAGCAGCCAGATGCCGCCGGTCGACGCCAGCACGGGAGTGATGGCCAGCGCCACGATCTCGGAGGTCTCGTGGGGGCTCCCCGACTCGGTGAAGATAGCCACCGCGAGTGGCAGGACCAGGCACAGCGCCAGGATGAGCAAGAGATAGCCGAAGATGCCGAGGACGGGGCGGTGGTTCATGGGTCACAAGAAGCGCCGGCGGGTGAAGATCTTCTCGATGCGCGCGATCGCCTCGGGCAGGGCGAACACCAGCACCACGTCCCCCGGGGCGATCTGGGTGTCGCCGCGCGGGATGTGCATGACGCCGTTCTTCACCACCGCTCCCACCAGGGCCTGCTTGGGGAAGTCGATCTCGCGGATGGGCCGCATCACCGCCGGCGAGCCCTTCTGGGCCTCCATCTCCAAGATCTCGGCCCGGGACTCGGCCAGGCGGGTGACCGAGTGCACGTGGCCGCGCCGCACGTGCATCAGGATTTCACCGATGGTCACCAGGCGGGGGTTGACCACGATCTGCACGCCCAGGCTGTCCAGCACCGGCACGTAGTCGGGGTTGTGGATCATGGCGGCGGTGGCGGCCCGGGAATGCCTCTTGGCCAGCAGCACCGACAGGGTGTTCGTCTCGTCATTGTCGGAGACGGCGCACACCAGGTCGCAGCCCTCTAGGTTGGCCTCCTCCAGCAGGTCGAGCCGGGTCGGGTCCCCGCGCAGCACGTTCACCTGGGAGAGTTGAGCGGCGGCTTCCTCGGCGGGCTCGCGGCGTGACTCGATCAGCGTGACCTTCTCGGCCTTCTCGCTGGCACGTCGGGCCAACTCCACGCCCACCCGGCTGGCCCCGACGATGATCACCGAGCGCACCGGGTGGTGCTCCTTCTGGACGATGGAGGGGATGAAGTGCGCCGTGTCCGCCGCCACCATCAGGTGTACTGTGTCACCGGCCTGGATACGGTCGTCACCGCGCGGCACCAGCACCTGCCCCGCGCGGGTGAGGTACAGCACCAGGAAGGCGTCGAGCTGCTCGATGTCGGTGAGCTCCTTCAAGGCCTTTCCCGCCAGCGGGCTGTCCGCGGCGATGTCGAAGCCGAGCAGCAGCACCTGGCCTCCCGCCAGTCGGGCGTAGTCGGTGCAGCCCGGGATGAGCATCATGGAAAAGAGCGCCTCGACCATGGCCGGGTCGGGGTTGATCACCTGTCGGATGCCCAGGGCAGAAAGGTCCAGCAGGCCGGGCTTCCTGAGATACTCCGGGTTGCGCAGGCGAACGATGCAGTGTTCGACGCCCATGCGGCTGGCCAGCATGCCCGAAACCAGGTTGATCTCGTCAACGTTGGTGACCGCGATCATCATCTGGCTCTGGCGGATGCCGGCCTTCTCCAGGGTCTTGGGGTTGCCGGCGTGGCCCTGGATCACCAGCACGTCGAGCCGCTCGCGAAGCTCAGAGACCTTGTAGCGGTCGCTGTCCACCACCGACACGCTGTGGCCTTCCTGGGAGAGTTGTTCGGCGAGCGACTGTCCGACCATGCCGGCGCCGACGACCACGATGTTCATGGGACGCGATATTAGACGGGCGGGCGGGGAAACACAAATCCGCTAGGGGTACAGGCGCGCAGCGACATCGGCCAAGCCGGCGGCGAGCAGGGTCTCGCGCCGGGGCCAGCCGCGTTCGTCCAGGCCGCGAGCGGCGTAGTAGTCCCGACGCAGGCGTTCGTCATCGGGCACCGAACCGGCCGCGCCGCCGTCGGGGGCGGGAAGTTTCACCTTTTCAGGCAGGCGGTCATCGGCGGCGCCGACGCCCATCAGGTTGTTGAGCGCGCGCTTTTGCAGCCAGGTGCGCTCGCCGATCCTGAGGTATTCCTCCAGGGTGAGATCCCAGCCGGTGACGGCGTTGAGGAAATCGACCGGGTCGCCGGCCTTCATGGTCCACATATCGAAGACGCACAGCGGGATGGAGTTGCACGGCACGCCGAAGTCCTCGGCCCTTCGCACCACCTCGCCCTTGCCCACGTCGCTCTGGCCGTCGTAGTTCTCGAGGAAGCCCAGCTCGGTCCAGGTGGCGATGCCCTGCTCGATGGGATGCATCAGGTGGGCGTTGTGGCAGGCGCCGCGGTTGGACATCATGTAGGCCAGGCCCAGCCCGTGCCAGCCGCGTGGATCGTGCATGGGGAGCTCCAGGCCCTTCACCTCGGCGGTGAGCCGTTCGGCCCCGCGTCCGATGCGCCTCGCCGCCGCACGGCTCCCCTCGGCCAGCACCTCGCCCAATCCCTCGCGGCGAGCGATCTTCTCGACCAAGGCCAGGATGCCCTCGGCTTTGCCCCAGCCGAGGTCGATGCCGCCGAGGTCGGACGGCCCCAGGATGCCTTCCTCCACGCAGTCGATGGCGAAGGCCACGGTGGCGCCGCAGCTGATTGTGTCCATGCCGAAGCGGTTGCACAGCTCGTTCGCGCGCAGCACCGCGGGCGCGTCGGCGTTCTCGCACAGGCTGCCGAAGGCGGCGGCGGTCTCGTACTCCGGGCCGGGGCCGACCTCCATGCGGTAGGGCTCGCTGTCGCACTTCATGACCCTCTTGCTCGCGATGGGGCAGGAGGTGCAGGCGCCGGGTTTCACCAGGAACTTCTCGGTCATGGCTGGGCCGCCGATCTCCGCCGCGATCTCCAGCGCCTCGCCGCGGCGGTAGTTCTTGATGGGCACGTCGCCGGTCATCATGCCGAGATCCATGGTGGCGTTGGTGCCCATCTCGCGCAGCGACTTGGCCGGGACGGACTCGGCGATCTGGGAGAGCAGGCGCTTCTTGATCTCCTTGAGTCGCGCCTCGTCGGCGATGGCGATGTGGCCAGTGCCGCGGCAGGCGATGGCCTTGAGGTTCTTGCTGCCCATCACCGCGCCCATGCCGCAGCGGCCGGCGAAGTCGTGTTTGTCGTTGCACACCGCGGCGAACTTCACCAGCCGTTCGCCGGCCGGGCCGATGCACACCACCTTGGGCTGCTTGCCGGCACCGGCCTTGAGCTTGTCGCAGGTCTGGTAGGTGTCGAGGCCCCACAGGTCTCGCGCATCGCGCAGCGTCACCTCTCCGTCAGCGATATCCAGGTAGACAGGATGTGGGCTCTTACCGCGAATGACGATGCCGTCGTACCCCGCCGCCTTGAGTTCGGGCGCGAAGTTGCCGCCGCAGGTGGCCTCGCCCCAGATGCCGGTGAGCGGTGACTTGGCGCACACCGCGAAGCGAGATGTGCCGGGCACGCCCGAGCCGGCGGCCGGGCCGGTGAACAGGTACAGCGGACTCTCGGGAGCGAGGGAGTCGACGTCGGGCCGCTCCTTCTCGAAGAACAGGCGCGCCGCCAGCCCCGCTCCGCCGAGCCAGGTCCGCCACATCGCCTCGGGTATCTCGATCCGTTGAATGCGTCCGGTTGCGAGATCGACCTCCAGTACGGTTCCGGTGAGTCCTTTCATCTCGTCCCTCGCTTTTCCTTCCTGGTCGTCATGGCCCCGCCTTCGCTGCCCAGGGTTTTCAATCGCTGCGCCTCATTGTCCGCAAGACGCGAAAAAGCAATGAAGAAAAGATGTTCCGCGATCGGCAGTGGTCGGGTGAAGGCGATCGGTCATCGGCCCTTCCTGTGCAAGCCACACAACATGAGCGCCAGCGCGAGCGAAAGCAACCCCACGCTCCCCGCCGCGGTCCGGCAAGAGCAACCCGGCAGTTCGGTCGGCGGTTCGGTGACGTATTCGGGATCGTACTCGAGGGTGAGATCGAGGGTGCGGTTGGCGTTCATGTCGAAGGGATCGCTAACCTGGGTGATGAAGCCTTCGCGGCTGGCGCCGGCCTGGTAGGTGCCCGCGGGGATGCCGGACACCCGGTACGTCAGGTCCGCGTTGGCCGTGACCGTGATCCGGAAGGTGCCGTCCGCGGACCACACCCCGACCCGGGTCGGTCCCGTAACGACGCCGCCGTCGGGTGCGCCGCCGTCGGGGTAGCTCTCCCGCACCGTGCCGGAGAGTACATAAGTGGTCGGCCCGGGACCGCCGCCACCCTTCGAGAGCACGAAGTTCTGGGTGAGGTTCGCCTCCACCAGCACGTCGATCTGGGTCTGCGGATTGTATCCGCTTCGCGAAGCGGTCAACGACACGAACCCGGCTGGGACGTTGGCAAGAGAGTATGCGCCGCTGGCGGCGGTGACGGCCTGGAGCGCGGGGGTCTGGCCGTTGCAGCGGACCTGGGAGCCTGAGCGGTCCAGGGGATTGTCGGAGAGCCCGACCGCGCCACTCAAGGTGAACCCGCCGGGCGCGGGGGTGAGCTCCAGGTCGAGGGTGGCGCCCGCCGGACCGGCATCGGGGACGGTGGTGATCTCCGCGCTCGCGCGCGCCGGCAGGTGGCCGTAGGCGACAGCCTGGACGGCGTAGCTCCCCGCCGAAAGTCCCTCGATGCTGTAGCTGCCGTCCGGCGCCGACAGCGCCCGGCCGCGCACCTCGTTGTTGCGCTGCGCCTGGACCAGCACCTTGCCGCAGGGCGTTCCGGCGCAGGTGGTGGTACCGCTGATGGCGGCGGTGTCGGCCGGCGGTGGGGAAAGGGCGAAGTCCCGCGTGACATTCCCGGTGAGGTCCACCGCCCCGGTCGAGGTTCCGCGCAGCCCCGGCGCCGAGCAGGTGAGCCCGAAGGCGCCGTCGGGGATGTTCAGGATGAGATAGCTGCCGTCCGCGCCCGAGGCCGCCTGAAAGGGAGTGCCGCGCACCTGCACCTGGGCGTTTTCCACTGGAGCGTTGGTATCGGAGCGGGTCACCTTGCCTTGCAGGTTGGCCCCCTGGGCGAGAGCGCCTCCCAGAAACGCGACGGCGAAGATCGCCCGGGCCGGCTTCCAGATCCTCATGGACACTGTCTAGCATATCACCAGCCGGCTGGCCAGCCTCACTGACTGTGCATTGCACGATCCAACTGCATGAAACGGCGTCAGATTCAGCAAGGGGGCTCTACCGCTTCAACCCCCATGAAAAATCGCTAACCGGTAGAAGAACAGGCAGGGCAATGGTATTGGCAGGTCTTGTTCCGGGATATTGGGCGGGATTTGTCTTCGGGAGGGGGGAGGTGAGGGAGGCTACATCGACACGCACGTCCAGTGCAGATCGTTGGAGGAGCCGAAGGCGGCTTCGCACATGGCGTCGCCGGTGCAGCTACAATATCCACCTTTGCATACGAAGTCGTAGCTGCACTGTGCGTCCGTGGTGCAGCTATCGCCCTTCCAGACGCACACGTTGTCGATACACTGGTGGCCGATGCCGGTGCAATCGGAATCCTGGGCGCACTTCACGCAGTAGCCCGCGGGACCGCAGATCTTCAGCGTCGAGCCCGCAAAGTCGCAATCGTTTGAGGTGGCACACTTCAAACAACGACCAAAGCTATCACACTGGCCGGTCATGATCTTTACCGTTGCCACGACGCACTCGGAGTCGTTGGTGCACTGTTTACAGGTGTGGGTAGTGGCATCGCAGCCTTTGGCGCAGTCGCTGTCTTGAAGGCAAGCGACGCACTGGCCGGTGCTGGTCAGGCATTTCAGATTCGCGTCGCAATCACTGTCTTGCGTGCACTTGCCGACACAGGCCTTGGGCCCGCCACCGCCGCCATCACTGCCGCAGGCGGCGAGGTTGAAAGCCACGATCACCGAGACCAGGATCAGGGACGTTTTTCTCATGGATTCTCCTCCTCCTCCTTGGGCCATGGGTAATGGTCTCCACGACCCGGGTTGAAAATGGTGCACGAACGGCTACCACTTTCTCGGTATTCGAGCCCCAAGTCAAATTATCTGGCAGGCTCTGACCCGTCGAGCCGGATGAGCCCGTCGCGCAGCAGGTTGCGGCAGAAGAGCCCCACCCGCTCGTAGGCCGGCTCGACCCGCTGCCCGAAGTGCGCTCTCGTCTCCTCGCTGATGCGGCCCACGGTGCGGGCTCCGTCCATGCGCAGCCATACGAAGGAGCCGATCTCGTCGAGGCGGAAATCGACCGTGGGCGAGCGGTTGAGCCAGCCGAAGAGGCGCCGCAGCAGGCGGTTTTCGAAGCGCGGCACCTTGAGTGTCACCCGGCCCGTCTCGGGCTGGATGAAGTGCTCGACGCGCGGGCGGGGGACCCGTTCCAGCAGGTTGGCGGGAGGCCGGGCCATCGGGCCGCTAAATGGCCACCGGGGGTGGCGCGGCCTCATCAGGATTGCCGGCGCGGGACAGCGGCACTCGGATCATCAGGAAGGCCACGATGAACAGCACGCCCAGGCCCAGGCCCCAGCCCAGCCAGCTCCCGTCGGCGAAGACCTCGGGGAGCTGCACGTTGGCGAAGCTCAAGGCCCCGATGATGAGACCCATCAGAGCCTCGCCGGCGATGAGCCCCGCAGCCACCAGGATACCGGCGTTCTCGATGCGGCCGCGCTGGTTCGCGTTGTAGCCGCGCCGCACCGCCAGCCGCTCGCAGATCCACTTGATGACGCCACCGAGGAAGATGGCGAAGGTGGTGCCCACCGGCAGGTACATGCCCACCGCCACCAGCATGGGGCTCTTCACCTGCACCATGATGAGGCCGATGCCCATCAGCATGCCCACGATCACCAACGGCCAGGCCATGGTCTGGTTGACGATGCCGCCGGCCAGCATGGCCATGAGGCCGGCCTGTGGGGCGGGCAGCTTGTCGCCACCCAGGCCGATGCCGCCGTGGTTGAGGTCGGCCTGGTGCAGGATGAGGATGGGGAAGAACATGACCGCCGCGGCGATCAGCACGCCGATGATGTCGCCCATCTGCATCTTCCAGGGGGTGCCGCCCAGGAGGTGGCCCACCTTGAGGTCTTGCAGCATCTCGCCGGCCACCGCCGAGGAGACGCACACCACCGCGGCCACGCCCAGCACCGCCGCCACCCCCGCCTCGCCGCCGATGCCCACCGCCACGATGAGCAGCGCGGCCACGATCAGGGTGGACAGGGTGAGCCCGGAGATGGGGTTGTTGGAGGAGCCGATGGTGCCGACCAGGAAGCCCGACACGGCGGCGAAGAAGAACCCGGCCACCGTCATGACCAGGGCCGAGATGGTGGCCGCCCCGGCGCTGCCGCAGAAGAGGTAGTACAGAAAGCCCATCAGCACGGCCACCACCAGGACGCCCGAGAACACCCACTTGGCGTTGAGATCCTTGTCCAGCCGGCTCTCAGTGGCCTTGGCCGAGGCCGCCTTGGCCACGTCGCCGATCGCTCGCTTTAGCCCAGAGCCCAGGCTGTTGCGCATGCGGAACAGCGTGTAACAGGCGCCCACCAGCATGCCGCCCACGGCGATGGGTCGCACGTAGAACTGCCACACCCGGCCGGCCAGCGAGCCCCAGGTGACGGCCGCGCCATCGGCGCCGTCCGGATGGCTGCCGATGACGTCGAGCAGGTGCGGGCCGCCCAGGTAGATGATTAGCGGGACGAACAGGCCCCAGGCCAGCACGCCGCCGGCGAAGTTGAGCGAGGCCAGCTTGGGCCCGATAATGAAGCCCACGCCCATGTAGGCCGGCGCCACGTCGGGGGAGCTGAACATGGTCTCGCCGCCCACCGCCATGCGCTTGATGAGCGCCCACTTCTTGGTGAACAGGTCCACCGTGGTGCTGCCCAGCGACACCACGAAGTCCATCGACTTGCGGAAGATCGACAGGCCGTCGCTGGAGAGGAGTTGCACCAGCGCGCCCACGCCCATGAAGGACACCAGCAGCCCGGCGCCCTTGCCGCCCTTCTGGCCGGCCTTGTGGATCTCGGCCGCGGCGGTGGACTCGGGGAAGGGGAGCTCGCGGTCGTTCACCATCACCCGGCGCAGGATGGTGACGAACAGGATGCCCAGCAGGCCGCCCAAGAACATGATGGCCGCGGAGAACAGGTAGTTGCGCAAGCTGGCCATCTCGGTCCAGCCGGCGAGCTTGGCGATGATGAAGGCCGGGATGGTGAAGATGGCCCCGGCGGCCACCGACTCGCCGATGGAGCCCACGGTGCGGGCGATGTTCTCCTCGAGGATGCTGCCCTTGAACATGCGCAGGATGGCCATGCCCAGCACCGCCGCCGGGTAGGTGGCGGCGATGGTCATGCCGGCCTTGAGGCCCAGGTAGGCGTTGGCCGCGCCCAGCACCACCGTCAAAACGAGGCCCAGCAGCACGGCGCGCAGCGTGAACTCGCGCAGATCGGTCTTCTCGCCCACGTAGGGCACGAAGGCATTCTCCGGGGGGGTCTTGGGGTCGTCGGCCATGGATCGGTCTCCTCTTTGTTTTTTCGAGGCGCGGGGATGGTAGTGTGCCCGGCGCGGGCAAGTCAAGGATTCGGTGGAATTTGGCGGCGCTCAGCTCCTGCTCGGATCGGTCACGCGGCCCATGAAGACAATCAGGCCGGTTGCTGTGTCGCGCAGGAAGAACAGGAAGGGGTGGTCGGCGATGAACTCGGCGGGCCGGGCGGGAGCGCCAAAGGCCAGCGTGGAGACCGCGGTGGCCGCGGCCGCCTCGGTACCCTTCTCGTCCACCTTCACGAAAGCCTTGTGGAACACTTCGCCGATGAAGAGGCGATCCTCGGGCCGGCTCCACCTGGCGATGGCGCCAAAGTCGGCGTTTGCCATGTCGAAGGCCAGCCGCATGCCGAGCGCCTGGAGGATCTCTCCGGCTCGCAGCGGTTCGCCGGGGTTTATGGTAAAGCGCGGCAGCGCCACGTGGACCCGCTTCGCCTTCATGTCTCGGGTGATGGCGGCGATGCGACCGGCGTCGAGCTTCTTCTCCAGGTCGGCGAGCCCGTCCACGGCATCGGGGAGCAAGAAGAGCATGGAGTAGGCGTTGCCCTGGTAGGGGAGTTCCACCGCCTTGAGCCCGTCTCGCGCGTAGAACCGCAGGTGCTCGGTCTTGTGCATGGTGGGCGCGTCTCGGCTCTCATTCTCCTTGGTGCGAAACGGCTGCGGGCGGGTGATCTCCGGGTCGAAGGGGCTTTCCCAGTCGCCGAGAAAGTATATGGCGTTCACCAGCACAAGCCGGGTGAGCGCGTTCACGCCCCCGCTCGGCACGAGGTCCTGGATGCGTTTTTCGGTTTGCTCCTCCACCCAGGCGTTGATGCGCGCGCGGGCCTTTTCGAACTCCTGCTTGAAGTTCACCCGCTCGACCGACGCCTTCAACGCCTGCGACACCGCGGCCTGGTAGGCTTTCTCGATCTGGAGGGCATTGTCACCGAAGAGCCGGTTGGCGATACGGAAGGTCACCTTGCGCGCTGGGTCGGCGAGCGCTGCGGACAGACGGCCCGAAAGCGGCAGGCACATTGCCAGCGGCTCGCCAAAGTGCAAGGCCTTTCGTATCTCGAGCTCGGTCTCGCCGCGGGCGCCGGCTCCGGTCATGCACAGGGCCAGCCACAGGCTGGCCGGGGAGAAGGCCTGGTTGTCGAGCGCGGTGAGCTTCTTCCAGACGTCGAAGGCGAACTGGTTGCTAGCGGCGGCGACGGGGTCGAAGCCCGCCGGAGAGGCGCCGGCCGGGCCGGCGGAGAGGAAGAGCGGGACGGCGATGATCATGAGCATGTCCTCTGTCCTTTCAATGAGGTATTGAAAAACGCCATCCTGGCGTTTTTCAAATCGCTGCGGTGCGGCACAACCTTGTGCCGCAATTCCTAATGGGCCGTGTTGGGTGTTCTTTGCTTTTGGGTTTGGAACCTTTCTAAATCCAGCAGGCTGCGCACCAGCCCCTCGTGGGAGAAGAGCTGGGGGAAGTTGCCGCGGAACAGCCGCGCCTGCTCCGGCGCGAGGCGGGGACGGCGGGCGCGCCGGGCGGTGGGGTGGCGGTGGCGGAAGTAGCGAAACAGCATCCCGGCGAATCCGGCAAACGACGACAGGGACTGGTGCCCGAGCAGCAGATCGCGCCCCGCCCGGGCCAGGGCCGAAAAGCTCGTGCGGGGGGTCTCGGGGTCCGAGAGCAGGTGCTCGAAGAACAGCCCGAGATCGGTCGCCTGCTCTGCGCAGGCGTCGATGATCCGCGTGGCGCGTTCGCGGTCGCCGCGCAACAGGTGAACCCGCGCCAGCCAGAAGGTGACGAGCTGGAACAAGCTGCGCTCGAACAGGTTGCGCTGCACCATGTCGGCCGCGACGAGCTCGCTCTCGATGCGCCGGACCGTACGCTCCACCCGCTCGTCGGTGGCGGGCAGGAGGCCGGAGAGCGGGATGGCCAGCACGGAGCTGTCGAGCAGCGGCACGCCGAAGGCCATGCCGAAGGCGCCGAGGCCCTGGCTATAACCCTCCTCGGCGACCGCCCGCCGGATGTCCTCGGCCAGCCCGCGGAAGGACGTGGCCTCCGCAGGGCGTCCGAGAACCTCGGCCATGCGCGCCGCCCGGTCGGCGGCGGCGAAGCACATGGCCTTGGAGTGGGTGTAGTGGCCGATGAGACCGCGCAGCTCCCACAGGCCCGAGTCGGGCTCGCGCCAACGCCGCGACACGTATTCGATCACCCGGCACACGTCATCGAAGCGCTCGGCGAGCAGGCGCGCGTCACGGGTCGCGAGGTACAGGTCCCACAGCGCCTCCAGCACCTCGCCCTGGAGATCGTTCTGCGTCTGGACGAAGGCCAGGTTGCCGATCCGCACCGGGGCGTCACCGAGAAAACCCGCAAGGTGCCACAGCTCCGCCTCGGCGCAGTCCCGCTCTCCTCCGATGCCATAGAGCGGCTGCCAGGGTTTTTTCCCGGCGCGCCTGTCCATGACGGCGAATGCGAAGTCGATAAAGGCCTTCGCCTCCTCCACGAATCCCGCCTGAGCCAGGGCCGAGGCGGCGTAGGATGCGTCGCGGGTCCAGCAGAAACGGTAGTCGTAGGCCGCGCCGGCGCCCGGGTGTTGCGAGAGCGAGCAGGTGGCCGCGGCCAGGATGGCTCCGCTGGGCCGGTAGCTGAGCAGGCGCATGGTGATGAGCGAGCGGCGAAAGAGCTCCCGGTGGCGGCCGGCGTAGTTCGAGCGGGAGAGCCAGGCGCGCCAGGCGCGTTCCTCGGCTTCGAGCGCGCCGAACGCCTCCGGCGGTGGGGCGGGCGGCTCGCCGCGCGAGGAGTAGCCGAGCCACAGCGGCGCGGGGCGCGAGAGATCGAGGTCGAGTCGCGCCTCGCCGAAACCCCGGACGCCGGGGACGATGCGGACCTTGCCTGCCGATTGCGGGATCCACAGGTGCAGGCTCAGATCGCCGAAGCTCATCATGACGCGAGCGAACGGGAGGCCGCGCACCCGTTCCTGGCACAGGCTCACGAGGTGCTGGCCGCGCCGGTAGTCGAAGGCGGGTTCGAGGATCGCCGTGGCGCGCGCGCCGGTTCGAAGCCCGCGGATGAGGCGCAGGAGGCCGCGCCCGCCCCAGGGCATCCAGTCGGCGAGAGACAGGATATCGCCGGCCCGATCCGAGAGGGTGGTCTCCAGGATGGCGGTGTCCTCACGGTAGGCCTGACGCGAGGCGAAGCCCGGCGCGGCTCCGTCCGGCTCCACCCGGAACGAGCCCCCCAGCGGATCCAGCAGCCGGCCCAGGACCGAGGGGCTGTTGAAGCGCGGCAGGCACAGCCAGTCCACGCTCCCGCGCGGGTCGACCAGCGCGCAGGTCTCGCCGTTTCCGATCATTCCCAGAAAGCGCACGCGTTTGTCCGCCGGTGGCATGCGCGGATTTTGCGCCAGCTGACCCGCTCGATCAAGCGACGCGGATAAAGTTGCGCGCTCTTTGGCCGATGTGGTATTCGTCCGGGTCCCTGTCGAGTGGGAGGATGCCATGACCGAGACCAAGGCCACCCGGGCCATCGCCGAGCGCCTGCGGGCCGTCGAGCCCGGCACCCCGCGCCACGAGGTGTTGAGCGCGGCGCGCAAGTTCAAGACCTCCTGGGTCGAGCTGGGGGGCAAGCTGTGGGAGGTCCGGAAGAAGGAGATGTACCGGGACTGGGGGTTCGACAGCTTCGATCTCTACTGCCGCGACGAGATCCGCATCAAGCCCGCCACTGCCCAGAAGCTCACCATGTCCTACGGATTCCTCAAGAGCGAGGAGCCGCAGTTGCTCAAACGCGACGGGGTGGTGGAGCCGCTGCCGGCACCGGAGACGGTGGACCTGCTGCGTCGCGCGCGGGAGAAGGCCAAGCTGCCGGACGAGCAGTACCGGCGCTTTCGCGAGATGGCCTTCGACGACGAGGCGCCGCCCAGCGAGCTGCGGCGGGAGATGAAGCCCTTCCTCTCGGTGGTGTCGCCGTCGGAGCCGCGCACGAGTAAGCAGATGTTCCGCAAGCTGGTGGCCCAGGCCCAGCGCCTGGCGGACACCCTGGCCTCGGTGGCCGGAGTGCCGCGGGTCATCGTCGAGCGTGCGCTGGCCCTGGTGGACGACCTGCGCACCCTGGCGGGGTGAGCGACGACGACTTGCCATCCGGCGGCGGATGGTTAGAATAGGAGCCACGGAGTCGAGATGCCCGCCCGCAACGGAGACCACGGTTCGCGCATCGGCTGCTCCTTCTGCGGCAAGCCGCAGCGGGAGGCGCGCAAGCTCATCGCCGGCCAGTCGGCGGTGTACATCTGCGACCAGTGTGTGCGGCTGTGCAACGAGATCATCTCCGAGGAGCGCGAACGCGAGCCGGAGGCCGAGCCGGCCAAGGTGCCCACGCCCGAGGAAGTGAAGACCTTCCTCGATCAGTACATCATCGGCCAGGAGCTGGCCAAGAAGATCATCTCGGTGGCGGTGTACAACCACTACAAGCGCCTCAGCAACCGCCAGGAGCCCGGAGCCGTAGAACTGGCCAAGTCCAACGTGCTGCTGCTGGGTCCCACCGGCTGCGGCAAGACCCTGCTGGCCCAGACCCTGGCGCGCTTTCTCAAGGTCCCCTTCGCCATGGCCGACGCCACCACGCTCACCGAGGCCGGGTACGTTGGCGAGGACGTGGAGAACATCATCCAGACCCTGCTCGCCAACGCCGACAACGACGTGGAGCGGGCCCAGCGCGGCATCGTGTTCATCGACGAGATCGACAAGATCGCACGCAAGTCGGGCAACGCCCCCTCGGCCAGCCGGGACGTCTCCGGCGAGGGAGTGCAGCAGGCGCTGCTCAAGATCATCGAGGGTACCAAGGCCAACGTGATCCCCCGCGGCGCCCGTCGCCATTACCAGCAGGAATACGTCCAGATCGACACCACCGACATCCTGTTCATCTGCGGCGGGACCTTCCATGGCCTCGACCAGATCATCCGCCGCCGGGTGGGCGAGAAAGCGCTGGGGTTCGGTGCCATGCTCGATCGGCGCGAAGAGCACAACCTGGGAGAAGTCCTGTCGCGGGTGGAGCCCGGCGACCTCCTCGAGTTCGGCATGATCCCCGAGTTCGTCGGGCGCATGCCGGTCATCGCCACCATGGCCGAGCTCAAGCACGAAGAGCTGGTGAGCGCGCTCACCGGGCCGCGCAACGCGCTGGTGCGCCAATATACCAAGCTGTTCGAGCTGGAGGGGGTGAAGCTGCGCTTCTCGGACGACGCCCTGCGCGCGGTGGCCGAGGAATCGCTGCGGCGCAAGGGCGGGGCCCGTAGCCTGCGCACCATCCTGGAAGAATGCATGCTGGACATCATGTATGAGGTGCCATACCTTCCGGGCATCTCCTCCTGCACCATCACCCGCGAGGTGATCGAGGGGCGGGGCAAGCCCGAGCTGCGCTTTTCCGAGAAGAAGCTGGCCTGAACCTGGCCATCCAGCACGTTTTCCCCATCCCCAACCTGATCTGCTACTGGCGAGAATATTGCCACGCTGCGGCAAAACTGTCGTCGGAGCGGGGCGCGCGAGCGGAGGCGGACACGAACCAGCGGAGCAAGGTGAGGGTAAAACCTGCTGATAAGGAAAAGCAGGAATAGATCTTCCGAGAAAGGAAGAGGAGCATGCTTGCATGCTCTTCATAGTCGCGGACCCCGCCGAAGCCCGACCGCCGTCAAGGGCGAGCGCAGCGAGTCCCGGAAGGATGGTAGACCCTTGACGGCAAAGGTCGGGCGGAGGCTACGAGAGATTTGGCGCGGACACGAGGCTGCGCGGGCCCCGCGTTCGCGCGGCAAGGTGAAGGCAGGGAGGTGTGGCCTACGGCGTGTAGCTGCCCACTGCGGTGATGGTGACCGAGGCCTCGTCGGGATCGTCGCTGCCGACGATCAGGGAGCAGGTGTCGTCCACCGTGGGCGTGTCCTTGGAAAAGCGCAAGGTCACAAAGGCGAACGGGCAGTCCGGCTTCTGGCAGGGGAAGTTGGGGGAGGCGGGCACGATGGCCGGGAGGCCGGGCTGGTTTTCCAGCGAGAACGAGCCGCGGGGGTTGTCGAACTGCATGGAGGTGAGGCGCAGCTCCTCATCGCCCAGGTTGTAGAAGCGGATGTCCACCGTCTGGGTGTGCGACTCCTTGGCGAGCTGGAAGGAGACGAAGTCCGGCTCCACGTCGATGTCCGGGCACGGGGTGCGGCCCGAGAGCTCGACGGTCTTCACCCGCTCGAGCGGGTCGTCGTGCAGGATGGTGATGCGGTTGAGGTCGTCGCCCTTGTCGTCGGCGTTGTAGGTCACGCGCACCTCGACCTGGGAGCCGGCCGGGATGGGGTCGGGGATGGTCGCAGGCATGAGGGTGAACTTGGGGCTCTCCGACGAGGACTGGGTCATGGAACGGATGATCAGCGGATCGTCGCCGGTCGAGCGGATGAAGAAGCTCAGGGTGGGGTTGGACCCCTGGGTCACGGTGCCAAAGTTGATGGCCTCGGTGGAGATCTCGATGCGCGGGGCGTGTGAGCTGCCGCTGAGCGGGACCTCCATGTGTTCCTGGCTGGCGGCGGTGCTCTCCACAGTGAGCACGCCGCTGTCGGAGGGGTGGCGGTCCTGGGGCGTGTAGAGCAGGTGTACCGAGGTGGACTTTCCCGGGGTCATCACGATGGGAAGTCCCTCGTGATCCTGGATGGAGAAGTCGCCGTCGCCGGTGTCGGTGACCGCGATGGTGGTGATGTTCACCGCGTCCGGGACAGAGCCGGTGTGGGTGATGGTCAGCGTCGCCGGTGAAGTCTGCTTGACGCGGGTGGCGGCGAAGGCCACCGGCACGGGGTCGAGTTCGAGGATGGGGCGCACCTCGCGCCCGATGAGCGGCAGGTCGTACTCCGGCGCGTCGCGATCGGTGCTCTGGATGTGCAGCGTGCCCTCGTCGTCCTGCGGATACTGCGAGGGATCGGACAGGGGTTGGGGGCTGTAGCGGAGCTGGAACACCACCTGGCCGCCGGGAGGGATGGAGTACGGCGTGGTGAGCTGGGGCGGGAGCAGAAGCGAAAATTCCTCGGGGTTCTCACTCACCGCCATGGCCTGCAAGAACACCGCGGCGGTGCCCCGGTTGGAGAGGGTGACGTCGAGCGTCTTCGAGGTGCTGGCCGGCACGTCGCCGAAGTCCACCGGGTTGGGCGAGGCCGCCAGGTCCGCCCAGTCCTGCCGGACCCGCGAGCCGCCGCAGTCGCAGCCGATGGAGCAAAATGAAACGAGCGCAATGAGAACGAGCCCAGGCCAGGTCCGGCGCATGTTCGCCTCCTCGATGAGCCGATGCTAGGCGGTGGAGAGGCGCGAAGTCAACGGGGGACGGTGTTCCGGTACGCCAGTTGACAGGGCCGCCACGGCCGGATGAGTATTGCTCGAAAAGGAAGGGAAATCGTTGCATGCGAACGACAGTTTCACTGTTGAGTTGGATAGTGGTTCAGGCGCTCGTGATGAATGCCGGTTGCTGCGGGACGAGATCTCCCGGGCCAGAAGACGAGGCGGTCATCGTCGACATCGTGACGGCGGTGGCGCCGCCCCAAGGGGGGTTCATAGAGGTCTCCCTGCGCGATCACGAGCCGGTGCGCCTCGACGAGGCGCGGATCCTCACCACCGCGCACCTGTCCTTTCTGCAAACCAGCCGCGACTACAAGACGGCGGTGTACCTGGAGATCGATCCCGCCACCCGGGTGATCGACGAGGTGCTGGCGCCGTACGATTCGCCGGTGCTCTCGGTGAACGAGCAGGCGGACCGGGCGGAGGTGCTGCTGGTGTACTCGGCGGCGTACCACTTTTTACTGCGGAGCCATCCCGACTACGCCCGGATGATCTCGGATCTGCGGTCCTCGGTCGAGCACGGCAACAACCTCCTGATAACCGAGTCTCGCGACGAGCACTTCATCATCGACGTGCGCGACCCGCTCCCGGAGCGAAACTGAGAGAGCGCTTCTTTAGTATCCGAGATCCGGTTCCACCCACCCCGGTTTTCCCCGTCGGTTTTTACTTGGGGGCACGTTGCAACGTGCTCCAACAAACTGGATTTGCAGGAGAAAATGTGGGGACAGGCCCCGGTGATTCCGCTGATTCCCGCGGATCCGGAAATTATCCCGGCCATGGGATCAAGTCTTTGCTCCCTCAGAAACCCCCTAACATCTTCGAAAAACTGACGTCGTCCGGGGCCAATGAAGGGGAGGCGAGGCCGGGACGGAGATATTACTCTTGTATATCAAGCCATTAGAGGTGAACCGGCGCATCGTGCCGGGGCACGACATTTGCTAACTTTTCGAGCACTTTTCTTTCTGAAAGGAGAGATAGCACATGAGACCGATGCGATGCCTGATTCTGTTTTCGGTGGTGGTCGCGCTTTGTGGCTGCTCCGGGGGTGACGGGCGCCTGCCGGTTCCCGGTCTCGGCCAGCGAGAGCTCTCCCTGCTCGAGGCCTCCAACCAGTTCGGCTTCTCGCTCTTTGCCAAGGTCATCGAACATTCCGACGGCGGCAACGTGTTCATCTCCCCGCTCTCGGTGTCCATGGCGCTCGGCATGACCGAGAACGGCGCGGCCGGAGAGACGCTGACCGCCATGAAGGCCACCCTGGGCCACGCCGGGCTCACCGACGAGGAGATCAACCGGGGCTACCGCACGCTGATCGATTACCTCACCCGCCTGGACCCGCACGTGAAGATGGAGATCGCCAACTCCATCTGGTACCGGCAGGGCTTGGCGGTGCTGCCGTCTTTCATCGAGATCAACCGGGCCTTTTTCGATGCGCTGGTGGCCGCGCTCGACTTCGACGATCCTTCTGCCGCCGACACCATCAACGCCTGGGTCAGCGCCGCCACCCACGGCCGCATCGACAAGATCGTGGCCAAACCCATCGACCCGGCGCTGGTGATGTTCCTCATCAACGCGGTGTACTTCAAGGGCGACTGGACCTACCGGTTCGACAAGTCGGCCACCACCCCGGCGGCCTTCCACGGGACGCGCGGTGAGGTGGAAGTGCCAATGATGAACCTTCATGACGACGAGCTCGCCTACCTCGACGACGGCGACGTCCAGATCCTCGATCTTCCGTACGGCGACGGGAAGTTCGCCATGGCCTTCCTGCTGCCGGCGCCGGAACAGACGGTAGACCAGCTTGCGGCCTCGCTCACGCCCGAGCGCTGGGCCGGCTGGATGGCTCGGTTGATCCCGCAGGAGGGGGATGTTTTTTTACCGCGCTTCGAGCTCACCTTCGAGACCACCCTAAAATCGGTGCTCTCGGCCCTGGGCATGGAGATCGCCTTCGACGCTGGACGCGCGGACTTCTCCCGAATCCTGGCGGAAGGCGGGCTGTTCATCAGCGAGGTGCGCCACAAGAGCTACGTGCGGGTGGACGAGGAGGGGACCGAGGCCGCGGCGGTGACCTCGGTGGAGGTGGGCATCACCTCGGTGCCGGCGTCCTTCGTGTTCCGCGCCGACCGGCCCTTCCTGTACCTGCTCCACGAGCGGGCCTCGGGGGCGCTGCTCTTCCTGGGTAAGCTCGTCGACCCCTCCGCCAGTTGAACCATATCCCCGGATCACCCGACGCGGCCCTACCGCCTATCCACTCGAAAGCCCGCTTTTTACACCCCGATTGATTTTTCGCAGGCCGCTCTACATAATAGGCCCATGAAAGTCCAATTGTTCCTGTCGAGCTGTCTTTCCCTGTTGCTGTTTTCGATTGGTGCCGCCGCGGTCAACATCCAGGCCACCTGGGACCCGGTGACCCTGGACGTCCAGGGCGGGCCCGAGAACATCAGCCACTACGTCTTGTACTGGGGCCTGACCGCCCGCCCGGGGGACGTGGTGAGCCCCGGGGATGGGCGCTTTTCTTACGATTCCCAGGCCAACGTGGGCAACGTCACCAGCGTGCAACGCCAGGGGTTGCTGGGCGGCCGGACGTATTTCTTCGCGGTGGCGGCGGTCGACCGGGACGGCAACATCTCCGACTACTCTGCCGAGGTGAGTGTCACCTTGCCGGACATCGACTCGGGGCCCTTTGACGGAGGCCCGGACGGCGGAGAGGACGGTGGCCCGGACGGTGGTTCGGGGGGCGACGGCGGCGGGGGCGTCTCCGGGGGTTGTGGTTGCGGCGCGGGGGGCGGCGGGGCGCTCTGGGCCGTGCTCGGCCTTGCATTTTACCGCCGCCGGAGGAATGCATGAACCGCCGCGCCTTCCTCCAGGCGGCCGCGGCGCTGCCCGTGCTGCTGCGAGGAGGGGGGAGGGGTTTCGGGCAGACACCGGCCGGGGGGGACGAGGTCGATCTCCGTCGCACCGTGGGCGTGGTGCGCGGCACCGATGCCGAGAAAATGGTCCGCAAAGCTTTCGATCTCCTGGGCGGGCCGATGCGCTTCGTGCGGACCGGCTCGGTCGTCGCGGTGAAACCAAACGTCTCCTTCGCCAACGCCCCCGACTGGGGCAACAACACCAGCCCCGCGGTACTGGCCGCGGTGTGCAAGGTGTGCCGCGAGGCCGGTGCGCGCAAGGTGCTGGTGCTCGACTACCCGCTGGCACGGGGGGCCGAGGCCCTGCGTATGAACGGGGCCGAGCAGGCGGTGCGCGACCTGCGCGGGGTCAGCCTGCGGGTGCTGGGAGCCGAGCACGAGTTTCGCCCGGTGCGCGTAGCGAAGGCCCTGGCGCTTTCGGAGATGGCCGTCGCGCGCGAGGCGCTGGACGCCGACCTGTTGATCAATCTGCCGGTGGCCAAGGCCCACGACGCGGTGGCGGCGAGCCTGGGGGTGAAGAACCTGATGGGCCTCATCTGGGACCGCTCGGTGTTCCACTCGCAGGTCGAGATCCATGCAGCGCTGGCGGACCTGGCGCGCGCCGTCCGGCCGGCGCTCACCCTGATCGACATGACCCGCATCATGGTGACGAACGGCCCCAAGGGCCCGGGCGAGGTGGTTACGCCCGAGACGCTCCTCATCGGCGTCGATCCCGTCGCGGTCGACGCCTGCGCGGTCACCCAGGCGCGCTTCAACGGGCGCAAGCTGGCCCCGCGGCAGCTCCGCTACCTCCAACTCTGTCACGAAGCCGGCCTGGGGGAGATCGACCTGGGCAAGTGCCGCATCCTCAAGGAGAGCGCCTGATGATCGAACGCGCGGGGCGGGGAGGGCGAGGCGTCGTCCTGGCCTTCCTTTCGCTTGTGCTCGCGGGGTCACCGACAGCTCTGGCACGCTACCCCCGCGTGGCGCGAGATGCTCAGGGGACCTGGGTGCCGACCGACTCGATGCTGGTCCTGGTCACGGGAGATTTCTTTACCTTTTTCACCACGCGAGACGGGCTCGGCGCCGATCGAGTGCGCCGGGTCGCCCCGGACGAACGCGAAGTGTGGGCCGCCACCGCCCGGGGCCTCTCCCGCATGGATCGAAACTCGCGTCGCTGGGAGACGCTCTTTGCCCCCGATCCGCTTCCCTCCGACAACGTGCTGTGCGTGGCGGTGGACGAGCTCTTCGTGTGGGTGGGGACCGACGCCGGTGCGGCACGCTTCGACAAGCAATCCCGCACCTGGGCGCGCCTGGATGATGCCCGCGGCCCTGGCCTCCAGGCGGTATACGACATCCTGTCGCTGGGGCGGACGGTGGTGTTCGGCCTCGAGGACGAGGCGCTGCTGCTCGACCGGCAGACGGGACGCTACTCGCGTTTCGGCCGGCCGGAGGGCCTGCGCGTCGGCGCCATCGACGAGATCCTGAAATTGGGCGACAACCTGTGGTTCCTGGGCCGGGAAGGCATCGCCCGGCTCGATCTGCGCACTCGCGAGATCAACTCCTTCGGCTCGCACGAGGGCCTGCCGAGCCCGGCGGTGAACGCCTTCGCCCAGGTTCAGGGCGAGATCTGGATCGCCACCGAGGCGGGACTGGTGACGTACTCGCCCTCGAGCGACGCCATCTCGCCGTTCTTGTACCAAGAGGGGATGCCTCCAGGGACGGTTACCGGCATCGAGCCGGCCCTGCCCTACGTTTGGGTCTCCACCTCGCAAGGGCTCGGGGTGTTCAACACCTTGACCCGCACCTGGGAGGGACGACGCCAGGAGGATGGCCTGGCCGATCCCGACATTCAGGGCCTGGCCCTGGCGGGCTCCTCGCTGGTCTTGCTGCAGGAGGCGGGGTTCCAGGGATACGACACGCAGCGCGACGAGTGGCGCACCTACCGCACCGACGACATCTGGGCCGGGCGGGCCGGCGAGGCCAGGGCCGCCTCCGGGGTTCGCCTGAACCTCGAGCTCACCCTGGACGGGGAGGGGATGTTCCGCGGGCCCGCGGGTGGGAGCCTGACTCGCACCGGCCAGATCTTCCCGGACCTGCGGCTGGGGATGGGGACGGCGCTCCCCGAGGGCCGCAGCGTGGACGCCTCGCTCAGCCTCAACACCTCCTGGGTGTGGGCCGAGAAGAAGAGCCTGGACCTCGGGGTGCGGGAATACGACGGGGAGCTTCGCGTGCGCGGCAACGCCGACGACGCCCTGCGGGAGATCCTGCTCTCGGCGCGACTGCCGCTGCGCCGGCCCGAGGACCAGCATGAGTTGGCCGACGATCTGTGGCTGGAGGGAGCGGGGGTGCGCGGCGCGCTGGGCGGCGGCCGCGATGCCGCTCCCGTCGAGCTGGAGGCCCAGTTGGGTCTATCGCGCGGAGAGCGCACGCGGGAGTTCTTCCGTGGCTCCATCGAAACCTCCTACACCCTGTCGCACCCGTACGTCATCGCCGGCTCGGAGGCGGTCAAGGTGGATGGCATGCTCCTGGAACGCGACGTGGACTACATCATCACCCACACCACCGGCCAACTGAGCTTCCTCAACCCCGATCTGGTCAACGCCCTGAGCCTCATCGAGATCACTTACACCTACGAGCAGACCCCGCGGGAAGGGCTGGTGGGGCGCAGTCTGCTCCAGATGCTACCGCTCGACAACGAGCTGGGGAGCTTCAAGCGCGCCGGCACGCCGGTGTACGTCACCGACGAGGCCGGCCTGGAGAAACAGATCGACGGCGCCGCGCCCAAGTACGTCGATCGGGGCTGGCAGGAGGCGGTGTTCGCCGATTACACCCAGGGTTCGACCTCGGTGTCGGTCGTCATCCACGACATGGGCTCGCCGGAGCAGGCGCGCGAGATGTACGAGTACGAGCGGCCGGTGAGCCACGAGGTGTTGTGGCAGGAGCCGGAGTCCGAGGCGCTGCTGGACCAGGGGTTGCCCACGGCCTACGCGGTCAAGATGCGCCTCGATCAGTACTTCGTGGAGCTCACGGTGGACGAGAAGAGCAAGTCCTCCGAGATCTTGATCGAGCTCTTTGCCGAGAACATCCGCACCAAGGGCAGCCTCTCCGGCACGCTGCGGGATGTGCTGCGACCCTTTGTGGGGAGGATGCGGATCGGGTTGCGGCCGAGCGAGCACGCCGGGGTGGGGTTCGGCTGGATCGGCGAGCAGGATCTGGAGGACCGGGATCTGCTCCAGAACCGCATGCTCGAACCCGGCGCGCGGCAGGTCGGGCTGCTCGACGCCTGGACGCGGCACACGTTGGGGGAGGGGGACTTCGGCGGCGAGCTCAAGACCTTCCTCCAGGCCGGCCGCAGCCTCTCGCGCAGCCGCCTTGCGGGAACGCGCTCGGGCCAGGCCCTCGGCGGGGACGTCATCTACAGCGCGCCCGCGCTCAACCTGCGCCTGGATGGCGAGGTGCATAGCCGCGACTTCGCCGTGCCGGCCGAGCGCAACACCGTGCTCGGTACGCTCGAGAACGACCTGCGCGCCGACGCCACCTTCTCCCCCTGGCGTTTTCTGCCCTTGCGCCTGCTCTACGAGCGCGAGCAGTCGGCGCTCGATCCGGCGTTTTCTCCAGAGGGGCCGGGCAGCGGCGTCAACGAGAACCTCTCGGCGCGCATCGGCTTTCAGCAGGACCGCTGGCCCACGGTGTGGCTGCTGGGGAGCCGCAGCCTGCTGGAAGCGAACGGCCACCGCGATCGCAAGCTGCGCCTGGCCGGGAGTTTCTCCTACGACCTGGCCCGCGGCCTGTTGCAATCCTGGAACATGAAGAAGCTCCTGCTGCTCGCCTACTACGACCGCTCGGATTCGGTGATCGAGCGGCAGGGGCGCTTCGGGCGCGAACGCTGGCTCACGCTCGGCAGCGTGCCTGGCACCGCCGACAACCTGCGCCTGGAGCTCAAGGCCGCCCCGACGCGCACCGAGGACGGCTACGTACGCTTCGAGCGCAAGACCTTCACACCGGGCGAGATGACGGCGCCGGCGCCTGGCCTTCCGGGCGGGCCGGGATACCAGGAGGGCTGGGAGCTCATCGGCGGGGCGGTGAGCCGCGTCGTGCCCGGGGTGGTGCCGACCTTCAACGCCAAGCTGAGCTCCTTCCAGGGCCAGGACAGCCAGGGGGCGCGGACCTGGCAGACCAGCTCCTTGCTCTCGGGGCAGCTCGAGCTGTACCCGGGGAGCTGGTGGGATCCGCTGGGCTCCACCCGCCTGGCGGTGAGCTATGGTTTTACCGAGGGCGAGCAGAGCGCCGGGGTGGGGGAGGACGAATGGGCCAAGGCCGGCGACCTCCACCGCCACCAGATCGAGGGGCAGGCGAGCTACGGCAAGTACGACGACCTGCTGCGGCTGGAGAGCCGCAACCGCTTCTGGCGGGTGCAGTCGGGCGAGGGTCTTCCGGAGACCGAGCGCTACTTCGAGTCGCAGAACCGGATCGCCTTCCGGCCCATCTACACCTCGCCGATCGTGCTGCGTTTCGACGTGGCCGAGCTCTCGAAGCTCCAGGACAGCCTGTGGGGCCGCACCCGCACCCTGACCCCCGCCCTGGAGTGGGAGCGGCGCTGGTCGCCCGACCTGGTGACGCGCCTGCGCCTTTCCGTGCCGGTGCGCGCGCTCGAGGAGGTCATCGAGCCCGTCTCGGGCAACCACCTGAACGGCACCGATTGGTCGCTGGTACCGTGGCAGGAGGTGCGGTGGCGCTTCACCGGGTCCGGGCAGGGACAGACCTTGCGCCTCACCGTACGGCTCTACCAACAGTTCCTGCGCGGCAATGGCATCGATACCGAGAAGGCGGTGGAGCTTTTCAATTCGCTATGGCTGGACTGGGAGCGCACCGGAGTGTTCATCCTGCGGCTCGGGGCGCAGCACACCTACCACAAGTGCCTGGCGCTGCGGGACGGGAGCTGCCGCTCCACCCACGCCGTCCAGCCCTCGCTCACCGCCATCGCGCGCTTCTGATGGGAAGATCTTGGCAAGGGGACGAGCCCCCTTGAACCCCCAGCTAGAATCGGGAAAAAAGCTGCTGACAAGGAAAGGCCCGCGGAGACTACTCGTGGTATTGCGTATGCGCGAACGCCTGGCTGCTTCGGCCCCGCGTTCGCGCCGTTCGAATCAGCCCGAGATCCTTCGTAAAAAATGACGCAGGCCGGAGAATCTTCTTTGCTTTCCCGTAGCGGTGGGGGCCAGCTGAGGCGGCCCGGCCGGGGCGGGGCCGGTGGGTTCGAGGCCGATGTCCTCCGCGGCCACTGGTGAACGGGCCACCATCTGCACGTGCATGGGCTCGCCGGTGTCCACCGCTTGGGCCGAGACCTCCAGGATGGACTCGCTGTCGAGCGAGAGTTTCACCTTGAGGCGGATCTTGCCGCGCGGGGCCTTGGCGAAGCCGGTGATCACGAAGGCGCCGAGAAACTCGTTCTCCACGCAGCGCGCCGCCTCGCCCTGGTATAGGAACACCTCGATGGCCTGTTGTTCGTCGTGGGTGGTGGTCACCCCCACCTCGCGCTCGGCGGGCAGGGGGCTGTTGGCCTCGAACAACACCTTGAAGGCCCCGTCCGGCTGGCGCCCGCCGATGCTCATGGGCAGCACGTCGATGAGTCGCACGCTCTTGTTGGAGAGCAGCGAGTGGGCCATGAGCGCCGCGCCACAAGCCACCGCCTCGTCGGGGTGGACGCCCTTGGTGGGAGCCTTGCCGAAGACCTGCGTCACCCGCTCCACCACCAGCGGGCTGCGCGTCTGGCCGCCCACCAGGATGATGGAATCGAGCTTGTCGGGACTGAGGTTGGCCGCGTCCAGCACCTCCATGCACACCTCGGAGGCGCGATCCACCAGGTCCTCGATCAGCGACTCGAACTGCTCGCGGGTGAGATCGGTGCGGAAGTCCTTGAACTTGCCATGGGAGATGGTGATGTACGGCAGGTCGATGGTGGTGTGGGTCTTGGCCGACAGCTCGATCTTGGCCCGTTCGGCCGCGTCCTTGAGCCGCTGGGTGATGACGTTGTCGCACTGCAGGATCTCGCCGGTGGTGCGCTCGTACTCGCTGAGGATGAACTGCACCACCCGGTCATCGAAGTCCACGCCGCCCAGGAAGGTGTCGCCGCCGGTGGCGATGACGCGAAAGACGTTTTCGAACAGCTCCAACACCGAGGCGTCGAAGGTGCCGCCGCCCAGATCGTACACCAGGATCTTCTTGTCGTAGTCCTTGTTGAGGCCATAGGCCAGCGCGGCCGCGGTGGGCTCGTTGATGATGCGCACCACGTCGATGCCGGCGATGGCCCCCGCCTGGCGCACCGCCTCGCGCTGGTTCTCGGTGTAGTAGGCCGGGACGCTGACCACCGCCTGGGTGACGTTCTCCTTGAGGTACTCGCACACGTTGCGCCGAAGCTCGTTGAGGATGAGCGCAGAGACCTGGGGCAGCGAAAAGACGCGATCGCCGATCTTGGCCCCCACCGCCATGTCGCCGATGGGCACCACCTGGTAGCTGAAGTACTTGGCCAGGACCGAGACTTCCTCGGAGTAGAAGTGCCGCCCGATGAAGCGCTTGGCGCCGTAGATGGTGTTGGTGGGGTTGATGAGGAGCTGCTTGCGCGCGTCCTCGCCCACCAGGAGCCGCCCCTTCTCGTCCAGGGCCACGATGGAGGGGGTGGTGCGCAGGCCCTTGCGCGAAGGGATGACCTTGGGAAAGTCGTCCAGCACCACCGAGACGCAGGAGTACGTCGTCCCCAGGTCGATGCCCATGATGTGCTTGCTCTTGGGCAGGTTCGACGGGGGGAGCTCCACCCCTTCCGGCAGCCTGTCGAAGTCCATCCCGCTCTCCGCGCTCATTTCTTCCTCCCGGCCGATCGAGCCGGATTATTCCCCCGCGCTGGCCGGGTGTCAATTCTGAGTCGAGTCCATTTTGCGGTGGTGCGCGCCGCGCTCAGCCCTTCTGATTCATCTGCAACAGAAGCGACAGGAGTTCTTGGTTGTCTGGAATGTCCGCCATGGAATGACCGTAATGAACGTACCGGGCCTTTCCGCTCTTGTCGACCATCACCTGGGCGGGCATCCGGCCGAGCTTGAAGATCTTGACCTCTTGTCCAAAGCGCTTGAGCACCGTGTGAGTGGGATCGGGAAGGCCCACAAAGGGAAGTTTGTGCTTCTCCCAGTAGCTCCTGAACCGGTCGGCGCTCTCCGGGCCGACCACGACGACCTCGGTATCGAGCTCTACAAAACGCTGGTAGTCATGTCGCAACTGCGACATATGCCGGCGGCAGAAGGGTCAGCCAAAGCCCCGGTTGAAGATCAGCAGGATGTGGCGCTTTCCCCGGAAGTCGCTCAGGCGCACCACCCGGCCCTGGGCGTCGCAGAGCTCGAAATCCGGTGCCGGCGTGTCGACTTGAACACGAGCCATGATGGCCTCCCGAGCGCCAGGTGAGGTCAGGCCTTGGCCTTCTTCTCGATCTTGGCCCAGGCGTCCTTGAGCGAGATGGTGCGGTTCAGCACAAGGTGGCCGGGGCGCGAGTCGGGATCGACGCAGAAGTAGCCGAGTCGCTCGAGCTGGCAGGTGAACCCGGCGGGCCGCTCGGCCAGCGCAGGCTCCAGCCGGCAGCCTTGCAGCACCTCCTCGGAGCGCGGGTTCACGTTGTCGAGCCAGGTCTGCCCCTCGGCCACGTCGTCCGGGTCGGGCTTGGTGAAGAGGTGCTCGTACAGGCGCACCTCGGCCTCGATGGCGTGTTGCGCCGACACCCAGTGCAGCGTGCTCTTCACCTTCCGCCCGTCCGGGGCGTCGCCGCCGCGGGTGGCCGGATCGTAGCTGCACACCACCTCCACCACGTTGCCGCGCTCGTCCTTTTTGACCCTCTCGCAGCGCACGAAGTAGGCCGCGCGCAGGCGCACCTCGCGCCCCGGCGCCAGCCGGAAGAACTGCTTGGGCGGATCCTCGCGGAAGTCGTCCTGCTCGATGTAGAGCACCTTGGAGAAGGGCACCGCGCGCGTCCCGGCGGCCGGGTCCTCGGGGTTGGCCGGGGCCTCGAAGGTCTCGCTCTTCCCCTCGGGGTAGTTCTCGATGACCAGGCGCAGCGGCCGCAGCACCCCCATGAAACGCATGGCGCGGCGGTTGAGATCCTCGCGCAGGCAGTGCTCGAGGAGCTGGATGTCCACCGTGGAGTTGGTCTTGTCCACTCCGATGAGCCGGCAGAACTCGCGGATGGCCTCGGGGGTGTAGCCGCGCCGCCGCAGCCCGGCGATGGTGGGCATGCGCGGATCGTCCCAGCCGCGCACCACGCCCCGCTGCACAAGCTCCAGCAGGCGGCGCTTGCTCATCATGGTGTAGGTGAGGTTGAGCCGCGCGAACTCGATCTGCTTGGGGTGGTGCACCCCGAGCTGGTCGAGGAACCAGTCGTACAGCGGCCGGTGGTTCTCGAACTCCAGCGAGCACAGCGAGTGGGTCACCCCCTCGATGGAGTCCTCCAGCCCGTGGGCCCAGTCGTACATGGGGTAGACGCAGAAGCGGTTCCCCTGGCGGTGGTGTTCGCGGTGCAGGATGCGGTACATGACCGGATCGCGCAGGTTCAGGTTGGGCGAGGCCATGTCGATCTTGGCGCGCAAAACCTTCGAGCCGTCGGGGAACTCGCCGGCCTGCATGCGGCGGAAGAGGTCGAGGTTCTCCTCCACCGAGCGGTCGCGGTAGGGGCTAGCGCGCCCCGGCTCGGTGAGCGTACCGCGGTGGGCGGTGATCTCGTCGGCGGAAAGATCGTCCACGTACGCCTTGCCCTGGCGGATGAGCTCCTCGGCCCAACCCAGCATGCGCTCGAAATAGTCCGAGGCGAAGTACAGATGCTCGCCCCAGTCGCGGCCCAGCCAGCGCACGTCGCGCTGGATGGCGTCGATGTACTCCTGGTCCTCCTTGGCCGGGTTGGTGTCGTCGAAGCGCAAGTGGCAGCGGCCGCCGTAATCCGCGGCCACCCCGAAGTCGATGTGGATGGCCTTGGCGTGGCCGATGTGCAGGTAGCCGTTCGGCTCCGGCGGGAAGCGGGTGACGACCTTGCCCCCGAAGGTTCCCTGGCGGATGTCCTCCTCGACGATCTCGCGGATGAAGTCCTTGCGGGCGGGGGCGATCTTCTCGGGTTCGCTCATGGCGCGCTCCTGGGTTCGCTCGGCGGCGCGAAGGTTGCCACGCGGCGGCCCGAAAATCAACCGCGAAACGAAAAAAAACCCCGCGCCTGGGCGCGGGGTTTTCACTGGGGGACAAGGATTCGAACCTTGATAGTCAGATCCAGAGTCTGATGTCCTGCCGTTAGACGATCCCCCATCAACTTCCGCCGGGCTTCTTGGGCGCGGCGGGCTTCGGGTTCTTCTTTTCCGCCTCGGCGGCGATGGCCGCAAGTTCGGCGTCGGAGAAGACCACGAAGATGTAGGTGATACCGCGGTTCTCGTAGATGTTGAGGCCCTCCCAGCGGCGGCCGGGGGCCTTGTTGCGCATGTGCATGCCGCGGACCGCCGAGGTGTTGATAATCTTCTCGAAGGAGATGTTTTCGTCGCCGGCGAACACCTTGCGGTAGTAGGTCAGGGTGTCCTCGTAGGTGCGCGGCGAGCGGAAGCGGTGCTCCCCGGCCTTCTTGGCGTACGGGATCACCGGGGCGGAACGGTACAGCTCGGGAGGCATCTCGGCGGCGCTTGCGGTGCGAAGCCAGAAGATCCCGGCCCCCAGGAAGAGGGCCGCCGTGGCTCCCGTCATAAGGCCGGTTTTCAAATAGCCGCTCATCGCCGCGGGAGTGTACGGATGAGCCGCCATGCTGTCAAGCAAAACAAGCGCTACACGCTCCCCCGCAGCCGCTCCCATCCCGACTGGAGGCATAGCGACAGCGCCGCGGTGCCGGCCCGCACGCTCTCGCCGGGGGTGAACGCGCCCAGGGCCCGCTCTCCCGACGCGGCCAGCGTGGCCGCAAGCAGCAACCCGGCGGCGCCCGAGAGGGCGAGGGGCCATTCGCCGGCCGGGAAGAACCAGGTTGCGGCCACCGCGGCGATCAGCCAGGGCAGTAGCCCCAAGAACTCCACGGCCGGTGCGGCGGGCCGCTTGCGAAGTCGCGTGTTGACCAGGAGACCCAGCAGCAGAACACCGAGGAGCAAGGTGGGATTCAGCAGCAGGTCGCGCTCGACGGATTCCCCCACCATGCACCCCACGCCACCACCGATGAGCGCCCAGGCGGCGAAGAACAACGCCGCATCGGCCCACATCCTGCCGCGCCCGAGGGCCGGCCCCGACGCCCACAGCAGCAAGCCGACGCCGAGCAGCGGCCAGCGCAAAAGGTGCATGAGCCGCTCTTCCACGAGCGCGGCGCCAAGCCACATGGCGAGGAGGCCGATGGCGATCCCGATCGCAAAGACCAGGCGGCTCTTGAGGAGGAAAGCGCGTTGGATGTCGCTGCCCGCCATGGCGGCGGTGAACACCTGCTCGCGGGGGAGGGTCAGGCGTCGTTTCTCCTGAGGGGTCTGTTCCGTCATGGGCTCACCTCCGGAAATGAACTCGCTCGGGCAGGACGGTATTCCACGCTCAGCCGCCCCGGTGCCAGAGGATGAGGAGATCGTTGGTGATGGCCACCAGCGAGTGCAGCAGCCAGCCATACCAGAACGAGCGCGCGCGCAAGGCCAGGAAACCGAGCAGGATGCCGGCCACGATCGCCGAGATGGTCTCCAGCTCGGGTTTTCCGAAGTGGAGGATGGCGAACGGGATCATCTGGAGCAGCACCGCGAACGAGCCGAGACGCCGCAACAGGCCGAACAGCAGAAAACCCCGAAAGACGTACTCCCAACCGATGAAGTAGACGGCGTACGATGCCTCGTAGGCGAGAAGGTGAAATCCGCTCTGCCCGGCGTCGGAAAAGAGGGGATACTTCGATCGGAATTCGGGCAGGTAGCTCACCAGGACCAATATCGGAAGGAATGCGAAATACGCGGTGAGCGAAGCCGGCAGGCCGAACTTCCAGTCTCCGAGCCCCGCGCCGCTCTCGGGCGAAGAGCGTCGAAAAGCTGTCTTCATCAGGACGAAAGGTATGACGCCCAGTAGCAGAAAGCACATGCCATACCAGTAGAATGCCGGGTAAAGCCCTGAAAAAGAGGTCTTTTTGAAGAACTTGGCAAAATAGATGGAAAAGAAGCTCGACGAGCCGTTTTCATGAAATACGATGATGAGAAAGGTCGCGACGACGGCGAGCAACGCCGGGGCGAGGCCGAGGTCGGAACCCAGGCTCCGGATGACCCGCCACTCATCGAAAAGACCTTTCCGTTGAGGATGATTTTCAACTCGTGCGTCAGGGGCTTGCGCGGTCGGCTCGCCGCCAGGCGCCTGTTCTCCGGTCGGGGCCTGTCCCCCAGCTTCGGCCGGGGCCTGTCCCCCGGCTGGTGACGAGCTATCTTTTTGATTATCCAAGCTTTCCAAGCTCCTCGATGGCCCGGCGGATGCGGGCGCGGCACTCGTCCTTTCCGAGGATGTTCATGACCGTGAAGATCGACGGGCTGGCGGTGGACCCGGTGAGCGCGAGGCGCAGCGGCTGGGCGATCTTGCCCATGTTGCCGGCGGAAAATTTTTCAGCAAACCCCTTGAAACGCTCCTCCATGGCTGCCTCGTCGGCTAGCGGAAGCTCGGGCAAGACCTCGACGAGGTGTTCGAGCCACGCGCGCGCCTCGCGGTTCCAGAACTTTCGCACCGCCTTCTCGTCGTACGCCGTGGGCGCTATGAAGAATATCGTTGCCTTTTCAGCTAGCTCCACCAGGGTGTTGGAGCGTGGCTTCAGGCATTCCGCGATCTTGGCGAGCCTGTCGTCGGCGGTCGTCCCGATGCCTTTCTCGGCTAGAAGCGGTACGAGCTTTTGAGCGAGCGCATGGTCGTCCTCGGCCTTGAGGTACTGGGCGTTGACCCACTTGAGCTTTTCAGGGTTCATGATGCCCGAGGCCTTGCCAACGCCGTCGAGGTCGAACTTCTGGATGAACTCCGCAAGCGAAAACAGTTCCTGGTCGCCCGCGCTCCACCCGACCCGGGTCATGTAGTTGAACAGCGCGTGCGGCAGGTACCCCATGCGGGCGTACTCCTGGACCGAGACGCTCATGCCGAGCTTGCGGTACTCGGCCTCGCGGCGCTTGGAGAGCTTGGAGCCGTCCGGGCCGTGGATGAGCGGGATGTGGGCGAATTGCGGCGCGCTGTAACCAAAGGCCTGGTAGAGCAGGATCTGCCGGGGGGTGTTGGCCACGTGGTCGTTGCCGCGGATGACGTGGCTGATGCGCATGTCGGCGTCGTCCACCACCACGCAGAAGTTGTACACCGGCATGCCATCGGAGCGGGCCAGGATCCAGTCGTCCAGGCGCTCCTCGTCGATGGGGATGCGGCCGAGCACCAGGTCGTCGAAGTGGTCGGGGTACTTCTCGGGCATGCGAAAGCGGATCACGAACGGCCGCCCCGCCGGGTCGGCCTTTGGGTCGAGGTGGCGGCAGGTGCCGTCGTACTTGTACTGGCGCTTCTCGGACTCGGCGGCCTTGCGCTTCTTCTCCAGTTCCTCGGCCGGGCAGTAGCAGCGGTAGGCGTGGCCGGACTCCAGCAATCGGTCGAGGTGGGCGCGGTAGAGCGGCATGCGCTGGGACTGGAAGTATGGCCCCTCGTCCCAGGCGATGTTCATCCAGCGCAAGGAATCCAGGATCTGGTCCACCGCCGCCTGCGTCGAGCGCTCGGTGTCGGTGTCCTCGATGCGCAGGATGAACACTCCGCCGTGGTGGCGCGCGAAGAGGAAGTTGAAGATGGCGGTCCTCAGCCCGCCGACGTGGAGGTAGCCGGTGGGCGAGGGGGCGAAGCGGACGCGGACGGTCATCGGGAGCCTCCGTGGGATGTCAGGCGAGGCTCTTCCTAGCAGAGCCATCCCCCGGGGTCAACCCGATGCACAGAACCGAAGGCCCTCAGCCGCCTATTTGATCTCGACTTTCAGAGTGAACTCGCCGGCGGTCACATTCTTGGGACCCGCGACTCCGATGACTACGTTGTATGGATTGGTCGTGGCGTTGAGCGTCACGGATCTCGTGTGGTCCTGGGTCTTTCCCTTTTTCGGACGATCCCACTTGTGGTCGGCCTCGCAACTCGTGCAACGACCCAGTTGCGGTGGAAGGTCGAAGTTGGTGGTGCCGATTTGATAAGCGTAGAGACTCATGTTGGCGTTTGTGTCCTTGGGGACGAGCGTGATCACCATGACAGACTTCGGTGGCAGGGACGTAGAGTACAACACGTGGTTGCCCTGGAATTTCTCGTTTTGCGTCGCCGGGAAGCATGCCACCTGGCTGCTGGAGGCCCAGGACAGGTCCGTCATTGGACTTCCCGTCTCGAGCTTGCCCTCGACGGTCACCGATTTTCCTTTCTCGGCTTTCACTTCGGTGACGTTACCGGGCCATCCCGCCCAGGCCAGCGAAGTCGAAAAGAGAATGGAACATATCGCGAGAAACCTCTTTTTCATGTTTGCCTCCTTGGGGTTTGAAATACACCTACAACATCAGTGCCACAGGTTTCAAGCTCTCGAGCATTTAGCCCGGGCAGATATCTGCCCGGGCTGGATCTTGAAAAAAAAAGCCCGGCCAGATGGCTCTGGCCGGGCTGAACGAAGCATGCTTTCTTACTGCCCGCAGGCGGGGGCCGGGCGGCCGGGTTGCGGCTTCTCGGGCCCGGAGAGCGTCTTCTCGCAGCCCTTTAGCCCCTGGTTGAAGTTGCAGAACTGGGTCTTGATGCCTTGAGCGTCGATGCCGGAGAACTTGTTCTTGTTGTTGGCGAACCAGGTGGGGCTGCCACCGATGCCCAGGCCCTGGGCGATCTTGATGTCCTCGGCCAGCAGCTTCTTGCCCTCGTCCCCCGAGAAGCACTTCTCGATGACGGCGGCGTCGATGCCCGTCTCCTTGGTGGCGCAAGCCTGCCAGTTGGCATCGCGGATGTTCTTGTTGCGGCACCAGATGTAGTCCATGTACTTGTAGTTCTTGGGGTAGTACTTGATGGCGCACAGCTCGCGGATGTTCTCGTCCACCTCGGGCTGGCCGTGCAGCGCGTTGAAGCTCCCGTCCGGCCGCAGGTCGGCGATGTAGTGGATCTCGAACTGGATCTTGCGTTCGAAGGCGTCCAGCACTTCCTTCATGGCGTCGAGCGCCTTCACCCCGAACGGGCACTGCGACATCACGAACACCTCGAGCTTCTTGGGGATGTCCTTGCGGCATTCGAGGGCGTTTGCGCAGTCCGCGTCGTCGCAGTCCACCTTGCCGTTGCCGTTGTCGTCGGTCTTGTTGTCGCAGATCTCCTTGGTGGTGTCGAAGCGCGAGCCCACCTGGAAGATCAAGAAGTCGCCCGCGGGTGCCAGGAAGCGCTGCACCCGCGCGTAGTCGTCGGCCTGTTTGACCTCCTGGCCCATCAGGATGGCGGGCAGCATGGGTTTATTCAGGCCTTCCCACAGCTTCTTGCCCTCCTCGTTGGACCAGTCGAGGATCTTCACCACCGCGCCGGGGAACATGCCCTCCAGACGCTTCTGCCAGAAGTCGGCCCGGCAGTCCTTGCAGCGGGCGTCGCTGATGATGGTGATGGGAACCTTCACCGGCGGGGGCAGCGAGGCGCACAGGGCGGGTTTTTCCTTGGTGTACCCGTCGCAGATGGCCCGCGAGAAGGCGAGCTCGGAGCGGGCGCCGTTGTACATCTTGCCGGCGATGTAGATGGTGGGGCTGCCGCGGGCGTTGCGAGAGCGCGCCTTGTCGAACGAGGCCGAAAGAAGCTGGGTGCCCTCCTGGCCCTCGTAGCAGGTCTTGATCTGCCCGACCGGCATGCCGGTCTCCTGGGCGCAGCCCTGCCAGTTGTCGGGGATGCCGCGCGCGTTTTTGTTCATGCAGGTCAGCATGTCCATGTACTTGTAGGGGGCGTACTTCACCGCGCACAGCTGGACCTTGTCACCGTTGACCTCGTTCTCGCCGTGCATGGAGGAGAGCTTGCCGTCCTTGTTGTCGCCGATGAAGTCGATGGTGAACTCCACGTCGCCGCCGAACTTCTTGAGCACCGGGGCGATGGCGTCCTCCACCTGGGTGCCGAAGGGACACTGGGACATCACGAAGAACTCCACCTTCACCGCCTCGGAGACCGTCTTCTTGGGGGCCTCGCCGACGGCACCGCCACCCTCGCGCTTCTGCGGGCAGCCGGCCACGGCCAGCGCCAGCGCGAGGAAGATACCCGTGGTGCGAACCGGATTCCTTGACATGGGGCTCACTCCTTTTCGTACGGTTTGAGTATTGAGTCGATCCGACACCGAGTCGAACGCTTGCTAGCAAAGAAACATTCCCGGCGCAAGAAAAAAAACCTTGTGGTGGTCGTGGGTCGACCGTCCTGGAGCAGGACCGGCACAGGGTGGCGAGCAACTTTCGTTTGACAGGCCGACCCCGGCCGGACTATCTTCGCGCCATCCCAGGCACCGGAGATTGCTCCGGTGCAGGGCTTTTCCCGGGAGGAACCAATGTACCGCTGGCTCTGGTTGACCCTAGCAGTGGCCGCGTGGGCCGGACTTCTCGCCTGCAACAAGCAGAAACCCCCCAAGCTGGACTACACCGAGAAGGTTCAGGCCGGGGTGTACACTCCCGTAGGTCTGCCCGGCGAGACCGCCCCCGGCACCCCTGAGAACGACTCGAAGTACATGAAGACCGCTACCGGGTACCCGGAGGACGATAGCGGCAAGAAAGAAGACCAGCCCAAGAGCGAGCCCGAAAAGAAGCCCGAGGGTGACAAGGAAAAAGAGTAGAGCCGCCCCGCCCGCGCCCGCCGACTGTAGGTCCAGATCTCGTCTCCCTTTTGCATGATGGAATCGAGCCTGTCCGCGAGATCGTCGAACCTTCGGGCTCACTCGTAGCGCAGCGCCTCGATGGGATCGAGGTTGGCCGCAGTGCGGGCCGGGGCCACCCCGAAGAAGATGCCCACGCCCACCGAAAAGCCCACCGCCAGCATCAGGATCCACAGGGTGATGCGGGTGGGGATCTCGGGCACGGCGGCGGTGATGGAGGTGGCGATTAGCGCCCCCAGGCCCAGCCCCAGCGCCCCACCCAGCGAGCTGACCATCACCGACTCGATCAGAAACTGGATCAGGATGTCGCGCCGGCGCGCCCCCAGCGCCTTGCGCACCCCGATCTCGCGGGTGCGCTCGCGCACCGACACCAGCATGATGTTCATGATGCCGATGCCGCCGACCAGCAGCGAGATGGAGGCGATGCCCAGCAGCACATAGGTCATGGTGGAGGCGATCTGGTTGAAGGTCTCCAGCATGTCGGCCTGGCTCACCACGGTGAAGTCCTCGCGGTTGTTGTGCCGGTGTTTGAGGATGCGCACGATGTCCTCGATGGCCGGCTGGAGGTTGGAGGGGTTGGCAGCTTTGATGGAGATGCGGGTGAGCCCCTCCTCGTTGAAGAGATCCAGGGCGGCATTCACCGGGATGTACACCATGTCGTCGAAGTCGAGCCCCAGCGACTGGCCCTTGGGCGCCATCACCCCGGCCACCAGGAAGCGCGACTCGGCCACCTTGATGGGCTGACCCAACGGCGACTCGTCGCCAAAGAGCTCCTTGGCGATGGTCTGGCCGATGATCGCCACCCGGTGCTTGGCCTCCACGTCCTCCTCGCGCAAGAACTCCCCGGCGCCGACCGACAGGTTGTGCACCTCGATGAACTCGTGGTCCGTCCCCAGCACCACCGTGTCGCGCGAGCGAGCGGCGCGCTCGACCCGCCCGCCGCCCACCACCAGCGGGGCGACGCCCACGATGTTCAGGCTGCGCTGGCGCAGGGCGTTCGCGTCCTGCAGGGTGAGCTTGTGGACCGTGGTCGACATGGGCGGGTGTCCGCCGCCCCGCGTGTCGCGCTTGCCGGGGAACACGAACAACAGGTTGCTGCCCATGCCGGCGAAGACGTTGGCCAGGTACGTGCGCATGCCCTCGCCGATGGACACCAGCAGGATCACCGAGGCTACCCCGATCACCACGCCCAGGGTGGTGAGGAAGGAGCGCAGCTTGTTGGCGCGGATGGACTCGCCCGCGACGCGCACCTGTTCCAGCAGCTCCACGCGCCTTTCCTCTCAGTTCCCCCGGTCGGAGACGATGGCGCCGTCGATGATCTCGATCTGGCGCCGCGCGCTCTGGGCGATCTCCCGGTCGTGGGTAACCAGGATCAGGGTGACGTTCTCCTGCTCGTTCAGGCGGCGGAACAGGGCGATGATCTCGCGGCCGACCTTCTGGTCCAGGTTGCCGGTGGGCTCGTCGGCGAGCAGGATGGAAGGTCGGTTCACCAGGGCCCGCGCGATGGCCACCCGCTGGCGCTGGCCGCCCGACAGCTCGGCCGGCTTGTGGCCGGCGCGTTCCACCAGGTCCACCTTACGCAGCGCCTCCAGGGCCATCTCGCGCCGCTCGCGGCGGCTCACCCCGGCGTAGAGGAGGGGTAGGGCCACGTTCTCCAGCGCGCTCTGGCGCGGCAGCAGGTTGAAGGTCTGGAACACGAACCCGATCTGCCGGTTGCGCACCGTGGCCAGCGCGTCGTCGTTCATGCTGGAGACCAGCTTGCCGTCCAGGCGGTAGCTGCCGCCGCTGGGGGTGTCCAGGCAGCCGATGATGTTCATCAGGGTGGACTTGCCCGAGCCCGACGGGCCCACGATGGCCACCGAGGCGCCGCGATCGATGGCCAGGCTCACCTCGCGCAGCGCGTGGACCTCGTTCTCTCCCATGCGGTACACCTTGGACAGCTTTTCGATTTCGATGAGCATCAGTAGGCCACCTTGGCGCTGCCGTCGGCGCCGGGGAGCCTCACCCGCACGCCATCGGCCAGGCCCTTTTCGTTGAGAGACAGGATGACGTGCTCGCCCTCGCGCAGCCCCTCCAGGATCTCGGTCTTCTCCCAGTTGGACAGCCCGCCGCGCACGTCGCGCAGCCGCGCCCGGTCTCCAGTGACAACGAAGAGCTGCAACCGGTCCCCGCGGCGCATCACCGCGGGGGTGGGCACGGCCAGCACGTTCTCGCGGCGCTGGACGATGATCTCGACGTCGGTGGACAGTCCGACCTTGAGATCGGGCGAGTCCCCGTCGAGAGATATCTCGATGTCCAGGTGGCGGTTCTGGCGCAGGTCACGCGCCACCACCGGGGAGATCCAGGAGAGCCGTCCCGAGAAGGCCCGTCCCGGGAAGGCGTCGGTGGTCAGCCGCACCGGCATTCCCGGCTTGATGCGGCCGGCGTCGGCCTCGTCCACCGAGGCCTCCACGCTCACGCCGGCGTCGTCCACCAGGTCCAGCAGCGGTGCGCCAGCCATGACCGACTCGCCCTTCTCGATCGAGCAGCTCACCACCAGGCCGTCGAAGGGCGCACGCACCCGGGTGTCCTCCAGCGAGGCCTGCGCCAGCTCGACACCGGCCCGCAGCTCGCCCAGCGCCGCCTGGGCGGTGACGACCGCCTCCGCGGCCATGTCGTGCTCGGCCTGGGCCCGCTCCAGCGCCTGGGAGGTGGAGGCGCCCTTTTCCATGAGCCGCTGTGTGCGCTCCAGGTTCTTCTTGGCCAGATCGAGCCGGAGCTGGGCGCTGCGCGCGGCGCTCTCGCCGGAGGCCAGGTTGGCCCGGGCCAACCGCAGGCGGGCCTGGAGCACGGCGTTGGAGAGCTCGACCAGGAGCTGGTTCTCGCGCACCCGGTCGCCTTTCTTCACCGGCAGCGCCACCACCTGGCCCAGCGTGGCGGCGCGCAGGGTGACCTGGCGCTGGCTCTTGACCGTGCCGGCCTGGAGCGAGGGGACGATCTCCTCGACGGTGGCGCGCCCGGCGATGGCCGTGCGCACCTCGATCACCGGCTCCGGCCAGGTCATCTTCAAGGCGACCAGGACGGCGGCGACAAGCAGAGCCTGGACGGCCCGGCGAAACCATTTTTGACCGGTGCTGAGCTCGCGCGGCATCCGTTCGCCCTCGCGTAGAGACGCTCGAATGGTAGCGCAGAATCGATCGGCTGGGAAATATTTTACCGCCGGGCGGCGGCCTGGCGATGGGAGCGGGTGAAGGGGGTCTCGACGTGGCGGTCCGCGAGCACGCGGTTGCGCTCGTCCACCAGCACCACGGTGGGGCGATGGCCGCGGGCCTTCTCCTCCTCCATGGTGGCGAAGGTGGAGATGATCACCCGGTGCCCCACCTGGACCTGCCGGGCGGCGGCGCCGTTCACGCACACCGTGCCCGTGCCCCGCGGGCCGGGGAGCAAGTAGGTGGCCAGGCGGGCGCCGTTGTCGACGTCCCATACGTGGACCTGCTCGTACGGAAGCATGCCCGCGGCGTCCATCAGGTCCTGGTCCAGGGTGAGCGAGCCCTCGTACTCCACGTCGGCCTCGGTGACCCGGGCCCGGTGGATCTTGGATAGGAACATGGTGCGCAGCATGTCAACCTCCCTGCGGCGCCAGTGGTGACACGCTCAGATCCGGTGAGAGAAGGGGAGGGAAGACAGCCGGTCCCGGTCGCTCGTGGATCCAGGCGCGGACATTTCAAAGCAGCGAGCCGCATCGGCCGTGGCCGCCAACGAGTCGGCCCGGCGCTTTCTTTTTTGTAGCTCACGCCCGCCCTTTCTGTCAAGAAGCGAAGTTTGACTTTGCCCGAGCGGCGCGGCTATATAGACCCCGTTGACGAGAGCGCCGCTCCCCGAGGACGGGAGGTATCCCATGCGGTACGCCCTAATTGCAGTCGCGGCCGTTTCATTGCTGTGCAGCGCGCGGGGCCTGGCGTCGGATAATCTCGACGCCACCGACCGGGCCATCCGGGACTCGATGTCGCCCGCTCCCGCGGTGAAGGTCGAGGCCACGGCGGAGGGTGAGGCGCCGGCGCTCGAACGCCTGCGGTTCTTCTCTGCTGCCCCGGGGGGCGAAACCGGCCTGCTCAACGTCATGGAGGCGGGCTCGGGAAAGCCGCTGACCTTCCGGCTGTCGCTCCACGGCGGATTGTTCCAGAGCGAATCTTTCCTCAAGACCGATCCCAACTGGAAGGATTACAGCGAGTCCCAACAGGTGTTTCGCGCCGGTCTGGCCATGACGGTGCTGCCGTTTCTGGAGGTCTTCGCCAACCTGCGCAACTCTTCCAATCAGAACACCGCTTCCCGCCCCAACCTGCTCCAGACCCAGGGCGACTTCGAGTTGGGCGTGAAGGGCTACTACGCCGTGATCCCCTCGCTCTCGCTCGGCGCCGACCTGGCGGTGAACTTCATGAACGGCATCGGTGACTCCAGCCCGGAGTTCTCGGGGACCGGGGTGCGCACAGCCTTTCTGGCCAGCTTCGACGTGCGCAAGCTCGAACCCAAGGTCCCGCTGCGTCTTCACCTCAACGCCGGCATGGTCTTCGAGAACGGCGACAACCTGGCCGGGGAGCGGGTGTTGTCTCACATCGAGGCCTTCGCGCTGCGGGTGAACCGCTTCCACCGCGTGGCCCTGGGATTCGCCCTGGACGCGCCGCTGCCGTACGCCGACCCGGTGGCCATCCAGCCCTTCCTGGAGTACTCCCTGCAGATCCCGGTGGGCGTGGGCCGCGACGATCTCGACGGCGCCTCCTTAGGCACCCGGACCACGCTGGCCAACGTGATCGGCATGCGCCTGACGCCGGGAGTGCGGATCACCTACCTCGACGACATCACCCTCGACCTCGCTGTCGACATCGGCATCGGCGGGGAGAAGGCCTACCTCAACGGAGTACCGGCGGTGCCGCCGTACGTGGTGTGGATCGGTCTGGCCTATGCCTTCGATCCCTTTGTCAAGGCCGAGACCCGCGTGATCGAGAAGCCCGTGGAGAAGGTGGTCGAGAAGCTCGTCCCGGCCCCCGTCACCACCGGGCGAGTCGCCGGCCGGGTGCTTTCCGCGGCCGACCAGTCCATCATCCCCGAGGCCATCGTGTCCTTCGAGGGCGGGGTGATCACGCCGGTGGCCACCGACACGGCGGAGGGCCGCTACGCCACCTACGACCTCACCGCCGGGATGGTGAAGCTCACCGCTAGCAAACAGGGTTTCAAGCCGCAGACCCAGGAAGCCGAGGTCAAGGCCGGCGAGATGACGCTGCTCGACTTCACGCTCGAACCGGAACTCAAGCGAGGCACGCTCTCGGGCACGGTGCAGAACGAGGCCGAGAAGCCCATGCAGGCCCAGGTCGAGATCTCCGGCCCGAGCCAGGCGACTCTCGAGAGCGCCCCGGACAGCGGGAGCTTCTCCGCCGAGCTTCCCCCGGGGACCTACATCGTCAAGGTGAGCGCCGACAAGTACCTGGCCAAGGCCCGCACCGTGGAGCTGAAGGAAGGCCAGACCTTCCACGCGGAATTTCGCCTCACCCCGGCGCCCAAGCAGAAGGTGGTGGTGATCGAGAAGAACCGCATCGTGCTGCAAAAGAAGATCCACTTCGAGACCGCCAAGGCCTCCATCGCCCGCGACAGCTTCGCCATCCTGGACGCGGTGGTCGACGTGCTGGCCAACCACCCCGAGATCCGCAAGGTGCGCATCGAGGGCCACACCGACAGCCAGGGCTCGCTGGCCCTCAACCGGCGGCTCTCGGGGGAGCGGGCGCAGGCGGTGCGCGACTACCTCGTCCAGCAGGGCGTGGTTCCCGAGCGCCTCGAGTCCCAGGGCTTCGGCCCCGATCGTCCCATCGCTCCCAACAACACCATCCGCGGCCGGGAGCTCAACCGGCGCGTCGAGTTCGTCATCCTCGAGCAGTGACCAGATCTTACGGTGCATAAAGCACAACCATCGAGCCGCACCCCAGGGTAGCCTCCGCTCGACCCGGAAATCGAGGGGCTTCGTGCTGCGCGAACGCGGGGCCGAGAGAGCCAGCGCGTTCGCGCGGTAGACGGGGATCCAGTTGCCGGCCGTGCTCGATGGTCAGCGGTCTTCTCACATGGCTTGCTTGGCGGTCATGCCCTGGGTCTGCTCGGCCTCGTCGAAGAACTGCTGCCCGGCGTTGGCGTCTGGCTTTTGCAGCATCCCATCGACGGGGACGTCTTCGAAGTCGATCTGCGTCTTTTGCCCGCGCTTGGCCTTTGGCGGCGCGGGTCTTGGCACCCGGGGCGGCGGCGGTTCGTCTTCGTTGCCGGAGCCCTCGTCGGTGCCACCTCGGAAGAGCCCAAAGGCGCCCTGGTGGCTCCCTACCACGGTGACGGTGCCGTCCACCTCGTTGGCCACGAAGATGCCGCGCAGGTCGGTGTTGCCGGCCAGGAAGCGGCTGCTCTCGCTGCCGCGCAGCAGCACCCGGGCCCCCGGCACGGGCCGTCCGCGGGAGTCACGCACCGTGACCCGGATGCGGCTCTCGCTCGGGTTTTGGGTCACGTCGAGTTGCAGGCTGTCCCGCAGCACCAGCGCGTGAGTGACCCGCGCGCCCGCACGGGCCAGCACCAGGAAGGCGCCGCGCTGGCCGAGCACCGGGCGGACGTCGATCGACTGGATCCGCCCGTCCGACTGCGGCACTTCGAGGGTGCGAGACCACACCGGCTGGATGCCGGCCAGGTTGATGTCGGAGAACTTCGCCAGCGAGCCCTTGAGCCGCACCAGGCGCGGCAGATCCACCGGGTAGGCGCGCAGGTCCACGCGGCGGATGTTCTGGACCTGGAGCGGCAGCACCACCTCTCGGCCGGCCGGCACGTTGATGAGCTCCGGCAGCTCAAAGCGTTCGCGCTCGAAGTCGGCCAGCGTCTCGGCCGCGTCGCGGAAGCGGCTCTCGACCTTCTCGTAGAGCTCCCGGGCGCGTTGGATGTTGCCGCGGGCGTGGTGGATCTGCGCCATGATGTAGTTCGCCATGGCGCCGTTGTCGTCTTCTTCGGAGTTCTTCGTCACTTCCTGGCACAAGCGCATGGCCTCGTCGAAGTGGCCCCGGCGGAAGTGCGCGAAGGCCAGAAAGTACCGGATGGCCGGTGCCATGTCCGATTCCGGGTGCCGGGCCAGGCCCGTCCGGCCCCAGGCGATGCTCTCGTCGAAATCGTCCCGCTCCAGGTGAGCCGAGGCCAAGGATAGGAAGGCGTCGGCGACATGGGGATGTTCGGGGAATTCCGCCAGGTAGCGGCTCATCTGCTCCGAGACGGCGCCGAGCAGGCCGGGCCGGTCGAAGCCGGGCAAGGTTTCTCCATCGGCCAGGCGGTCGGCCCGGGAGAACAGGCGCTGGCTGAAGGCGTAGCGTGCCAGGGCGTTCTGGGCGCTGGCCGGGTAAGCGCCGGCGAGCCGGTCGAACAGGCGGATGGCCTCGGCCACCTCCTCCTCGTTGACCAGCATGCCCACCTGGCGCATCTCGCGCATGAACAGCGCGTCCGCGGAGCCGCGGGCCAGGTGCACGCCGCCCTCGAAGACCTTCTGGGTGCGGTAGCTGTGCTGGATGGCGGCGAGCTTGTCGAAGGGGATGACGAAGTCGGGGTTCTTTTCCTTGGTGAGTTCGAAGTATTTCAAGGTGCGCTCGTGATCGGAGAGCGCGATGGACGAAAAGAGCAGGTGCCCCAGGACCGCGCCGAGGTGCTCCTCGCGCAGCGCGGCCGTGGCCAGCAGTGGCTCCAGCGTCTCGATCACGATCGGGTGTTCTTCGAACCGGGCCGCCAACCTTCCCCGGTCGAGCAGCTCGTCGGGGGTGGGGCGGACCTTGGGCCCCGGCGCGCCGGGCGCCGCCACCGCCAGCGCGTACTCCGGCACGATAAGCTCGTCCTCGGGCCGGACCAGCGAGATGGCCCGGAGCGGACCGAAGCGCCACTGGCCGGCGAACACGCCCTCGATGTCGTAGCTGATGCGGCGCGTGCCTTGTCCGGGCGGGAGGAAGAAGGCGAGCCGGCGGCCCTGCCGCAGCAGGCCGAAGTCTCCCCGACCGGTGCTGCCTTCGACGAACTCCACGCCGGCGGGGAGCCGCTCCTCGACCGCGAGCTGCGGCAGCGAGACGTCCTTTGCGGCCCACACCTCGATGGTGACCCGGGCCCGGCGGCCGGCCGGGAGATCGGCGATGTCGTCGTTCCAGGGCTTGGTTCCGGCCTGGAGCGCGGAAAAGCCGCGTTGGACCTCCTCGCCGCGGTACAGCGCCGGCAGCAGGTCCACGTGGCGGGATATGAAGACCGGGCCGGCTTGCTCCTCGACGCCGAACGGACCCGGGTCCCAGGCGCTGACGGCCGCCTGGTACAGCACCGCGCCGCTGCCCTCGACGCGAAGCTCGAGCGCGTTCTTGCCGCTTCGCAAGAAAGCGCGGGGCAGGTCGACCTCGGCGACGTCGCGCTCTGGGCCTAGCCGCAGGGTGGCCACCGGCGCACCGTTGCATGACACCTGGACGTCGGCGCGACCGCCCCTCAGCGCAGCCGGCTGGGTGTCCAGCATGGCCTGTAACGCGGCCTCGGCCTCCTCGACGCCGAAGAAACCGACCGCGGTGCTCTCGTTCCACAGCCAGCGGGCTCCCTCCGCCGTCAAGGGATCGGCCGGCGCCAGCGCGGCCAGCAAGCGCAGCGCCTCGAACAGGATGCGCCGGCTCGAGCCGCAACTGACGTTCGCGAAGCGGCGAACCGCGGGGGGCGCGTCGCCGAACTTGAGGCTCGGCCGCAGCGTGCGCAGCACCTCGCTCGCCTGCTCGGTGCGGCCCAGCGCCAGCCAGGCCAGGCCGAGCCGGACCAGTGCCTCCGGCGGCATCTGTCCGCGCAAGCGGTGCAGACGGTGCAACTGGACCGTCGGCACCTGCGCCTCGCCCACGGTCGCCAGGGCCCAGATGGCGGTGGCGCGGGATGTCCAGTCGTCGGGCGGCAATGAGGCGAGCTGCTCGCGCAGGTAGGTCACCGCCCAGTCGAGCGGCTGCTGGGAGACGTTCAGGCGCAGCTCTCCGAGCAACGGCCGGGCCTCCGCCAGCGCGCGCACGGCGCTGCACGTGACCGAGAGGTCGTTGAATGCAAAGGCCCGGGTGAGTCCAAAGGCACCGCTGTCGTATTGCGTGCGCATGAGGCGGTTGAGCACGGCTCGCAAGTGGGCTCGCACCGGCTCGAGCATGGCGGGATGTGACTTTCCGCCCAGCAGCCGAAGCAAGCGGATCGAGAGCAGCGCCTCCTCCGGCCGATCGGAGAACCGCAGGGGGTCGAAACCGGCGCCCAGCAGGAACCGGGTGGGGTTGAGGCTCACCGTGAGCCGGACCGCCGGGTCCTTCCAGGTCTGCCCGAGATCGAAGCGCATCGTGGCAGCCTTGTCAGTCATGCCCAGCAACGTCCGCTCCACGCGGGCGCCGCGGGGCCGCACCGGGATCTCCCTCTTCAGGCGATCGGCGAGCGGCCCGGCGCTGGCATTCACCGACAAGACGAGGCTCGAACCAGCCGCGGTCGCTTGACGTGCGCCGAAACGGGCCTCGGCGGTGCGGTACGCGGGCACCTCGAGCTCCCGCGCCTCCGGCGCCGGCGCTGCGTCGAGTTCGACATGGACCTTGCGGGGCACGGGCGAGTCGTTGAAGAGGCGCACCAGCGGTTCCAGTACGTCTCCCTCCTCGACCTCCGGCGGGACGATCAGTTCGGCGAAGAAGGTCTTCGCCGCCGGCCGGCTCACCCGGATCTCGCCCAGCTTGGTGTCTTGGGTGACGGCGCGGGCCAGCAGGCGCCAGGTGGTGAGGCTATCGGGCAGACGGAAAGTGGCCGAGACCACTCCGTCCGGGCCGGTGCGAAGGTCGGCGAGAAAAGCGGCCGTTTCGGCGAAGTGCTGGCGTAGCCAACCATCGCCAGCGCCCATGACGTTGGCGGCGCCCATCTTGATGGACGACTTTCCGCCGACCCGGCCGTACGCCGAGCCGCCGCCGCCCGAGCCGTAACCGCGGGTGCCCAGGCCGCCGACTCCCACGCTGTCTCCCATGACGCTGCCGAGCAGACCAGCACCCTTGTCGGTCACGCTCTTGCGCCGCTCCCGCAGCGCGGCCATGGCTGCCGAACCCTCGGTCTCGAGGACCTCGGCCTCCTCGCTCTCCTCGGCCTCCACCTCATCGAAGCGGATTTCATTCGAGCCGGTGGTCACAACCTGGCCCAGGACCCGCTCCGTGAAGAAGCTGCCCAAGAAATCGGGGAGTTCCTCGGGAAAGGTACGCAGCAGCGTCTCGTCCACCGCAGAGAGGATCATCCGCGCATCCGCCGGCCTTCCCGCGGCGTCCCGGGCCGACAGCGTGACCGTGACCTCGTCGCCGGGCTGGTAGGACTTGCGGTCGGTCACCAGCGTGAGGGTGAGCGCCTGGGAGACCATCACCTCGCGCCCGGCCTGCCACAGCCGGTCGCCGTTGATGGCCGCGGCCGCGAGCAGGAAGTTCGGCGCCAGTTCCGGCCGGATGGGCCACTCGACGCTGGTGATGCCAGCGTGGACGCGCACCGCCCGGTGGCGCAGCACGCGCTCGGTCTCCTCGGTGAGCAGGATGAGGCTGTCTTTGCCCTGGTTGCGAAGGGTGACGCGGGCAGCGGTACCGGCCGCGTACTCGGCCCGATCCAGCTCGATGCTGAAGCCGTCTTCCTCGGTTCCCGTCACCGAGAGACTCAGCTCCGCCACCACCGGATGACGGGCGCGATCCCAGGCCAGCAGGCGCAGGGTATGGGCGCCGGGCCGGGCCAGGGTGAACATGAGCGTGGCCTCGCCGGAATCGCTCACCGACACCTCGCGCCTCTCGACGCGTTCCTCGCGTCCAGCGGAAGGAAGGTAGAACGCTTCCACCACGGCACTGCCGGATGCGGGGGCCCCGTCCGGTCCGTGCAGCTTCAGCGTGACCGGGAAGGGGACCCCGGCGACCACGGCCGGGTGGCCGAGTTTCAAACTCGCGTTGAACTGCGACACCGAGACCAGGACCGTAGCCTCGGCCACCTGGTGGTGGGCCGGCAGACGGACCTGGATCTCGCGGCGCGTCTCCTCCTCGAATCCGCGAGTGTGAAAGGAAAACCGCACCCGGCCGGTCTCGTCGGTCAGGCCTTCCTGCCAGGGAATGTCCTTCTCTCGTGCGCCGGAGGTGTCATAGAACCGCACCTGGCCGTCGAACTGATAGGTGGGGCGGCTCCAGGTCGCCGGCGCGCTCAGGCGATAGAGCACCTTCTCTCCCGCGGCCGGCGCTCCGTGGGCGTGACGCACCTCGATGACTCCCTCGATCTTTTCGCCCTGGAATATCACCGGACGGTCGAGCGCCACCTGGACCTGCATGGGGAGCCGGCGGAACTCGGTGACCAGAAACGAGCCGGAGAAGGCCTTGAGCCCATCGCCGACGGTGAAGTTGCAGCCTCCCTGCGGGGCGTCCGGCTCCAAGCGCAGCGCCGTCGAGAAGACACCGAACTCGTCGAGCGTCACCGGCGCTTCCCAGATGGTCTGCCCGTTGCAGCTCACCGCCACCGTCCACTTGCCACCCGGCTGGAATGTGGGCACCGGGCCGGGGATGGGCCGCAGGATACCGGCCAGGTGGACCTCGTCGCCGGGGCGGTAGGCCGGCCGATCGCTGAAGACGAAGGCCCGCGCCGTGGGCTCCGCCTGCTGGTCGCCCTCGGCCTCCTCGGCGTCGGACCACACGACGTGCTCGCCCTGGAAGGCCAGGACCGACAGCGGCTCGCTGGGTCGGCCGGGCGGCCAGCTCTTGCGGAACACTCCCTCGGCGTCGGTGTTGCCCTCGGCCACGATCTCTTGCGCGTTGGCGACGATCAGCCGTGTCCCGGTCGCGGGGACAAGCCTCTTGTGATCCTGGGCGAAGACGAACAGCTCCTCGGGCGTTCGCTTGAGGATGAGGCCGAGGTCGGAAACCAGCACGATGGTGGTGGCCTCGAGCTTGCCGGCGGAGAGCTGGACCAGGTACAGGCCAGGGCGGGCGAAGGGCAGCTCAACCTCCTGCCGAAGGCGGACGCTGCGGCGGAAATCGCGGATCGGCACCGTCCAGGAGGCGTCGGGGGTGCACAGGGCGATGTCTACGTTGGCGAGCTTTTCGAAGGAAAGGTGCTCGCGGAAGAAGTCTTCCGCCCGCAGCCGGAAAGATCGGATCGCCACTGCCTCGATGTTCCGGGTTCTCCAGACCAGGCGTGGTTTTTCACCGGAGCGGAACACCGGGTGCTTTTCGATGACCAGCGAAGGCTGGTCCAGCATGAGCAGGCGCGCGGCGGCCTCTCCGTTCTTGTGGGTCGCCTCCAGTTTGCGCAGGATCTCGCGCGCTCGGGTGGCGTCGAGTTTTTCTTCCTCCCAAAGGCGCGCCATCTCGAGCTGCGCCGCGATCGCCTCGGGCGAAGCGGAAAACTTGGCGCTCAAGAGATTGAGCAGCGCGAGGGCCCGGTCGATCTGCTTCTGTTCCACGCAGGCGTCGGCGGCGCGGCGCAGCGCCAGGGGGGCGCGCGGCGAGGCCGGAAAGCGCTCGGCGAACTCCTCGTATTTCTTGGCCGCCATAGGCCAGTCTTTCTTGGACCTGGCGCGCTCGCCCATCTCCCAGGCCAGCTCCTCGATGGCCGCGCGGGCCTGGAGCCAGTGGAAGTGCGCCGGGTGCTCCTGGAGGTAATCCTGGTAGGCCGCCGCGGCTTCTTCCAGGCGCCCCTGACACGCGAGCGCCACGCCGAGGTGAAAGCGGGCGATGCCCAAGAAGTCCGCCGACCCGCCTTTGCGAATCGCCTCGCGGATCTCCTCTTCCGCCTCGCAGAAGCGGTTCTGGGCGAGCGGCGCCAGGAACAGCTCCCGGCGCGCCTGCTCCACGCGGCGATCGGATGGGTGGTCTGAGACGAAGCGGCGCAGCGCTTCCTGCCCCTCGTACAGATCCTTCGTCGTCTTGGGTTGGGGGAAGCCGTAGCTCCGGCTGAGCAGGAACCGCGCCGAGGCCCGGTAGGCAGAGGGCGGCTCCTGGTCCAGGATCTCACGGATGAAAAGACGCGCGCGGGACGGGTTGCCGGCCTTTTGCAGCGCCTGCGCCAGGCGGAAACGGATCTCGTCGGCGCGAGCCGGTGGGGGCGTGCGCTTGAGGATCGACTCCAGGAAGGTCGCCGCCTCGGCATACTTTTTCTGGCGGGATTGGCACCGCGCGATGCGGAGCTCGACATCCTCCGCCAGCGGGCCCTTGGGCAGCAACTCCAGCGCGCGCCGCAGCAGGCGCTCCGCCCGGGCCGGGTCCGGCTCCTTGCGCTCGCTGGGCCGCAGGGCCTCCTCGGCCAGTTCGATGAAACGCCTGGCGATCTCCTCCAGGTGGGCGGGTGCGCTGAGGAGCTGCAGGGCCTCGGCGTAGAGGCGCTCGGCGCTCTCGAAGTCCTTCTGCCGGGCGCGGCACTCGGCCAGGGCGAAGCGCGCCTTGGTACCGAAGCGGCCCGCCGGGTCGGCCTGTTGCACGCGCTGGAAAATGCGCGCGGCCTCGTCGACGCGGCCGGCCAAGAACAGCGCACGACCCGTGAGCAGGCTGGCCTCGAGCGAGATGGCGTCGTTGCCGCGAATGAGTCGGGACAACGCACCCTGGGCGCGTCCGAGATCGCCCGCGGCCATGGCCCGCAGGGCCTCCTGGAACGGTGATTCCGCGTGCGAAGCGGGGCAAAGCGAAAGGACGAGCAAGATCGCGGTGGCGACTGGCATCGATTTTTTCATGGACGATCCTTTCAGTTCTCATCCAAGAGACGGAAAAAACAGGGAAAGCTACCGTGCCAGAAACCGGAGATGAGACTACTGGCGCGGCGTGAGGTTCCCCGGCTCGGCCTCGACGACCTGCGTCAAGCTCTGGGCGAAGAAGGGCTCGCCCGAAAAACCACCCTGGCGCGAACGAAGCGCAAACCCTTCCTCCGCCAGCAGCGCGTCCAGCGCCTCGGGCGGGTAGTAGCGCAACCGCAGGCGGGTCGAGAGACTCTCGCCGCCGCGGAGCGGTTCGAAACGGTACACGATGTCGCCGATGCGCTGTGTGTCGTCGTAGCTGAAGAACTCGCGCTGGGCGAACCACTCTCCGGCGATGACCAGGTTGCGCAGCGCCGTCCCCTCGGGCGGGGAAGGACGCAGCAGCTCCGGGATGGGGTTGTGGACGTCGAAGAGCAGCCGGCCGCCGGGCGCGAGGCAACGCCGCACGCAACGCAAGCAGGCGCGCAGATCGTCATCGCACAAGAGGTGCATCAGGGCGTTCAGCGGGGCGATCACCAGCCGGTAGCTCTCGGGAAGCTCAAAGTCCCGCATGTCGGCGAGGTGCAGCCGGGTGGAGGAGGGCGGGCCGACGCGCCGCAGTGCCTCGAGCATGGGCTCAGAACTGTCCAGGCCGTCGATGGGGAGTCCGGCGCGGGCCAGCGGCAGCAACACCCGGCCGGTGCCGCAGCCGAGCTCCAGCACCCGGCCCGCGGCGGCGCGCGCCCGCGAGAGGTAGAACCCCACGTCCGCGGTGAAGGAGGCGTACTCGGCGTCGTAGCGCACCGGGTGAGCGTAGTAGCCTTCATCCATGTGGAGTGTGTCGCGGCGTCAGGCGCCCAGGGGCCGGTGCTCGATGGAGTGGGTGAATTCGACCCCGCGCCGGGCCAGCTCGCGCACCATGTGGGGGAAGTACCCCTTCTCGCGCGCCAGCAGCTCGGGCGGGTGGACGCCGGGGAGGCGCAGCTCGCCCGAGGCCAGCAGGCGCGCGGTGATGGTGCAGGGGAAGCCGGTGGTGCGCGCCATGGAGCTGGTGCCGGTTTCGGGATCGGTCTCGTCGAAGAGATCGAAGGTGTGGATCTCTCGCCGCTTGCCCTTGCGCCCGCGTACCACCACCCGGAGGATGGTGAACTCGCGTTCATCGGGCAGGCGTTTCCACATGGGGAACAAGAGGTTCGAGGTGACGTCCAGCGGCCGCACCCGGGCGGCGCCGATCTCGATGGGGTTCTTGGAGAACAATCCGACCTCGCGGAAGACGCGCATCAGGGCGGCGTGACCCGGATAGCGCAGGGTCTTCTCCCACATGTTGGGGATCTTCACGGTCTTGAGTAGGCTGCGCAGGCCGTCGGTAAGAGAGCCCTCGAGTGTACCGATTTGTGGAAAGTCGATGAGCTCGGGGTCGGAGAGCGCCGGGCGGGTGATCACGCGGCCGGCGAGCTTCATGCGCGCCGGGCGGGTGTACTCCTCGATCACGTCGGCCGGGGCGAAAGGCGCCTTGTACTCGAATGGCCAGGTGCGGCTGTACGGCAGGCCGCCGACGTAGTAGGAGGCCTCCTCGCCCTCGTCCAGGGCGGCCGCGGCGTGACCGATGGCCAGGTTGGCCAGACCGGGCGCCACGCCGCAGTCCACCACGGCGGTGACCCCGCGGCGCCGCGCCAGGCTGTCCAGGTCCATGGCCTCCTCGGGCATGAACGAGATGTCGCAGTAGGGCTTCCCGGCCTCGATCACGGTGCGCAGGGTGGCGAAACCGAAGCGGCTGGGCAGCGCCCCCACCACCACGTCCGCGGCGCGGATGACGGCGCGCACCTTGTCGGGTCGGCTGAGGTCGGTGATGGCGGTCGAGAGGTTGCGCACGCTGGAGACGGTTTGCAGGTTGGCGGGGTTGACGTCCGCGACGGTGACCGAGAGCTTGCGGTCCGCGGCCAGGTCGCGGGCCATGGTGGCACCGACCAGACCGCATCCGAGCACGACGACTTTCTTGGCCATGGATCCCTCTCTCCGGCTTGGGTTCGTTCGCCTTCGCGTCGCCCATGGTATCAAAAGAAGCGATAAAACCCAAGCCACCTTTTGGGCGATAATGCGTCCGCGCCCTCCCGAGAGATTTACTCTGATGCCGCGTCGCTCTCGGGGTTGGGAATCGGCGATTGATTCAACAAGGTCTCGAGATCCAGAAGCGGTCGGCCGCGGAGGTGAGACCGTTTTGCGAGCCGGATGGGGTTGTGCTATGGAACGTGTGGAAGATTGTCACAGGAGTGCGGGACATGATTCGCAAGACGACTTGGTTGTTGGTGGCGCTGCTTTCACTTTCGTGCAGCCGCTCTGGCATACCTCTCAAGGACGGCGGACAGGCCAAGGGAAAGCTCTTCACCGTGGACAACTCGGGCGACACCGGCTACTACCTCAACCTGGCCATGGGCCAGCGGGACCAGGCCCAGCTCGTCTACTACGACCGGCAAGCGAAGAGCCTGAAGTACGTGCGGCAGTCCGCCGGCGGGTTTGCGGTGGACACGGTCGACGACACCTGCAACCGTTGCCTGTACGCCACCATCCGAGTGACCGCGGAGGGCGAGCCACACATCGCCTACGCCAACGACGCCACCCAGACCCTGATGTACGCCTACCGCAAGAACAACCAGTGGAAACGCGAGTCCATCGAGTGGGGCCCGGGCACCGGCATGGGGGTGCGCCTGCTGTTCGACGAGAAGGGCACCCTGCACGCCCTGTACTACTCGGGAGACGGGTTCCTCAAGCACGCCTGGCGTGTCCTGCAAGAGGCCGGCGAGCTGCAGCCGACGCCGCTCGAGATCCCGAAGCCCAAGCGCGGCGGGGCTGCCCCGAAGGCGGGTTCGCCGCCGCCCGAGCCGCCAGAGGGGATCTGGGGCAACGAGCGGGTGGACAAGGCCAACGGCAGCGAGCAGGTGCAGATCTCCTTCGTGCGCAAGCCCCAGGGGGGCATGGCGGCCAGTTACTTCCACTGGTCGGGCATGAGCAGTGAACTCCGGCTGGCCTTTCAAAACGACGACGGCACCTGGAAGACGTTGGTGGCCGCCCGCGACAACAACCCCGGCAAGTCGAGCGCGCTGTTCTTCGACGTGGACGGGACACCGCGAGTGGTGTTCCGCGAGGCCCTCAAGGATCGGCTGATGCTCGGCCGCGAGAAGGACGGCGCCTGGATGGCGGAGCCGCTGCTGCCCGATGCCTACAACATGGCGCTCGCCACCGACGCCACCGGCAAGGTGCTGCTGGCCTACCAGGAGATGCGCGGCGCCGATCCCCGCAAGGGGACGCTGTGCATGCTGATTGGCGACAAGGGCGTCTGGACCCGCTACCGGGTCGACGACACGCCGGGCAGCGGGTACTTTCTGGACGCGGATCTCACCGTGGACAGCCGGCCGGTGATCGGCTTCTTCGAGGAGTCGGGCAAGAAGGTCAAGCTGTTCGTGGGCGAGTGAGCGTATCTGTTTGTCTTTGCAGAACGGTGCCCGGACGGCGGGTTCCACCGGGCGATGTCAGCGAGCAATGTGTTTTTCTGAAAAACCTGCCTCGGGTGCGTAAGCATTCTTTCGCGACCGAACGCGGGAGCCCGAAGCCAGCACGGAGGGGGAGCGCACATGTTGCCGCCGGAGGCCGCGATATGTGCAGGCGGGGCAGAGCAGGAGTGGAAAAAGCCAGCAGACGAGGAGACGATCCGGGACAGCGGCGGGTGGAAGAGGCCAGGTGCTAGCAGGGGATTTCCGAGGATCAGAAATCGTCCACCGGAATCGGTTCGACGCCGCGCTTGGCGCGTTCCGGAGCGGTGAGCAGCGCCTGGTTGACCTCGACGCGGGCGCGGGACCGCTGGTGCTCGCTCCAGGAGGCCACCTGCTGGTAGCGGCGCATCATGAGGAGCTGGTTGCGTAGCGCAGGCTTGGCCTCGGCGAAGGCGGCCATGTCCGGGTCCTTGCGCTCGGCCACGCCGAACACCAGGTATTCCTCGAGGCCGTCGACGGCCCCCAGGGTGAACACCCCGTCGTAGAAGGGCTTGTCACGGGGCAGCTCGAAGGCGGCGCGGACGAGGTCTTCGTTCATGCCCACGCCCGGCACGAAGGGCATCATGCGTGAGAACAACCCGCTGCGCCGGCTGCCGAGGCCTTCGGTGGCGTCCGGCTTGTCTTGCTGGTCTTCTGGGACGGGGGGCACTACCTCGGCGAGCTTCTTGCCGCCCTTCACCGCGGCCAGGATGCGCTCGGCCTCGGCGCGGGCTTTCTGGTTGGCGTCGCGCCGGCGGATGAGCGAGCGGGCGATGTCGTGCTGGACCTCCTCGAGCGGGTGATCCTCGGCCGGGATGATCTTGAGGGCCTTGATGACGTGGAAGCCCTTGTCGGACTCGACCACCGGGCTGATCGCTCCCTCTTCGAGCGCGAAGGCGGCCTCGGCGAAGGCGTTGCCGAAGCGGGCGGAGAGCAGCTCCCGGGTGAGCATGGGGAGCTCGCCGCCCTTCTCGCGGGTGGCGTCGTCCTCGGAATACTCGCGCGCCTGGGAGGCGAAGTCGGCGCCCTTCTTGAGGTCGTCGGCCGAGATCTCGGCCTGCTCGCGCTTCTCGCGGATCTGGTCGGCGTCGTAACCCTGGCGCTTCTCGAAAAAGACGTGGGCCACCTGCACCTGCTTCGGCTTGTGGTAGGTGTCGCTCCGGGCCTCGTATTCTGCCTTCACCTCTTCCGGATGCTCCTTGAGGAACTCCGCCACCCGCTCGTCGGGGATGGCGGCGTCCGAGGCGAACTTGGCCGCCGAGATCTTGACGAACTCCAGGTCGATCTTGGTCTCGCGCAGGCGGTAGGCGGTTTCGACCTCGTCGTCCATCACCCGGGCCGTGTCCTGCACGATCTCCGCCATGCGACGCGCCAGCATCTCCTCGCGCTGCAACTCCTCGAAGACGTCCGTGGTGGTCTGCAAGTAGCGCTGCACGAACAGGGAGTACAGCTTGAAGGAGAAGCGCTTCTTCTCGTCCTGGAAGGCGGGCATGTTGCGGATGGCATCGTTGCGCTCCTCGTCGGTGACGTACAATCCGGAGCGATAGGCGGCCTGGCGCAGCATGGCCTGATCGACCAGAGACTGGAGCACCTCCTGGCGGAGCTGGAGCTTCTCCTCGGGCTTCAGGGCCTTGCCGGACTCCAGGCGGCGTCGCAATGAGTTGAGGTGCTGGCTGTAGTAGAAGGAAAAGCTGGTTTCGGACACCGGCTCGCCGTTCACCAGCGCCGCCACCCCGGTGCGGCCGCAGCCGCCCTCTCGGAAGCCGCGCGAGCCCGCACCAAAGGAGAACACGAACACGAAGATGATGAACCCGAACAGGATGATGATCAACGTGCTCTGGGATTGCTTGCGGATTTCTTCGAGCATGACCGCTCCTTGGAACAGGGGAGAATCGCCGGACGGCCATGATATTCACAACGCCGCCCGATGCAAGCATTTTTCTCTGGTTCCGACATGGAAAAAACCACCTCATGCCCGGCAGCGCTAGCCGTGACCCAGGCGCGGACCGGGGCCGCCGGAGCCAGTGTGGACAGGAGCCTTCCAGTTTCTCGGTGCGCGAACCCTTTACACCCGGCCGGGATGGAATAGACTGCCCGCGCGGGTAGAAAGGGCACGAACATGGCCTGGTTTTTTTTCTGGGTTCTCGCGGGGCTGTTCGCGTCGACGGGTGTTCTCGGCGAAATGATTCGTGTTCCGGCGGGCGAATTTTTGGCGGGATGCAACCGGAAGGTGGACAGGGTTTGCCGCTCGGACGAAGACAAGCTGCACCTGGTGAGGCTCGACGCGTTCTCCATCGATCGCACCGAGGTCACGGTAGAGGATTACAGCCGATGCCTGGAGGCCGGGCAGTGTTCGGCCGAGGGACTGGAGTCGCCGTTCATCGCCGGGGCCGAGCAGGCGCAGTGGGCCTGGGCATGCAATTTCGGCAAAGCCGACCGCGCGCGACACCCGGTCAACTGTCTCACCTTCGAGCAGGCCGCGGCCTTCTGCCGCTGGAAGGGCAAGCGTCTGCCGACCGAGATGGAGTGGGAGCGCGCGGCGCGTGGGACCGACGGGCGCAAGTTCCCGTGGGGGAACACGGGGCTCGACAAGCCGAGGGCCAACCTGGCCGACGACAAGGGGCGCAAGGTCTTCCCCAGCGCGGTGATGGCGGTGTTCGGCTACGATGACGGCTATGTCGGCACGGCTCCGGTGGGCAGCTTCCCGGACGGGAAGGCTCCCGAGGGACTGCTGGACATGGCCGGCAACGTATGGGAGTGGACGGCGGACGGCTACCAGGATCAGTCATACCCAGCCGAGCGGCAACCTTTTGCCAAAGAGGCCTACCGGGTGATCCGGGGCGGGTCGTTTCTCAGCGACCTTTCCGACCTACGCACCTCCCGCCGCGGCCGCGCCCGCCCGAGCGAGCGCAACCCGGGGATCGGGTTCCGGTGCGCGAGTGACCCATGAGCGCACTTCGATCTGAGCGATGGCTGCCTCTTGCGGTTCTGGCGGTTTGTGCCGCGCTAGCTGGGCGATGGACAGCGCCGCCGGCGGAGAGGGCTTTCCACCGGCTCCGAAGGCCGTAAGTGTCAGCGCCGTTGTCTGCACCGGAGGCGTCCCGGAGCGCCCCGCGAGCGACCCCGAGTCCCCATTTCTCGGACGGTGGTCTCAGTGCGGCGTATTGCCAGGGCGGGAGACGCTGCCGAAATCACCAGTTCCATTGTGTTTCAACCCTTGGACATATTTTGACCAAAGCGGGCTTAACGCGGATATGATGAAAAGGTTGGCCCTTCTCCCTGCCCCGCTTTCGGCGCCGCTAGCCAGGGGGTGGGTCGTCCAGGCGCTGGAAAAGATCGACGATCCGGTACGTCCCGAGTTTCTGGCAGCAATCGCCGAGCTGAATGATCCTCCGATCAGATACATCCAGCCACTGCTGAAAAGAGATAACCAGGAGCCTGCAGATGACAGCATCACAGTGGTCAAGCGTTGAAAATCCCCGCCGATTCTACCTTGTTCCGGATGGGGAAGAGCTGCCGGGAGGGTCGTTTTGCATTTCCAATTTGTCAGGGCAAATACGGAGCGTCGAGCAAACAAGGCTGGAACCTTTCGAGGTCACCGAAGAGCAGGCCCGTCAATGGGCCAGGGATCAGCTTGGCCAGGCTCTGGGTAAGGTGAGGAGTGCCGTTGATGAAAAATTTGCCGAATGGCGCAAGAATCTGGACGAGTTTCATCAGACCCCGCCCGGCAAAGACTCCAGCGTCACTCCCGACGCGACTTTGGGCTTGCTCGATCTTCTCAAACAGCTTCCCGTGGTTGTCGGCAAAGGCTACTACGCGGCTGGTGCAAGCCAGGCGGCAGGACCATGCGGTGGCAGGACGGCGACGTCCGACCCTTCGAGCTGGTCTCGCTGAGCGTGGAGCGCTTTCGGCATGCGTGGCTCGTCCCACCCGACTTCGCGCTGTCATCTATAGAGAGCCCGGTGCACAGCGAAAGGTGTACGCCGGGTTCGGCGAGGGGCGTGCGGAAACCTACCCGGGGCAACCCGGAGGATAAGGCGCCGCACGCCTACTCTCCTGCAGTAGCGGGCCGTCGCTCAATCCTTGGAGACATCATCTGACGGCCGTCTCTGGATCGGCGCATCGGCATCCTGCGGGTTCGCCATCACTCGCTGGTACGCGAGCAGGATGTCCCCCATGGTCAAGATACCCACGACTCGCTGATCGGCTCCGTCCACGACGACCAGCAGCTCTTCCAGGCTGTTGTTGCGAAGCATGAGCTGCGCCCGCTCGATCGTATCGGTCTCACGTACGAAGAAGACGCGGTCGTCGAGAAGCTCCCGCGCCACGGACGCCTTGCCTTCCTGCACGGCGTGGATGAGCTGGTCGATGCGAAACGCGCCCTCGAGGACCCCGTCCTCGCTGGTCACTGGGAACACGCGTTGTCGCGTGGATTCAGAGACGCGCATGATCTCCTGCAACGACATTGTCGGTCGGACCTGGACGAAGCGTCGCTCTCGATGGAAGACGTCACCGACCCGGAGATGCGCCAGCGCTGCGGGAGTTGCGGCCCCTGTCTGAGGCAACACCAGCCCACGTGAAGGGAGCTGGCTGCGGTAGATGGTCCAGTCGCGGCTCACGAGGAAAGCGAAGGCGCACACCCACATGCTCGGCACGAGCAGCGCGTAGTCGCCCGTCAGCTCGCTGACCATGATCACCGTCGAGATCGGGGTCTTGGCGGCAGCCGCGAAGAACCCGGCCATTCCTACCACGGCGAACGTCATCGGGTGCTGCACGACCCCCGGCATGATGGCGTGGAAGGTGTTGCCCACCGCGGCGCCGAGCGTCGCGCCGATCACCATCGACGGACCGAAGACGCCGCCGCTGCCCCCGGAGCCGATGGAGGTCGAGGTCGTGATGATCTTGCCGAACGCCACGGCCAGCAGCAGCAGCACGGAAAGACCCGCGCCGTCCGTGTCGACCACGTGCTGAATGATCCCGTAGCCGCTCGACAGCACGTCCCCGATGTCGCGGGACTGACCGAAGAGCAGGATGAGCGCCAGCCCGATGGCGCCCGTGATGGCGCCCCCCAACATCGGGCGAAAGGGGCGTGGCAGTGGGACGCGTGCGAATAGCGAGCGTGCTCCGTAAAAGGCCTTGATGTAGAGCAGCGCGCCGCCGGCGACAACCAGGGCGAGCACGAGATAGGGCCCGAGCTCGAGCGGATTCGAGAATCCGTGCGTACCGGCTCCCGTGAACATGTGCCCCCAGCCGAAGCGGCTGGCGAACACGGCGTAGCCGACGATGGATGACACCATGGCCGGCAGCAGCACCTCGGCCTCGACCTCTGCCGATGAGTAGAGCACCTCCGCGGCGAAGATGGCCCCGGCGAGCGGCGCGCGGAAGATCGCGCCGACGCCCCCGCCGATGCCGGCCGCCAGGAGCATCCGCCGCTCCCGGGCGCTCAGGCCGAGGCGTGACGCCAAGAAGCTGCCAAATCCGGCGCCGATCTGGGCAATGGGACCCTCGCGCCCGCCGGATCCTCCCGTGCCGATGGTGATGGCCGAGGCGACCATCTTGATGAGAGGCACGCGAGCGCGGATGCGGCCGAGCTTGCGGTGATAGGCGTCGATGGCCGCGTCGGTGCCGTGTCCTTCCGCCTCCGGAGCGAGCCAGAACACGAGCACCCCGGCCGCCAGGCCCCCCAGCGCCGGGACCAAGACCACGAGATACGGAACGAAGGAGTGAAGACGGAGGCCGAGCTCCGGTGACTCGCCACCCGGACCGCCGAGATCGAGCCCCACCAGCGCGATGAGGGTAAGCTCGCGGATGGCCTGTAAACCGAACTGGAGCGCAATCGCACCGACGCCGCTGACCAGGCCCACGAGGACACCGAGGAACAGCCATTTTCCAGCGATGGAGAAGTCGAATCTGCCGGCGAACCATGTGAGTTTATTCAGTTTGTTTCGCATTTCTCTCACCCTCGACGGCGCGCCGACTACCCGTAAGCGCTACACGCCGACCGCCTCGGCGTCTGCCCAGGGTCGACACGCTTGTTCGGCTGACGAGGAACGACGAGCGCTGCCGGTGACCATCCAGGCAAAAAGACGCCTAAGGCGATATTCCTATACCACAAACCAGGGTGTCACCGATCGGGTGCCGATCAGGCCGAGGCCGATCAGGTGCCAGGCACCCCGGATTGACCGCGATACTACGAGGCCCACCAGGCCGACCCACCAGAACCAGCGAGGCGCGGCGAAGAGCAGCACGACGGCCGCAAGAAGCAACGCGCAGGCGGCCAGCCAGACCAAGCCCATCGGGCGAGAGATGAAGATTTTCAGCTGAGCGCAAGGCACCAGCTCGGAAGCCTTTGCGAAGCCCATCAGGTGGATGATGGCGTGAATGGCGATCAGAGCCAAGACAACAACCCGTATAGGCATGTTGGCCTCCTGGACCTTGGGACTGGCGCTGGGTCATGGAAGAAGGCCATACCCTGAGCGGTTCCCTGGCGCATTCACACATGTGCTCCCGCGAGCCATGGCGATGCATCGTCCACGGAGAGCGATCTTGCCGGAGGTCCTAAGAAAAGCAACGGTTTTCGATAGCTCCCTTCTCGGCAAGGGTGGCGAGCTTTACCTGCGTTTTTTGCAGGTGGCCTGGTGGTTCACCGAGGTGTTCCCAGCCCATCCAACGAAAGTTGCAGAAGGATTTTATAGAAAGTCGTAGTATACCGTAGTAAACTGCACATTGGTGTTACAGGCAGGTCGAAGGCGAGGGACAAGGCAAACCTTCCTTCTACACAGGAGAAGGCGATGATTCGAGGTCAAGGTAAGATCAGAGATTTGGAGAGAGTCCCTTGGGGCGTTCCGGGATTGGACGAGGTCCTTTCTGGTGGGCCCCGGTTCTAGGTTCCGGTTCTAGGCCGGTTCTAGGTTCGGTTGGTTCGGTTCTAGGTTCCACCCACCCCGGTTTGTCCCCCGGTCTGTCCCGGTTCACCTTTGCAGAGAACAAGGTTGTAAATCCTCGAATTGACGCCAGGCGGAGATTTTTACGAGATCAAAGAGCGACTTGCCGGCGATTTTTTGCTCGCTGCCGCCCAAAAACAATCAGACCCATCCAGCGTGGCCGGTATT
>JAAZNF010000071.1 GCA_012798435.1 Myxococcales bacterium | reverse complement strand
CTCTCAACTGCGTGGCCAACGCGCGCCTGCTCGCCGAGGGCCCCTTCCGGCGGGTGTGGATCCAGCCCGCGGCCGGGGACGCCGGCGGAGCCCTGGGGGCGGCCCTGCTGGTGTGGCACCAGCTCCTCGAGCGGCCGCGCCTGCCGCAGCCCTCGGACGCCCAGCAAGGTTCGCTGCTCGGGCCGGCCTACGGAAACGCGGCGGTGCGCGCCGCGCTGGACGCGGCGGGCGCGGTGTACCAGGCCGCCGGCAGCGAAGAGGAGCTGCTGGAGCGCACGGCGCGCCTGCTTTCGCAGGGCAAGGTGGTGGGTTTCTTCCAGGGACGCATGGAGTTCGGCCCGCGCGCGCTGGGCTGCCGCAGCATCCTGGGGGATCCGCGCGACGCCGGTATGCAGTCGCGCATGAACCAGAAGATCAAGTTCCGCGAGAGCTTCCGCCCCTTCGCCCCGGTGGTGCTGCGCGAGCACGCCGCGGAGTACTTCGACCTGCCGCCGCAGGTGGAGAGCCCGTATATGCTGCTCACCGCCCAGGTGTCCGCGGCCCACCGTCGCCCGGTGGACGACGGCGGACGGCGGGGGCTCGAGCTGCTGGCGCTCTCGCGCTCCGACATCCCGGCGGTGACCCACGTGGACGGCTCGGCGCGGCTCCAGACCGTGGACGAAGAGCGCCACGGCCGCCTGGCCCGCCTGCTGCGGCGCTTTCATGCCCTGACCGGCTGCCCGGTACTGATCAACACCAGCTTCAACGTGCGCGGCGAGCCCATCGTGTGCTCCCCCGAGGACGCGCTGCGCTGCTTTTTCGCCACCGACATGGACGCGCTGGCCATCGAGGACTTCCTGCTGCTAAGATCCGAGCAGCCCGAGCGTTTGCTCGCCCGGCGCGAGGAGCACCTGGCGCGCTTCGCGCCGGATTGAGCGACGCCCGGAAGGGGATGCGAAAACCCATGCGCTGGCCGCCCGTCAACCGCGCCCCGTCCCGCCGCGATCTCGCCGTCTTCGGCGCCGGCCTGTGGCTGCTGGCGGCCTTGCTGGCCGTCCTCTCCTGGCTACGCGGCGCCTCCCCGCTCGGCGTGGTCCTGGCCGCCGGCATTCCAGGAACGCTGGCGCTGGCGTTCGCCGTCGCGCCGCCCGCGCGAAAGCCGCTGTTCGTCGGCGTGTCTACGCTGTTCTACCCGGTCGGCCTCGTTGTGACCGGTGCGCTGCTTGCGCTGCTGTACTTTCTGCTGGTGACACCGGCGGGCCTGTTGCGCCGTCTCACCGGCAAGGATCCGCTGCGCCTACGCCGCCCGGCCCCGGGCACGAGCCTGTGGACGCAGGCCGCGAACCCGCCCGACCCCGAGCGCTATTTCCGCCAGTTCTGAGAGGGAGCGTGCCATGCCCGACCCCGCCCCGACCGAACCGAACCGCGCCGACGAGGCGCTGGAGCGTGCCGCCGCCGAGAAAGAACCCTCCCTCATCGCCGAGTTCTTCGATTTTCTCCGCCACAACAAGAAGTGGTGGCTCATTCCTTTGCTTATCGTGCTGCTGGTGCTGGGGACGCTGATGATCGTTGGCGGCAGCGGCGCGGCCCCCTTCATCTATGCCTTGTTCTGAGCCTTTTTTTCGAGCCAGGTCAGCACCTCGGCGGCCGGCATGGGCCGGCCGAAGTAGAACCCCTGCAGATAGTCGCAGCCGCGCTCGCGCACCACGGCGAGCTGGGCCTCGGTCTCCACTCCCTCGGCCACCACCTCGAAACCCAGGGCGTGGGCCAGGTTGACCACGGCGTTGATGATGGCGGCGGCGGAGGGATCGCTCTCCAGGCGGCGCACGAACCCCTGGTCGATCTTGAGCACGTCGGCCGGGAAGCGCTGCAGCGAGCCCAGCGAGGAGTAGCCGGTGCCGAAGTCGTCGATCAGCACCCGCACACCGAGCTGCCGCAGATCGGAGAGAACCCGCACCGCCATCTCCGGGTTGCGCGCGGCCAGCGTCTCGGTGATCTCGATCTCCAGGCAGCCGGGGGAAAGGCGGTTCTCCTCCAACACCCGGCGCACGTGCTGGACCAGGTGGGCGTCGGAGAACTGCGCCGGCGACAGGTTGCAGGACACCGCCAGCACGGGCGCGCCGGGGCGTTGCCAGCGCATCGCCTCCCGGCAGGCCTGCTCCAGGATCTGGCGCGAGATGGGCTCGATGAGGCCGGTCTCCTCCGCCACTGGGATGAACTCGCCCGGCGACACGAAACCCCGCTCCGGATGTTTCCAGCGAGCCAGCGCCTCGAAGGCCACCGGGCGGAAGTGGCGCGATTCCACGATGGGCTGGAAGTGGGCCTCGAACTCGCGCCGCTCCACCCCGCGGCGCAGGTCGGTCTCCAGGCGCTGCAGTAACAGCGCCCGCTGGTGCATGCCGGAGTCGAACACCGCGAAGCGCCCGCGCCCGGCGGCCTTGGCCCGGTACATGGCGGTGTCGGCGTTGCGCAGCAGATCCTCGGCGCGGATGTAGCCGGCGCCCGAGAGCGCGATGCCGATGGAGGCCGAGGTGTAGATGGGCCGGCCGCGGATGACGAGCGGCTCGGCCAGGCTGTGCAGCAGCCGCTCGGCCAGGCGGGTGGCGTCCCCCACTCCCCGCAGGTCTTCCTGCAGGATGAGGAACTCGTCCCCGCCCAACCGGCCCACCGTGTCCTGACGCCGGGCGCACTCCAGCAGGCGGCGGGCCACCCCGCGCAGCAGCTCGTCGCCGGTGTCGTGACCGAGCGAGTCGTTGACGTTCTTGAAGCGGTCCAGGTCGAGGAACAGGACCGCGAACTGCGCCTCCGGGTGGCGCTGGGAACGATGCAGGGCGCGCTCCAGGCGATCGGCGAGCAAGGCGCGGTTGGGCAGCGCGGTGAGCGAGTCGTACAGCGCCTCGTGTTGCAGGCGCTCCTCGTTGCGCTTGCGCTCGGTGACGTCGCTGCCGTAGAGGTTCACCTGGCCTAGCTCCAGCTGCGGGATGTAGGTCCACACCAGCACCCGCTCCCGCACCAGGCACTCGGCCTCGTGGATCGGCAAGGCGCTCTCGAGACAGGAGCGGACCAGGTCCAGGTGGTTCGGGGGCAGGATGTCGGTCAGGTCCACCGAGAGTTCCGAGAGTAGCCGCTCAGCGGCAGTGTTGCGGGTGACCACGAACCCGGCCGCGTCCACCTGGAGCACCGGGAAGGGGTTGTCCCGGGCGAGCACCGCCAGGCGCAGGTTGTCGTCCTCGACGCGCCGAAGCTCGGTGACGTCGCGCAGGTTGCCCCACAAGCGCACCAGGCGGCCGTCTTCCAGCACGCCGGTCAGGTTGCACATGAGCGCGCGCACGTTGCCGTGCGAGTCCACCCGGCGCAGGTTGGCGTTGGACAGCTGGCACCCGCCACGCAGGAAGGTTCGCAGCACCTCGTCCAGGTTGGTGAGCCCGTACAGGAACCGCTCCTCCAGCCGGGTACCGACAAGCTCGCTCTCGCTGGATTCCAGGATGGCGCACAGCTCGCGGTTGCACTCGCTCAGGCGGGCGTCGGCGCGCAGGCGGGCCACCCACTCCCGCTCCGCCTGCTCCGCAGGAAGGAGCCGATCCAGGACCAGCGAGGGCGCCAGCTCGAAGCGGCACATGCCCACCGGCACTCGATCGAGCAGGGTCCGCACCACCTCCCCGCACTCCGGGGGCACGAGATTTTTTCCCTCGGCAGACACGATCTCCCTTCGGGGCGCGCGCTCAGTCCACCTCGATCCGCAGGTCCACGTCGCAGTCCGAAAGGCGCCTCACCTCGACGCGGCCGCGAGTCTCGTAGGAGACCAGCGCGCCCTCGAAGATTCCCACGTGGTAGCAATCCGGAAAGGTCCAGATGCGGCGCAGCTCGATGTACACCACGTTGTCCTCCACCGCGCCCACCTCCGCCCGGCCGTGGGAGGAAAACAGCTCGTAGGCCCGGCTGGTGAGCTTGAAGGCCGAGCGCACGCTCTTTCCGGCCACCGAGAACAGGAAGGTCCCGGCGGCGGTCTCGCGCAGGGCCGGGAACACCGTCTGGCCCAGCCGCCGCAACCCCTGGCGCAGCGGCAGTTCGGGGAACAGGGTCTGGGCCGCCTGGCGCAGCACCCGCACCAGCTCGGCGGAGGAATAGCTCAGCAGCTTGTAGTACTCGCGCTGGAAGGGATCGCGGCCGAGCTTGCGCTTCACCTGCTCGACGGCGTTCTGGAAGAACACCCCGCGAACCGTCGAATCCTGGGGCATTCGGGCGAGGAGCCCGTCCACGTCCAGCGGCGCGCTCCAGTCGGGCTCCAAGAAACCCTCGGCCCCGGCGGTCTGGCTCATCGGCATCCTCCCGAAGATGACAAGACGTTTCTACCTCCGTTCTCGGCGCGGTGCAAATAGTTCCGCCATAGTTCGTTCAGCGAGCGTAGCAGTACAGGCAACCGTGGCGGCAGGTGCCGTAGCGCCCGACGTCCAGGCTCTCGTGACAGCGGCAGGCCGGGCGCTGCGCGCGGTCCTTGCGTCCCGAGATGGCGCGTCCGAAGAGCGCCGAGAGCCGCGCCGCGTCGACGCACCGCGCCGGCTCGATGCCCAGCGCCCGGAGGTCGGCGTCCTCCGCGCAGGCGCAGGGGATGAACCCTTCCGCGCGGGCGAGGCCCGCCAGATCGGCGAGCAGCGCTTCTGCCTCGGGCGCTTCGGGACCGGCGTGAAGGAAGTCGAAGCCATCTGCCTCGAGCGGGCGCAGCGCGCGTTCGGTCTTTTTGTACCAATCGAGAAGGCTCAGGGTGACGCCGCTCAACCGGCCACGCAGGCGCCGCGCGAGCGATGAGAAGGCGCGGCGGTGGAAATCGGCGCTGGTGCGATTCGAGAGCACGATGGGATCGTAGCGCCAGTTCACCCGCTCGGGACCGAGCCGCGCGGCGAGATCGAGCACGGCGCCGAGGCGCTCCTCCAAGGGGGGCAGGCCGGGTTCCAGCGGCGGGCCGTAGGGCGTGAGGGTGACATGGAAGACATAGCCCATCCCGCGCTCGTCGAGCTCGGCGAGCCGGCGCAAGAGCGGCCGGGGATCGCGGGTCCAGAAGACGATCGCCTCCACGTCCCGCGGGAGCAACGACACCAGCCGCTTGCGCGACTGGCAGTACGGATTCGGGACCTCGAGCCTGCCGGCACGGACGCCTTCCATGAACCAGTCCGAAAAGAAGGCCGGGATGTCGGTGCGGCGGCTAGCGGAGATGATCACGTGGATAAGCCTAGCAATTTTCGCAAATTCCGCAAAACCTCTCCGCCGTTTCAGGCTCCAGAAATTTGAGGTTCACCACGTCTCCGCCCGAATCAGGCTCTCGCTCGTAACAATCTGAAAAACAACAAAAAACAATGGGGACAGGCCCCGAGTTTTTCTTGCAAAGGTGCGGGGTTAGACCCCGATCGCGAGAGAGCGGAATATTGTTATTTTATTATTATTAATCAATGACTTATACAATGAAATCCGCGCAGTTTTTCCTTTACATCGGGCATGCGGGATGGTATGTTCCGGCGGTCGAGAAGAGCGGCCGGAAAAATGAAATTTTCTCTCAAAGACGGGAACTTGCAAGATGGCCGATGAACAGAAGATCAATACGGACGAGTCCCGAAAGAAAGTCGCCGTAGAAGAATACAGCGCCGACAAGATCAAGGTGCTCGGCGGCCTCGATGCGGTGCGAACTCGCCCGGCCATGTACATCGGTTCGACTGGGCCGCAGGGCCTGCACCACCTGGTGTACGAAGTGGTGGACAACTCCATCGACGAGGCGCTGGGCGGGTTCTGCGACACCATCGAGGTCACCATCCACGCCGACAACCGCGTCACCGTCCTGGACAACGGCCGCGGCATCCCCACCGACATGCACAAGACCGAGAAGCGCCCGGCCGCCGAGGTGGTGATGACCGTGCTGCACGCCGGCGGCAAGTTCGACTCCGGCGCCTACAAGGTCTCCGGCGGCCTGCACGGCGTGGGCGTGTCGGTGGTGAACGCCCTGTCCAAGGAGCTCGAGCTCGAGATCTTCCGCAACGGGAAGATCCACCGCCAGATCTACCGGCGCGGCCAGCCGGCCACCCCGCTCACCGTGATGGGCGAGACCGCGCGCACCGGCACCAAGGTGACCTTCCTGGCCGACGACGAGATCTTCGGCAGCATCGAGTACAACTACGACGTGCTTTCGCAGCGGCTGCGCGAGCTCTCCTTCCTCAACCGCGGGGTGTTCATCTCGCTCAAGGACGAGCGCACCGGCAAGAGCAACGAGTTCAAGTACGAGGGCGGCATCCGCTCCTTCGTCGAGCACCTCAACCGCAACAAGACCGCGCTGCACCCCAACGTGATCTACTTCGCCGGAGAGCACGAGGACGTGGCGGTCGAGGTGGCCATGCAGTACAACGACGGCTACCAGGAGACCGTCTTCTCCTTCGCCAACAACATCAACACCGTGGAGGGCGGCACCCACCTGGTGGGCTTCCGCTCGGCCATCACCCGCACCATCAACGCCTGGGCCCAGAAGAACAACCTGCTCAAGAACCTTTCCGAGAACCCCTCCGGCGAGGACACCCGCGAGGGCCTGACCGCCGTCATCTCGGTGAAACTCCACCACCCGCAGTTCGAGGGGCAGACCAAGACCAAGCTGGGCAACTCCGAGGTGGAGGGGGTGGTCAAGACCATCGTCAACGACCAGCTCTCGGCCTACCTCGATGAGAACCCGGCGCTGGCGCGCGCGGTGTGCGAGAAGATCGCCCAGGCGGCCCGGGCCCGCGAGGCGGCCCGCAAGGCGCGCGAGATGGTGCGGCGCAAGGGCGCCCTGGAGGGGCTGTCGCTGCCGGGGAAGCTGGCCGACTGCCAGGAGCGCGACCCGGCCAACTCCGAGCTGTTTTTGGTCGAGGGCGACTCGGCCGGCGGCTCGGCCAAGCAGGGACGCGACCGGCGCAACCAGGCGGTGCTGCCGCTGCGCGGCAAGATCCTCAACGTGGAGAAGGCCCGCTTCGACAAGATGCTCTCCTCGGAGGGCATTGCCACCCTGATCACCGCGCTCGGCACCGGCATCGGCAAGGACGAGTTCGACGCGAGCCGCCTGCGCTACCACCGCATCGTGATCATGACCGACGCCGACGTGGACGGCAGCCACATCCGCACATTGCTGCTCACCTTCTTCTACCGGCAGATGCCCGAGATCATCGAGCGCGGCCACCTGTTCATCGCCCAGCCGCCGCTGTTCCGCGCCAAGCGCGGCAAGGACGAGGTGTACCTCAAGGACCAGCGCGAGCTGGACGACTTTCTGCTGCGCCACGGGGCCAGCAAGGTCACGGTGCGCCCGGCGGGGAACGGCAAGAGCGAGTCGCTCTCCGGCGACCGCCTGCAGGCCCTGTGCCGCGACGTCATCCGCTACCGCGACATCCTGTCCCGCATCGGCAAGCGCAAGGACGAGCGCCTGGTGGACGCCATCGTCATGGCCACCGGCATCCACGCCGACACGGTGAACCGCAAGGAGGAGCTGATCGAGGAGATCCAGCGGGTGCAGGACTACCTGGAGCGGGTGCACCCCGACGTGCTGCCGCTGTACCCCGAGCTGGAGCAGGACCCCCACTACTCCGGGTTCCGGCTGCGCATGCAGACCCACCACGGCGGCACCCGCGCCGAGACCATCCTGGACCGCGACTTCCTCACCCGGGCCGAGTTCTCCGACCTGCGCGCCCTGCGCGAGCGCTTCCGTGAGCTGGGCGAGCCCCCCTACGAGATCGGCGACGGCGAGAGCATGCAGCGGGCGGACACGCCGGTGGCGGTGCTGGAGCGGGTGCTGGAGGCGGGCAGCAAGGGCCAGACCATCACCCGCTACAAAGGCCTGGGCGAGATGAACCCCGAGCAGCTGTGGGACACCACCATGAACCCTCAGACCCGCTCGCTGCTGCGGGTCCGGGTGGACGACGCGGTAGCGGCCGACGAGATCTTCACCATGCTCATGGGCGACGCGGTGGAACCCCGGCGCGAGTTCATCGAGAAGCACGCCCTGGAAGTCTCCAACCTGGACATCTGACATGAAGCGCTGCGTCTTTTTGGGACTGGGTCACTACGTGCCCGAACGGCTGGTGACCAACCAGGAGCTCACCACCCTGATGGACACCACCGACGAGTGGATCGTCGAGCGCACCGGCATCCGCCAGCGCTACTGGGTCCCGGGGGAGATGGGCGGCTCCGAGCTGGCCGAGCACGCCGCCCGCGAGGCGCTCACGCGCGCCGGGCTCGAACCCGGCGACCTCGACTGCATCATCCTGGCCACGCTGTCGCCGGAGCACACCTTCCCCGGCACCGCCTGCTTCTTGCAGGCGCGCCTGGGCATCCCCGGCATCCCCGCCCTGGACGTCCGCAACCAGTGCTCGGGCTTCATCTACGGGCTCTCCGTCGCCGACGCCTGGATCCGCTCGGGACAATACCGGCGCATCCTGCTGGTGGGCGCCGAGGTGCACTCCACCGGCCTGGACATCAGCACCCGCGGCCGCGACGTGGCCTGCCTGTTCGGCGACGCGGCCGCGGTGGCCGTGCTGGGAGCGAGCGAAAGCGGCGAGCGCGGCGTGCTCTCCACCCACCTGCACGCCGACGGCCGCTTCGCCAAGGCCCTGTGGATCGAGGCCCCCGGCTCGCGCTTCCATCCGCTGCGCATCTCCCACCAGATGCTGGACGAGGGACGCCACTTTCCCAAGATGAACGGCCGGCAGGTGTTCACCGCCGCGGTGCAGCGCATGCCGGAGGTGATCCACGAGTGCCTGCGAACGAACGGGCTCTCCATCCAGGACGTGGCGCTGCTGGTGCCCCACCAGGCCAACCAGCGCATCACCGAGATGGTGGCTCGCCAGCTCGGCATCCCCATGGAGCGGGTGGCCAGCAACATCGAGCGCTACGGCAACACCACCGCGGCCTCCATCCCGCTGTGTCTGTACGAGGCCGAGCGTGAGGGCCGGCTGCGGCCGGGCGACCTGGTGGTGCTGGCGTCGTTCGGAGCGGGTTTCACCTGGGCCAGCGCCGCCGTGCGCTGGTGAGAGGATGAGCACATGAGCGAGAGCTTCCTGGTCAACCGCACCCTGGTCGCCATCGAAGACGAGATGCGCTCGTCCTACCTGGATTACGCCATGAGCGTGATCATCGGGCGGGCGCTGCCCGACGTGCGCGACGGGTTGAAGCCGGTGCACCGGCGCATCCTGTACGCCATGTTCAGCGAGGGCCTGCTGCACAACAAGAAGTTCTCCAAGTGCGCCGGCGTGGTGGGTGAGGTGCTCAAGAAGTACCACCCCCACGGCGACGCCGCGGTGTACGACACGCTGGTGCGCCTGGCCCAGCCCTGGAACATGCGCTACCCCCTGGTGCAGGGCCAGGGCAACTTCGGCTCCATCGACGGCGATCCCCCGGCCGCCTACCGCTACACCGAGTCCCGCCTGGAGAAGCTGGCCGAGGAGATGCTGCGGGACATCGACAAGGAGACGGTGGACTTTGTGCCCAACTTCGACGGCTCGACCATGGAGCCGGCCATCCTGCCCGCCGCCTTCCCCAACCTGTTGGTGAACGGTTCCACCGGCATCGCGGTGGGCATGGCCACCAACATCCCGCCCCACAACCTGCGCGAGATCATCGACGCCACGGTGCACCTCGTCCGGAACCCCGAGTGCAGCGTCGACGACCTGATGCGTATCGTGCCGGGCCCGGACTTCCCCACCGCTGGCATCATCTACGGGCGGGAGGGCATCGCCCAGGCCTACCGCACCGGCAAGGGCATCATCGACGTGCGCGCCCGGGCCACGGTCGAACTGCACAAGAAGACCGAGCGCGCCTCCATCGTGGTCACCGAGATCCCCTACCAGGTGAACAAGGCGCGCCTGATCGAGCGCATCGCCGAGCTGGTGCGCGACAAGAAGATCCAGGGCATCTCCGACGTGCGCGACGAGAGCGACCGTGAGGGCATGCGCATCGTGGTCGAGCTCAAGCGCGACGCGGTGGCCGAGGTGGTGCTGAACCAGCTCTACAAGCACACCCCCATGCAGTCCAGCTTCGGCATCATCATGCTGGCCATCGTGGGCGGCCAGCCCCGGGTGCTCAACCTCAAGGAGATGATCGAGCACTACGTGGCCCACCGGCGCGAGGTCATCCGGCGCCGCTGCGTCTTCGAGCTGCGCAAGGCCCGCGAGCGCGAGCACATCCTGCAAGGCCTGCGCATCGCCCTCGATCACCTGGACGCGGTGATCGCCCTCATCCGCAAGAGCCGCGATCCGGACGAGGCGCGCACGGGCCTCATGAAGTCCTTCGGGCTCACCGAGATCCAGGCCAACGCCATCCTGGAGATGCGGCTGCAGCGCCTGACCGGGCTGGAGCGCCAGAAGATCCTGGAAGAGCTGGAGGCGGTGCAGAAGGAGATCGAGCGCCTCTCCGCCATCCTGGAAGACCCGCAGCGGCTCATGGCCGTGGTGGTGGAGGAGCTCGAGCGCATCCGCGAGGAATATGGCGACGAGCGCCGCACCCAGATCACCGGCGAGACCCGCGAGCTCACCATCGAGGACCTGCTGGTGGACGAGGACCACGTGGTGACCGTGAGCCACGCCGGCTACATCAAGCGCAGCCCGCTGTCGCTCTACCGGCGCCAGCGCCGGGGCGGGCGCGGGCGTACCGGCATGCAGACGCGCAACGAGGACTTCGTGGAGGACGTGTTCGTGGCCTCCACCCACTCCACCATACTGGTGGTCACGCGCAAAGGTAGGGCCCACGCCCTCAAGGTGCACGAGGTGCCCGAGGCCGGCCCGGCGGGTCGCGGCCTGCCCATCGTGAACCTGGTTCGTCTGCCCCCGGGCGACGCCACCGCCGCCATCGTGCCGGTGCGCTCCTTCGAGCAGGCGGACGGCCACTTCCTGCTAGCGGTCACCCGGCGCGGCTACATCAAGAAGACCGAGCTCTCGGCCTACGCCAACATCAACGTGGCCGGCATCATCGCCATGGGGGTGGAGGAGGGCGACGAGATCATCGACGCCCACGTCACCACCGGCCAGCAGGAGGTGCTGGTGGCCACGCGCCTGGGCATGGCCTGCCGCTTCCGCGAGGTGGATGTCCGGCCGATGGGCCGGACCGCCCACGGAGTGCGCGGCATCCGCCTGCGCGAGAACGATCAGGTGGTGGCGCTGGTGGTGGTCGACCCCGGGGCCACCATCCTCACCGTCATGGAGCACGGCTACGGCAAGCGTTCGGAGCTCGACGACTACCGCCTCACCGCCCGCGGCGGCGTGGGCGTCAAGACCTCGCGCATCACCGAGAAGACCGGGCCGGTAGTGACGCTGATGCAGGTGAACCAGGACGACGACCTCATGATCATCACCGACGGGGGCATGGTCATCCGCACCGCGGTCAAGGACATCTCGGTGCTGGGCCGCGACACCCAGGGGGTGCGGCTCATCGACCTCAAGGAGGGCGAGAAGGTGGTCTCCTGCGCCCGCCTGGTGGAGCGGGTGCGCGACGAGGGAGAGAACGGCGAGGCCCGCGCCCCCGCGGCGCAGCAGGCCCAAGCCCCCGCGGCGCCCGCCGCCGAACCGGAGGCGAACGAACCGGAGCCGGACGATCCGGCCGATGGGGGTGATGCGTGAGGAGGACGCCCTCGCTCATGGCGCTTTTCGCCCTGGCGCTGGCTGGGGCCTGCTTCTCCCGCGACGTGGAGGACCGTTTCCGCGAGGGCACCGAACTCTTGTTCGAAAACCGCTACGAGGACGCCGAGAGCTACTTTCTGGCGCTGGCGCGAGAACTGGACCGCGAGGGAGGGCCGGAGCGCGAGCGGCTGCGCGCCCGGGCCCTGTACCAGGCCGGGCGCATCGAGCGGCTCTACCTCAACCAGCCCCGGCGCGCGGTGGCCAACCTGCGCGAGGCGCTCAAACTGGACCCGCAGGCGAGTTACGCCTTCAACGCGCGGCGCGCCATCGGGCGCATCTTTCAGGACCGGCTGTTCGATTACCGATCGGCGGCGCTGGAGTTCGAGCGGCTGCTGCAGCTCTTCCCCGACCGCCCGGGGATCGAGCGCTACCGCTACCGCATCGCCCAGTGCTACTTCCAGCTTCAGGACTTCGAGCAGGCCCGCGCCGAATCGCAACTTTTGTTGCAGAAGCTGCCCCAGGGACCGCTCGCCCTCCAGGTGCGCTTGCTGCTGGGAAACGCCTATTATTCCGAGGGCCGCTACGCCGACGCCGCCAAGGTGCACGAGGAGATCGTGGCCCTGGATCCGCCGGTGGACATCCTCTCCCGCAGCCTCTTCGAGCTCGGCCTGTGCTACCAGGAGACCGCGCAGTTCGACCAGGCGGAAGAGGTGTTCCAGCGCGCCCTCAAGATCCACCCCAACCCGACGCTGGTGCAGGCGCAGCTCTCCATCCTGCGCGAGCGGCGCGAGGAGTCCGAGAAGAGCCCCGCGGGCATCCCGGCTCCATCCCCGCAGCGGGCCCAGCTCCCGACCCCGCCACCGTCGGCGGCGCCCCGCGCCGCCCCGGCCGCCCCGCCGCCGGCGGCGCCGAAGACCACTCCGGCCGAGCCTCCCAAGGCCGATCCGCCGGCACCGCCGCCCAACAGCGCACCCTCGCCGGCCCCTGCGCCGACTCCGGCGCCGCCCCACGCGCCCAAGGCAGAACCCGCGGCTCCGGCGGCGGGCACCCCCTAGGGTCACTGGAGCGCGGCGCGCACTTCGTTCCCTGGTCGCGTTGGTTCCATGAGCCCCCCATCCAATCTACCGGATCCTCCAGGAGAAGGAAGAGCATGCCTGCATGCTCGTCATGTCAGCGTATCCAGCCGAAGCTCGGCTGCCGTCAAGGGCGAGCGGAGCGAGCGTCGACCCTTGACGGCAAAAGCCGAGCGGAGGCTACGCCTGACAAGATGAAAAATGCGGCCCAGAGACGGTCGCAACCATGTGTGCCCAATTAATGTTGATTCCCGCGTCAAGCCTGTGCTATGCACCTTGCGGACGAGGTGGCAAGTGGCCGGCCCGCCGGACGGTCTTCGCAAGCTGGCGCCGTACCTGGACATCGGCGCCGTCATGGCCGGCTGCGTGGTCGCCGGCGTTCTGCTGGGACGCTACCTCGACGGAAAGTTCGACAGCGAGCCGTGGATGCTGCTGTTCGGCTCGCTGCTCGGAGTCGGCGCCGGCTTCTACCACTTCTTCAAGGTGGTGCTGCGGCGCCCGGCGCCAGGCGCCGATGCGGAGAAGCGCGATGATGATCGCAGGTGAAAGTGAACGCCCGGTACGGCCTCCGCGCGCCCCGTTCTGGATCGCCTCGGCGATCATGGTCGGCTGCGCGGCCGGCCTGGCGCTCGTGCGCCCCGCCGATGGGATCATCTTCGGCGCCCTGCTGGGGGGACTGCTGGGCGGCGCGCTGTTTCTCATGGGCTGGGCCGGGGTCCGGCGCGCCCTGGACGGGCCGGTGAACCGGCTGCTGCGCGCGGTCTTCGGCGGGATGCTGGTCCGGCTGCTTCTGGCCGGCGCCGCCGCGGCTGTGGTCATCGGGTTCGAGCTGGCCGACGCGGCCGGTTTCGTGTGCGGCCTTATCGCCGTCACCTTCGCGGCCCTGGTGATCGAGGTGCTTTCCCTCTCCGGCCATGCCCGCCGCCTGAGCGCGGCGCCGGCCCGGGAGGGCAACGGAGTCCCGGCATGAGCGTCCCCGTCGAAGCCGTGCAGAACGTCGCCGAGCAGGTGAGCCAGGTCATCGGACACCATGTGACCAACGGCTTCACCTTGGGGCTGTGGCCCTTCGCCCACGAGGTGGAGCTGCCACGCATCGCGCCCATCCAGGTGGGCACGCTCTCTCTCGACCTCTCGCCCAGCAAGCACGTCCTGATGATGCTCACGGCCGCGGCGCTGCTGGTCCTCATGGCCTTGCTGGTGCGCCGGAAGGTGCAGCTCGTCCCGCGCGGCTTCGCCTCTGTGTTGGAGGGCTTCGTGCTCTTCATCCGCGACGACGTGGCCCGCACCACCATGGGCCACCACGCCGCCCAGCGCTTCACGCCGTACCTGTGCACCACCTTCTTCTTCATCCTCACCTGCAACCTCCTGGGGCTGCTGCCGTACGGCGCCTCGGCCACCGGCAACATCAACGTCACCGCCACCCTGGCGCTCCTGTCGTTTTTCATGATCCAGTTCGCCGGCATGCAGAAGATGGGCGTGTTCGGGTACTTCCGCCACCTGGTGCCGCCGGGGGTGCCGCTGTGGCTCGCCCCCATCATGTTCCTGGTGGAGCTGATGGGCGTGTTCGCCAAGCCCTTCGCCCTGTGCATCCGCCTGTTCGCCAACATGCTGGCCGGGCACGTGGTCATCCTGAGCCTGATCGGGCTCATCTTCATCATGAGCGTGTGGGTGTTTCCGCTCTCGGTCGGCTTCGGGGTGTTCATGTACGTGCTGGAGCTGTTCGTGGCCTTTTTGCAGGCCTTCATCTTCACCATGCTGACTTCGCTGTTCATCGGACTACTGGTGCATTCGGAGCACTGAACCTTTTCCACACAGGAGGCGACGAAAATGACAGGGCTTGCGTGGCTGGGAGCGGGACTGGGAGCAGGGCTGGCAGTGATCGGCGGCGGCTACGGCATCGGCCGGCTGGCGGCCAGCGCCATGGACGGCACGGCGCGGCAGCCGTCGGCGTCCAACGACATCCGCACCTCCATGATCATCGCCGCGGCGCTCATCGAGGGCGTCACCCTCTTCGCCGAGGTGGTGTGCATCCTGCTGGCCTTCAAGTCCTGAGGTCCAGTATGGCCCCGAAGTTCTCAACCCTGGCGGGCCTGCTCGGCGGCCTGCTGGGTTCGCTGCCGGCGCTGGCGAGCGAGGGTGGCGGCGCGGCCATGGATGCCCTGCTCAAACCGGAGCCGGGCACCATCGTGTGGACGCTGATCATCTTCGGCGTGCTGCTTCTGGTGCTCGGCAAGTTCGCCTGGAAGCCCATCCTCAAGGCCGCGCACGAGCGTGAGGAGCGCATACGGCTCTCGGTGGAGCGCGCCGACGCCGCCCGGGCGGAGGCCGAGAAGGCCCTGGAGGAGCACAAGCTCCTCAGCGCCAAGAACCGCGCCGAGGCGGCCGACATCCTCAAGCGCGCGCGCGAGGACGCCGAACGCGCCGGCGCCGACATCCTGGCCCGCGCCCGGCGCGAGGCGGACGAGCAGGTGGAGCGCGCCCGGCAACAGATCGAGGAGGAGCGCGCGCGGGCGGTGGAGAGCATCCGGCGCGAGGCGGTGGATCTGGCGCTGGCCGCCGCCGGGCAGCTTCTGCAGAAGTCGCTGGATCAGCCGGCGCAGCGGGCCTTCGTCGAGCAGGTGATCCGGGAGCTCCCGGACAACCTCAAGAACCTGTCCTGAGCGCCGCGAGGAACGCCGCCCTTGAGCGGACCTCCCCGAGAAGCACGCGCGCCCTCCTGGCGGGTGGCGGCCCTGGCCGGGCTGCTTGCGGGCGCCGTCACCGGCGGCGCCCTGGTGCACCTGGCGCATGTCTTGCTCTCCCTGCCCCGGCAGATCGAACAGCGCGAGGTGGTGCCCCGCGCGCTGGGGCGGTTCGACGAGCGGCTGGGGTGGTCGCTGAAGCCCGGCGCCGTGGCGGTCTCCAGTGCCACCGGCTGCCCCGTCGAGTACCGCATCAACTCGCGCGGCTTCCGCGGCCCCGAGGTAGAAATCCCCAAACCGCAGGGAGTGTTTCGCATCCTGCTCCTCGGGGACAGCCGCACCTTCGGCTACGGCGTGCCGCTGGAGAAGCACTTCTCCTCCGTGCTCCAGGGCTACTTTCGCGCTACCGAGGTCGTCAACCTGGGCGTCTCGGGGTACGGCGTGGACCAGTCGCTGCTTGCGCTCCGCCAGGACGGCTTCGCCTACCAGCCCGACCTGGTGGTGCTGTACCTCTCGCACTTCGGCGGCAACCGCCACATGCACGCGAACCGCTTCGGCGGCGGCAAGCCCCGCTTCGTGCTCGCGCCGGACGGCGCGCTGGTCTTGGAGAACTCCCCGGTCGGGAGCGGCCCGCCCGCGGACGATCCCTTCGCCGAACGCAGCGACGATGAGAACGACGCCGATCCGGCCTTCCGGCAGGCGCGCGCCAAGCTCGCAGAGCGCATCCTCGCGGCCATGGCCGAGGAATGCCGCGCGCACGGCGCCGCCTTCGTCCTGGTGAGCGAGATCGGCGAGATGATCGACTGGGCGTTGCTTTCGGACCTGCCGGTGCTGGACGCGCGGGCTCCGCTCGCCAACCCGGCCTTCCCCCTCTCCGCGGCGCTGGGCCACCTCAACGAAGCCGGCAACGGCGCGCTGGGGCTCTGGCTTTCCGAGTTCCTCAAGCAGGAGCGCTTGATCCCCGAGTCGCACTGGCCCCCGCCGCCCCCGGATGGCGCCGATCCGGTGCGCGCAGGCGCGCCATGACCCCCGAGCTCCCCGGCATCCGCGCCCGCCTGGACGAAGCCGCCGCCGGCGGCGTGTTCCCCGGCGGCGTCTTGCGGGTGGACTGCGCGGGCGAGACCCGGCACCTCAGCGCCCACGGCCAACGCTCGTTGCGGCCACCGCTCGGCCCGGTGCGTCCGGACACGGTCTTCGATCTGGCCTCTCTGACCAAGATCCTGTGCACCACCTCGCTGTGCATGCTGGAGGTCCAGGCGGGCCGGCTGGCGCTCGAATCGCCCGTGCGGCGCTACCTGCCCGCCTTCACGGGCGGCTCGCGCGAGCGCATCACGGTGCGCATGCTGCTCGAGCACAGCTCCGGGCTGGCCGCCTGGCGCGCCTTCTACCAGGAGATCACCGCAGCCGGGCGCGGGGCCATGCTGGCCTCTCGGCGAGGGAAGCACGCCGTCCAGCGCATGCTGTTCGCCGAGACGCCCGAGGCCGAACCCGGCACGCGCGCCTTGTACAGCGATCTCAACTTTCTCTTGTTGCAGGCGATCCTGGAACGGCTCGGGCGGGCGACGCTGGATGCGCGCTTCGCGCGCGAGGTGGCGCGGCCGCTCGGGATCTCGGAGCTTTTCTTCATCGACCTCGTCCGGCCCGGCGCGCGGGCGCGGGCGCTTCGCCGTTTCGACTTCGCCGCCACCGAGGTCTGTCCCTGGCGGCTGCGCACGCTCCTGGCCGAGGTGCACGACGACAACGCCTGGGTCATGGGCGGGGTGGCGGGGCACGCCGGGCTGTTCGGCAGCGCCGCGGGCGTGGCCGCCATGGCGCAGGAATGGATCGCGGCCTGGCACGGCGCGGGCCGGCTGTTCTCGCGCGAGACGGTGCGCCGCTTCTTTCGGCGCAGCTCCGTGCCGGGCTCCACGCGGGCCCTCGGCTTCGACACCCCCTCGCCGTCCGACTCGCAGGCGGGCGCGCGCATGAGCCGCGCGGCCGTCGGGCACCTGGGCTTCACCGGCAATTCGCTGTGGCTGGAGCCCACGCGCGAGCTGTGCGTCGTCCTGCTCACCAACCGGGTGCATCCTTCGCGCGAGAACGAGAGCATCAAAAAGTTTCGTCCGGCGCTCCACGATGCGATATTGGAGGCGCTTATCGCGTGGAGTGGCGCATGAAGATTCACATGGTGGCCATCTGCGGAACCGGCATGGGCTCGCTGGCCGGCATGCTGGCCGAGGCCGGTCATGCCGTGCGCGGCTCGGACCGGGCCTTCTACCCGCCCATGTCGGAGCGCCTGCGCGCCTGGGGCATCCCCACCTTCGAGGGGTTCGACGGAAAGCGTCTTTCCGACCGGCCCGATCTGGTCATCGTGGGCAACGCCTGCCGGCCGGACAACCCCGAGGCGCGGGCCGCCCTGGACATGAAGCTGCGCGTGATGAGCTTCCCGCAGGCGCTGGCCGAGTTCTTCATCGGTGAAAAGTGTTCGCTGGTGGTGGCCGGCACCCACGGCAAGACCACCAGCGCCGCCCTGCTGGCCTTCCTGCTGCGGCGCGCCGGGCGCGACCCGTCGTTTCTGGTCGGCGGCATCCCCAAGGACTTCGGCAAGAGCTTCCACCACGGTGCCGGCGCCGAGTTCGTGGTGGAGGGCGACGAGTACGACACGGCCTTCTTCGACAAACGCCCCAAGTTCGTCCACTACCGCCCGCGGCGGGTGCTGCTGATTGCGGTGGGGTACGATCACGCCGACATCTACCCCGACCGGGAGAGCTACCGGGCGGCGTTCGGCATGCTCCTTTCCCTGCTCCCGCCCGACGGCGAGCTCGTCGCCTGTCGTGACGATCCGGGCGCCCGGGAGATCGCGCGCAGCGCCCCGTGCCCGGTGCGCACGTACGGTCTTGCGCCGGGCCCGGGCCTTTCGGCGCGAGACATCGCCGACGACGGGAGCGCCACCACCTTCACCCTGGTCGACGAGGGGCGCGCGCTGGGCCGGTTCCGCCTGGCCATCCCCGGGCGCCACAACGTGCAGAACGCCCTGGGGGCGCTGAGCCTGGCCCGAGGCCTCGGCCTCGACCCGGCGGCGCTGGCGGCTCACCTCGCGGACTTCGCCGGCGTGGCGCGCCGGCTCGAGGTGCGGGGCGAGGCGGCCGGGGTCACGGTCCTCGACGACTTCGCCCACCACCCGGTGAAAACCCGCGAGTCGGTGGCCGCCGCCCGGCTGCGCTACCCCGGCCGCCACCTGGTGGCGGTGTTCGAGCCGCGCACCAACACCAGCCGCCGGGCCGTCTTCCAGCAAGAGTACCGGACGGCCTTTGACGGCGCCGACGAGGTGATCCTGGTGCCGCCGTTCGAAGCGGAGAAGATCCCGGCGGCCGAGCGTTTCGACTCCGCGGCGCTGGCCGGGGACCTGACCCGCGCGGGCATTCCCGCGCGTTGTCTGCCGGACACCGCGGCGGTGATCCGGGACTTGCAAGGCCGTGCCCTGTCGGGGTGGGTGGTGCTGGTCATGTCCAACGGGGCGTTCGACGACATCCACCGGCGCCTGCTCGAGGCCCTGGCTGCGCGGGAGGGCGCCCGGTGAGCCTCCCGCTCTTTCTGCTCTTCCTCGTCCCCGCGCTCCTGCTGCTCGGCTGGCTGCACACGCGCTTCTGGAGCCGGTTCTTCCGCCTCGACCGGCGCGCCGACGAGATCCACCGGGTCGAAACCTCCGACGGCTGGGCGCTCTCGCTGCACCGCTACCGTCCCCCGCGCCGGCGCTACCGCGAGCCGGTGCTGATGTGCCACGGCATGGGCGCGAACCGCTTCAATTTCGACCTGGCCGAGGACCGCTCGCTGGCCCGCAGCCTGGCCTCGCGGGGGTTCGAGGTGTTCTCGCTCGAGCTGCGCGGGGCGGGCCTGAGCACGCGGCCCGCCCGTTTCGGCAAACACCGCGCGGACTACGACTTCGACACGCACCTGCAAAAGGACATCCCGGCGGCCCTCGCGCACGTGCGCGCGGCCTGCGGGGGCGAACCGGTGTTCTGGGTGGGACACAGCATGGGGGGGCTGCTGGGGTACGCCCACCTGGGGCTTCGAGGCGATCACGGCGTGAAGGGACTCGTGGCCATCTCCGCGCCCGTGGCGCTGCAGCGTAGTTTCGCGGCGCGCTTCTTTTTACCGCTGGTGCGGCTCATGGCGCTCTCGCCGGTGGTGCACTTTCGCGCCTGGGCTCGCTTCTTCTCGCCCTTCTTCGGGTGGGGCCTGGCCACGCTCTCCACCGTCGCCGTCTCCCGCCGCGGCATCGAGGGGGCGCTGCTGCGCAGGGCCATGGTGAACCTGGTGGACAACACTAGCGGAAAACTGCTGCGGCAGTTCATCGGCTGGATCCGGAGCGGGCGCTTCGCCTCGCGCGACGGCGCGCAGGACTACCTCGCCAACCTGGCCAGGATCGAGGAGCCGGTGCTGGTGCTCGGCGCCGACGCCGATCGCCTGGCGCCTCCGGCGAGCGTGGAGCCCGCCTACGAACGGCTCGGCTCGCGCGACAAGCAACTGCGCATCTTTGGCATCGATCGCGGCGACGACTTCGACTTCGGGCACGGCGACATCCTGATCGGCTCGGTGGCGCGTACGGTGGTGTACCCCGAGATCCTGGTG
>JAAZNF010000070.1 GCA_012798435.1 Myxococcales bacterium | reverse complement strand
GCCCGCTCGCCCAGCATGGGCAGCAGCACGCGCTCGAAGATCCCCGGCGCGTATGCGCGGTAGATCTCGGCGAAGGCGGAGAGGTCCCCGCGCTGGACGCGGGCGACCCGCTCCTGTTCCCAGGGGAAGTCCGGCACGCAGGAAGAGTACGGGTTGCGCCGGCCACGATCAACTACCTCCTTCTCATCAACGTGAGGCGCGTGTGGTCCTTACACGTTGGCGCTAAACGCCCCCAGAATCGCAGAGGATCCCAGGGCCTGTCCCCATGTTTTCACCAGCATTATCAGTTCGTTGCCCGGGGTCTATCCCCGCGTGTGCCCGCGCGTGTAAGGTTCTGGCGGCACACCGCGTTATCTGGACAAAGGAGGAAGACATGAAAACCCGATCTGTCTGGATTGCGGCGGTGCTGTTTGTGGCGGGCGTGGGCTCTCTGGTCGCTTGCGGCGTGCGCCGGGACATGGCACCCATGGCGTACCCCTCGGCGCAGTACCTCGCCACGCCGGATGCCCAGGAGCGGCCGGGCGCGGGCTTCAACACCGAAGCCTACGATCGCATCGTGGAGAACCCCTTCCTGGCCGCGGCCGAGAACCCCCTCTCCACCTTCGCCATCGACGTGGACACCGCCTCCTACAGCAACGCGCGCCGCTTCCTCAGCCAGGGCCAGCGGCCGCCTCCCGACGCGGTACGCATCGAGGAGTTCATCAACAACTTTCGCTACGAATATCCCGAGCCCCAGGGACAGGCTCCCTTCACCGTCACCGCCGAGACGACCCGTTGCCCCTGGGCGCCGGAGCACGTGCTGGTCCAGATCGGATTGCGGGCGAAGAGCATCAACCAGGAGGGAATCCCGCCGCGAAACCTCGTCTTTCTCATCGACGTCTCCGGCTCCATGGCGGATCCCAACAAGCTCCCCTTGCTCAAGTCCGCCCTGCGCCTTCTCGTCGAGCAGCTCACCGAACGGGACCGCCTGGCCATGGTGGTGTACGCCGGCTCGTCGGGCCTGGTCCTGCCGCCCACCCCCGGCGACCGCAAGGGCACCATCATCGAATCGCTCGATCGGCTCGAGGCCGGCGGCAGCACCAACGGGGGCGAGGGCATCCAGCTCGCCTACCGCGTGGCGCGGGAGAGCTTCGTCCAGGGAGGGGTCAACCGCGTCGTCCTGGCCACCGACGGCGACTTCAACGTGGGCGTCACCAGCCAGGGCGAGCTCACCCGCCTCATCGAGAAGGAGCGCGAGAGCGGGGTATTCCTCACCGTGCTGGGCTTCGGCATGGGTAACCTGAAGGACTCCACCATGGAGAAGCTCGCGGACCTGGGCAACGGCAACTACGCCTACATCGACTCGCTCTCCGAGGCGCGCAAGGTGCTGGTGCACGAGGCCGCGGGGACGCTGGTCACGGTGGCCAAGGACGTGAAGCTCCAGGTGGAGTTCAACCCGGCGCGGGTGCGGGCCTGGCGGCTCATCGGCTACGAGAACCGCCTGCTTCGGGCCGAGGACTTCAACAACGACAAGAAGGACGCGGGCGAGATGGGGGCCGGGCACACCGTCACCGCCATCTACGAGATCGTGCCGGCCGGCGCGCAGGGCTCGCAGGCGGCGCTCGCCGGGGTCGATCCCTTGCGCTACCAGACTCCGCGTCAGGCCACGCCGGAGTCGGGGAGCGACGAGCTTCTCACCGTCAAGGCGCGCTACAAGGATCCGGCAGGCGAGACCAGCCGGCTGCTTACGCAAACGGTGAGTGCCGAGGAGCGCGACATCCGGCAGGCCTCCGACAACCTGCGCTTCGCGGCGGCGGTGGCGGCCTTCGGGATGCTGCTTCGGGGCTCGGAGCACAAGGGGAACGCCACTCTGGATCTGGTGCGCGAGCTTGCCCAGAGCGCGCTCGGCCGCGATCCCAACGGCTACCGGGCGGAGTTTCTGGAGCTTGTGGAAAAGGCGAAAGGCGTGCTCTAGCCTCTTCGCTCGGTCAGGCCCGGAGCACCCAACATCCCAGATTGTCAGTGCTTTTCGTGGGGACAGGCCCTCGGTCTTGTGAGGCTTGACCGCCCCTTTTGCCTTTGGCATAACCCGACTCGGGCGGGGATGATCGACCTGCAAAGGAGCCGGCATGCACACGCTGCTCGAGGCTTCCGAAGGCAAGGCCCTGCTGCTGCTCGGCAATGAGGCCATCGTACGCGGCGCGATGGAGGCGGGCGTGGCGGTGGCCACCGCTTACCCGGGCACGCCGTCGTCCGAGATCGCCGACACCTTCTACGAGCTGGCCGGCGAGAGCGGCCTGTACTTCGAGTACTCCACCAACGAGAAGGTGGCCCTGGAGGTGGCCGCCGGGGCCGCCATCGCCAACCTGCGCTCCATCGTCAGCATGAAGCACGTGGGCCTCAACGTGGCCGCCGACCCGCTCAACACGCTGGCCTACACCGGCGTGCGCGCCGGCATGATCATCGTCACCGCCGACGACCCGTCGCTGCACAGCAGTCAGAACGAACAGGACAACCGTTTCTACGCCAAGCTCAGCCTGCTACCCATGCTCGAGCCCGCCAGCGCGCAGGAGGCCCTGGAGATGACGCGCCAGGGGTTCGCCCTGTCGGAGAAGGTGGGGCTGCCGGTGCTGCTGCGCACCACCACGCGCGTGAACCACGCTCGCGGGGTGTGCCGGGTCGGGCGCGTGCAGCCGCCGGCCTTCGCCGCGCACTTCGAAAAGGACATCTTCCGCTGGGTGCCGGTGCCGGCGGTGGCCCGGCGCCTGCGCCTTCTGCAACTCGAGCGCCATGAGAAGGTGCGGGAGGTCTTCGAGCCGCTGCCCTTCAACCGCCTGGAGGGCGCGGGAGAGCTGGGCATCGTGGCCTCGGGCGTCTCCCGCGCCTACGTGCGCGAGCTCATCGACGAGCTGCATCTTTTGGGCCGGGTGCGCCTGCTCCACGTCGGCACCACCCACCCGCTGCCGCAGGCGCTCATCGAAGAGCTCCTGAGGAGCAGCCGCCAGGTGCTGGTGGTGGAGGAGCTGGAGCCGTACCTCGAGACCGAGATCCGGGCCCTGGCCCAGCGGCTCGGGCTCACCGTTCCCATCCTGGGCAAGGGCCCGGAGCTGGTGCCGCGGCACTACGAGCTCAGCCCCGACCGGTTGCGGCCTCTGCTGGCGCGTTTCGCCGGCGTCAAGATCCCCGCCTCGCCCGCGCCGCCGAAGATCCCAGCCCTGCCCGATCGCCCGCCGCTGTTGTGCGCCGGCTGCACCCACCGCGCCAGCTACTTCGCCATCAAGGCCATCGCCGACGCCGACACCTACTTCGCCTCGGACATCGGCTGCTACACGCTGGGGTTGTTGCCGCCGCTCTCCACCACCGACAGCTTCCTGTGCATGGGTGCCAGCATCACCCAGGGTTCGGGTGCCTCCATCCGCAGCCGCCAGAAGGTGGTGGCCTTCATCGGGGACTCCACCTTCTTCCACGGCGGCCTGCCGGGCCTGGTGAACGCCGTCCACAACCGCCACGACCTGCTACTCGTCATCCTGGACAACGGCACCACCGCCATGACCGGCCACCAGCCCCATCCGGGGACGCTGGTGCAGCAGCAGGGCTGCGAGCGGCTCGACCTGGAGCGGGTGGTGCGCGGCCTGGGCGTCGACGACGTCACGGTGATGGACCCCGACAACCTGCGCGAGGCCATCCGGGCCGCGCGCGAGGCCTACCGCCGCAGCGGCCTACGCGTGCTCATCAGCCGCCACCCCTGCCCGCTGTACCAGCGGCGCGTCCTCAAGAAGGTCGAGGAGCCGCTGAGGTACGCGGTGGACCCCGCCCGCTGCAAGGTGTGCGGCACCACCGGCAAGGCCGAACCGTGCCAGGTGGCCATCCTGGCCGACGACGAGATTCTGCGCTCGCGCGCGCGCATCCTGGCCTCGGGGGTGCCGCCCGGGGCCCGCGCCACGGGCGCGGCCGCCAAGATGGAGTGCGCCCCCTGCACCCTGGCCTGCCCCGCCAACATCTGCGCCATGGGCTACGTGTCGCTGGCGCGCGCCGGACGTTTCCGCGAAGCGCTCAAGATGATCCGCGATCGGGTGCCGCTGCCGGCCACGCTGGGCCGGGTGTGCCACCACCCCTGCGAGAGCCGCTGCGTGCGCGGGGACTTCGAGGGCCCGGTGGCCATCAACGAGATCAAGCGCTTCGTGGCCGAGCGCGAGACGGACGCCGAGCGCGCCAAGTACTTCGCCTACCTGCGCAGCCAGATCAAACCCAACGGGAAAAAGATGGCGGTGGTGGGGGCCGGCCCGGCCGGGCTCTCGGCGGCGTACGAGCTTGCGCGCCGCGGCTACGCGGTGACGCTGTTCGAGCGGGAGCGGGTGGCCGGCGGCATCCCCGCCTGGGGCATCCCCGCCTACCGCCTGCCGCGAAACATCCTGCAGCGCGAGATCGACGCCATCCTCAGCCTGGGGATCGAGCTTCGGCTCGGCGAGGAACTGGGACGGACCTTCCGGCTGCGGGATCTCATGGAGGGCGGATACCAGGGCGTGGCGTTGGCCTTCGGGTGCAGCCGCGGCCTGCGCGCGGACATCCAGGGCCGAGAGCTCCCGGCGGTGATCGACGCGCTGACCTTCTTGCGCCAGGTGAGCCTCACCGGCCGGCGCGAGGTCGGCGCGCGCACGGTGGTGGTGGGAGGCGGGGACGCGGCCATCGACGCCGCCCGCACCGCGCTGCGTCTGGGAGCGAAGGACGTCGAGATCCTGTACCGCCGCGGCGAGGAGGAGATGCCGGCGGCCGAGGACGAGATCGAGGCGGCGCGGGCCGAGGGGGTGCGCATCCGTCACCTGGTCCAGCCGGTGTGTTTCGAGGAGCAACCGCAGGGCGTGGCCCTGGTGCGCTGCGTGAAGAACCGCTTGGGAGATCCGGACAAGAGCGGCCGGCGCCGCCCCGAGCCCATTCCCGGCTCGGAGTTCGCCGAACCTGCCGACCTGGTCATCCTGGCGCTCGGGCAGGAGCCGGAACTCGAGCGGCTCGAGGACGATCTTTTGCTCGAACGAACCCCGGAGGGGCGTCTGGCGGCCGACGCCGGCAGCGGCGCCACCTCTCACCCGCGGGTGTTCGTCTGCGGCGACCTGCTCACCGGGCCCGCCACCGTGATCGAGGCCATCGCCACCGGTATGCAGGCGGCGGCCGCGCTGGATCGGGCGGTGGCCGGCGAGGGAGCCGAGCCCTATTTGCGGCGCACCTCGCGCGAGGAGGCGCCACAGCGCTACCACCCGTCCCAGGTGGAAGCCGCTCCGCGTGAGCAGCCATCGCAACGCGAGCTGAGCGGCGTCGCCGGCGACTTCGAACCGCTCTCGAGCGGGCTCGACCAGGCCCAGGTGCTGCGCGAGGCCGACCGTTGCCTGGGCTGCGGCCTGTGCGGCCGCTGCAACAACTGCATCGACAACTTCGGCTGTCCGGCCATCGTCAAGGAAGAGGGCAAGATCCGCATCGACCTCGACCTGTGCGTCGGGTGCGGCGTGTGCGCCCAGCTGTGCGCCAACGACGCCATTTATCCCCTGTCGGACGACCCGGCGCCGCGGGACGGGAGCGGCGCTCCCCGGACCTGTGGCTGAGAGCGGAGGAGCCATGCAAAAGACCGACATCTTCCTCACCGGCGTCGGCGGGCAGGGCAGCCTGACCGCCTCGCGGCTCCTCGGCGAGGCCGCCCTGGCGGCGGGCCTCAACGTGGTGGTCGGCGAGATCCACGGCATGGCCCAGCGGGGCGGGGTGGTGGAGAGCAGCGTGCGCATCGGCGACGTGCACGGGGCCATGATCTCCGATGGCAGCGCCGACGTGCTGCTCGGCTTCGAGCCGGTGGAGACGGCGCGGGCGTTGGCCAAGGCCGGCCCGAACACGCTGGTCATCAGCAACACCCGGCCGGTGGTGCCGTTTTCCGTGTCGCTGAAGTCCGGGCGCTACCCGCCGCTGGACGAGCTGTTGGCCGCCATGCGGGCGGTGACGAAGCAGGTGGTGGCGCTGGACGCGGCGGCCATGGCGCAACAGGCCGGCAGCGGCCGGGCGGTGAACTCGGTGATGCTGGGGGTGTTGGCCGGCACCGGGCGGCTGCCGTTCCCATCCACGCTCTTGCTGGAGGTCATCCTGAAGGCGGTGCCCGGAAAGCAGGCGGAGGCCAACCGGCGGGCGTATGCCGCCGGCGAAGAGCTTGGCCGGCGCGCGACGGCAGGTTTCTGATCGCACCCCATTCCGGGACATGTTGCGCGTAGATGTGCTGGTGGTGTGGCTCCAGCGTTCGCACGACACAAGAACCACCATGCGTCTGGCCGCGCTTGCTCACGCGTCATCGCGGCCCGCCGCGCCCGGCACACGACACCATCATCCTGAAAAAGGAAGAGTGCGCCTCGGTGCGCTTGATGAGGATTTTCAGCCGGCCGTTCAGCGTCCCAGCGGGCGGTAGAACTGCACCCCGCCGCGGTGGCGGAAGATGCTGCGCGAGAGGTCCAAGAAGTCCGCCTCCGACTCCACCACGTTGATGTCGGAGGTGTCGACCACCAAAAGCGGCGTGTCGGAGTAACGGAAGAAGTACTCGTTGTAAGCCTCGGCCAGTCGTTTGAGGTAATCGGCGTCGAAGTTTTGCTCGAAGGCCCGGCCCCGGCGCCGGATGCGCTCCAGCAACACTTCCTGCCGGGCCTGCAGGTACACCACCAGGTCGGGCTTCAGCACCCGGGTGTCCAGGATGCGGAACACCTGGTCGTAGAGCAGCATCTCGTTGTCGCTCAAGGTGAGCGAGGCGAACAGCCGGTCCTTGGCGAAGATGTAGTCGGAGAAAATGTACGGCGAGAACAGCTCCGGCTGCCACAGCTCCTGCTGCTGGCGGTAGCGCGACAGCAGGAAGAAGAGCTGCGTCTGGAAGGCGAACTTGTCGCGGTCCTGGTAGAAGTCGGACAAGAACGGGTTCTCTTCCACGATCTCCAGCATGGGTTTCCCGCCGTGGTGGGCGCACAGGCGCCGCACCAGGGTCGTCTTGCCCACGCCGATGGGGCCCTCGACGGCCACGTACACTGGCCGTCGCTCGCGCGCTTCGCCGGGTGCGGGATTCTGGCAGCGCAGACGGGTCATGCCAGCTCCTTGAGGCGGGCCGAGACGTTCTCCAGGAAGGCTTTCTTGCCCTCGGGGGAACGGATGTCCAGCTTCTCCACGTTGACCCGGTGGACCGGGATGCGGTACTTGCGCTGGCACACACTGGCGAAGGTGGAGTAGTAGGCGTTGAGCCCGACCAGGAAGGCCTCGTCGATGCCGTGCTCCTCCTCGCGTCCCCGGGTGCGGATGCGCGAGAGCAGCGTCTCCACCCGGTCCACCTCCAGGATCACGATGAGATCGGGGCGCAGCAGCTCGCGGTTGAGCCGGTTGAAGTACTCGAAGTACAGGTCCAGCTCCCGGTCGTCCATGAACCCCAGCCCGTGCAGGTACTTGGCGAAGATCTCCGGGTCCTCGTACAGGGTGCGGTCCTGGATGCAGCTCTTCTGCACCTTGCGGATGAGCTCGTGGTGCTCCACCCGCCGGATGAGGAACTCGAGCTGCAGGGTGAACGACCAGCGGCGCATGTCGCGGTAGTAGTCCGCCAGGAAGCGGTTGTCCACCACCGGCTCGTCGAAGAGCTCGTAGCCGAGGTGCTGCGAGATGAGCTTGGCCGCCGTCGTCTTGCCGCAGCCGATGTTCCCGGCCATGGCGATGAAGCGCTTGTTCTTCATACGGTCCTCGTGGGCCGCGCCATTATAGCCCCCCCCCGCTCGAGGTCAACGGTGTTGTGAGGACGCCACCTTCAGCGCGACGGGGCTTCGGACGGCTCCAGGCTGATGCGCTGCTCGCGGATCCCCTTCTCGTCGAGGTGGAGCAGCACCAGCCCCTTGCGGGTGTCGACGGTGAAGCCGGGGACCGGCTCGTAGCCATACAGCGGGGCCCCGCCGCCGCCCTCGGTGAGGTACACCACGCCATCCTCCTCCATGCGCGCGAACAGGTGGGCGTGCCCCGAAAGCACGTAGGCCACGCCGGCGCCACTCGCGATACGGCGCAGCCGCTCGGCGTCGGCGGATCGCATGTTGTTGCTGTTGGGCCCGGTCACCGGCGGGCCGTGCAGCGGGTGGGGGGGCACGTGCAGGGCGATCATCTTCCAGGGGGGCTTCGCCGCGGCCAGTTGCCGCTCCAGCCAGTCGAGCTGCTCGTCTCCCAGGGCGTAGCCGCGCTCGTCCCACAGGTTGCTGTCCAGGATGGCGAAGAACAGCGGCCCGGCGGAAAACGTGTAGCGCTCGGGGCCGAAGCGCATGCGGTAATGGGCGTCGCCCTGGGCCCGGGTGTCGTGGTTGCCCTTCATGGTGTAGACCGGAAAGGGCAGCGAGCGCAGCAGCTCGGAAAAAGCCGCCAGCTCGCCGGGCAGCGAGTTGTGCGTCATGTCGCCGGTGAAGATCATGAAGAGCGGTGTTGCTTCCTGCGGTATGCGGGCCAGGATCTTTCGAAAGATGTCGGACCGCTCACGGCTGTCGCCGGCCAGGGCGAAGGTGAGCGGCGGCTCGAGGGGGAGCGGCTCGAGCTCGACCATGGCCTCCTGGGCCGGTCCGAGGCGGCCCTTCACCAGGACCTCCAGCGGGCGGGAATTCTCGACGAGGGCGGCCTGGAGGCCGCTGTGCCGCGTGCGGGAGAGCCGCGGGCTGGTGTTCTCGACGAGGAGAACGACATCGGCGGGGTGCTCGCTCATGTTTCGCAGGCGCACCCGGGTGGCCGGCCCCAGCGAGCGGACACGAAGACCCGGCTCGTCGGTACGCACCACCGCTCCCTCGCTGACCTCGAGTTCCACCGGGCCGGCGCGGTGGCGGCCGGCTTCCGCGGGCGGTTGGAGGGGGGCCTCGACGGAAATGAGCGCGTAGGCCCTGGCGCGGATGGGGTATTCGATCCGCAACCCGCCCTCGATCGGCGCCTGGCGGACGTTCTCCCAGGCCGAGCGCCCGTAGCGGAAAAACAGGTTCTCCGGCCTGGCCGCCGGCCCCAGAAGCTCGATGACACAGGGCGCGTCCTTCTCGCCGGCGCGGTTGTCGAGGACGAGCGACGCGGGTAGACCCTCCACCCGGAAGCGGGGCCGCTCGCCCGCGACAAGCGGGGTGATGTTGTGGACATCGCCGAGCGGCAAGCCGCAAAACCGCTCCGGCGCCGGCGCAGAACCCGCGTCCGGCGGGTTGGCGGGCCGCTGGCATCCCAGAGCGAGAGATGTTCCCAGACAGAGGGCCGCGATGAGGCGCGTGCGCATGTTCGGTCCTTTTCGAAAGGGTAGCTCCCATCCTATGCAAGGCGACCGCGAGTCGCAAACCTCACAATTACTTGAAAGCGGGGCCACAATCCGGTATGACCCCCGCTGAATGAGGCTCAAGCCGAAAACCATCAGCCCGGCGCGCCGCCTGGCGCTCGACGTGTTGCGGCGCATCGAGGCCGAGAATGCCTTCGCCACGCTGGCGCTGGATCACGCGCTGGAGCGGCGGCCGCTCGGCCCGGAGGACCGCGCGCTGGCCACCGAGCTCACCTACGGCTGTGTGCGCTGGCGGCGCAAGCTGGACTTCGCCCTGGCGGCCCACAGCCACCGGCCGCTGGACCGGCTGGACCTGTCCATCCTGCGCATCCTGCGTCTGGGGGCGTACCAGCTCCTGTTCCTGGACCGGGTGCCGCCGTACGCGGCGGTGGACGAGGGCACCGAGATGGCCGCGCAGCTCCGCGGGCGGCGGGTGGCGGCCTTCGTGAACGGGGTGCTGCGGGGCCTGTCGTCGACCCGGGAGCGCATCGAGTGGCCGGACCCCGCCGCGGATCCGGTGCGGGCGCTGGGCATCCTGCACTCCTACCCGGACTGGATGGTGGAGTGGTGGCTCAAGCTCTTCGGGCGCGAGCGCGCCGAGGCCTTCATGCAGGCCAGCAACCGGCCCGCGCCGATCTGGGTGCGGACCAACACCGCGCGTATCGCGCCGGAGGCGCTGCGCGATCTGTTGGCGGCCTCGGGCCTGTGCGTGGAGCCGGCCCCGCAAGTCCCCGGGGCGGCGCGGGTCGAGCAGCTCTCCGAGGTGCGCGCCATGGCGGCGCACGAGGCCGGGCTGTTCCACATCCAGGAGGCCGCCGCCCAGGCAGTGTGCCACCTCTTGGAGGCGCGTCCCGGCCAGAAGGTACTGGACGCCTGCGCCGCACCGGGGGGCAAGACCGCCACGCTGGCGGAGCTCATGCAGGACCAGGGCGAGATCCTGGCCGCGGACGTCCACCCGGCCCGTCTGACGCTGGTGCGCAAGCTCATGGAGCGGCTGGGCATCACCTGTGTGCGGACCCAGGTCGCCGATCTGAGCCAGCCCACCAGCGAGGACCTCGGGAGGTTCGAGGCCATCTTGCTGGATGCGCCCTGCTCGGCCCTGGGCGTGTTGCGCCGCCACCCCGAGGGGAAGTGGCGCACCGCGCCCGACGACGTCCAGCGCCTGGCCCGCATCCAGCGCGAGCTTCTGGATCGGTTGTGCACGATGCTCCAGCCCGGCGGGCGGATGGTCTACAGCGTGTGCACCTTCACCGACGAGGAAGGCCCGGAGCAGATCCGCGCCTTCTTGGCCGATCACCCGGAGATGGAGCTCGAAGACCCGCGCCAGGGCAAGAAGGCGCCCTGGCACGCGCTGCTGGACGCGAGCGGCGCCTTGCGCACCTGGCCGGACCTGCACGACATGGACGCCTTCTACGCCGTGCGGCTGCGGCGCAAGGGCTGAGGTGAATCCGCGCATGGCACCACGAAAGACGCTGATCTCGGCTTCGCTGCTCTCGGCCGACATGAGCGACCTCGGCCGCGAGTGCGAGCGCCTCGAGCGCGCCGGCGTCGACTGGTTGCACGTCGACGTGATGGACGGGCGCTTCGTGCCCAACCTGAGCGTGGGCCTGCCGGTGGTGGCGGCCCTCAAGCGGCGGGTGACGCTTCCGCTGGACGTGCACCTGATGATCGTGGAGCCGGAGAATTACCTGGAAGGCTTCGCCAAGGCGGGCGCGGCCGTCCTCACCGTCCAGGCCGAGGCCACGGTTCACCTGTATCGCACCCTGGAGCGCATCCGGGCCCTGGGGGTCCGCGCGGGCGTGGCCCTCAACCCGGCCACGCCGCTGTGCGCCATCGAGCATGTGCTTTCGCTATGCGATCTGGTGCTGGTCATGACGGTGGAGCCGGGTTTCGGCGGCCAGGCCTTCCTGCCGGCCATGCTGCCCAAGATCGCCGCGCTCTCGCAGATGGCGGCCCGGAGCGGATTGTCTGTTGACATCCAGGTGGATGGTGGGATAAATAAGGATACAGTGGCTCGCGCGGCCCAGGCCGGGGCCAACGTGTTCGTCTCCGGCACCGGGCTCTTCGGAGAGCCGGACCTGCAGCGGGCGGTGGACGGGTTGCGAAAGGCATTGGCCGACGGCAGGGCTTGATAATCGGGAAGTGGCTCAGTCTGGTAGAGCACCTGGTTCGGGACCAGGGGGTCGCAGGTTCAAATCCTGTCTTCCCGATGTGGCCGCGCATCCGCACGATGCGCGGCTTTTTTTTTGGCAGGCGGTAGAAAAACAGCCAGCCACGCCGCACCCGGAGGTGCCGCGTCAAATATCAAGCGCGTCAGTGCTTGAATTTGGAGCGAGTCGCGGACATGCGCCGCGACAAAGCGAGTTGAAAAATGCCAGGATGGCGTTTTTCAACGATCCGTCAGAGGTCGAAGTCGCAGGTCAGGACCAGCGTCAGCGTCTCGCGCTCGTAAGTAGGCAGATCGCTCGAGCCGCGAAAGTCGTTTCGGTACAGCGCACCCTGGAGCATCAAGCCGAGGGCGCCCGCCACCCGCAGGTGGAGCCTCACGACCAGGGAGTTCTCGTTCTCGTCGGCCTCGGGCTCGTAGGTGAACTCGTCCAGCAGGATCCCGTCGTGGTAGCTGGAGATCTGGAGCGTGCCGAGCGCCTGCAACGTGACCGAGCCGGGCAGGCGTAGCGCGAGCTGGAGCCGCAGGCGCTGGTAGAGCAGGGAGGAGCCGAAGCTGTTGCTGTCGGCGATGAAGAGCTCCGGCACGATCTCCGCCACCAGACCGGCGCGCTCGCCCAGCGGCTGCTCCAGCCGCGCCCGCAGGCCGATGACGTGGACGAAGTCCCGGCGCCGCTCGGAGCCTGCGAACACCCCGCCACCCGCATCCGGAAGCAGGACCTGCTGCCGGAGGAAGAGGCGGGCCTCGAAGCGGTAGGCCGCGCCCAGCGAGAGACGGCGGACGGGCCAGAAGGCGATGCTCGAGGTGATCGTCGGCCCGAGGTGGGAGAGCCGAGAGCGGCCTTCCCTGCTGGATAGCCAGTCGGGCTTGAAGGCCAGGCCGCGGCCTCCGGCAGAAAACTGGAGCTCCAGCGATTCGAAGCGCCGCAGGGCGAACACCTCCGCCTGTGCAAGGAAATAGTCCCGGTCGTGGACCGCCTGGGTGTTGTCCTGGAACAGCAGCCGCTCCCCGAGCCGCCAGGAGGAGAGCGGCCAGCGGTGGGCGAGATCCAGGCGGTTGGCCAGCAGGTGCTCCGTGCTCTGGTGATGGAACAGCCGCGCGCCCCCGAGGTAATCGATGGTGAGCCGCTGATCCGAAAACTCGAAACCGAGGTTGGCCTCCCACAGCAGTCGCGTGAGGCCGTCCTCGACGACCCGGTCCATCTCGTCCTGGGGCCAGCCCGTGGCGTACACCCGGTGGACGTTGGTGTCGTATTCCTGGCCTACCTGGAAGCGCAGGCGGCCGTCGAGGGCGAAGGCCGCGACCGGCAGGCACAACCCCAGCAACGCCACCAGACAGCGCCCCGTTGGCATGGGCCGAACCTAGCACAAACTCCGGAGCGCGCAAACGTCAGGGCGGACCCGGGTAGCTCGGAAAATTCGGATCAGGGCTGGTCGCCCGCGAGGGCCTCCGCCTTGTCCCGCAGGCGATCGTGCAGGAGCTGGAGTTTCTTCAGGCGCTCGACGATCTTCTTTCGCTTCGCCTCGAGCGAGGCGGGGTTGTCGGCCGCGGCCGGGCTCTCCGTCGAGGTGCCGCCGTGATCGAGGGCCAGGGGGGTCCGAGCTGGGGTGGGTTCTGCGGGCAGTGAGGCGCCCGGTCCGGACATGCCCGAGTCATAGGAGCCGCCGCCCTCGAAGCCCACGGGAGGCGTGTCCCGGTCGTTGCCCTGCGAGTTCATCTTGGCGGAAGAGGAAGACCCGCCGGCCCGCAAGGTGCGGGAGTCCTCGCCGAATACCGAGCGTTCGCTCAGAAAGTCGCGCATCTCCAGCTCCAGCCGCCGGTCGGCCTGCTGTTGGGCCAGCGCCCGGTCCAGGCGGGAAAGCTCGCGGCGCAGCCGGTCCTGCTCGTCGCGCACCGCGTCCGCGCGTTCCGAAAGCTCTTCGGGATCTTCCGAGACCAGCAGGTTGTCGTCGCCAAACCGCTCGGCGGGCAAGGGCGAGGCCGCGGATTTATCGCGCAAGGCGTCGCGTTCGATGCGGACCCGCGAGAGCAGGCCGAGCAGGTCGTCCCGTTGTCGGCCTTCGCTCCTGCGCGCCTCCTCGGCCAGCTGTTCCACCAGCTTCTCGTAGCGTGAAAGCAGGTTGGTGCGGGCCCGGCGCTTCGCGTTTTCAAGGCTGGCCAGCTGCCGGTCGAGCTCGGCCAGCCGTTCGGATAGCTCCCGGCTCTCGGCCAGCATGCGCCCAAGGTCGAGATCCGGGATGATCCCGCCGGCGCCGTGGCTCTCCTTGTGGCGCTGGATGCGGCTGGCTCCCGCCTCGAGGGCCCGCACCAGTCGCGCGCGCTCCTGGGACAACATGGACCCGGCCTCCTCGAGGCGCTCGATGTCGACGCGCTGCGAGGAGATCTCGTCGAACAGGGCCTTCGAGGTCTGGGCCTTCACCGGGGCCGGCAGGAAGAAGAAGAGCAGGCAGATGGAGGAGAAAAGCTTCATCTCGGATGGCTATAAAAGCAATCCGCATGCCAATTGTTCTTCGCCGGTCACGAAAGGGTCTGGCAATAAATCTTTTGTTTTCAAGGCGTTGCTTGGCATCGTCAGGAGATGGGCTACCCGGCCTACCGGAAGGAATCCCGGGAGCCTCAAAAAACCGATATCAGCTCAGATTTCCGTCTGCTCTTTCTTCTCTGCGCCCTTCTCGATGATGCCGTATTTTTCGAGCTTGTAGTACAGCGCCGGGGTCTTGATGCCGAGCAGGCGCGCGCACTCGGTCTTGACCTGTCCCGACCGCTGGTAGGCCTGGAGGATGAGGTGCTTTTCGATTTCCTCGAGCACCTGATCCAGCGAGCGGCCGCGCGGCTGCACCAGGAGGGAGCCGTCCGGGCGGACCCGCAGGCACTCGGCCTCGGCCTGGGGGCCTTCTCGCAGGTTGGCCGGGAGATCGCAGGCGCGCAGCACCTCGCCCTCGGCGAACACCATGGCCTGCTCGATGACGTTCTCGAGCTCCCGGACGTTGCCGGGCCAGCGGTAGCCGCGCAACCTCTCCAGCGTTTCGGGTAGAAGATCCTGGATGGTCTTGCCGGTGCGCGCGCGGAGCTTCTCCAGAAAGTGCCGCGCCAGCGATTCGATGTCCTCGGGGCGCTCGCGCAGGGGCGGCAGCCGGATGGGCACCACGGCCAGCCGGTAGTACAGATCCTCGCGGAACCGGCCCTCTCGCACCAGCGAGAGCAGATCCTGGTTGGTGGCGGCGATGAGCCGCACGTCCACGGCGATGGTTTCCTCGCCGCCGACCCGCTCGAACTCGCGCTCCTGCAACACCCGCAGGAGCTTGAGCTGCAGCGCTGGCCCCACCTCGCCGATCTCGTCGAGCAGCAGCGTGCCGCCGTCGGCCAGCTCGAACCTCCCCAGCTTGCGCCGCTGCGCTCCGGTGAAGGCGCCCTTCTCGTAGCCGAACAGCTCGCTCTCGAGCAGCGTCTCGGCCAAGGCTCCGCAGTTCACCCGGATGAAGGGCCGGTCGGCGCGCCGGCTGTGCTGGTGCAGGGCGCGGGCCACCACCTCCTTGCCGGTGCCGCTCTCGCCGGTGAGCAGCACGGTGGAGTCCGAGGCCGCCACCTTGCGCACCGTCTCGAGCACCTGTTGCATGGGCCGCGAGGTGCCCACCATGGCGGCGGCTTCGGGCGGGGCGGTCTCCGCCCGGAGCATCTCGTTCTCCCCCTGCAGACGGCGGCGTTCGCGACGGGTTTGCGCCACCTCCAGCGCCTGCTGGATCTTAGCCCGCAGCACCTCGGGCCCGAAGGGCTTGGTGATGAAGTCGAAGGCCCCGCGCTTCATGGCCTCGACGGCGGTCTCCACCGTGCCGAAGCCGGTGACCAGCATGACCACGGTGTCCTCGTCCTTCTCCAGGGCCGCCTGGAGCACCCCCAGCCCGTCCACCCCCTCCATCTTGAGGTCCGTAATCACGAAGTCCATACGGCGGCGGGAAAGCAGCTTGATGCCCTCGGCCCCGCCGGCGGCCACGAAGGTCTTGTGGCCCAGCTTGGCCGCCACCGCGGCCATGCCCTCGCGGACGGTCTCGTTGTCGTCGATGATCAGGATGCTGGCCATGCGTCCTCCCGTTCGGCCCCGCTCGCCTCCCTCGGCAGCCAGGCCCAGAAGCGGGTCCCTTGCCCCAGGGTGCTTTCGAACTCGAGCCGCCCGCCGTGGGCGGAGACGATCTTGTGCGCCAGGGCCAGGCCCAGCCCGGTACCCTGTTGGCGGGTGGTGAAGAACGGCTCGAAGATCCGGCTCTTCGCCTCTGGCGGGATGCCGCGGCCCTGGTCGCGCACCTCAAGCCGTACCCCGCCGTCCACCTCGCCTGCGGACAGCACCACCCGTTGGCCGGTGCTGGAGGCCTGGATGGCGTTCTGGGCCAGGTTGAGGATCACCCGGCGGATCCGTTCCGCGTCCCACCGGACCGGGCCCGCCGCGCGATTTTCAATCTCCAGCGAAACCCCGGCTTTCTCGGCGGCGGGTCGGCACAAAGCGGCTACCTCCTCGAGCAGCGTCCGGGGATCCGTCGCCTCGGGCGTGAGCGGCTTCTTGCGGGCGAAGTCGAGGAAATCGGTCACCACCCGCGCCAGGTATTGCAGCTCGGTGGTGATGCGCGCCAGGTGGCTCTGGGCATGCGGGTGATCGGCCAGCTCCTCGCGCAGCAGGCCGGCGAACAGCTCCATCCCGCCCAGCGGATTTCGCACCTCGTGGGCGATGCCGGAGAGCATCATCTGGAGCTGCCGGTCGCGTGCCTCCAGGGAGCGGCGCATGTCGTTGAGCGTCGCGGCGAGCAGGCCGATCTCATCGCCGGTCTCGGGTACGATCTCTTGGTGCAGTTCCCCCGCGCCGATGGCCCGGGCGGCGCGCGACAGGCGGCGCAACGGGCCGGTGATGCGACGCGACACCAGCACCGTGACCAGGGCCACCAGCAAGAGCGCCGAGGCGGCGGCCAGCAGCAGCGTGCGGCGCAGCTCGACGAGCCCCGCGAAGAAGCGGGCGCTGCCCTCCACGCCCACCGCGGCGCGGACCTGGCCGTCGAGGCGCACCGGCGCGAAGCCGGTCATGTATGGCAGGCCGTCGTTTGCCCAAAAGAGCGGGGAGGCGCGCGGCTCGCCCGCGAACACCGCCGCCAGCTCCGCCCGGTCCGCGGCCAGCCAGGGCACGGCCTGTCCGATCGCCACCCGGCTCTCGCTGTCCACCAGGGCGCGTTCCTTCTCGTCGAACAAGAAGATGACGCTGGTGCCGGAGACCTCCCGTAGCCGTTTCAATTTTTGCTGGAGGTTGCGGAAGGTGCGGCTGCCCTCGTCGCCCGGGGCCAGCTCCAGGATCCAGGGGCGCGCCGCTAGATCGGCCGCCTGGCGCGCGATGGCCGTCAGTTCCTGGCCCAGCTGCTCTTCCAGCGAGAGCCGCGCGGCGCGGTAGGCGATGAAGCCGATCCCCGCCACGATGACGGCGGTGGGGAGCAGGTAGGCGGAAAGCAGCCGCACCCACAAGCGCCGGCGAAAGGCCGGCCGCCCGCTGACGGTCGAGGGGTCCTGGCGGTGGTCTGTGGTCACGGCCGCCCAAAACTAGCAGCCTTCCAGCGGCACGGCAAGGCTTGCCCCGGGGACGCGGCTCGGGTAGAGCAGGGTCATGGAACGCCGGCTGGTGTTGCGCCGCACGCGGCAGAACAAGAACTCGCTCTCCTTCCTGATCGCGGGGCTCGCGCAGACGGGCGGCCTGGTCGGCTGGCGGGTGGCCTTCGCCGATTCGCAGGAGGAGCTTGCGCCCGAGGACGACGTGGTGGGGTGGAGCTTCACCACCATGGAGCTCGTGGCGGTGCAGAGAGAACTGGCGCGGGCGCGCAAGCGGGCGCCGCGCTCGTGCTTTGTGGCGGGTGGGCCGCACGCCTCGGCCGACCCGGCGGGCACCTTGAGGCTGGGGTTCGACTTCGTTTTCGTGGGCGAGGCGGAGATCAGCCTCGCCCGGTTCCTTTGCGACTTCGACCGGCAGCGGGCTGCACGACAGGCCGTGATCGAGCCCGGGCGGCTCTCTCTCGACGAGGTGCTGCACGTGGACGCGGCGCGCGAGCTGTTTCCCTTCGCCGAGATCTCGCGAGGTTGCCCGCACGCCTGCGCCTTCTGCCAGGTGCCGGTGCTGTTCGGGCGGCGGATGCGGCACCGCTCGGCGACGGTGGTGGCTCGCGGCATCGCCGCGGCGGCGCGGGCGGGGTATCGGCGCTTTCGCTTCCTGACCCCGGACGCCTTCACCTACCGCAGCCAGGGGCAGGGCGTGGCCGAGTCGCTGCGCGAGTTGGTGGAACGCTGCCGCGGGGCCGGCGCCAGCGAGGTCATGCTCGGGACGTTTCCCTCCGAGGTCCGGCCCGACCGGGTGAGCCACGAGCTCCTCGAGGTCCTCGACGAGCGCTGCACCAACCGCAGCCTGGTGCTCGGGGCGCAGTCCGGCAGCGATCGCGTGCTCGCGCTCATGAACCGGGGCCACGGGGTCGAGGAGAACCGCCGGGCGGTGGCCTGGACCCGGGAGCACGGTTTGCTGCCCCACGTGGATCTGCTGTTTAGCTTTCCCGGCGAGACGGCCGAGGAGCGGCGCGAGACGATGCGGTTCGCCCGCTGGTGCCTGGAGCGTTGCGGAGCGAGGCTCCACGCCCACGTGTACCTGCCGCTGCCGGGGACCCCCGCCTGGCCGCGCCCGCCGGAGCCGCTGGAGCCGGATCTCATCGAAGAGCTCGCCCGCCTGCAGCGCGCCGGGGCGCTCGATGGCGACTGGGTGCGGCAGGCGCGCCAGGGCCGCGACATCCTACGCTACCGCGAACAGGGGCTGATCCAGGTCTGACGGTCAGAACTCGAAGCGGTACCCGGCCAAGGTGGAGAAGCCGGCGGGGTTGAAGTTGGACCAGATGCCTTCGATGTCGGCCTTGGCCCAGCCGGCGGAGAGCTCCACCAGCGCGTACCCCGGCCCCAGGCGGGCCTCCACCCCGGCGCTCAGGTGGCCGCCGAAGGCGATGGCGGAGGCGCTGCGATCGGGCGAGCCGCCGGCGGAGTCCAGCTCGGCCTGGATGATGAACAGGTCGGCCCCCAGGCCCACGAACGGCTCCAGCATGAACCCCAGCGGTAGGCGGTAGAACACCTGCAGCGAGATGGGGATGACCATCGAGGTGCGCTCCTCGTCCCAGTTGGTCAAGGTGAGCTGGTAGCGGTGGTACCCGGCCGCCACGCCCGCGCTGAGCCGTCCCTCGAACACCGGCAGCACGTAGCGTACGTCGAGGTTGCCGGCGAAGGTGGTGCCGCCGACCTTCTCCAGCGGGCTGATCTGCCCCAGCTTCACGCCCAGCGAGGCCACCGGCCGGCGGGCGCTGGATTTCTTCTCGATCGTGGGGGGCTGTTCAGCGCGTACCTCGACCACCCGCACCCCGCCCGCGGGCGGAGGTGGAGCGGCGGAGGCGACGTTTCCCGGCGGTGCGGTCTTTTCCGGTTTCGACGGCGACGGTCCTTCAGGAGTCTTGCCCGAAGGAGGGGCGCTGGTCGGGCCGGCGCTCGGAGGCATCGGTTTCTCGGGCGGCTTGGCCGCAACCACCGGTTTCTCGGGGACCGGCTCGGCGGGTTTTCCAGCGGGTTTCTCCGGTGGCTTGGCCGGTGAGGGTGGTTCGAGCGGGACCAGCGGAAGCTCGGGCTCGCCGGCGCCTGGGGCCACCAGGGGTACCAGCTCCAGCTCCGAGCCGGCGTCGGCACGGGCCAGGCTCTGGTCGGTTTCGGTTTCATAGGCGATGGTCAACGAAATGCTGATGCCGCGCGCGGCCTTGAGGTTGACGAAATAGGTCTGGCGCCCCGCGGGCACCGCGATCTTGAACACCTTGGGGAGCGATGGAGAGAGGGACTTGTCCTCCTTGAAGGTCCCCACCTGGGAGCGGTGCAGCTTGAGGTCGGCGCGTTTCACGAGCTTTTTTTCGCGTAGGATCTCTAGCGTGCCCTGCAGGATCGGCTGCTTGCCTTTCTGCGTCAGGCGGACGGTCAGGTTGAGCTCTCCCGGCCCCATCACCTCGAGCTTGAGGGGTTTTCCGGGAAGCACCTGGTACCCCGCGGTGTCATCCGTGCTGAGCGTGAGCACCGTGTGGTTCGTGGTGGGGAGTGGGAAGTATTCCCGCGCCCCGGCCTGCACCGGGAGCGCGGCGACGGCGAGAAATCCAACGATGATGAATGCGCACCGACGGGACATGATCGACCTCCCCAACGGGTTGCCGGACCCTCCAGGCGCCACCATTGTATTTCATGACGGAGGCGAGCGCCAGAAGATCTTCGGCCCCAAAGGTTCGATGCCAGCTTGACGGAAATCGCCTTGGCCGTCAATATGCGCATCGCATGAGCTGGTTTTTCACCTCTGATCTCCACGGGCACCCCGGTCGATACCGGCGGTTGTTCGACGTCATCCGGACCGAGCGGCCCGCGGCCGTGCTCCTCGGGGGAGACCTGTTCCCCGGAGGGGACGGCCTGGGCATGAAGACCGCAGACGGCCAGGAATTCGGCGAGGAGGTGCTGTTTGCGGGCCTGGCCGGCCTGCGGGGGGAGCTTGGGGATGCGTACCCGCGGATCCTGGCCATCCCCGGCAACGACGACGGCCGAGCCGGCGAGGAATCGCTCTCGGAAGGCGAGCGGCGCAAGCTGCTCACGCTGGTCCACATGCGCTGCGTGCCGCTCCAGGAATGGACGGTGATGGGGTACGCCTTCGTGCCGCCGACGCCCTTCTTGCTCAAGGACTTCGAGCGCTACGACGTGTCGCGCTTCGTCGATCCGGGGGCGGTGCCGCCGGAGGAGGGGTGGCACTCGATCCCCGTGGACGCCGACGCCATCCGAGGTGCCACCATCCAGGGCGACCTGGAGCGCCTTGCGCCTCCGGGCGACCTGGGGCGGCTCGTCTGTCTGTTCCACGCGCCCCCGTACGACACGCGCCTGGACCTCGCTCCCCTGGCGGGCCGCAGCATCGACAGCGCTCCCCTGGATCCCCACGTGGGCAGCATCGCCGTGCGCCGCTTCCTCGAGACGCGCGGGCCGCTGCTCGCGCTCCACGGGCACGTCCACGAGGCGCCCCGGCTGAGCGGGGACTTCCGTGACCGGGTCGGCCGGACGGTGTGCCTCAGCGCGGCCCACGACGGCCCGGAGCTTTGCCTGATCCGGTTCGACCCAGAGGACCCCGCCGCCGCCCGCCGCGAACTCATCGGCGTGTGAACCTATAAAACAGGCTTGACTCTTTTGGGCCGCGCCTGGGCAGATGTCTGCCCGAGCTGCTAATGAGTTGTTTTTATTTTGTATTTTTGTGCTAAATCCTGGTGCCACCCACCCCGGAAGT
>JAAZNF010000069.1 GCA_012798435.1 Myxococcales bacterium | reverse complement strand
CTGGCGCGGCCTCGGGTTCGCGGGCGAGGTCCGCGCCCGATACGGAACGAGTACCGATTTGTATGAAGGTCCGCAGCCGGACCGGGGGCTATCCTTGGGCGGAGCCGCGGAGGCCTTCTACGTCCTCTCCGGGGAAGACGGCGACCTGCTACGCTTGGGGGTGGGGTACAGCTTCTCCGACCTGCCAGATCCCCTCTCAGACCTCAGGGCCGGCAGGGAGGGCCTGTTCATCCGCTTGGAGGGGATGCTATGAGCGCGGTCTTGTACCCTCCGAGAACGCGGTCGAGCCTGGACCCTGTCCGGCTGGCCTGGGCGCTGCTGGCGTGTTGCCTTCTCCCGGCGCCAACTCGAGCGCAACCGACGAGCTGGAAGTCGATCACCCTGGGTGGTGCCCCCGACCTGCGCGGTGTGTTTTTCACCGACCGGGACCACGGCTGGGCGGTGGGCTCGGGCGGAAGCATCTTCTATACCGAGAGCGGCGGCCGGACGGTGGCCGACTGGAATACGCCGGCGACGAACCCCGCGGTTGGGGTCGACCTGTGGAGGGTGTTCTTCCTCGCGGACGGTTTGCACGGCTGGGCGGTCGGCGACAGCGGCGTCATCGTCCGCACCACCGATGGTGGAAGAAACTGGTCGCTCTCCTTGTACGCTGGCGGGCTCAACCTCCGCTCGGTGTATTTCATCGACCAGAACGTCGGCGTGGCCAGCGCCACCTCCTCCAACCGGGTGCTCCACTCGAGCGACGGCGGCATCAACTGGACGCCGATCTATGCCGACGAGAACGCCTATGATCTGGTGCTGGTCACCGCTGCTTCGGGGTACTCCGTCGAGCCCATGGGCGGGAACGCCATGGAGTACGATGGTTCCTCCTGGACGTGGATCACCCCGGGGCCAGGCCGGGCGTTGTACGCCATGGCGCTGTTGTCTCCGACGACTTTCCTGGCCGCGGGCGCGAACGGCGGGTTGTTGCGCTACACGGGCAACGGCTGGAATCCCCAGACCTCCGGTACCACCGCGGCGTTGTACGGCATCGCGCTGGCCCGGACCGATCCGCGCCAGGGCTTTGCGGTCGGCACGGGGGGCGCCGTCGTGCACAGCAGCCGCGCCGACCTCGATCCGTCGACCTGGGTCCCGCAGGTCTCCAACACCATCCATGATCTCTACGGAGTGGCGGCGGAGTCCGCCGATCGGGCCTGGGCTGTCGGCAACTTCGGCACGGTGCTGATCTTCCCCGCCTGTCAGAACGACCTGGATTGCACCGGCGGGCAGTTCATAAGCTGCGCCCTGGACTACTCCCGTTGCGATCTCGTCAGCGGCACCTGCGGCGCCGTGGCCACCGGCCACCCCTGCGACGACGGAGACGCCTGCACCGAAGGCGACGCCTGCAACCTCTCCGGAAGCTGCCAGCCGGGGACGGCGCGCTCGTGCGACGACGGCAACGTGTGCACCGACGACGGCTGCGACCCGGGGAGCGGATGCACGCACGCGAACAACGTCGCCGCTTGCGACGACGGCGACGCCTGCACGGAAAACGACCGGTGCGTAAACGGCGCGTGCCAGAGCGGCACGGCGCGCTCGTGCGACGACGGCAACGTGTGCACCGACGACGGCTGCGACCCGGGGAGCGGGTGCACGCACGCCAACAACACGGCGCTGTGCGATGATGGCAACGTCTGCACCGAGAACGACCGCTGCGCCGGGGGGACCTGCGGAGGCCAGACGGTCGTGTGCGACGACGGTCTCTCCTGCACCGCCGACCGCTGCGAAGCTATGCAGGGCGGGTGCATCAGCGAGCTTCTGCCGCAATTCTGCCTCATCGCTGGGCGTTGCCAGGCGGAAGGAAGCCGCCCGCCGGCGAACGACTGCCTCTCCTGCCAGAGCGCACGGCGCACCGACGACTGGTCGGTGCTGCCCGACGATACGCCCTGCGGGGCCTGTTTGCTGTGCGGTGCCGGAGTCTGCGGGGCCGATCCGCAGAACCGGCCGCCGGTCGGCGCGGACTGCGACGACGGCGACGAGTGCACCCCGCGCGGCCGCTGCGACCCCGACATGGTGTGTGTCATCGAGGGACGCTGCGACGAGTATCTTTCCGAGGAGTGCCGCGCCGCCGATCGCCCCGAGGCGCGCTACGGCCTCGATGCTCACGAGACCCTGAACTGCCGCTTCGCCAGCCCGCCGCTCGCCTTGAACGTTGCGCTGGACGCGGAGCGGGCCGGGGAGAGCCGCTTCTTTGTTGCGACCCTCCGTATCGAGAACCACCTGCCGAAGCCCATCTTCAACGTGCGCCTCAGCCTGGAGGACGCCGGGACCGGACAATGCCTGCGATACGTGGCGGGCTCGGCGCAGCTCGAGGGGGGCCGGGCCGTCGCGGAACGCCAGGAGGGAGCGGCGACGATCCTCGAACTGGGCACGCCCCCCGACGGGCTTCCTCCGGGCGGCATGAGCGAGCTGTCGATGTGGCTGGCCAACTGCGACGACGGCCGGGAGATGCCCCGGCTGGTCGTCGGCGCATGGGCCCCGTGCGCGGCCGCGCCCGCCGAGGTGGGATGCCACGCGGGCGCCTTTCCGGACGCCGAGCGGACGCTCTCGAACGGGGTGGTTCAGCGGGTCGCAGAAGCGGTTGCGCTCCCGCCGCGGGTGGGGGAATATCGCGCCGGTGACGGCGACGATCACCATGGCCCCGGCGGTTGCGCGTGTGGTGGAGGGTCGGCGGGCGCCGTCTGGTGGATCGTGCCAGCCTGGCTCGCACGCCGGAGGAAATCCGCATGAGGCATGCATTGAAAGCGCTGGCCCTGTTCTTGGCCGTATGCACCGGCCTGGCCTGCCAACCGCGCCGCCTGCGACAGGTCTCGCAGAAAGAGGACAAGCGGAGCGAACCGCAGATCCGCGCCGAGCGCTTGCGCCAGGAGGGCGAGCGATTGCTGGACGCCGGAGATCACGACGGTGCCCGCCAGAAGTTCATCGCCAGCTTGCGCGAACACGCCGATCAGTTCGAAGCGCACGATCGGCTGGGCCAGGTCTATGAGATCGCCGGGCGCCCGCTCGACGCGTGGGTCGAATTCGCCGCCTCGATCGAGCTGCTGCGCTCTTCGCGCCACCGCGTCGATCGCATGCTGCCGTACGTGGTGGCCCGCTACGGACGGGACCCCGATCTGATCCGCGAGATTCAGCCGGAACAGAAGGCCAAGGCCATGCTGGCCCTCAGCGAAGCGCTGCTGGCCATCGAGGCCGGCCGGCAGGCCGAGGCGCTACGGCTCATCGACTCGGCGCGGCCGGGGATGCCCGGCGCCGGGGTGTGCGACTACCTGGCCGGGCACGTGCGGCTGCGCGCCGGTGACCTCGCGGGCGCCCGCGAGAGTTTTTGCCGGGGCGCCGAGGAGAACGGCTACATCGTGCGGCGGGTGCTCTCCGACAGGGCGGAGGAGAAGATCCCGGATCTCCTGCCCGCCCTGGCCGAGATCCTGCGCGCCGAGCTTGCGGCCCATCCCTCGGACCTCGAGTCGGCCTTGATGCTCGCGGTGGTGAGCCTGCGCCTCGCGCAGCCGCAAGCTGCGCTGGACGCCATCGGCCGGGCGCAGGCCTGGTCCCCGCCGCGCTGGGACCTGCTGGCGCTCAAGGCGGCGGCCCTGGAGCGCCTGGGCCAGAAATCGCGCGCCGACCAGGCCCTGGCGGATCTGCGTATGGTCCGCCCCGACATCAGCCTGGCCTTCTCCGAGTACGAAGCGAGCCTGTTCTTCGGCCCGCTGAACCGCTCTCTCGACGCGTTCTTCCTGGAGCGGATCGCCCCCTCGCTCCCCGACCCCGCGTCAAGTTACCTGGCCTGGATGCTGCTGCGCGAGGCCGGCGACGAGCGCGCGGACGCGGCGCGGAAGGTTTTCTACGACCGCCTGCGCACGCAGTTCCCCGAGGAGAGCTTCGAGAGCGACGAGCTGGCAAGACCGTCGCAGGAAAAACCCCAGGGGTACGAGGAGTACCTGGGGTTGGCGCAGCAACGCATCGAGGCCGTCCTGCCCGCCGTGCGCCGCTGCGATCTGGCGCGACGCTCCGCCCGGCCCAACCCTTCGGCGAACCTGACCTTCCGCTTGAAGCTGCGCCAGGACGGGACGGTAGGGGCGGCGGGGGTGGACGACGAGTCGCTGGGCGACCCCTGGGTGATCTACTGCGCGGCGGGCCATCTCATGCCGCTCTCCTTCGCGCGCTCTCCCCGCGGCCCGGAGGTGCTGCGCCTGCCGCTGCTGTTCGGGCCGGAGGCGGACGTGCCCGCAGGAGACAAGCCATGAACCGGACGCCCACTGCTCGGCCCGCGGGGCTGCCCGCGGATCCGGCCGCGCGCACCATGCTTCTGTTCGATCTCCTCAAGGACGCCACCAAGCGCGCGGACGTGGCCGGAGTGCTGCACGTGCTGCTGCGCGGCGGGCGCGAGGCCCTGGGTGCGCAGGAGGGGTTGGTGGTCCAGGGCAATCCCGAGAAGGGGGCGCTGGACATCCTGGCCCGCACCGGGGGGCGCCTGCGGGAGCGGGAGGACCTGTTGTCGCTTTCGCGGCCCGAGGTGGCCCGGCTGCTCGAGCTACGGAAGACCGAGCGCCGAAATGGACCGGAGGACCCATTCTGCCGCGGCTCGCGCGTCCAGCTCGCATCTCCGCTCTCGCTCGGGGAGCGTGGCGCCGCCACCCTGGTGTTGGAGTCCGCGACGGCGGGGGCCTTCGGAGCGGACGAGGTGGCCTTCTTGGAGGAGCTTCTGGAGCAGACCCGGCCGGTGCTGGCCAGCGCCGCATTGGCGGAATCCCGCCGCCGGGAACTAGCGGCCCTGTGGGACGTGAAGCGCGGCATGCTCAGCCAGGAGGACCTGGACGTCGCCGAACTCAACACCTTGCTGGGCAAGATCCTCCAGCTCGCCCTGGCGCGCACCCGCAGCACCAACGGCGTGATCCTGATGGCCGACGAAAAGACCGGCGAGCTGGTGACCAGCTCGCAGGCGGTGATGGGGGACCTGGCCTTCGATCTGCCCGAGAAGTTCCGGCGCCGGCAGCGCGGCCGGCCCAGCGGCATCGTGTTCTGGGTGCTGGACAACAACAAGCCCTACCTCAGCAACAACATCGAAAACGATCCCAACTACATCCCGCTCTTCTCCGGCATCCGCAGCCACCTGTCGGTGCCCATCTCCTTCCAGGACCGCTGCATCGGAGTCATCGTGGTGGAAAGCCTCCAGGCGAACGCCTACAGCCAGGAGGACCAGGCGGCCCTGGAGGACCTGTCGCGCAACGTCACCATCCTGGTGCGGCGGGCCCAGCTGTTCGAGGCCACCCGCGCCCTGCCCGGCCGGCGCGGGGTGGTCATCCGCGGCCTGAGCCCGGAGTGGGAAGAGGTCGAACGGCGGGTGGAGCGGGCCGCCAACACCAACGCCACCGTCATCCTGCGCGGCGAGAGCGGCACGGGCAAGGAGCTGCTGGCCCACGCCATCCACTTCAACAGCAAGCGCAAGGAGCGGCCGCTGGTGGTGGTGAACACCGCCGCCATCCCGGACGAGCTTCTGGAGTCCACGCTCTTCGGCCACGTCAAGGGGGCCTTCACCGGGGCGAGCTACGACCGGGTGGGGGAGTTCGAGAAGGCTCACTCCGGCTCCATCTTCCTCGACGAGATCGGCGACCTGGGGCTGCCGCTGCAGGTGAAGCTGCTGCGGGTGCTGCAGAGCGGAGAGATCCAGAAGATCGGCTCCAACGAGCAGGCCCGCTCGGTGGACGTGCGGGTCATCGCCGCCACCAGCCGCAACCTCGAAGAGATGATGAACAAGGGCTTGTTCCGGGAGGACCTGTACTACCGGCTGCACGTGGTGCCCATCTGGCTGCCGCCGCTGCGCCAGTACCGCAAGTCGGTGCCCAGCATGGTCAAGGCCTTCATCGCCGAGTTTGCCAAGGAACACGGCCGCCCGGTCAAGGCGGTGAGCGACGAGGCGTTGGAGCTTCTGCTGCGCCACGACTTCCCCGGCAACGTGAGGGAGCTTCGCAACATCATCGAGCAGGCGGTCATCATGGCCCGGCGCGACACCATCGGCGTCGAGGACCTGCCGGCCCGCCTGGTCGAATCCCTGCAGAAGAAAGCTCCGGCCAGCGCCGGCAAGGACTACAAGAGCCGCCGCCAGGAGGTACTCGCCCGCTTCGAGCGGGAGTACCTGGCCGAGGTGCTCTCCGAGGCACGGGGCAACATCTCCCGCGCCGCCTCCATCGCCGGCATCAACCGGGTCAATTTCTACAAGCTGGTGCGCCGCCACCAGCTGGATCCGGCGTCGTTTCGCTGAACCTGGCCTCCCTGCCGCTCTACCTTTTTTGCCATGAATCGAGAGTTCAACGAGAGGGTCCCTCGCCCCATGCACCCCCAGGAGAAAATCCCAGAAAAAGCACCAATGGAATAGGGAACAAGGCAACGGCGAAGGGCCAGGGCAAGAGAGGAACAGGCCATGAGACGAGGCTGGCGGCAAGAATCACCAGCATTCGAGCTTTGCCTTGATAGCGGGTTTCTCCGGGCTCGTTCCGGAATGGGCAATGGGGATGCGTCCGATCTGGCTCAGTCGTCCCGGTGCTCGAAGGCGCCCGGATCGGGTCTCGCCCCGGCGTACGGCTGGGCCACGCCGGTCCCCGGCTCCCAGGTGAGCGGAGTTTCGAGGGTAAGGGTGTTGGTGTCGTAATCGATGCTCGCGATGCGCGCCACGGCTTTCTGTCCCTCGAGCTGGATGAGATCCCCGGGCACGACCCCGTTGCCGTCGCTGAAGTAGCCGGCGTCTTCTACCACCAGCGTGACGCTGGTCTGGCCGGCGCCGGTGGTGACTGTCAAAAACTCCCCGCCGTCGATGCAGGGGCTCCCCGGCGCCAGGCGGAAGTCGAATACCCCGAAGTCGAAAGGGCCGGGGTTGCCAGACACGTCCGCAAAGAGCGGGTCCTCGGGCTCGATGCGGTTGCCGCTCACGAACTGCTGCGCCGGGTCCACGTAGTAGAAGTAGATCCCGGCGAGCTGGTTCTGGGAGAAGATGTTGTTCTTGATGGCCACTCCGACCACGGAATTGTGCTCCGCGTCGTCCACCCAGCGAGCCAGGATCATGCCGTACTTGCTGGGGTTCCAGTCGTCCACCAGGGGGTAGCCGTTCTTGAAGAAGACGTTGTGGTAGACGTGGTTGTGACTGGGGTTGTTCCCGTTGCCTCCATCCGCGGAAAGGCCCAGGCCCGCCGAGTCGTTCAGGTAGAAGACGTTGCGGCGCACGATGTTGTACTGCGTGCGCAGGGACAGCCCGGTGGAGTTGATGTTGTCCGGTGGCACTCCCGAGAAGGCGATGATGTTGTCCTCGATCACGTTGCGGATGTTGGCGTCGGGGAAGCTGGTGTTCAGGATGATGTTGCGGTTGCCGCACAGGTTGCCGGTCTCCGGGCGGTGGCACGGATACCACTCCTCGTTGTGGAAGGTGTTGCGGCGCACCACGTTGTAGTTGCCGTAGACGCCCAGGATGTGGTGGCCCCCGTGGAAGAAGGCGCTGTCCTCGATCAAGTTGTGATCGCTCGGGTCGACGATGTTGTCGTTGCCGATGTCCAGGACACAGGCGTTGTCGTCCCAGGCGCCTTCGGAGCCGGACTCGTTCCCGTAGCGGGAGAAGGTGCAGCCCGAGATTCGATTGAAGCTCGAGCCGTTGTAGATGCGCGATCCGGCCCAGGTGACAGGGCCCGACGGGTTGTCGAAGGAGCAGCCGATGACCTCGACGTGGTGGCAGGCGTCCAGGTAGAGGTTGCGCTGGCAGTCGACGAATCTCAGGTCCCGGAGGGTCACGTAGGATCTGGACTGGAGGCGGACGCAGTAGACCGACCGCGTGAATGTCACGGTCTCCCGGTTGAAGGCCTGGTACACGACGCGTCGGCTGTCGGAGCTGCCGGAATTCTGCGGCTGGATGGTCTCCTCGTAGATCCCGGCGCGGATGTACGCGGTGTCCCCGGCGGTGAGGGTGGCATTGGCCTTGGCCACGTGGCACCACGGCGCATCGATCGTGCCCGGGCCATTGTCGTCGCACGGGCCACCCAGGGAGTCCTGGTCCACGTAGTACACGCGGCCTGTCTGGCAATCCTCGTCGGTGTCGCCGTCGCAGTCGTTGTCCGCGCCGTCGCCGCAGATCTCGGTCATGCCCGGGTGCGCCAGGGGGTTCTGGTCGTCGCAGTCCAGGCTGGCGCAGGAACCGTCGTGGTCGAGGTCGACCTGGCACCCCTGGGTGTCGCCCCCGTCCTCCCCGGTGGCTCCGTCCGCGTCCGGGCCGAGGTCCGGCGCCGCGTCGCCGTCCGGATCGCCGCCGTCGTCGCCCGGGCTCGCCTCGAACCCGGCATCGTCGGCGCCGGAGTCGGCGTGCGAGCCGATGGTGCCCGACGAGCACCCCAGCACTACCCAGGCCGCCAGGACCAGCGTGGCCGGCCCGCTGCGCGCGATTTCTCTCATGCGCGTCATTGTATCCTGACAGCGCCTGCAAAAGAAGCGGTCCGGTGGCCGGGAGAGGTTGGAGGATGATGGCTGCTCGGGCCAGCCACCCGGCCGGCGTTTGGCCGTGCTGCGCCGGTGTAAAATCAGCGTCTCGGCCGCGATTCTGCTTGACTTTGCGGCCCGTCGCTGTTAATGGATGGCGCTCTGCGGGACGTGGGAAGCCGCCGGGAAAGAAGTGCCCGGCGGCGCTTTGAAAAGAAGGCGCGTAGCTCAGGGGGAGAGCGCTACCCTGACACGGTAGAGGTCGACGGTTCGAAACCGTCCGCGCCTACCATCAACAAGGCCGGGGCCCCGCGCGGGGCCCGGCATGTAGGATGATGCCGTGAGCCAGATTCAAATAAGGTTACCAGACGGGAGCATGTTCCAGCTCGAGGGCGGAAGCACCGCGCTGGATCTTGCCAGGAAGCTCTCGCGCTCGCTGGGCCAGAAAGCCGTGGCCGCGAAGATCGACGGCAAGCTGTGCGACCTCACCACACCGCTGTCCGACGGCGCCGGTGTCGAGGTCGTGACCGGGGATACCCCCGAGGGCCGGGAGGTCATCCGGCACTCCGCGGCCCACGTCATGGCCGCGGCGGTGAAGAAGCTCTTCCCCGTGGTCAAGGTCACCATCGGCCCGGCGGTGGACGACGGGGTGAACGGTTTCTACTACGACTTCGACAACGAGCGCGGCTTCACCGAGGAAGACCTCGAGAACATCTCCCGCCAAATGCAGCAGGAGATCGACAAGGACCTGCCCTTTACCCGCCGCGAGGTGAGCCGCGAGGAGGCCCGCCGCCTGTTCGCCGAGGCCGGCGAGAGCTACAAGCTGGAACTCCTCGACGCCATCCCCGAGGGCGAGAAGGTCTCGCTGTACCAGCACGGTGATTTTGTCGACCTGTGCCGCGGCCCGCACCTGCCCTCCACCGGCGCCATCAAGGCCTTCCGCTTGCTATCGGTGGCGGGCGCCTACTGGCGCGGCGACTCGCGCAACCGCATGCTGGCGCGCATCTACGGCACCGCCTTCGAGGACAAGAAGGCCCTACAGGCGCACCTGGAGCGGGTGGAGGAGGCCAAGAAGCGCGATCACCGGACCCTGGGCAAGCAGCTCGACCTGTTCTCCTTCAGCCCCAACGTGGGCGGGGGGCTGGTGCTGTGGCACCCCCGCGGGGCGCGGGTGCGCGCGCTGATCGAGGAGTTCTGGCGGCAGTCGCACTTCGACTACGGCTATCAACTGGTGTACTCGCCGCACATCGGGCGGGCGGACCTGTGGCAGAAGAGCGGGCACCTCGACTTCTACCGGCAAAACATGTACTCGCCGATGGAGATCGAGGGCAACCCGTTCTTTCTGAAGCCCATGAACTGCCCCTTCCACATCGAGATCTACAAGAGCAAGCTGCGCAGCTATCGCGAACTGCCGCTGCGCTTCTGCGAGCTGGGCACGGTGTACCGCTACGAGGCCTCCGGTGTGTTGCACGGCCTGCTGCGGGTGCGCGGCTTCACCCAGGACGACGCCCACATCTTCTGCCGCGAGGATCAGCTCGACGCCGAGGTGCGCCGCTGCCTGGCGCACACCTTCTACTTGCTGCGCTCGTTCGGGTTTTCCCAGTTCGACATCTACGTCAGCACCCGCCCGGAGAAGTTCGTGGGCGAGCTCAAGGACTGGGAGAAGGCCACCGCCGCGCTGAAGGGCGCGCTGGAGGAGGAGAAGCTCGCCTACCAGATCGACCCGGGCGAGGGCGTGTTCTACGGCCCCAAGATCGACATCAAGATCCGCGACTCGCTGGGGCGTAGCTGGCAGTGCACCACCGTACAGATCGACTTCAACAACCCACGGCGCTTCGAGATCGAGTACGTGGATCGCGACAACCATCGCGCCCAGCCCTTCATGGTCCACCGGGCGCTGTTGGGCTCCATGGAGCGCTTTTTCGGAGTTCTCCTGGAGCACTATGCCGGCGCGCTGCCGGCCTGGATCGCCCCGGTGCAGGTCCAGGTGCTGCCGGTGACCGACGCGCAGCTCCCCTTCGCCCGCGAGGTGCTGCGGCGGCTGCAGCAGGAGAATCTTCGGGCGGAGCTCGACGAGCGCAACGAGAAATTATCCTTCAAGATCCGTGAAGCCCAGTTGCAGAAGATCCCCCACATGTGGGTGATCGGGCAGCGGGAAGTGGATCAGCAGGGCGTGTCTCCGCGCACCCGGGCCGGGAAGGACCTCGGCCTGATGCCTCTTGCCGAGGCGGTGCGCTTGCTCCAACAGGAGGCCGCCAGGCCAGAGCGGCCCCGCATCCAGGAGGTGTAGCCATCGACTTCGATCGCAGACCCAAGGGACGGGTGAACCAGGACACGACCCGGATCAACGAAGGCATCCGAGCCCGGGAGGTCCGGGTCATCAGCGCCGAGGGCGAACAGCTCGGCATCATGTCCACCGACGAGGCCATCCGGGTGGCCCAGGAGCAGGGCCTGGACCTGGTCGAGGTGGCTGCCGCCTCGCGCCCGCCGGTGTGCCGCATCATGGACTACGGCCGCTACAAGTACCAGCTGAAGAAGAAGCAGCAGGGCTCCAAGAAGCGCATGGCCGGCCAGACCATGAAGGAAGTGAAGCTCCGTCCCAAGACCGAAGTTCATGACTACCAGGTGAAGCTCAAGCACATCAACCGCTTCCTGCTGGAGGGGCACAAGGTCAAGGTGACCGTGCGCTTCCGGGGCCGGGAGATGGCCCACAAGGACCTGGGGCTCGAGATGCTCGAGCGTATCACCAAGGACGCCGGCGATCTGGCCACGGTGGGCTCGCCCCCGTTGATGGAAGGCCGCATGTTGCAGATGGTGCTGGCCCCATCGCCAAAGGCTTTGGTGATCAAGCGGGCCAAGGACGAGGAACGCGAGAAACAGCGTGCCCAAGAGCGGGCGGCGCGCATGGCCGCCGGCGACAAGAACAAGGCCGGGCAGCCCGAGCCGGAAGAAGAGGAAGAACCCGAGGACGAGGACCTCGACGACGATCTCGACGACCCCGAGGAAGACGACGAGGGAGACGAAGGCGAAGGCGACGAGAACGGTTCCGCCGGCGAGGCGCCGAAGGGTGCCGCCGGACAAGGAAACGCAGATGCGATCTAGGGCAGCGGGTGTTGAAAACAGGCCCCGGATCGCGATACATGGTGTTGCCGCGTCGGCTTGAAAGAAGTGCGAAGGAGCCTGACCGGTCGTCAAACAGGAGGAAGTGATGCCCAAGCTCAAGAGCAACAGCGGCGCATCCAAGCGCTTCAAGGTGACCAAGCGCGGCAAGGTGCTGGCCAAGCGCGCCAAGATGCGCCACATTCTCACCAGCAAGGATCGCAAAACCAAGCGCCACAAGCGCCAGCCCCTGGTGGTGGACTCGGCCAACCGGCGCCTGGTCAAACGGCTGATCCCGTACGCGTTCTGAGAAAGGCAGGTTCCCATGCCCCGTGCCACCAACGCTCCGGCCCGCAAGGCGCGCCGCAAGAAAGTCTTCCGGCGCGTCAAGGGCTTCTACGCCACCCAGAAAAACGTGTTCCGCGTCGCGGCCAACAAGCTGCGCCGGGCCCAGGCCTTCGCCTACGAGGGGCGGCGCCTCAAGAAGCGCGACTTCCGCTCCCTGTGGAACGTCCGTATCGGCGCGGCCGCCAAACGCCTGGGCACGAGCTACAACCGTCTGATCCATGGTCTGCGCCTGGCCAAGGTCGAGCTGGATCGCAAGGTGCTGGCCGACATCGCGTTACACGATCCGGACGGGTTCGCCCGGCTGGTGCAGCTGGCCACCCGCTAGGCGGCGCGTGCCCATGAGCGCGGACGAGCGTCCCAATCCGCTGCCCGACAAGATCTACTTCAAGATCGGCGAGGTGGCCGAGATCGTGGGCGTCGAGCCGTACGTGCTGCGCTACTGGGAGAGCGAGTTCCCCATCCTGCGCCCCTCCAAGTCGCGCTCGCAGCAGCGGCTCTACCGAAAGCGCGACGTGGAGGTCTTGCTGCGCATCAAGAAACTCCTCTACGAAGACCTCTACACCATCGCCGGCGCCAAGAAGGCGCTGACCCGCGGCCAGGAAAAGACCCCCTCGCCTCAGCTCTCGCTGGGGCTGGCCGAGCGCTCCGGCGAGGTTAGCGCCGCTTCCATCGACGCCGGCATCTTGAAGAAACTGGAGCGGGAGCTATCGGACATCCTCAAGCTCCTCGACGCGCGCAAGTAACCCGCCCCAGCGCGGGCGAGCCCGCGGCCGGACAAGCGACAAGACCAGGCGATCTCTCAAGAGATCTTGCCAAAAGAGGAGGGGACAGAAATCTTTTATACGGCCTGGGCGTCGGATCGGGTGGGATGGGGTCCCAGATCCGCTCTTTCACGCTGGCGGTTGGGGCCCCGCGGAGATAAAATCCAAAGGCAGGTGGATCATGGAGTGGAACCTCGCCGGTTGGGTGATGTTGTCGGTGTCGGTGCTGGCGTTGCTCTCTGGCGCGGGCCTGTGGCTGATCGCGCTCGGGGAGCGACGGGCCGGAGCCGCCGCCAGACGCTACCTGGTCGATCGCCTGGAGCTATTGCAAAAGGACCTCGAGCGCTCCGTGGAGGACGTGCGGGTGCTCACCGAGGCTTTGCGGCGAAAAGGTCTGCTCGACGAGGACGACATCGCCGCGCTGCGCCGCGACATCATCGAGCGGCCACGGCAATGGCAGGCCGAGCAGGCGGAGCTGCTACGGGCCGCCCCGCCGGCCAAGTCCGACCAGGTGGTGCTCCCCGATTCTCCCGAAACCCTGCATTGAATCACGCAAAGTCGCGGTAGTCGATGTCCGGGAAAAGGTTGTGCCGCCGCTCCAGCGAGGCCAGCGCGCGGCGGCGGATACGGCCGGACTCGATCTGTTGCGCAAGCTCGTGCGCCGCCTCCAGGTGCTCGCGCACGCGGCGCACCGCGTAGTCCACGGTGGTCCCCATCTTCATCATGAAGGGGAAGTCGCTGCTCTGCGCCAGCAGCACCTCACGGGCGCACTGATCGAGGGCGCGGCGGGTCCACCCCTTTTCATCGGGATGGGCGCGGGCGAGCTTTATCATCCGCTCGGTGGCGTGGTGGAGGTGATTGTAAATCCATTCGTTGGAGGGGTCGAGCCACACCCCGCAGTAGCCGTGCTGTCCCCAACTCGACAGGTAGGGGGTGACCACCTGGAGGGGAGGCGACGCGCGCAGGAAGGAGGCGAAGCTGGCGCTCTCGAGGTCCGGCGCGAGGTCCAGCAGGCGCAGGACCTCGGCCAAGAAAAGCGGGCCCTCGTGCCACCAGTGCCCGAACAACTCCGCGTCGAAGGGGGCGACGATGAGCGCATCCCGCCCGCCCAGGTGGGGCGCCAGAGTATTCACCTGCTCGCGCCGCTCGCTCACGAAGTGGGCGGCGTGCAGCGCCGCGCGCCGGGAGGCCAGGGCGGGCTGGTAGAGTTCCTTGTGGGGGGTTGGGCCGGTGATGCGGTGGTACTTGATGCCGGTCGCCTTGCGTTCCCCGGTGGGTTGGATCCACGGGCCCACCATGTTCAGGGGCAGATCCCAGCCGATGTCGCGGTAGAAATCGCGGTAGTCGGGATGCCCGGGGTATCCCTCGCGGGCGCTCCATACTTGTCGCGAGGACTCCAGGTCGCGCGCGAACAGGACCAGCCCTGCCGGCGTGATGGCGGGCGCGAAAACACCCAGCAGCGGACGGGGCGTGGCGTGCAATAGACCGTGAGCGTCGATGACCGTGGTCGTGAGCCCTTGCTCACCGAGGAGGCGATCCAGGTCCTGGTACATGCCGCACTCCGGCAACCAGATTGCGCGCGGGGACCGTCCCAGCAGGCGGCGATGGGTGCGCACCGCGCAACGCAGTTGCGCCCGCACCGCCTCGGGCCAGGGGGAGAGCAGCGGCAGGAAAGCGTGGGTGGCCGCCGAGGTGAGGATCTCGAGGCACCCTTGCCGTTCCAGCTCGGCGAAGGAGCCGATCAGATCGCCGCCGCAGGCCTGGTACCGATCCCAGGCGCCGCGGAAGCGGTCACGGTACATGCGCGCCAGGGGCTGCAGGCACGGATCACCGCGGGTCCTTCGCACCTCGCGATCGGCAAGCTCGATCAGCCCCTCCAGGTGGCGCCGGTAGCGGCCTTGCAGCAGCGGATCGGAGAGCATGCTGAGCAGGGTGGGGGTGAGCACCAGGTTCAGCCGGAAGCGCACGCCGCGCTGCAGCAGGTCCTCGAAGGTCATAAGGAGCGGCAGGTAGCACTCGGTGATGGCCTCGAAGAGCCAGTCCTCTTCCAGGAAGCGCTCGTGCTCCGGGTGGCGCACGAACGGCAGGTGGGCGTGCAGCACGAAGGAGACGGAGCCGCGCGCGGACATGCCGGCGCCCGTCAGCGGGGGGGCTCGGTGGCGCGCCTCGCCTCGATGCGGGCCTGGCGCTCGAAGCGGCCGTCCGGCGAGCGGCCGTGGATCGGGACGTTCAGCGTGCCGTCGGGCAGGGCCAGGCGCGCCCAGAACCGGCCGCTCCCGTCCACCTCCACCGGCATGTTGCGGATGGTGACCCGCGATCCGGGCACTGTGGCACCGTACACGATCAGCTCGGCGTCCACCACCAGCCAGTAGTCGGCCTGCTCCTGGGCCGGTGGCTGCGCCTGAGCGCCGGAGTGGAGCTGCTCCGAGGCCAGGCCTCGCTGCAGCCTTTCGGCGAGCTCCGAGAGCGCCTCGCCCGAACCGGCGAACCCGCGCCGGGCCCCGGCGGACAAGACGAACATGCGATCGGCCTGCTCGCGGGTGGCTTCGACCGAGCTGGCGGCGGCGGCCGCGGCGGCAGTCTTCTGCGCCTTGCCGGGGAGGACAAACTCGACGCCGCCGGACGATGCCACGGTGGCCGGGGCCCGGTTGGAGAGATTCGAGGCCGCGAGGGGCAGGAACTCGCCGCCGGGGCCGCTGTGGCCCAGCTCGGCGCGGTAGGGCCGGTCGGCGGCGTCGACCTGGATGTACCAGCTGCGGGCGCCGCGTGCCAACGGGATGCGTTTTACCTCTCGCGCCGGCGCGCCGGCGCCGGTGTCCTCCACCAGCCGGAGCGAGGGATTGTCGCCGCTCCACAGCTTCTCCTGCTGCTCGTCGGTGAGATCCCAGTAGCAGTAAAGCCAGAAGGGATCGCGGGTCAGCAAGGTCATGCGCCCGTCCTGGTAGGCCTCCGGCAGACGCTTGCCCACCGCCGCCGCCTTGTGGTGGGCGGCCGCGGTCTTGCGGGCGGCCGCCTTCCGTTCGGCCACTTTGCTGGAAGTGGGCCGGGCCGGGTTGGTTTTCGGCGAGACCTTCTTCGAGGCTGGAGCTGCGGGCGATGCCTTACGGGGGGACTTGACGGCGAGCTGGGAAACCTTGCGGGTGAGCAGCCGGATCAGCTCGGTCTTCTTGAGCTTGGAGTACCCGCTCAGGCCCCACTCCCGGGCCAGCTCCAGAAGCTCGCTCAGTTTCTTGTTTTCGAACTTGTCCATGGCTCCCTCCGTTCCTGCGTTATTTCTTCTTGCCGAACAGCCCACCCTTCTTCTCATCGCGCATGCTCATCAGGCGAAGCTCGCGCTGGGCCTCGAGATGGTTGTGCTCGAGCGAGAGCGCCTTCTTGAAGGACTTTCGCGCGGCCTCCTCGTCGCCCATGGCCTTCTGGATGCGTCCCAAAAACAGGTATCCGTTGGCCACGTTGTTGTCGCGCATCTTGAGGCCCCGGGTGATGTTGTCCAGGCAGTTCTGCCGGTAGAAGGAATCCGCGTTGGGCTTGGCGAAGAAGGCCGCGTAGCCGCGGTAGATGAGGAACTCCCCCTCGTCCGGGTTCAGCTTGAGGGCCTCGTCGAAGACCTTCTGCGCCTCCTCGAACTTGCGGTTGTTGACGAGCACCTCCCCCTTTTGAAACAGCATCTCGGCCTGGACGATGTTGCCCACGTCCACCTGGCCGTCCTTGGCGCCGGCCTCCAGCCCCGCCAGGTACTCGGCGCGGCGGGCGTCGTTCGTCAGCGTCTGCTGGGCCTCGTTGAGCAGCGCGAACACCTCGGAGGTGAGGTCTCGGATGCGCGCCGAGGTTTCTGGAGAGAGCTGGTCGGGATGGAAGCGGCGCGCCGCCTGGAGGAAGGCCTTGCTCACGTCCTTGGCCAGCGCGTTGCGCGGGAGCCCGAGCCGCTCGAAGTGGTCTTGCTCCTTGAGCTTGTTGAGCGTCTCCAGCAATTCCTGCTCCTCGCGGGTCACACGCGGCGCGGCCTTGACCGGCGTCCCGGGCAGCGGCACCGCCTCGGCTGCTTGCGCGCCTTCGTCTGTCACGGCGGCCCCGGTGCTCTCGGCGCCTGCATCGCTCCCGGTAGCGGCGGCCGGCGCTTCTCTGGGGACGTCCTGCTCCCAATTGATTCCGTCGTCGAGCTCGGCCGCGCTGCTCTCGTGGATCTGCTCCCCGAGCGCCAGCAGTTCCAGCTCCAGGCCCAGGTACACCATGGAGAGCACGGTAAAGAGGTTCTCCTCTCCGATGCCCATCTCCTCGTTGATGGCGTGCAGGGTGCGCTGGCCCTGGGCCAGCTTGAAGACCTTCAGTTCCCGTGGCATCAGGCCGAGCTGGTTGAGGTGCAGGGAGCTGTTCTCTCCCGGCACGATGAGGTAGTTGCCGTAGGGCATGAGCAGGTCGCGCAGCTCGGCGAGCTCGTAGCCACGGCGCACGCCCTCGGCGATGGTTTCCCAGGGGTTGAAGTTGATGGGAAGGAGCGAGCCCTTGAACTCCTGTCCCTCGAAGAAGGCGTAGCGCCCCACCCGCCAGTGGAAGACCTCGTACACCTTTTCGAGCAGCTGCTCGCGCAGGTGCTCGAACAGTTCGTGCGGCGAGATCATTCGGCTATGGATGAGGTAGTCGGAGAGGCGCTCCATGCGGCCGGCGAGCTTCTGCAGAATGTCGTCGAGCTGCTCCTCGCTGAACCGGCCCTTGCGAACCAAAAAGGGCCCAAGCTGATCGCGCGGCAGGTTGCTCTCGGCCGCCACCACCTTGCCGTTCATCAAAAAGAGATTCTTCTCGATGTTCTGGTTGGTGAGCTGGAGCCGGCCGGTCACCCGCGAGGCCGAGAAGTGATACAGGAGTTTCGGGATGCTCACCTCGGTGATGTCGCCCTGGTAGGTGGGCTCCTCCTGCAGGATGTCCGCCGAGACGGCCTCGGGCTCCTCGGTGGCGTCGACCGAGAGCAAGGTGGCCAGCTCGGGGAAGGCCTTCATGGGCCGGAAGTCCTTGCCGTCGAGCGAGACGGGAGTGTTGGCCTTGACCTTCTGGGCCATGACCATCTCGGCCACCACGTTGAGGCTGATGGGGCCGAGCACGCTGTCGTCCACAGCCTTGAAGTAGTAGCGGCGCGGGGGCATGAACGGACTTCCTCCTCTCGCTACGCCCTATCGCTGACCCGCCTTGCCTTACCACAGGCCCGGGGGTGATGTCACCTGCCAATTCTCGGTGTGGTCACGACTCGTGGCGGAGCGGGAACGTCGAACGCGGGGTACGGCTCTACTCCTACGGCACGATGGCCTCTCCCGAGATCTCCACCGGGTAGCCCATGGCCGAGGTGTCTTTTCCCTCGAGCCAGATCAGATCCCCCGAGCCCAGGCTGCCTTGCGCGGCCATCTCTTGGCGCGCCCCGGCGGGGACCGTGCCATAAATGATCGGCGGCTGAAGGGACGCGGAAGCGGCTCTCAAGATCCACTTCTCCTCGCCTTCCGTGCCATAGACGGCCAGAAGTTCGAGCGGCAGCGCTGGGTCCCAGGTGATGGTCGCGCCGGCCGCCGACGGTACCACGGTGGTTTGCTCCTCTCCGTAAGACATGCGGATCCGCAGCGGGCCGGTCGGGCAATCGCGGCCGTTCCACATCCCGTACACGCTGGTGTAGGTCGGCCCCGAACGTTTTTCCACGAACCCCTGGATGGTGAGGGCGTCGGAATAGGGGGCCGCCAGGTGGAAGTTTCCGTCCGCGTCGGTCACGCCGTCCCAGGTGCAGTTCTCGTATTCGCTGCCGCACTTTTCGACGAGCTCGGTCTCGGAGAGGTTGGTTTGCGACTCCAGGAACACGATCGCGCCCTCGGCCGGCGTGCCGTCGAGGTATTCGACCGTGCCGCTGATGTCGCAGCGGGTTCCGCCCAGGTAGCCCTCCACGATGTCGACGTCTCCCAGGTCGTAGACCAGGTTTTCCTGTGACGGCACCTCACCCTCGATGAGGTGGAAATGATATCCGTACCAGTCGATGGTGGCGACCACGAACACCTTCTCGCCCGCCTTCCCGTTGCCGTCGAGGTCTTGCCCGTCCGGTTCGCTGACGCCGATGGGGATTTCCACGGACCCGTCGGGATCGACCTCCGCCGTGACGTAGCCGAGGAACGTCCCGTCCTGGTCGTAGAACCGCGCCAAGACCGTAGCGCCGGTCGCAGGAACGAACTCCTCCGCCGCGCCGGTGTCGCGCGGTGTGAACGGCATCTCCTTGGGCTTGGGGTTGTAATCCTGCAGTGTCTTTCGTTTTCCGGGGCCGAACTCGGTGGAAGGCTCCGGTGCGTCCGGCTTCTTGCAACCGCCGAGATTGAGGGTGCAGTTGATCCAGTCTGTTATTTTTTCCATGACAGGCTTCTCGGCCTTGGGCTTGCATTTCACCGAGTTCGAGTTGGAACACCCAGAGGGGGGCGGCTGAGGTTCGTCCATGGGCAAGTGGGTTTTTGATAGCGGGGGTGGGCCACTCGTTCCGCCACACGTCGGGAAGTCGACGTTGATGGTCGAGAGGTGCGTCACCTCGTAGCGAGCCATGACGTTGTCCGAGAACGAGCCGTCGTGGAGGGCGGCCAGGGCGGTCTCGGGGATGATCCCGCCGGTTCCGGTCACGAGGTACCCCGTGCCTTCGTTCTTCCAGCGACCCACCTCTTCGTCGAACCAGTAGCGGGGCACCTCGATGCGATCGTTGCCCGGCAGCATGTCGCGCAAGATCCCCCAGGTGTCCCGGGGGACTTCCATCTCCAGCGTCGCCGGAGACGAGAGCTGGTGGATGGATTCGCCCGCGTCGGTTTGCAGCTCCACCTTGGTGAACACGGCTGACACGATGCGGGTGCCCTGGTCATCGGCGAATTCGCCCGGAAAGGCCTCGGGTTCGAGCAGCGGGTTGAAGACGCGGGCGGTGCCGGTGGTGCCCGCGGGCAGGCCGCCGAGGCGCAGCTTGTTGTTCTCCAGCTTGAGCCAGGAGGCTTTCGCCGTCAGGGATTCGCCGCTGTGCGTCACGGCGTCGAGCCGGAGCACTGCCGGAGGCGAGGCGGCCACGCGCCGGAAGTTGGGCAGGCCATCTTGAGATCGGAAGCTCACGACAATCTCCGTGCGGTTTTTCAATTGGAGCGTGAGCAGGTATTTGCCGGAATCGTCGGCGGTGGTGGTCGATGACTCGTTGGCGGCGATGGTTCCGTCCGAGTTGAAATCACCGCGCACGGTCACGACGGCGTTGGCGGCGGGGACGGCGGAGACCTCCGATACTCTGTGGAGCACCTGTCCCATGATGGTGACGGCGCCACCCTCCTTCTCGGAGGAGCACCCGTCAAGGCACAAGATTCCGGCGCATACCAAGGCCCAGAGAAAAGATTTGTTCATTGTCCTTTTCCTTTCCCTAAAGAAGAGCGTTGTGTGCTAATCCAGTACGAGGTAGGACTGAGTTTACCAGACTCGCCTTGCAGATGAAAATGCCGCCGCCCGTCCCCGTTGACCCGCCCTCGGCCGACGCGTTATAGAAGGCGCAGGCCCCAACCGGAAGGTGTCGCTTGCCGAGGATTCTGCTTCTTGCCAGCGTTCTTGCACTCCTATCCTCGTTCCCCGCCGCCGCGGACGAGGCGGTGGCGCCCCAGGGTGGCGCGGCGGAGGAAGTCAAGGCCTGGCCGTGGGCGGTGCCGGTGTCAGGCGACTTCGTGCTCGGGCCGCGCGCCGGCTACTCGACCGGCTCGCAGATCGACGGCGCCAACGTGGGCGTCGACGCCCGCTTCATGTTCCGCCACGGCTTCGTTGGCCTGGGGGTGAACAGCACCTTCCTTGCGGACGGGGTGTGCTATGCCATCGGGGTGGAAGGGGCGGGGACGCTGGGGCCGCTGTACGCCGGCGCCTCGTTCAACCTGCACTGGTTCCCCGGGTTCAACTTCGGCCAGGCCATGTCGCTGGGGCTCCGGGCGGGTGCGCTGGTGCCCACGCCGTTCGATGGCATCTGGCTCGACTTCAGCTACCGGGTGCATTTCGGCGTGTCCGATCTGCACGATCGGATCTTCCACGTCTTCGGCGCTGCCCTGGTGTTCCGGGTGCCGGGATGACGCGGGCGGGTGACGAGGGGCTGGACTTCTCCCCCGTCGGGTTGTGCGAGAACCCGATGGAGTCGGAGATCTTCCCCGCGGCGCTGCGCGACAAGGAGATCCCCCATCGCACCCGCTGGGACACGGACGGCAACCTGATCCTGGAGGTCCCACGGGAGTGGCGCGAGGAGGCCATCCGGGTGCTGAGGGAGGCGGCGAAGGTCTTCTTCGCGGAGGAGTATCGAGCCCTGGACGAGGGGACCCTGGAGGCGGCCCGACAGGCGGCGGCCGAACGGCGGCGGCGGCACGCCGCGGAGCAGGCCGAGCCCCGCGCGGCCGATGAAAACGAGGAGGAAGAGGAGGAGGAGCCCAGCAACCTCTTCCGCTCGCACCAGAGCCTGTTCGGCGAAAAGCCTTTCGTCCCCAGCAGCGCGCTCCGGCCGCGGCCGGTGTGGCCCGCCTGGGCGCTGGCGGCCATCCCCGGGCTGGGTCTGGGCCACGTGTACGCCGGCCGCGCGCGGGTGGCCCTGCCGCTCATGCTCTTCACCGCGACCTGTGTCGCCTATTTCCTGTGGGCGGAGAGCGTATGGGCGCTGTCGCTCATCCTCATCCCCTGGGCGGTGGACATGGGTTTCGCCGCCTACCACGTCAAGACGCGCAACCGCGAGGTGGAGGAGCTGCGGCGGCGCGCGCTGGAAGAAGAGCGCAAGTTGATCGCGGAGATCGAGGGACGGCCAGGTGAAAACGACGGCTGAACGCTACTCCATCGCCGGTGAGACGCGGCGTGAGAACGGGGTCGAGCGCACCCCGGTACGCGACAGGCGCGCGACGGAGGAGAAGCGCCGGCTGGTCATGGTCCGCCCCGATCCCGCGCGGGTGGTGCGGCAGACGCTGGAGGCCTTCATCGCCGATCACCGGCTGCTTTCCAGGTTGCGCCACCCCCAGATCCTGCTGCCGCGCGATTACGGCGCCGACGGCAGGGGTTTTTTCTTCGTCGAGGAGGAACCGGCCGGCGCGCGGCTCGCGGAGGTCGTTTCCCGGACGCGGCTGCCGGCGCAAGCGCGGGCGCGCGCTGCCGGCGCCGTGGCCCTCCAGGTGTGCGCGGCGCTCGAGGCGGCCCACGCCTGCCGAGACGAGCACGGTCGCGGCGAAGGGGTGGCCCACGGTTCCCTGACGCCGGAATTCGTCTGGCTCGGCGCAGACGGCCGGGTCTGGGTGAGCGGGTTCTCGCTGTCGCGATTTTTGTCCTCCCAGGCGGCCGGCCGCACGGACGATGTCCAGGCGCTCGCCAAGATATTCTTTTATACGCTAGGCGACGAACGAGCGGCGCTGGAGGGCGAGCCGACGCTCGCTCCCGTGGTTGCGCTCATGCGCCGCTGTCTGTCGGCGAGGCTTTCGGAGCGGCCGACCCATGCCGGCGAGGTGGCCGAGGCCCTGCGTCACGCCGTGGCCGTCGATCGGGCGCGAGCCTGGCGGGCCGAGCTGGCCAAGCTTGCGAGCGCGGCGCCAGCGGCCGAGGTGCGCCCGCCCGCCGAGGCTTCGACGATCGGAGCGGACCAGCCTGCGGCTTCCGCCGCGGCCCCTTCCCCCGAGAAGACGGCGCGGGTGCCGCCTCGCGCAGTCCCGGCCTCCACTTCGGACGACATGATCAACCCGGAGGCGTTCTGGAACGCGCCGGCGCAGGATGGGGCGGAGGAGCAGGTGCCCGCGCTCTCCGGGCCGGCATCCGCTATGCCCCCGGGGCCCCCGGTGCCCCCAACGCCGGCCCGCCAACCGGCGTTGCCAAACCGTGCGCCGGTGAGCCGGCCGCGTCGCACGCGAGTTGCGGAGCAGCCGCCGCCCGGATCCCCGGGGGCGCTGGAGGTCCCTCCGGGGACGACCCCCGGCCGTATCGTTCTGTTCGGAGTCGGGGGGCTGGCCCTGGCGATCGCTTTTTTTTATCTGACCGGACGGCTGTTTTGCGGCCCGCCCGAGGGCGCCGAGCCCGTCGCGGGGCAAGAAGCGATGATGCCGATCGTCGCCTCGGACGGAGGAACGGACGGCATGGCTTCAAATGTCGTGGAAGCGGTTTCGCCAGCCCATGTGTCGCTCGAGGTCGTGTCCGAGCCAGAGAAGGCCGCGGTCTCGATTGACGGCACGAAGCGCGGTGTCACCCCGGTTCTGCTCGAGGGGCTCACGCCGGGGCTCTCGGTCAACGTGCGCATCGAGCTTCCTGGCTACCGGATCTTCGAACAGAGAGTGGTGCTCGCCGCCGGGCCGCGGCAGACGCTTTCGGCCAAGCTGGTGCCGCTCGATAGCTGCGCCTCGGGCCGGGGTTGGATCCGCGTGTCGTCGAAACCGTCGGGCGCTCTGGTGCTGCTCGACGGGGCGGAGAAGGGCAAGACCCCGGCCATCCTGAGCGGGGTGTGCGCCGACCAGCCGCACCAGGTGGTGGTGAGGCACGATGGCTACCGCGACGAGGTGGCCGAGGTCACCGTCGTCCCGGGCCAGGTGCAAAACCTCGAGGTCACTTTGAGGCGCTGACAATAGGTCTTTCGTTGACCCGTTCCGGCGGATGAGCTACCCTGCGCGCTCTGTGCGGTGTCGCGCGTGCGGCGAGCCGCGGGAAGGAGCGCATCCAGATGGGCAAGGAGATCCTGGGAATCATCGGCGGCAGCGGGCTGTACCAGATCGAGGGCCTGAGCGAGCGCCGCGAGGAGGTCGTCCACACCCCGTTCGGCGAGCCGTCGGGGCCGTACCTCTCGGGCGTGCTGGAGGGGACGCCGGTGGTGTTCCTGCCCCGGCACGGCCCGCGCCACACCCTGCTGCCGTCGGAGATCAACTACCGCGCCAACATCCACGGCTTCCGCCAGCTCGGGGTGCGCTCGCTGCTGTCGGTCTCGGCGGTGGGCAGCCTCAAGGAGGACATCCGCCCGGGCGACATGGTGCTGCCGGACCAGTTCTTCGACCGCACCAAGGACCGCCAGGCGACGTTCTTCGGCGAGGGGGTGGTGGCGCACGTGCAGTTCGGCGACCCGGTATGCCCCTGCCTGCTGGATGCGGTGCACAAGGTGCTCCGCGACATGGGCGCGCGGGTCCACCGCGGCGGGACCTACGTGTGCATGGAGGGGCCCATCTTCTCCACGCGCGCCGAGTCGCAGTTCTACCGCAAGATGGGCTTCGACGTGATCGGCATGACCAACCTGCCCGAGGCCAAGCTGGCCCGCGAGGCGGAGATGTGCTACTGCTCGCTGGCGCTCTCGACCGATTACGACTGCTGGCACCAGTCGGAGGAGGCGGTGTCGGCCGGGGCGGTGCTCGAGGTGTTCCGCAAGAACCTGGACACCGCCCGCGCCGCCATCCGTGGCCTGGCCCGGGCCTTTCCGCTGCAGCGCAGCTGCGCCTGCCAGTCGTCGCTGGACGGCGCCATCGTCACCCGGCCCGAGGCGGTGCCGCCGGCCACCCGCGAGCGGTTGCGCCTGCTGGCGGGGCGGTTCCTCGCATAAGGGGGGCGCGTGGGCTCGTCGCTGTTCGAGACGCACCAGGTCCAAGCCGCCGCCACTTGCCGCTGCGGGCGCCGCTTCGAAGTCTCCGTCATTGAGACCATCGACCTCGGCCGCGACCTTCGGCTGCTTCAAGACGTGAAGGAGCGGGAGAGATTGCGCCGCGCCGCCTGTCCCGCCTGCGGCGCCGCGGTGGAGATCGAACATCCGTTGTACCTCCATGACCCTGCCGCGCGACGCCTGTGGTGCGTGTTTCCCGAGCGGCTACGGCCTAGGGAGATCGAGCTGCGCATCGCCTTTTTGCAGCGGCTGCTCTCGGAAGGGGCCGTCGGCTCGACCGAGTATGCGCGCCAGGCCCGCTTCGTCTTCGGTTGGGGCTCTCTTCCCGCCGAGATGCTCGCAGCGCCGGATGCGGCGAGTGCCGAGCCCGCCGCCATACGTCCGGCGGAAGGCGTGCCGCGCGCCGCGGAGCTGTCCGAGAAGGACTTCGAGGAGGTGGTGGACGCCGAGGAGGTGGCGCGGCGCGACGCGGCCGTGGTGGCGCGCTGGAAAGAGAGCGGCCAGAGCCATTACATGTTCCTGGACCAGGGCGCGCTGCACCTGTTCCAGCGCATGCGTCGCCCCGCCGACCTGGGAGAGCGGGCCGACCTCCTGTTTCAGCTCCACCGTACCGAAAACTTTCCCCTGATCGTGCTGCTGCTGGTGGCCGAGGGCTCCTCCGGCGCGCGGCAGGTGCTGACCTGGCCTTTCAACCTCGACAACCACGTGGACGTGGGCTTTCTGGAGAGCCTGGCGCGGCACTTCGAGGTGCGGTTGCACCTGTTCGACGAGCACTACCGGCGCCAGCGCACGCTGGTCCTGGCACCGCCGCTGGAGCGCAACGTCGCCTACGTGCTGAGCGAGGCGCGGCGCTGGCTGGAGCGGATCGAGCCGCGACGGCGCAACTTCTTCTTGGCGGTGAGCAAGCTGGACGAGGGCGCCTACCGGCGGCTCGGTGAGCGGCCGGTGGGGCTCCAGCCCGAGGCCTTCCGCGAGCTTCCCTCGCCGTCGGTGACCCGTCTGTCCTTGCAGATCCTGACGCACTGGTCGCAACGCCAGAACTACGAGTACCTGATCTTCGTCAAGTCGTTCCCGGTGGCCACCTTCCAGGCCATCCTGCGCGAGGTGCTGGACCGGGCCATCTTCTTTGGCCTGGCCATGAGCGAGAAGATGCAGCGCCTCTCGGTGGAGCTCGGCCTGGTGCCCGACCAGACGGTCCTGCGCCGGACATTGCTCGAGAACTTCGAGCGGGTGGTCACAGGCGAGCGCGTGTGTGACCTCGATCTCGAATCACAACTCGAGAACTGGCGGGCCCTACTGGATGACGCGGAGCGGGCCGGTTTCATTGTCGAAGGGCGTTTCCGCGAGCGGCTGCTGCAGACCGAGCGACAGCGACAGGAGTCGGAGAACCTCATCCCGCTCGAGCTGGTCGGGGGCGTGGAGATGTTGGACGACCTGCGCGAGCTTCCTGCCGAGGATCTGACGGCGTTGCTTGCCGAGCCCGAGCACCGGCTGGAGGCACTGCGCGCCCTGTGCGAGAGCGGCTCCGGCAAGGAGCTGGAGGAGATCGAGCGTGCCGTTTTGAAATTGAGGCCGGCGGAGGCGGATGCTCTGGAGGACGCGCTGGGGCGGCTCGGGCCGGCGGCCCGCCCGATGCTGGAGCGCTTGAGCGCTCAAGCGGTTGCCGCGGTGGCTCGGGCGGGGTTGCGTGGCCTGACGAGGCTGCTGGGGCCGGCGGCGGCCGCGGTCTTGTTGAGAGAGGTGGGAGCGGGGCGGCGGACGGTGTGGAAGGTGGCGGCCGATCTGCTGGCCGCCCTTCCCGAGGTTGACGCCGAGGCGTTGTCGGCGTTGGGTGCGTTGGCGCGGGACGAGGGTCGCAAGCGCCTGTTGCAGACCGCGGAGCGTTGCCAGTGCCCGGCTCTGCGCGAGTGGGCCGGGCGGGAGAGGTGCGGACGCGGCAAGAAATGCTCTTGAGGCGACGATGGATACGATCTTGTTCGGCTCGGTGACGGTCAAGCACGCACTCATCGTTCTGGCCGTCGTGGTGGGCGGCGGCATCCTGTTCGGCCTCGTGCGCAGCCTGGGCCGCAAAAAGGACAGTCCGCACGTTCAGGCGGCGCGTTGCGGCGCTTGCGGCTGGCAGGGAAAGGTCAGCCGTTACGCCGGGCGCTGCCCGCGCTGCAACCGCCCGTTGGGCGAGCGCGCGGCGAAGCCGGATTGAAGGAAGCTCTCAGCGGGGGACGAGCGAGGATGGCTCCGGCGTGGTGTCCGGCAAGGTGGCTGGGGCGCCGGCCACGATGGCCAGCCAGGCCACCGGCCTTCCATCGCCGCTGAGCAAGAGCTCGACACGCATGTGATCGCCCCGCGGCAGATCGAAGCGGGCCACCGGCGGCGTCTGGCCGGAGCGGTACGCTTCCAGGTGCTCTCTCCCGTGCTGCACGAGCCAGGCGGTGACGCCGGCCTCGCGCTCGGGGTTGTTGCCGAAGCTGCGGCTGGCCAGGCATGTTCCGTCGAGGCCGTGCACCGAACTCCCCGGCGGGAGGGTCTCCACCAACGAGAGCATGACCTGGCGCATGTGGGTGAGCAGGCCCGCGTCGCGGTGAGTGTCGATCTCCAGGCGATCTTGAAGCGTGTTCAGAGCGCGCGCCATGTGCCCCAGCTCGTCCGACTCGCGGTCGTCGAGCCGCTGGCATGCGCCCTGGAGCACTCGCGTCGCACCGCGCTCCAGCGCCACCAGCCGGGCCAGCACGCTCGAGCGCAGCCAGCGCAGGAAGAGCACCGCCGACAGCACCGCCAGGATGGCCAGCGCCATGAGCCAGCTCCCCATGGTGCGGGCCTCGTCGGCCGCGTTTTGCGGCACCCGCAAACCGTCGCTGCGCGCCTCGCTGTCCAGCTCGACCAGGGGCCCGCGTAGCTTGCGGTAGGCGGGCAGGACGTGCTCGGAGAAGAAGCTGGCGACCTGGTCCAGGCGGGAGTGCAGGAGTTGTTCGCTGCGCAGGCGGTAGGCGTCGAGCGCCTCCCGCATGGCGGACAGGCGGCCGGCGCCCCGGGCGGAAGCCGGGGTGGCGAACTCGTGAAAGGCTCGATCGAGCTCGCTCTGGAGCGGCACCAAGTTGGCCTGGCTCGCCGGATCCACCAGCCAGGCGACCTCGGTCAGGAAGTGCTCGTCGAGAGCCCGCAAGAGCTCTCGCGAGGTTTGCTCCAGCGTTCGGTGGGCACGGGCCTCTTGTGCCAGGTCGCGGGCCAGCAGGAAGAAACCGCCCGCCCCACCGGCCGTGGCCAGCACCGAGAGCAAGAGCAGGATCCCGCATCCGGCGATCAGGCGAAGGCGCACACCCATGGTCACACCCGCCGGGAAAGGGCCCGCACTGCCGCCTGGGTGCCGAGCACCACCAGGATGTCGTTGGGCTGAAAGATTTCCTGGGCGGTCGGGTTGGCCAGGACCTGGTTGCCGCGCTTGACCGCCATGATCGACACCTCGAACCGCTTGCGGATGTCGAGATCGCGCAGGTTCTTGCCCAAGAACTGCGCCGGGACCTCGATCTCGGCCAGGATGGCGTCTCCCAGCTCGAGCTGGTCGCGGATGCTGGGCTGCACCAGGTGCGTGGCCAGGCGCTGGCCCATCTCGGCCTCGGGGTTGAGCACCTCGTGGGCTCCGACCGAGCGCAGCACCCGGGCGTGCAGGTCGCTGACCGAGCGGGCGATGATGCGCGGCACGCCGAGCTGGTGGAGCAGGGCCACGGTCAGGATGCTGGCCTCCAGCGCGTCTGCGCCGATGGCCACCACCGCGCAGGCCATGGAGTCCACGCCCAGCTCGCGCAGAGTGCCCTCGTCGGTCGAATCCCCGGTCACGGCCGCGGCCACCTGGTCCGCGATCTCCTGGACGCTGTCGCGGTCGCGATCGATGACCAGCACCGATTGTCCCAGGGCGGCCAGCCGGCGAGCCACCGCGCGCCCGAAGTGCCCCAGGCCGATCACCACGTATTCGTGCGCCATTTCGTTCCTCCCGCGGATTCGTTCAGCCCACCATCAAGCGGCTCTCGGGATACAACGTGCGGACTTCCCGCGCCCGGCCCAGCAGCAGCGCCAGCGACATGGGTCCCACCCGGCCCGCGAACATCAAGAAGACCACCAGGAGCTTGCCAGAGGCCGTCAAGGTGGGGGTCACCGACAGGGTGAGGCCCACCGTTCCCGTGGCCGACACCGTCTCGAAGGCCAGCGCCGCCGGCGCGTGCGGCTGGGTCAACAAGAGCCCCCACAGGCCCACCAGCGAGATCCCCAGGTGGAGCACGCTGATGGCCACCGCCCGGTACACCACGTCCTGCGGCACTTGCCGGCCGAACAGCACCACCCGCTCGTCGCCCCGGATGCTGGCGCGCACCGCGCCCAGCAGCACCGCCAAGGTGGTGGTCTTGATCCCGCCCGCGGCGCTGCCCGGGGAAGCGCCCACGAACATGAACAGCATGATCACGAGCAGGCTGGCCGAGCGCAGCCCTTCCATGGGGAGGGCGTTGAAACCGGCGGTGCGCGGGCTCACCGAGAGCAGCAAGGCGTTGCTCAGCTTGTCGCCCAGCGGGAGCCCCTGCAAGACGCCGTTCCACTCCAGCAGCAAAAACACGAACGTGCCGCCGGCGACGAGCGCTCCGGTCCAGACCAGCACCACCTTGACGTGGAGCGACAGGTGACGCGCCGCGCCGCGGCGCAGGCTGGAGGCCAGCGCCGCCAGCACCAGAAACCCGATCCCGCCCAGCACCACCAGAAGAGAGATCACCAGCAGGCCCCAGGGATCGCGCTGCAGCATCACCAGGTTGTCGGAGAACAGCGCGAAGCCGGCGTTGCAGAAGGCGGAGACGGAGTGAAAGACGCCATGCCAGGCGGCGTCGGCGGCGTCGGCGCCGTGGCGCGCGAACACCAGGCCCAGCGCCAAGGCGCCCAGGGCCTCGATGCCGAAGGTGAAGATGCCGATGAAGCCGGCCAGCCGGTAGGCGTCCTTGGCGCCGCGCAGCTCCAGGCTCTGCGATAGCGCTTGCCCCACCCGCAGGCCCGGGTGCCCGCCCAGCAGCAGGGTGGCGAACGTCGAGAACACCAGGATGCCCAGGCCGCCGACCTGGATCAGAAACAGCAGAACGCCCTGGCCGAACGGAGACAGCGCCGTGGCCACGTCGATGGTGGAGAGGCCGGTCACGCACACCGCCGAGGTGGCGGTGAACAGGGCGTCGATGGCCAAAAGCGGCCGGTCGCCGCGGGCGCTCACCGGGAAGGAGAGCAGCAGCGCGCCCAGCAGGATGAGGAAAGCGAACGACAGGGCCGCCAGCAGGACCGGCCTCTTGAGGAAGCTTTCGAAGATGCCGCGGGCCACCGGCTGCTCGATGAGCAGCAGGCCCAGGGTCACCAGCTGAGAGAGGGAGAGGCACAGCAGCGCCAGCGCCGGCGCCTGGAAGAACGAGAGCGTCGCGGCGAGTACCACCAGCGAGGGGCCGAGCAAGGCCGAGGCGTGCCCGGCGCGGAACGAGCGCCACTGGCGCAGCAGCGAGAAGGGCAGGGCCGCCAGGTTCAAGCCCAAGAGGACCAGCATGCCGCCGAGCCCGCTGTGGGGCCGAAAGCCCAGCCCTACCAGCGCCGCGGCGAGGCAAGCCAGCGCCAGATGGATCAGCGCCGGCGCCACGCGCTCGATGTGCGCGTCGGCTTCGCTGCCGGCCTCGGATTCCGGCGGATCGGCGCTCTCCCGCAGCAGGTGGCGGATGAGCAGCAAGAGGTTCCAGACCATGGCGGCGCCGGCGAGCAGCGGATCGTCGGACAACGCGGGCAAGAACAGGCACAGGTTGAAGCCGAACAGGCCGGTGAGCATCCCGCGCACGGAGCCGGCGCGTCGCAGCCAGAAAAAGCCGATGGTGCACAGCGCCCCGAGCTCCACCGCCGCGGCCACCCACCCCGGCCAGCGCAATCCGCCCGCTCCGCCGAACACGCTCCCCGGCTCCAGGGAAAAGAGCGCGAGCAAGGCAAGCCCCGCCGAGCCGAGAGCGCGCGCGGCATCGAGGTAGCGGACGCGCAATGAGGCGCTGTCGAGGGGGCTTCCCAAGCAGCCCAAGCCTAGCGCGGCCTCGGGGCGCATTCAAATGTCCTCGTGTGGTCGAGCCCGTCGGTTGAACCCGACCGCTATCGTTGCTACCATACGCCGGCGGAAAGGGGCGCGGCATGGAACACGGGCTCACCGCTTGGGGATGGGGGTCGCTCGTCGGCGCCTGGGGACTGGTCGGCGGACTCATGATCTTCTGTCTGCTGCGCATCCTGCGCACGCCGCGGGCCGGCGGGATGCCGCTTCCGGCCGCCGGGGGGCGGGCGCGCTGGGCCACTCGCGCCGGCCTCATCCTGGCCATGGCCGGCAACGCCATCGGCCTGGGCAACTTCCTGCGCTTTCCGGCCAAGGCCGCGGCCAACGGCGGCGGGGCGTTCCTCATCCCGTATTTCTGCGCCTTGTTGCTGCTGGGGATCCCCCTGATGTGGGTCGAATGGACCATGGGGCGTCACGGCGGTCGCCACGGTCACGGCTCCACACCGGGGATGTTCTCGCTGATGTGGAAGCACCCGGTGTCGAAGTACCTGGGCGCCCTGGGCATCATCCTGCCCTTCTCGGTGGCGGTGTTCTATTGCTTCATCGAGAGCTGGACGCTCGGCTACGCCTGCTTCTCGGGCGCCGGGACGTACTTCGGGCAGGAGACCCGCGAGGCCATGGGGGCTTTCCTGCGCGGCTACCAGGGCGTGGAGGCGAACGCCCACTTCGCCTCCGTCTTGCCGGCGGTCCTGTTTTTGGCCGCGGCGCTGTCCATCAACTACTTGTTCCTGCGCCGCGGCATCGCCGGGGGCATCGAGGTGCTGGCGCGCTGGGCCATGCCACTCCTGTTCGTCTTCGCGCTGGTGCTGGTGGTGCGGGTGCTCACCCTGGGCGCGCCCGACCCCGCCCAGCCCGACAATTCCGTATTGGCCGGCCTCGGTTTCATGTGGAACCCGGATTTTTCGCGCCTCTCCAGCGCCCAGGTGTGGCTCGTCGCCGCCGGGCAAATCTTCTTCACGCTCTCGCTGGGGCAGGGCATGATCAACACCTACGCCTCGTACCTGGCCGAGGACCAGGACGTGACCCTGAACGGGCTCACCACCTCGCTCGCCAACGAGTTCGCCGAGGTCATCCTGGGCGCCACCATCGCCATCCCGGCGGCGGTGGCCTTCTTCGGCCTCGCCCAGACCCAGGAGATCGCGCGGCAGGGGGCCTTCGATCTCGGGTTCGTCTCCATGCCGGTGATCTTCCAGAAGCTCCCGCTGGGCCAGCTCTTCGGCGCCATGTGGTTCTTGCTGCTCTTCTTCGCCGGGGTGACCTCGTCGGTGGCCATGCTGCAGCCGGTGATCGCTTTCTTGCAGGACGAGCTCGGCTGGAGCCGACCGCGCGCGGTGAACTCGGTGTTTCTGGCGCTGCTCTTGTGCGTGGCGCCGGTGGTGGCGTTCTTTCGGCACGGCTTTCTCGACGAGCTGGACTTCTGGGCGGGGACCCTGGGCCTGGCACTGTTCGCGGTCATCGAGATCGTGGTCTTCTCCTGGGTCTTCGGCGCTCGCCGGGGATTCGAAGAGATGCACCGGGGCGCCGAGTTGCATGTGCCCGGGATCTTCCGCTTCATCATGCAGTACGTGACGCCGCTGTACCTCATCGCCATCCTGGGCGCCTGGATCGTGCAGGACGCGGCGGGGCGGCTACTGATGGAGGGAGAGGAGCCGGCGCGGCGGCCCTACCTGTGGGGCGCGCGCGTGCTGCTGCTCATCATCTCGGCGGCGGTGCTGTGGCTGGTGCGGCTCGCCTGGCGCCGGCGAGCGGCCCGGGCGGAAGCCTGACATGCCACAGATAGCCTTCGCCAGACCTCGACCGTCAAAGCAGAGAACGTGGCAAGGGGCCTTTTGCCTTGTTGGCAGGTTTTCTCCGGTCGGCGCGGCTGCTTGGGGCTTCAGAGGGAGCCGGACTTGCCCAGGGCCGTGCGCTCGTAGAGGTCCACGCCCTCGGCGGTCAGCCGCAGGCTCTTCAGCCAGGCCGGGCTCTCGGCGGGCGTGATGGACACCAGGCGACGCTCCGCCAGGTAGAAGACGTCGGGTTGTACGTTGATCTCACCCAGCCGCGCGCGGGACTCGCGCAAGAAGTCATCGCGTGGCATCTCCTGGAAGGCATGCTCGCGAAAGTGCCGGTACAGGATCTCCAACACGGTGCGCCGTACGCTGGCGTCGAAGCCGGTTGCCGGCGCCGGCCGGTAGGCGGGCCCGGGGACGGGGAAGACGCGCCGGTTGGCCACCGGGTTGATGAGCATGGCGAAGGCGATGTAGAGCGAAAGCACCCCGAGCGCGACCGTGAAGACGGCGATGGGGAGGTTGAGCGCCGCCGTGCCGGTGGCGCCGTTGATGACCTTGCCCAGGTACAGGAGATCGATGTCCAGCAGGAAGAGGAACAAGAGCTTCGAGAAGAACCCGAACCCGTAGGTGAAAACGACAAAGATCACCAACGCGCAGGCGTCGGCGGCCAGCAACACGCCGTGATCGGGGGCGCGGCCTTCGGCGAGGCCCGAGAGCACCATGTAGTTGAGCATCCAGTTGAAGGAGAAGGCCAGAAAGAGCGTTCCGCCGAAGAGGTTCTTGTTGGCGAAGTTCATGATCCCGGCCAGAAACTGGCAGCCGGCGCCGAAGAGAAGGCAGAAGGCGGCCGCGGTGCGCAGTCCCTCCGGGGTGAGCGACGCGCCGAAGGCGATCGGGGTGAGCGCGGCGCATCCGAGCGCGAGGCCCAGGAGGCCGAGCGGCGTCGGCTCGGCGAACACGAGCTCGGGGGCGCGCTTCGAGTCAGACGAGTGGTCCATGCGTTTTCTCCGTCTGGGCTAGAACCTTCCGGTCCACAACGGAAAGACGACGGCGCGGCCGAGCTGCCACGGCGACGGGGCTAATGTCGTCGCTCCCGGAGCGCCGGGGGCGGTCGAGGCGGATTTCGGCGGCCGGTAGTCGGGATCCCTCCAGTTGGCGGCGGCCACGCCGGAGTGGATCAAGCTGGCGACATACGTTCCGGCATAGGTGAGCCCACCCGCGATCGTCAGGCCGGAGCTATCGGCGCCGAAACCGGCCACGAACATGATCATGCCGCCGATGACGGTGGTGGTATAGAAGATCCCCCAGCCCCACTTCTCGAGGTAGTACATGCCGCCGCCGGGGATGGCCGCGAACAGGATGGCGAGGCCGACGCTCTTCTCGCGAGGCGCGGGGACGGGGACCTCCACGCGCTGGATCACCACCGGGGAGGGCACGGACGCCGCGGCCGGTGTGGGCTCGGACGAGGCGCCGCAAAGGGAGCGGGCGATCTCCTCCACCGCGCCGATGAGATCGTCCACGTTGCAGGCGCGCCGCAGGCTGGCGGTGCGCTCGGAGGCGGCCCGCCGCAGATCGTAGATCGCCGCGGTCACCAGGCAGTGGCTGCCGACCTTGCGCACGCTGGAGGAGACGACCTTCTCCGCCGCCAGCTCGCGGCCGATCTCGATCTGGCAGCCCTGGTCGTAGCACTGCTTGTAGGAGTCCCTTTGCTGATCCCGAAGCCGTTCCCGGATCTGGTCGCGCGGAACGATCTGAAAGCGACCGCCTTCGCCCAGCTTGGCGGAAAGAAACTCGGTCAAGGAGTCGATGTCCTGGGCCGACAGCGGCGAGAGCTGGTTTTCGATGGTGAAGACCGCCACCACCGGCCTCGGGACTTCTTGCGCGCGAGCGGGCGAGCCGGTGACCCACCCGAAAAACAGCATTGAGATCAAAACATGGCGATGTCGGCTCATGGTACCTCTCGATTCACCAACCGTCCCGGTGGATGCGCTCGGTCAGGAAGCGCTCGGGCCGCGGCGGGTGCTCGGCCGCTCTTCCGACGGCCACCAAGGCAAACGGCTGGATATTTTCCGGAAGCCGCAGCAGCTCCCGCATGCCTTTCATCCGCTCCGGTCGCGGAAAGATCCCCAGCCACACCGCGCCGAGCGACAGGCCGTGCGCGGCCAGCAAGAGGTTCTGAGTGGCGGCGGCGCAATCCACCATCCAGTAGCCGCGGTGGGTCTCGAGGGCGAGATCGGCGCACACCAGGACGGCCAGGGCGGCCTCGGAGAGCATCCTGGCATGGGGGTGGAAGCCGGGCACCGCGTTCAGCAGCCGCCGCTCGCGCAGGACCACGAAGTGCCACGGCCGCTGGTTGCCGGCCGAGGGCGCGTACATGGCCGCGCGCAGCATCTTCTCCACGGCCTCGTCGGACACCTCGCCCGGCGCGAAGCGACGGATGCTGCGCCGGTCGAAGAGGGCTTCGAAGAGCTCCACGTCATCCTCCCACGGCTGCGGTTCGGTGGAAGCTATATCGGATTGTCAGGAAAGATGCAAAACTCGGCCGCTGGGCTCCCCAAAGGGGAAAACTCCTCCCAGCCGTAGCGCCGGGCGTATTCGATCCACACCCCGTCGCAGCGGCGGCGCTCGGCGCAAGCCCGGCAGGGCGGGCCTTTCTTCTGGCGCCGGGTGGGGGAGAGCCGGCGGATGCGGCCGTCTCGGAAGACGTAGATGACCTCGCGCTCTCCGGCTGGCGGGGCCGCTCGCGGCAAGAGGCACAGGGGCAGGCCCTCGATCTTGAGCTCCATGTCCGGCGGAGGCGTGACGGCGGCCAGCGCGACCGCCGCCTCGCGCATGCGCGGCACCACCTCGTCGAAGTTGCGCTTCGCCTCGTTCTCCGGTTCGACGAAGTTGATAACCATGCAGTCCGGTCGGAGCGTCGCCACCCAGCGCACGGTGCGGGCGATGCTCTGGAGGTTGTCGCGGGTGAGCACGGTGCTCACGGTGACCCGCGGCCGGCCGAGCTCCTGGCGCAGCGCGAGGAGGTTGTGGACGGCGGCGGCGCTCTGCCGCTGGCTCCCCCGGCTCGAGGTCATCCGGTCATGGATGCGCGGCAGGTGGCTGTGCAGCGACACCGTCACCGCGGTGAGGCCAGCCTCGACCAGGGCGCGGGCCAGCTCGGGGTAGCACAGGCGCCGGCCGTTGGTGACCAGCTCGATGGAGCGGTAGCCGAGCTCGCGCGCCTTGCGGATCCATTGTGCCAGCTTCGGCTGCAGCGTCGGCTCGCCGCAGGTGAAGATCACCTCGTCGCGATGGGGGTACAGATCGAGCGCGCGGTCCTGATCCGAGAAGTCGTGCCGGGCGCGATCTTCGCGGTCCTCCAGGCAAAAGCGGCAGCGGTTGTTGCAGAAGCGCGAAACCATGACGTGCAGGCGGTGCCGCCGGCGGGTCGTCGCGGGCTGGCCCACCTGGGACCGAGATGCCTCGGACCCTGGGCGCTGGACGGGGTGAAACTCGGCATCGCCGTAGAGCTGGCAGTAGCGGATCCACGGGCCCTCGCACACACCGCGCGCGTTGCATTTCCGGCACGCCGGAACGTAGCGCTTGAGCGCCTCGAGTCGCCGGTCCTTCCAGCGGAAGCGGTCCGGTTCGCCGCCGCTGCCGCTCTTGCGGTACACCGTGACCCAGGCGTCGTAGTCGCGAAGCTCGCCGAGGTATTTTCCGGCGCGGGCGCTGTCGGCCAGAAAGTCCGCCGGCCACAGGCACAGCGGGATGTCGCCGAAGGTGAGGCTGATCCGGAGGCGGGACTCGTTCTCCTCGATGAGCGAAAGCGCCCGTTCGACCACACGGGAGAAGGGGGGCACCAGGGTGCGGTCGGCCGCCGCCTGGTTCTCGGGGCGCAGCGAGTTGAGCCGGATGTCGCGCACGCCGAGGCGGTGGAAGAAGCGCACCATTTCGCTCAGGTGGTCGACGTTGTGGCCGTGGATGCAGCAGTTGAGCGAGAAGCCGTCAGACAGGCGCCTCGCTCGGCGGGCCAGGTTGCGGATGGCGCGGATCTTCTGGGCGAAGGCGCCCGGGCGGCCGCACAGCTCGTCCTCGAACGCGGCGAGGTGGCTGTGGATGGAGAGCGCCACCCGGGTCACGCCGGCTCGAAGGTATTCGTCGACCAGTCGCGGGTTCGCCAGCCGCCGGCCGTTGGTGCAGATGGCGATGCGGGAAAAGCCCAGCGCGCGGGCCCGGCGCACAAGCTCGAGCGCATCGGGGTACACCGTGATCTCGCCCCCAAGGAATCCCACCGAGCCAAACCCCTGGCGCGCGCCACGCTCCATCTCCGAAAGAACCGTCTCGACCGGCACCCAGGGACGTTCCTCGGGCGGGACCGCGCCGTTCGAACAGAAGCGGCAGGCGTTGTTGCACAGCTTGCCGATGTTGATCTCGAGGTGGCGCCTGTCGCCGGTCGGGTTCATGACCCGACTCTAGCCGTTGGTGCGATCCGGTGCAAACCCTTGGCCGTGCGCGGTGACGGCGTCCGCGCAGGCCCGTCGCAGATCCCGAAGCGTCACCCAGGTGCGTTTCGCGCCCAGCGCGCGTAGCAGGTTCGAGAGCCGCCGCTCCTTGGCGGCGATGGGCGCGGTGAGGCCAGGCTTTCCGCGCAAGCGGGGATCCCGGACGTGGCGGTGAAAATCCACCAGGTCGATCCCGTGACACACGAAGATCAGCGGCTCCGGCCGGCGCGCGCCGAGGCGGCACATCCCGGCGGTGATCGGGTCGGGAAGCCACCCCAGGACCGTACCGTTCAGCGGAACGGGGAGCGGTCCCGCCGAGCAACCGTGCGGGATCTCCCACAGCGAGGATCCCGGGCATGGCAGCCACGGCCGTGCGGGGTCCATCGGATAGGGACGATGCGGGACGGTCGCCGCTGGCTGGCCCTGCATGATGCGGTGGGGAGCGGTGGATGGTGAGAACGTCTTGAGCAGGCGCAACGCGGCGACGCGCCACGGGCCGGCCGGGCGCGAGACGAGGGAGGAATCGTACTCGAATCCCTGGGCCACCAGGATCTCGAACAACTCTCGCGGGATGTTCCAGGCGGGGGCGCGAAAGCCGGTGACCGGGCGGCCGGTGGCGCTCTCCAATGCTTCCCGAGAACGGCCGATGTCGAGCGCGAGCTCGCGGCGGGGGAGGCGATCGAAGTCGGGCAGGTGGCGATCGCTGTGACACGCGACTTCGTGGCCCTGGGCCACGGCGGCCCTCAGCCAGCGGGCGTTCTCTCCGTCTCTGGCGTCCTGGCCGACAACAAAGAACGTGGCCGGGATCCCCAGGCGGGAGAGTAGATCCAGAATCCGTGGCAGCCCGTCGCGCATCACCGCCTCGAGGTCCGTCTCAGGCGCCGGTGTCAGACGGCGGTTTTCGAGGTAGCTTCGGAGCGGATCCAGATCCACCGTGAGAGAGGTGAATCGTGCTAGGCCATGGTTCGCCACAGGTGCTCTCCCAGCACGACCAGGTGGGCCACCGCTTGGTGGGCAAGCTCCAGGCTTCGCAGGGGTCGCCGCGGACCGCGCCGACCGTTGGGCCCATCGGGCCAGCGGACGACCGCCGGAATTTCGACCACCCGCAGCCCGGCGCGGATCGCGCGGCAGAGCGTGTCCAGGTGAAAGGCCTTGTCGTCGCGCGGGGAGGCGATTTCGCGAAGGACGCCGCGCCGGTAAGCCCGGGTCATGCCGGTGGCCATGGTGATGGAATGCCCCAGCACCCGCCCGGCCAGGGTGTTCGCCGCGCGGCTGAGCAGGCGCCGCGACAGGGGGACGTTCTCGAAGCCGCCGGGCGGAAGGTGCGGGGAGGCGAGGGCCAGGTCGGCCCGCTCGTCCTCGACGGCGCTGCACAACGACTCCAGCGTGGCGGTGCTCCAACTCTGGTCGGCCTCGGTGGTGAGCACGACGCGTCCCCGGGCGGCGAGTATTCCCTCTCGAAGCGCGGCGCCCCGTCCCCGGTTGCGCCTCCAACCGATGGTCCGGACGAGGGGCATTCGCTGGCGCAAGCGCTCCATGATTCGCGGTGTCTCGTCCGTGCTGCCGTCGTCCACCAGGATGATCTCCGCGCTGCGGTCCCCCCGCCAGGCAACCAACGCCTCGACCGCGGACTCGAGCCCGGCGGCCTCGTCGTATGCCGGAACCACCACCGAGAGCGGCAGGACCGCGTGTTCGCATCCCCGGGTCATGTCAGCGCTCCGCCGTCACGCGATACAGCCCGAACTCGACCTCGCGCGGCATCAGGTGGCCCTCCAGAGAGGAGCGCCGGAGGCGTTCGACCCGATAGGGCGTAAGACCGTGTCGCAGGCGTAAGGCCCGGCACTGCGGCCGCTCGTCCACGGCCAGGGCGTCGAAGGTCGCCTGGACGTACCCCTCTCGATCCAGCGCCAGCAGGATGAAGCGGATGGGACGAGGGTCCACCTCGCCCCGGAACGCCACCTCCCCGGCGCGGAGCCCGACCCCGGGCAGCGGTTCGCCGTTTCGGAATCTTTGGCACCCGGCTCCCAAAAAGACCAGCGCTCCCACGGGCAGCGACAGGCCGGGGAAGTCTATGGTCCGTGGGGTGATTCCGGCCCGCCGCGCCAGCGCCTGTGGGATCGAGACGAGACTGCAATCCTCCCTTGACACGGGGAGAAAGACATCGCTGCCCGGAGGCACCCATTCGTTCAGTCGGCGCAAGAAGGCATATTCCTGGTCGAGGCTGGTGGCCTCCGTCAGCGTTCTTCCGCCCGGGAGCAAGGCGCTGATGAGTGTCACGGCTGCCAGAGTCAGCGCCCAACGCCGGTAAGTTCCCCAGTGTCCGCTCAACCATTCGACGAGCCGGCCAGCGCCGATTCCCGCGAGGGGGAACAGAAGAAAAAGCCCGTTCCCCTGGAGCCGCATGATGGCCGAGGCGTTGCCCATGAAGAGCAAGCCGAAGGCATAGGCCGGAAGCGCGACTGAAAAAAGGTATCCCGATGCAGCCGGCGCCGTTCGGCGGAAGGCGCCGAGACCCAGCGCCACCAGGATCGCCACAAGCGGCGTGCACAGCGCCGGGTGGAAGAGCAGGTTGGTCCGGCCGACCAGGAACATGAGCGCCTTGGGGAACCGGGAGTAGGTCTCCCGCTCCAGGCTCGCTACTTCAAAGAAGCGGGGAAGCAGAGCGAGGGCAACCGTGGCGACGAGCAGCAGCACCCGCCCCGAAGCGGGCCAGCCTCCGCGGCGCCGGACGAGCCATGCGATGGCCAGCGCCAGGACGGGGACGAGCAGCCAACGGCTGAGGAGCATGCCGGTGGCCGCGACGACGAGCAGGGACCCTCCCGTCGCCCACCCTCCCCATCGAGTCCCGGGGCGCGCGACGCCATCGCGGAGAGGTTCGTCGGCGGCGAGCCAGATGAGGAGGAGGGCCGCGAACAACGGGCTCTCCAGGCGCCCGTAGCTCATGGCGATCGCTCCCAGGCCAACGCAGGCGAGCCTCGTCCAGGAGGGCACCCGGTGGTACAGGAGGACGGCGATCGCCGTGAGCAGGGTCACGAAGCGTAGCGACGTCACGGCGTCCGGGCTGGCGTCCACTCGCGCCGCGGCGACGAAAACCGCGCCCAGAAAGCCGGCGATCATCGCGGCGGCCTCCCGGCGGTAGAGACAGAAGGTGAGCAGCGCCACCAGGCCCGCGCAGGCCGACCCGATGACGATCTGCGCCCACTCGAGAGCCTGGACAGGATCGGAGAACAGGCGGAGCCCATAATACAGGGCGGACGGAAGATGGGTGTGGGCGGCGGAGGGCGCGAGCAGGATCTCATCGAGGTAGGCGAGATCGCGACCGCTATTGATGATCGGACCGAACGGCACGACCGTGCGTACGGCGAACGCCAGCAAGAAAGAGAGCCCAAAGAGCCGCAGCGCGACCCAGCGCAGATCGGCTCGACGCGCAAAAAAGCGCGCGGCGATGAATGCCGTGCACAGAATTTGCCCCCAGACCGCCACGAGGCAGACACCACTGCTTACACCCGCAAGTGAAATCGGTTGGGCCGTCAATCGGGATTCCTCGGGGCACCATATAAAAGCTGTCCGGCTTGGCTGTCAAACGGCAATTGAGCTACAGGCCGGCGGGCAGTTGTGGTAGCTTGTTGGCCGCATGCGGTGCCTCATCGCGCATCTTCCGAGCCGGACCGAAGACAGAAACGAGATCATGGCCATGCCGATGGGCCTGTTCTCCATAGCGGGGTTCTTGCAACGTTCGAAGCATTCTGTGGAGATACGGCATGCGGGGCTCGAGGAGAGCGAAAGCATTCTGTCGTGCGCGGGCGACTTCGAGGCGGTGCTACTGGATCTTCACTGGACTCGCCAGGCCCTCCCGGTAAAAAAATTTGTAAAGCAGATTAAGAAAAAATACCCGCATCTACCCGTTATTATTGGTGGATTCACGGCATCGTACTTTTTCCGGGAGATTCTCAGGGACGTCTTGGAGATCGATGGGGTAGTTCGGGGCGATGGCGAGGTTCCGGCAGCGCTGCTTCTTGCCGCCATCGAACGCGGCGAACGCGACTGGTCCAAGATCCCCAACCTGTCCTGGCGCCGCCGCGGCCGAGTCGTCGAGAACCCGCGGGCATTCTCGGTCGATGAAAGGTTCGCGGACGGCCTCGACCACGCCTGTTTCGAGCTGTTTCCGGCGCACCGGGAGTACCTCCATCGGTGCATCTATGCGGATTTCGACACCTCGAGCGCCCAGGGCGAGGCACACCGCTACACACGGGCGTTCTTCTACAACCCGGGAAGAGGGTGCCCCGGCCGTTGTTCTTTTTGCGGCGCGTCCTTCTGGACCCGCGAGATGCTCGATGGCCGCCGTGGATTTTATTTCTATAGTCTCTCCAAGGTGTTACGAGATCTTTCCAGGGCGTACGCCTTCGGGGCCCGGACCTGGCGGGTGTCGTTCGATCCGTCGCCCCGCCGGGAGTACTACCGCGAGCTGTTCGCGCGCGTTCGAAAGAAGCGGCTCGGTTATCGGCTGGTGTTCGACTGTTTTTCGCTCCCCAGCGAATCCTTCGTGGAGGCGGTTCAGAAGACGTTCACCCCCGATTCGGTCCTGGTGATCTCGGCGGAGTGCGGCAGTGAACGGATCCGGCGCCGCAACCGGTCGTTCGCTTTTTCCAACGACGCCCTCCTCGAGCGGGTGCGACGGGTACGCAGCCGTGGGCTCGGCGCGCACGTCTTCTTTTCGGCGGGGTTGCCGTTCGAGCGCGCATGCGACATCGCCGAGACGGAGACGCTCATCCGGCGCCTCCGCGAAGTGCCCGGGGTGGGTGTCACCGTGTGTCCCATGGATCTCGACCCCGGCTCGCCGATGTTCGAGGTCCCGAATGAATTCGGGGTGCGGCCGGCGCTGCGCCGGTTCCGGGATTATCGCCGGGCCGACTTCGGTACCGGGATTCCCCACTACCGGACCCGGGCGTTTTCGTCCCGTGCCATCGCCGAGGCCGTCGAGCGCTTGCGGGAGGTCGCGCGCCATGCCGGCTGACTCTCATGCGATGGGAAAGGGCCCCTTGGGGCGCGCGAGCGCGCGGGCTCCCGCGGCCCGGCGTGCGCGCGGCGAGGAAGCGGGGTCGAGGTCGTGCACCAGACTGGGTGGGATGGAGGTCCTGCTGATCCAGCCGCCGCTCATCCTCCCGCGCGCCTTCGTGAACTACCCCTCGTTCGCCGCGCTGGGCTTGCTCTACGCCGCCGGGCACCTGGAACGGCTCGGAGCGCACGTGCGCGTGCTCGACGCCTTCCTGGCGGGACCGGGGGAAGCGCCAATCCGGGTCGGGAACGCCGGCGTCCGGCTCGGCGTCTCCGCCGGCCGCCTGGTGGACGAGGCCGAGGGTGTCCCCGACGTGGCCATCGTCACCGCCTCCATGTTCGCCCATCCGGGCCGGATCGAGCGGACCGAGCTGCCCGCCCTTTTTCGGGCGCTTCGTCGCCGCTTCCCGCGCCTGCCGCTCGTTCTCGCCGATTGCTACGCCGGCGGGCTGGACTATCTTCCGTACGACCCGCTAAAGGCGCTCGGCGCCGCAAAGGAGCTCTTCGCGGTGTGCACCGGGGAAGGGGAGTCGGCGTTGCCTGCGCTGCTCGCGGCGCTTGCGGGACGGCGGGCGTTTTCGGATCTTCCCCGCTGCGTCCACCGCGAGGGAAGAGCCATCATGCGCGGGGTCTTCCCCGGCCCGCTCTGTACGGATCTGGACGCGCTCGCACCGGCGTTCCATCTCGTCGACATGGAGCGTTTCTTCGCCTTCCAGATGCGCGCCGGCGAGCTCGATCTGATCCACGAGTTCCCGGGCGGCGGGCGCTTCTTGCCGCTGCTCTCCAGCCGCGGCTGCCCCTTCGCCTGCTCCTTCTGCGCCAAGGGCTTCCCCGGCTACCGGGCCGCCTCGGCCCGGGCGACGTTGCAAAGAGCAGAGGACTCCTGGCGAAAGTACCGGCCTGAGCGGCTCGTCTTTTTCGACGACTGCATGAACGCCGACCCGCGCCGTTTTTCTGCCATCACGCGCGGCCTGCGCCGCCGCCGCATCCCCTGGGAGGCGCCGAACGGCTTTCGCGCCGATCGCTTGCGGCGGCAAGACGTCCGCGACCTGGCCGCGGCAGGAATGCAGGCGCCCTCGCTCTCGCTCGAGTCCGGTGACGACGAGGTGCGCTCGCGTCTGGTGCGAAAGACGCTCTCGCTCTCGCACGTCCAGCACGCCGCCGCCTGGTTCGCCGAAGCGGGCCTGCGTGTCCGCGTCCACGGCATCATCGGCTTTCCCGGCGAGAGGCGCGCCCAGATCAACCGGACGCTGCTCGCGCTCGCCGAGCTGGCCGAGCGCTACCGCGCCGAGCCCCGCCTCCAGTTCGCCACGCCCGTGCCGGGCACGCCGCTGTACCGGGCGGCCAAAGCGGGCAAGCATCTTCTGCGCGACACCGCGAACATGGAGATCGGGGATCTGTTCACCCGACGCAGCCTCGTCCGCACCCGCGAATTTTCGCCCGACGACCTGCTGCGGTTCCGGGAGAATTTCGAGCGCCGCATCCACGAATCGCGCGAGCCAAAGCTGCTGCTCGCCCCGAGCTACCGCTGCAACGTGCGCTGCGTCTTCTGCTGCACCAGCACCCTGTCGCGCCGGGATGCGCCGCTCTATCGGCTGCGACGCGAGCTCGAGCGCGCGGCGCGAGAGGGCATACGCCAGCTCGACATCGACGGCGGCGAGCCCACGCTCTACCCGCACCTCCCCCAGCTCATTGAATATGCTCGCCAGGTTGGTTTCAAGCGTGTGACTCTGGTGACGAACGCTCGCCGGGCCGCCTATCCGGCCTACGCCGCGCGCCTGCGGCGGTCGGGCCTCGACGCCGCGGTGGTCACGTTGCTCGCGCCGGAGGCGGGAGGCCACGACCGGCTCACCCGGGTCGAAGGGAGCTTCGCGCAGGCCGTGCGGGGGATCCGCGCGCTGTCGAATAGCGGGGTCGAGCTGCTGGGTAACGTGGTCCTGCTGCCGGAGAACCTCTCCGTGCTGCCCGCCACGGTCGGGTCTTTGCTGCGGCTCGGCTGCCGCTCGGTGAATCTGCAGTATCCCTTGCCGATCGGAGAGGCGGCGCGCGAGGGATTTGTTTTTCCACGGCCGGCCGCGGTGCGACAGGCGGTCTCTCGCCTGCTCTTGGGGGTGGACGCATCCCGTATCCAGCTCCACAACCTGGCACCATGCCTGTTGGGAAGCCTTGCGCGCCGGGTGCCGATGGGGGGAGGCAAGCGGTATCTGGAGATGTTGTTTGCGCACGGGAGCCAGCGGAACTTTGGCCGGATGCTGGAGAGCCTTGCCCGGGCACTCCCCGCGTGCGAAACCTGCGCCGCGCGCGTCCTGTGTCCGGGTCTATGGCGCCACCAGCTCCAGGCCGGGTTGCGGCCCAGGCCGCTGTGAGGCGGGGATGAGCGAGCGAACCGATCTTTCTCAGCCGGGCTGCCTCATCGAGGGGATGACGCAGCTCCTGTCGTTCGCGGCCGGGGATTTTGCGGTGGTGCTGCACAGCGAGCCGGACTGCGCCAATCTGGTGTTCCGGGATTCGCGGGTGGTGGATCCCCGGCGCTTTTTGTGCACCAACCTCACCGAGCGCGAAGCCGTGGCCGGGCGCGGGGGGGAGAAGCTTTGGCGCGCGGTATCCGAGGCCCGACGCCGCTGCGGAAAGCAAGGCACGGTGTTCGTCCTCGGGGGGTGCGTGGCCAGCATGATGGGCGAGGATCTCGATGCCGCCGCGCGCCGACACGCCGGCTGCGGAAAACTCGTCGTGCTCTCGGGCGCGGCCTTCGGCAAGGTGGGGCAGGCGGAGCTCATCGACCGCTTTTGCGAGCTTCTCGTGCGGGAGAACCTGCCGAACCGGAAGCCAAAGAGCCGGGCGCGCCGCGTGGCGCTGCTGGGCTATCCGGACGACGGGGGCGAGTGCCAGAGGCTGCTGGCGAGCGCGGGGGTCGAGCTTTGCCGGCTCGATCCCACCTCGGACTTCGCGCGCTGGGAATGCTTGCGTGCAGGGCCGCTGCTGGTCGTCCCGGACCGGGAGCTTTTCGCACGCACCGGCACCGCCTGGGCGGAGCGGGGCCTTGCGCTGATGGAGGCGCCGCTGCCCCTGGGCCTCTCGCGCAGCCTGGAGTTCTACCGGGCGCTGGGATCGAGCCTCGCTCTGACGCCGCGAGCGAAAGAGACTCCATCGCGCGACCGACCGCGCTGGCTCGCGTGGCCCCGCGGCCGGTCGCGTCAGACAAAGATCGCCAACCGCCTGCGGGAAGAGGCGCATCGCGCGGTGCGGCGGTTTTGGCGCGGGAACGCCCGGCGGCTCGCGTACCATGTCGGCTCGCGCAAGGATTTCGAGGCGTTCACCTCGGCCTACGGGGGGTTGGTGGCGCTGCCGTTGTTTCTGGAACTCGGCTTCGAGATCACCCTGTTCTTCCAGGGTGCCGTGGAGAGCGAGCGGCAAGAGCAGATCCGGCGTCTCCTTCAGCGATACGGGATCTCGAGGCCCTTTGCCTGCCTGCCGGACCGGTTGTCGCTCGCGGTGGCCCTGAAAAAGGGCAGGTTCGACGCCGTGTTCTGCGACGAGTCGCTTCGAGACGAGGCGGGCGCGGCGCACACGCCCATGATCACCCGGGCGGCGCTGCATCTCGGCCTGGGCGGCGTCGCGCCGAGCTGCCGCGAGATCGAGCGCGCGATCTCGAACTCGGCCGTTGCCTTCACCAGAAAGAAAGCATGAGTTCAAAGTTCGAAATACCGTTGATGAACCAACGCGCGCTGTTCGGCTCGTTTTTGGCCGCGCACGCCATCCCCGACGCATTAGACATCCTGTTCACCGGCGTCGGCTGCAAACCCAAGGCCCAGCGCCAGATCGCCCAGCACGACAGATTTCGCGAGGCGGGCAGCAAGATGGTGTGGGCCGACATCGGCGAGCGCGAGGCCATCGGCGGGCCGCTCGACCGGCTCGAGAACATCACCCTGGAGACGGTGAGCCGGAGAGGCCAGGTGGGGATCATCTTCGTCGCCACCTCGGCGGCGGCGGAGCTCCTCAGCGCGGACCTTCGGCCCGCCCTCGCGCGTATCCGACGGCGCGCCGGATGCCCGGTGGTGTTGCTCCCGAGCGCCGGCTGGGACAGAGACATGTACGCGGGCTACGGCGCGGCGCAGCGGGCGGTGCTCGATCTGGTGGACTGGAAGCGCTCGCCGGCGAGAGGACGCAGCGTCGGCATCGTGGGCCACTGGTTCCACCGCTACGAATCGGATCAGCAGGCGGACCTCGACGAGTTGCGCCGCTTGCTGAAGGGCGCCGGGGCGGAGCCGGGCCCGGTGTTCTTCTCGGGCGCGCCTCTCGCAAAGCTTCTGGAACTCGCCGGTTCGGCGGCCATCTTGCGGCTTCCCTATCTGCTGGATGAGCCACTGGCCGCGGGGTCACCAGCGCCGGCGCGAGCGGTCGCGCACGGGCATTGGGGCAGACGGCCGGTCCTGCCGACGGCGCTCCCGGTGGGGACGGCGCACACCGAATCGTTCGTGCTGACCGCGGCGCAGGCCGCCGGAGCCGGCGAAGATCGGGCGCGGCGCTTCGTGCGAGAAGAACGCGCGCGGCTCCAGCCGGTTCTGCGTCGGGCTCGCCGGGAGCTTGCAGGCAAGCGCGCACTGGTGTTGGCCGACACGCCGCTGGCGGCGGGGCTGTGCTGCCTGCTCCCCGAACTGGGCGTACGAGTCCCGCTGGCGGTGTTGCTCGACGAGACCCTGGGCGGGAGGAAGGCGCTGCAGGCAGAGCTTCGCACCAGTGGCGTCGATTCGCCCCCGGTCATCCTTGAAAACCCCGGTTACACGGAGCTGGAGCGGGCCTTCGAGATGGTGTTCGGCCGGCGTGGCGGAGTCGATTTCATCGTGGGGCCGGACCTGTGGTTGCCACCGCGCATCCGCGAGGGCGCCGCGTGGATGGAGCTCGGCTTTCCTTCCAACCGCTGGCACCCGAGCGAACCCGCGCCCGTACTTGGATTCTCCGGATTGCGGGCGCTGGCCAAACGCCTGCTGGAGGTCGCCGCCGGGTAGCGGGGCGCTGTTGAAACTCAGGTAGGAGGCGTCGACCGGCGGAGCCGGGAGGTTTTCGAGTAAAAAGAATTGACGGGTGAAGTACCTGCCGATAAGCCTAGCCTGATGATTCACGGGGATAGTCAGGACCTATTGCTCGTCTTGCCGCCATGCATCGGTCACCCGCACCGCTTCGACAGCCTGGGCGTGGCCTACCTGGTGGCGGCGCTGAGGAGAGAGGGCCTGGGCACCGGCTCCGTCAACCTCTCGCGGCTCTACTACCAGCTCGACCGGGACCTCTATCACTGGACGTATGACCAGACCTCGCTCGAATCCCTGTACGCGAAAGGGGTGTGGGGCGACGACCCGGCCTACCTCGAGCGCCTGCTCAAAGGCCGGCCGGACCGGCTCACCCTGGCCCGGCTGGAGGGGTTCGCGGACCTCGCCGCCGAGAAGATCCAGCAGGCCCGACCACGGCTGGTGGGTCTTTCGCTGCTCCAGTCGAACCTGCTCTTCGCGGCGATGCT
>JAAZNF010000068.1 GCA_012798435.1 Myxococcales bacterium | reverse complement strand
GGCGACCGGGGCCCGGGCGGGCCCGGCGGGCCGCCTCCGGGGGCGACGGGCGGCGGTGAGACCCTCCCGGCTGGCCTGCGTGAGGAGCCGGTGGAGGTGGTGTTCCTGGTGGAGGACGGCAAGGCCCGTCCGGTGAAGGTGAAGACCGGGCTCTCCTCGGACACCCGCATCGAGATCCGGGAGGGGCTGGAGGAGGGGCAGCCGGTGGTGATCGGGCCCTACCGGGCCATCTCCAAGGAACTCCAGGTCGGCACGCCGGTCCGCGTCGAGGGCGGCGCGCTGGCCGGGAAGCGCGGGCCGCCGAGGGAGAAGCCGGTTTCATGAGGGTTCTCTTCCAGCGGCTCGCCCGCGCGCTGCGGCGGATGTTCGTCGCCGGCGCGGCGGGCACGGGCGTGGCCCTGGGCGCCCTGTGGGCCAACCGCCTGCGCGCCACGCTCACCACCCTGGGCATCGTCATCGGCGTGGCCACGGTGATCGGCATCCTGTCGGTGATCCAGGGCCTCAACCGCTCGTTCGACGAGCAGCTCGCCTCGTTGGGGGCGCGCAGTCTGTACGTCTCCCAGATGCCGTGGATCATGGAGGGCGACGCCTGGTTCCTGCTGCGCAACCGCCCGCCCATCACCAACTGGCAGTACCGGCGCCTGCGCGAGCAGGTGCCGTTCGCCGCCGCCATCTCCCCCTCGGTCGAGGAGCACGCCAAGGTCGAGGGCAACGGCGAGAAGCTCACCGACGTGCACGTGCGTGGCACCAACGCCGAGTACGTGCTGGTGGGCGGCGAGGAGGTGGAGCGCGGCCGCTTCCTGTCGCCGGCGGACGTGGAGTTCGAGCGGCCGTACGCGGTGCTGGGGAGCGAGGTGGCCAGCAAGCTCTTCGGCCGCTCCGATCCGTTGCTGCGCACGGTGGACATCCGCGACCGGCGCTACACCGTGGTGGGCGTGATGAAGCCGCGGGGGAGTTTCCTCGGGCGCAGCCAGGACAACTTCGTCATCGTGCCGCTGGGGTGCTTTCTGCGCGCCTTCGGGCAGGGCCGCTCGCTCACGGTCGGGGTCAAGGTGGTCGAGGGCCTGGACCTGGCCGAGGCCAAGGAGGAGCTGCGCGGGCTCATGCGCGGCGTGCGCGGGCTGCGCCCGGCCGAGCGGGACAACTTCGACGTCAACGAGCAGAAGGCGCTGTCCGAGATGTACGACCGGCTCACCGCCATCCTGTACGGGGTGATCTTCGGGGTGTCGCTCATCTCGCTCCTCGTGGGCGGCATCGGCATCATGAACATCATGCTGGTCTCCGTCACCGAGCGCACCCGCGAGATCGGCATCCGCAAGGCGCTGGGGGCCAGGCGCGCCACGGTGATGTTCCAGTTCCTGGTGGAGAGCCTGGCGCTCTCGGCGCTGGGGGGCCTGATCGGGCTGGGGATGGGGTTCCTGGGGGCGGCCATCGTGGACGCGGTGTCGCCGCTGCCCGCCTCGCCCACGCTGCTGGCGGTGGCGCTGGGGCTCGGCTTCGCCGCCTTCGTGGGGGTGGTGTTCGGCCTGTACCCCGCCTGGCGCGCCTCGCGCCTGGATCCCATCGTGGCCCTGAGGTACGAGTGATGCGCGTCTTCGACGTCTTCCACGGCGCCTCCGACGCGCTGCGCGTGAACAAGCTGCGCTCCGGGCTGACCGCCCTGGGGATCATCATCGGGGTGGCGGCGGTGGTGTCCATGATGGCGCTGACCACCGGCCTGGAGGGCAGCATCCACACCCAGTTCGAGGGCCTGGGCTCCAACACCTTCCAGATCCAGAAGTGGCCGGCCATGCGCTTCGGCGGCGGCCGGCGCATGTCGAAGTACCGCCTGCGCAAGGACATCACCATCCCCAACGCCGACGCGGTGCGCGAGGGCGACGAGTACGCGCGCTTCGTGGGCGCCGAGCTGTGGAACTTCGGCGGCACGGTGCGTAGCCGCTACGCCGACACCCGGCCCACGGTGTTCATCAGCGGCGGCACGCCGGAGTTCGCCTCCAACAACGGCTACGACATCGGCGAGGGGCGCAACCTCAACGCCTTCGACGTCTCGCACGAGCGGCCGGTGGTGGTGCTGGGCGCGGACGTGGCCCGCAAGCTGTTCCCGCACGCCTCGCCGCTGAACCAACCCGTCACCATCCACAACCGGCGCTACGAGGTGGTGGGGGTGTTCGCGGCGCGGGGTTCGTTCTTCGGCCTGGGCAGCCGCGACAACTTCGTGCTGGTGCCCATCTCCACCTTCGTGCGGGTGTACGGCAAGAATCGTTCGGTGAACATCACCGTGCAGTCGCTCACGGCACAGGTGTTCGAGGCGGCCCGCGAGCGGGCGGTGCAGATCATGCGCCGCGAGCGCCGCCTGAAACCCGAGCAGGAGGACGACTTCGAGATCTTCTCCAACCAGTCGGTGGTGGACCAGGTCAGCTCGCTCACCGGAACGGTGCGCATTGCGGCCATCGCCATCTGCTTCATCTCGCTGCTGGTGGGGGGCATCGGCATCACCAACATCATGATCGTCTCCGTCACCGAGCGCACCCGCGAGATCGGGGTGCGCATGGCCATCGGCGCCAAGCGCCGGCACATCATGCTGCAGTTTTCGCTGGAGGCGGTGCTGCTCTCGGTGCTGGGCGGGCTGCTCGGGCTCGGGTTCGGGCTGGGCATCGCCGCGCTGGTCTCGGCGCTGTTTCCCATCCCGGCTGCGCCGCCGCTGTGGGCGGTGGTGGCGGCGCTGGTCATGTCCTCCAGCACCGGGCTGGTGTTCGGTATCTACCCCGCCTGGCGCGCCTCGCGCCTCGACCCCATCGAGGCCTTGCGCTACGAGTAACGTCCCCATCCTCCGCGGACGGGCGCGCCGGGGTTCATCTCCCATCGCGGCGAGACGTCGTTCGCGTTGACCGCCGGACGTTCTCGGGGTAGGGGTGGGACTCCAATAGCGGCTGAAGGGAGAGCCCATGCTCCTGCCAGGTATACCAATGCTGCTGTCGATCGCCCTGCTGCTCGTGCCGCCGCCGAACCGCGAGCCGGGCGCAGGGCCGGATCTCCGTTGGGCGCTCTCGGCCGTCGGCGACCGCTCGGCGCTGACCGTGGTGCTCTGGCCCGACCAGTGGCCGGCGGTGACCCGGGCCATCCGCGAGCGCGCCACCAAGGGCATCGACAAGCTCGTCTCGCAAAAACTCAAGAAGCTGTCGCTCTCCGATCTGGGCTCGATTCGAGAGATGGCCGAGGACCTCAAACGGCAGCTCGCCGGATCCTCCCACGATCCGCTGCTGCGGGTCCTGGGCGCGCCGACGATGAGTGCGGCCTTCCAGGGATTTCTCGCCATGGACGGCGGGGGGCCGCCGGATCTCTCCGCTATCGACGAGAAGCGCCCGCTGGTGGCGGCGCTGTATGAGCCGGTGCCGGACGAGGAGCTTTCGCTGCTCGAGCTCGGGGTGCCGCTGTCGTTCGAGGCCGATCTGCCGCCGCCGCGGCACCGGCTTCTGGTCCCGGCCAGCGACCCCAAGAAACTCATCGCGGCGCTCCTGGACTGGGCCGGGCGCCGGGAGTTGCGCCCGGCGCCGGAGGCGGCGAGCTGGCCCGAGCTCGCTGGCGGCGCCTTCTTCCCCGGCGCCTCCCCGCGCGAGTGGGTGGCGCTGATCCCGGACGGGGCGTGGCTGCGGGTGGAGGCGGCGTTCGCCGAGGAGCTGGGCACGCCGCCCAAGATGGACATCGAGCGCTGGCACGCCGAGCTTATCGCGGCCCTGAAGGCGCGGGCGGAGGCGGGGACGCGGGACTGGCCGCGGACCCCCGCCGCGTCCTACCTGGCCGCTCAGCACGAGCTGGGCGCGCTCTACCTGCGCCCGGATGCGCTGCGGCGGCTCATCGCCCCGCTCGGCGGCGTGCTCGTCAAGGCGGCCATGTCCTACGCCGACCCGTCCGAGCGGCCGATCCTGGCCATGGCCGGGATTGCGGAGATCGCCTCCGCCTATCTGCTCGGTGCGGAGCTTCAGCCCGAGATCGACGACCTCGTGCTCGCCTTCGGCTTGGACAGCGATCTGCGCTTCCGGCTGGTGGGGAGTTTGACCGAAGCCGGTGAGCGGGCTTTCCGGACGGGCGCGTCGCCCCGCGTCGAGCCCGCCTCGCCCGCGGCCGGCGACTATTTCGCCACCGGCTGGATGGGTTTCGACGTCGAGGCCGCCATGGGCGCGGTGAAGGCCCCGGCGGCCTGGAAGGCCATGCGGGAGGAGCAGCAGTTCGTCGAACGCCTGCGCGAAGGCGGAGGCGTGGCCGCGCTGCACCTTCTGTTCTCGGCGCCGCTCGCCCTGGCGGGGGAGTTCTACTCCATGGCCCGCAAGGAGCAGCCGTTCACCCTGCCGTGTTCGGCGAGCGCGGTGGTGGCCTTTGTTGCGGGCCGCGAGGAAGGCGAGGACCAGCTCGGCGTGGCGCTGGCGTTTTCGTTCCCGGAGGACCGCGACTTCACCTGGCTATCGCGCATGAGCGACAACCGCTACCTCCCGGCCGAACTCACCATCAAGGCGGTCGCCGGCGGCGCGCTGGCGCGCTGGGCCATGCTGCTCTCGGGGGCCAAGGTGTTTCCTGGAGACCTCCTGGGCCGCCCCGCCTCGCTCATCCTGGAGGCGGTGTTCCTCGGGCTCTCCGGGCCGATCCTGGAGCGGCTGCCGCACCAGGGGTTGCTTCTCGCCGAGGCGCTATCGGGGCTCACCTTGCGCGCCTGGGCCGCCGGCTCCACCGTACAAGCCGAGCTGCGCCTGCCGGGGGCCGGCCCGGGGCCGCGCCAGGCGTTTGTGGCCAACCCGGCGCAGGGCTTCGAGCGGCTTCCTCGCGCCCCGGAGTCTATCGGGAGACGCTGCCTGGTCGAGGCCGGCGAGTGCTTCCGCGCCGCGCTCGCCGCCATGAGCGGGGCCGACCCCGGCGCCCGCCGGGAGATGCTCGCGCGCGCGCTGGCGGAGAGCGAGCCGTCCCTCGCCTGCGCCGAGAAGGACTCGGACGCCCGCACGCTGGCCGCGCGGGCGCGCTGCACCTTTGCCACGTTCATGTCCAACCTCGACCGGGCCGCGCTGGATCTTGCGGCCGAGAAGTCGACGCTCGCCGCCGCCTGCGCGGCCGGTTGCCAGCCCGCCTGCCAAAAGAAGCCCGCCCAGGAGGAGCTCGCCGGCGTCCGGCTTCCCGTGCTGGAGCTGTCGGCCCCGATCCAGCCGGCGGGGCTGGGGAGCAGGATCGTGGTCCTGGGCGAGAAGAAACCGGAGACTGCGCCGGCCCAGGGCGCTTCGGTTCCGTTGCTCCTGGCCGCTTCCGCTGACACGGGGTTCTCCAACATCCTTTCGCAAATGGAGGAGTGGGTGCCGGATGGGTCGTCGATGGTGTCGCTCCTGTGGCAGGGCCCCGACGGGCTGCGCGCCTCGCCCGTGCGCTGGGTCTCGAATGCGGAGCGGGCCCGGCGGGACAACGTGTGCCGGATGAGCGGCCAGGCCATCGAGCTTCGGCTCGAGGCGAACCAGCGGATCGAGGTGAAATTCGACAAGAAGCGCCGCGGGGTGCCGCCGGCGCGGCCGAGAAAGCGCGGCGAGCCGGCGCGCATCGACCGGGCCGCCCTGGAGAAGGCCATCGCTACGTTCGTCCCCGCGGGAGGACGCGCCTGCCTGCTCCTCCAGCCCGCGGACAACGCGCCCTGGCGGGCGATCGTCGAGCTGGCCGCGCTCCTTTCTGGCCAGGTGAATGAAGCGAGCGGAGGCGAGGTGCTCCTCGGCGGTCGGCCGAAGCCCGCGCGCGGGCCCGCTCCGAGGCGCTGACGAGTTCGGCCGCGACCCGAACGCGAGTCGATTCGTCGAGCGAGGAGGTAATAAAGGTGAAAGCCATTCTGGCCATGTTGTCGATGATCTCTCTTTCGGTGGTCTTGTCCGGATGCGGGGGGAAGTCGAAGACGCTTCGGCTGACCCGAGAAGATCTGGAGGCTCACCGGTACGTGCTGGTGGTTCCGGCTGGGCCGGTCGTCGCCCAGCTCGACGTGGGCCTGCCCGGAAAGGCCCTGCTCAAAGGCCTCGAGAAGATCCTGGAGAACGACCCCAAGGGTTCCTTCGCCGAGTCATTGCGCGAGCTGGGGTTTTTGCCCCGGGACACCACCGCGGCGGCGGCGGTGGCGGCCTTGCAGGAGCTGGGCTGGCAGACGGCGCTCCACGGCGAGGCCGTGGAGGAGCCGGGCAAGAAGTTCGACAAGGTCGCGCTGCCCGCGGCCCTGTGCCCGGCGGCGGCGGCGGCCGGCGCGGACTCGGTGCTGTTGCTGCGCTCGCGCCTGGTCCTCGACATCGGCGCCACCGAGGCCCTGGCCCGGACCGATCACTGGGGGCACTTCTTCTCCTGCCCGGAGGGCAAGCTCCTGTGGCGTGGCAAAAACCGGCGCAAGCTCTCGCTCAACCGCTTCATCGTGGACGCGGCCAAGGCGGCGCTCGAGAAGAAGACCACCCTGGCCGACTTTTTGGGTTCGCTCACGCGGCTTACCCAGGACTCCGGCCGCGAGCTCGTCCGCGCCGGGCTTTCGCGATAAGACTCAGAAGAACTCGAAGAGGGAGTTCACCTCGTAGCTGACGGTGACGAGGAAGAGGCCGAGTTTCCGGTCCGGGTCGAACATTTCGCCGAAGAGGCCCTGGACCTCGACGGAGAGGTTGCGCCAGGCATTCCCGCCGCCGCCCATCTTCTCGTGGCCGCGGTCGTAGTTGTGGCCGAGCACGAACAGCAGGCCCAGGGCGCCCCCGCCGGCGCCGAGGTGCTCGGAGAAACCGTCCGTGCCGAGGCGTCCCAGGTAGCGCACGCGCACGCCGGCGCGCAGGCCGATCTTTTCGCCGAACAGCTCCTGGTGCAGCCAGTCGATCCCCAAACCCGCGGTGAGCAGGCCCTCGGCGGGGTTGAGCGACGGCCCCGCACCCCCCTCGATGACCTCCAAAAGCCCCTGCTCGCGGGTGAGCTTCAAGCCGATCGCCATGGCGCCGCCGCCGATAAGGCCGGCGCGCCCCTCGCTGTCCACCACCGGCCCGCCGCCGGCCCGCCACCCCGCGGCGCAGCCCGAGAAACCGGTCAGGAGAATCGCCGCCGCCAGCGCGCCCGCCAGGCCCATCCGATGCCTCAACCGAGATGTACATGACGCGCTCATCCGTCCTCCTGGTCCGGCTATCAGACGTTCATCTCACCGCTTGGGTTCAGTTGGCAAGCCAGAACGCCGTGGCCGGTCGGGCCAGAGCCGTGCCAGGAAACCGTTGCCTTTTGGAAATTGGGCGGCTATAGAATGCCTGCCGTCTTGGAGGCGGTGGCATGCGCATCCTGGTGGCCGACGACGACAAGTTCTTCCGCGAGATCATCCGCAAGATCTGCGAGCAGGCTGGCCACACCGTGCGCGTCGTCTGCGACGGCGAGGAGGCGGTGGCGGCCGCCATCGAGTTCGAGCCGGAGCTGTGCATCATGGACGTCATCCTGCCCAAGCTCCTCGGCACCGAGGTGTGCCGCAAGCTGCGCGCCAGCACGCGCACCGCCTCGGTCCCGATCCTGCTCATGAGCTCGGGGGTGGCCGAGATCGAGGCCGCCAAGGGCGACCCGGGCGAGTTCCTGGCCGACGACTTCATCCACAAGCCCTTCCGCCCCGAAAAATTGCTGGATCGCATCGCCCGGTTCTCCGGCCAACACTCGGCCTACGGCAAGACCGCCCGCATGGCGCTACCGAGAAATGACGACCGGCGCCGCGCGGTCCGCCTGCCCATCGACGTGGATCTCACCGCCCACATCGCGCAGGCGCTGGTGCAGCACCCGCTCATCAACATCAGCACCGGCGGGGTGTACCTGGAGATCGAGCGCTCGCTCCCGCCCGGCGAGCGGGTGGAGCTGCGCTTCGCCATCCCCGACGTCGGCCTGGTGGCCGCCACCGGCGAGGTGGCCTGGTGCCTGGAGATCTCACCGCAGAGCCTGTGGGGCCTGGGCATCCGCTTCGTGGATGTCCCGGCCGAGTCGCTGGCCCGCATCCGGCGCTACGTCGATGCCCTGCTGTGCGTCTCCAATCCCGCCGGCGGAGACGTCCTGGAGGAGGAAGGGCCGGCCGAGTTCGTGGTCCCGCTGCGCATCGGAGAACGGGATGAGAAGTGAGCCCGCCCGCATCCTGATGGGCAACCAGGCCTGCGCCGAGGGCGCGCTGGCGGCCGGCTGCTCGTTCTACGCCGGCTACCCCATCACCCCCTCCTCCGAGATCATGGAGACGCTGGCCGACCGGCTGCCGCGGGAGGGCAAGGTGTTCGTGCAGATGGAGGACGAGATCGGCTCCATCTGCGCGGTGATCGGGGCCTCCTGGGCGGGCGCCAAGGCCATGACCGCCACCGCCGGCCCGGGCCTCTCCCTGATGATGGAGGGCCTGGGCTACGCGGCCTTCACCGAGACCCCCTGCGTGATCGTGGACGTGCAACGGGCCGGGCCGGCCACCGGCCAGGCGACGCGGGTGGGCTCCGGCGACATCTTGCAGGTGCGATTCGGCATGCACGGCGACGTGTGCCCCATCGCCTTGTCCCCGGGCTCGGTGCAGGAGATGTACGATCTCACCATCCGCGCCTTCAACCTGGCCGAGCGCTACCGGGTGCCGGTGTTCCTCATGGCCGACGAGGGCATCGGGCACCTGCGCGAGAGCGTCTTTCTGCACAAGGACTTCACCATCGAGAACCGCGTGCGCGATGCCTCCCGGCCGCCCTTCGGCACGCCGGAGCCCGACGGGGTGCCGCCCATGCCGGTGTTCGGCGACGGGGCCGAGCTGATGATCACCGGCTCCACCCACGACGAAAAGGGCTTTCGCAAGGTGGACGACCCCGAGCCCCACCGCCGTCTGGTGGAGCGCATCAACCGCAAGATCCTGGACCACGAGGCGGACATCGTGGAGGTGGAGGAGCGCTTCCTGGACGACGCCACGGTGGCGGTGGTGGCCTACGGTTTCACCGGGCGCAGCGCGCTGGCGGCGGTGAAGGCGCTGCGGCGCGACGGCGTGCGCGCGGGGCTCGTGCGGCTCAAGACCCTGTGGCCGTTTCCGCGGGCGGCGCTGGCCCGGCTCGACCAGCGCGTCCAGCGGGTGGTGGTCCCGGAGATGAACCGCGGCCAGGTGGCCATGCTGGTGCGCGCCGAGATGAACGCCGAGGTGGTCTCGCTGTGCCAGACCGACGGCGAGGTCATCGAGCCGGAGGCCATCGCGGCCCGGGTGCGGGAGGTGCTGCCATGACCCGGGCCCTGGAGCACTGGCTGCGCGTGAAGAGCTCGACCTTCTGCCCCGGCTGCGGCCACGGCATCCTGCTGGGGGCGGTGGTGCGCGCCCTGGACGAGCTCGGCGTCGATCGCAAGAACCTGCTCTTTGTCTCGGGCATCGGCTGCGCCGCCTGGATCCCCAGCCCCCACATCAAGGCCGACACCCTGCACACGCTGCACGGGCGCGCGGTGGCCTACGCCACCGGAGCCAAGCTCTTCAACCCCAAGCTCACCACCCTGGTGGTGAGCGGCGACGGCGATCTCACCAGCATCGGCGGCAACCACCTCATTCACGCCGCGCGGCGCAACTTGGGGCTCACGGTGATCTGCGCCAACAACCAGATCTACGGCATGACCGGCGGGCAGACCGCCTCCACCACCCCGGTGGGCGCGCTCACCGCCACCGCGCCTTCCGGCAACGCCTGGCGGCCCTTCGACTTGGTGAAGCTGGTGCTCGGCGCGGGCGGGCGCTTCGTGGCCCGCTGGCCGGTGAGCCGGCCGCGGCCGCTCATCGCCTCCATCAAGAAAGGGATCCAAAGCGGTCAGTTCGCCTTCATCGAGGCGATCTCGCCGTGCCCGACACAGTTCGGGCGGCGCAACCGGGTGGACGAGGTGACCGAGCTGTACCGGCGCATGGACGCGGACTGCGTCGAGGCCGCCGAGGCCGACAAACTTTCGCCCGAGGAGCGCGCCGGCAAGATCGTCATCGGGGAGTTCGGAGATGTCTGAGGCAGCGGTGCAGATCCGTTTCGGCGGCCTGGGCGGACAGGGCCTGGTCACCCTGGGCGCGGTGCTAGCCGAGGCCGGCGCCCTCGCAGGCCGGCGCGTGGCGGCTTCGCAGGCCTACGGCTCGCGGGCCCGCGGCGGCGCCACCCGGGCCGACGTCATCCTCTCCGCGGAAGAGATCGATTTCCCTCACGTGCACCACCCCGATCTCTTGCTGGTGCTGGCGCAGGAGGCCTACGACCTGTACGCCAAGGACCTGGCCCCGCGCGGGGTGCTGCTGGCCGATGGGTTTTTCGTGAAGAACCTTTCGCGCCCCGGCCTGCGCCAGGCCTGCGTGCCGGCCACCGAGACGGCTCTGGAGAAGATCGGCAACGCCGTGACCGCCAACTTCGTGATGCTGGGCGCGGGCCTGGGGTACACCGCTTTGCTCGATCCGGAAGCGGTGCGGCAGGCCATGCGCCACCAGGTGAACCCGCGCTTTCTCGACGTCAACTTGAAAGCCCTCGACCTCGGCCTGGAACTCGGCACCGGTGTGGCCGCTCACCCGGAGGTGGGGCCGTGGCAGTAGCGCGGACCCATCACCCGGTGTGGAGCGGTGAGCGCTGCCTCCCCTGCGGCGCCTGCACCCGCCATTGCCCGGCCACGGTGTTCTTGGAGCTCGCGCGCGAGCCCGATTCGCTGCGCGGCCGGGTGGCGCGAGAGTACGCCTTCCCACCGGGGAAGTTCGACATTCCGCCATGCCGGGCGGCCTGCCCGCTTTCCCAGGACGTGCCGGGCTATCAGCGAGCCGTCGCCGCGGGCGACTTCGACAGGGCGCTTGGCATCGTGCTCGAGACGAACCCACTGCCCTCGGTGTGTGGGCGGTTGTGTCTTTCCGCCTGCATGCACGCCTGCGTGCGCGGCGCGCTGGATCGGCCGGCGGAGGTCCGCGCACTCAAACGCGCTGCGGCCAGCCACGGCCGGGCGGAGCATCCCCGGCCGGAGCGCGACCGGTCCGAGCGAGTGGCGGTGATCGGCGCCGGGCCGGCGGGGCTTTCGGCGGCAACGTTCTTGCGGCGGTTCGGCTTCGGGGTCACCCTGTTCGACGCTGCCAGGGATGCCGGGGGACTGCTCGCCTCGGCCGTGCCCGCGTTCGATCTTCCTGCCAGCGCGTTGCAGCAGGACATCCAGGCCATCCTGCGGACGGGGATCGAACTCCGGACGGGGTGGCGGCTCCAGACCGAGGATGACATCGAGCGGCTGTTCGGCGATGGCTACCGGGCGGTCGTGCTGGCGCTGGGCGCGCCGCGGGTGGAGCGTCCCGGCGGCATCGCCGAGGGGTGGTTGTCCGTGCTGGACTTCGCCCGGCGGTTCCGCGCCGGCGGCGAAACCCTGCCAGGAGCGCTGCTCGTCGCGGGCGCCGGCCGCGAGGCGGTGGCGGCCGCGCGCATGGGGATCCGGGCCGGCGCGGCCGTCCGGCTTCTTTTGGCGGGGCCTCCGGGCGAGAGCCCGGTGCCACCGGCGGCGCTCCAGCGGGCCCGCGCGGAAGGCGTCGAGATCCTGGAGGGGTTCGAGGTCGTCGGGGCCGAGCGCAAGGGCGCGCAGTGGACGGTGCGCTGCCGCGAGCAGAGCTTCGAACCCGCCGACCCGGTGGGCCGGCGCTGGCCGGCGGCGCTCAAAAAAGGCCGCGCGGAGAGCTTCGCCGCGGAGACGCTGGTGCTCTCCGGCGAGCGCCTGCCGGACCTTGGCTGGGTGCGGGCCGGATCGGCGTTCTCGGCAACACCGGTCGGCACGCTGCGGGCACGAGCGGAAGACCTGATGACTGGCCGGGCGGGCGTGTTCGCCGCGGGCGAGCTTGTCGCCGGAGAGCGCAACGTGGTGCTTTGCATCGCCAGCGGCCGGCGGGCCGCCGAGGGCGTGCGGCGCTACCTGGAGGGAGCGGCATGAGCGATCTTGCCGTCACCATCCGTCTCGATGGCGTCGCGGTCGAGGCCCGCGCGGGCGAGAGCCTGCTCGTCGCCGCCCGGCGCGCGGGCCGGGGCATCCCCTCGTTGTGCTTCCTCGAGGAGCTGCCCGCCATCGGCGCTTGCCGGCTGTGCCTGGTGGAGATCCAGAGCGGCAGCCGGACCGGCATCACCACCTCGTGCAACGTGCCGGTGGAGGCGGGGATGGCCGTCCTCACCGACTCGCCCGAGATCCGACGCCACCGCGCGCTCAACCTGGAGCTTCTCTTGCTGCGCGCGCCCGAGGCGCCGGCCTTGCGCGCGTTGGCCCGCGCCCTGAAGGTGACCTCGCGGTTCTCGGCACCACCGGTACGGGGACTGGCCAACTGCATCCTGTGCGAGCGCTGCACCCGCATGTGCGACGCGCTCGGCCACCGGGCGCTCGCGCCGGCGGGACGGGGAGAAAAGAAGCGAATCGACACACCGTTCAGCCGGGTGAGCGAGAGCTGCGTGGGCTGCGGTGCCTGCACCTGGGCCTGTCCCACTGGAGCCATCTTCATGGAGCGCGAGACGGTGGCTCGCTTCAAGGCGCGCTGGGGTGCCGAGCGCCCGTGCCGCTACAACCTGATGGGACTGCTGCCCGGCACGGTGTGCGAAAACGACTACCGCTGCGCGCGCTGCGAGGTGGACCGGCGTATGCTGCGGCGCGCCGGCGGGCGCCACCCGGCGCTGCTCTCGCTACGCGCGACGGAGGGGAAACCGTGAAGGCCCACGTGTGTCAGCCGCCCGGCGACACGGGACGAAACGCGCCCGGGACGACGGCGCCTTCTCCGGCCGGCTTCGCCGAGGTCTTTACCGATCTCTCGCGGGAGGAGGCCCGGGCGGAGGCGCGCCGCTGCCTGGGGGCGTTCACCTGTACCTACTGCGAGGTGTGCCAGCTCATCTGCCCCGACCAGTGCATCACCCGCGACGAGGCCAGCGGCGAGATCCGCATCGATCTCGACTTCTGCAAGGGCTGCGGCCTGTGCGCTGCCTACTGCCCCAAGGGTGCCCTGCGCATGGAGCGCGAGGCCGGGGGCGGCTAGCGCAAGGGCTGCCGAAATCGCGTGCCCGCCCGCGCTGGCTGTGGTGGCCCCGCGGTCGGTCGCGCGAACTTTTTTTCGATCGCCGGGCGGGAGAACCACATGACCCAGTCGCACATCATCACCGAGGTCCGGTCCGGGATCTTCGAGATCCGCCTGAACCGCCCCGACAAGCGCAACGCCATCACCTTCGACATGTGGCAGGACATCGAGCGCGCGGCGGATCTTGCCGAGCGTGCCGAGGGAGTGCGCGCGCTGCTGGTGCGGGGCGAGGGGAGCTGCTTTTCGGCGGGCATCGACCTTTCCAGCCTGATGCAGACCGCCCAGGAGTTCGGCCCCAACTGGAAGACCCGCATGCGCTCCATCACTGCGCGCTACCAGGCGGTGACGAACCGGCTGGAGCGGCTGGAGATCCCAGTCATCGCGCTGGTTCACGGTCACTGTTTGGGGTTGGGCTTGGAGCTGGTTCTCGCCTGCGACATCCGCTTGGCCGCTGAGGGCGCGAAGCTCGGCCTGCCCGAGACGCTGCGCGGGCTGGTGCCCGACGTGGGTGGCACCACGCGGCTCACGCGCCTGGTCGGCCCGGCGGTGGCGAAAGAACTCATTTTCACCGGCCGCACCGTCAACGCCGAGGAGGCGCTGCGCCTGGGCCTGGTCAACCGGGTGGTGCCGCAGGCGGACTTGCTTCCGGCGGGCGAGGCGCTCTCGGCCGAGATCGCCAAGGCCGCGCCGCTTTCGGTGGGCGTGGCGAAACGGATCATCGACGGGATGTTCGACTCCGAGCGCGCGCTGCAGCTCGAGGGCTGGGCCCAGAGCCAGCTCATCGGCACCCAGGACGTGCTGGAGGGGATCTCGGCTTTCTTCGAAAAGCGGCCGCCGAGGTTCAAGGGCGAGTGAGCCGCGCCTGCGAAAAGACCCCGGCTGCAGCACGCTGCCTGGGCTGCGACAACCGGCACGGCTGCCGCGACGCGCCCCTGTGTGGCGCGCTGGAACGCGAGGCGGGCGAGGAACGGCTCTCGGGCCAGGAGCTCATGCGCCGCCGGGGTTTGCTCGTGCGCTGCGTGCAATGTCCGCTGTTTCGCAAGTGCTGGAGACCGCAAGCCTACCGGGACGCCAGACAGAAGAACCACTGATGGGTCTCCAGTCGTTTATATGGGGGTGGAAAAGGCGCGGAAAAGGTTCTCCGGAAAAGGTTCCACCCACCCAAAGCTAAGTTCCAAAGCTAAGTCAAAGCTAAGTTCCACCCACACCGGTCTCACCCCGGTTTGTCCCCCGGTCTGTCCCGGATCACCTTTGCAGAGAACAAGGTTGTAAATCCTCGAATTGACGCCAGGCGGAGATTTTTACGAGATCAAAGAGCGACTTGCCGGCGATTTTTTGCTCGCTGCCGCCCAAAAACAATCAGACCCATCCAGCGTGGCCGGTATT
>JAAZNF010000067.1 GCA_012798435.1 Myxococcales bacterium | reverse complement strand
CCGCCGCTACTTCTTTCCGCTGCCGGCCGGCGCGACCTACGATGACCAGACGAAGACGTTCCGGCTGCCGTTCCACTACCGCTTGCCGACGGCCACGGAGGTCAAAGGGGGCAACGGCCCCAGCGCCGGCGAAGAAGACGACGAGGGGCAGCCGAAACGGCTGAACGGGGACAAGCTCCAGGAGGCGGTGCTGCAAGCGGCTTTGCCGGACGTGCTGGCCGCTGTGCCGGAGCCGGCCGCGCCGCCCGCGCCGAGCGTCCTGGAGCTCTCCGGCACCGCCCGGGCGGCACGCACCTCGCCGCTCTCGGCCAAGGCCGGGGGCATCCTGCGCTCCATCAAGGTGCGCGAGGGGCAACGGGTCAAGGCCGGCGAGGTGTTGTGCCAGCTCGATCCCACGGACATCCTGCTGCGCCAGCAGGCGGCCGAGCTTTCTTTGGCCCAGGCGAACGAGGCTCTGCAGAACGCGAAGAACGATCTCGGCCGCGCCGAGCAGCTGCACCAGGCCCGGGCGGTCACCAACACCGCCCTGGAGAAGTCCCAGCTCCAGGTGCGCATCGCCGCCCTCCAGGTGCAGGCGGCCGAGGTGGGCCTGCGCATGGCGCGCCAGGCGCTGGCCGACACCAGCATCCGCGCGCCGTTCTCCGGTATCATCACCAAGGTGCTGGCCGAGGAAGGCCAGATGATCACCACCATGCCGCCGGTGACCATCTTCGTGCTGGTGGACACCGACTCGCTGGAGGTGCGCGTCCCCATTCCCGAGCGCCGCCTTGCGCGGGTGCGCCGCGGCCAACCGGTGCGGGTGCTGTTCCCCTCGTTTCGCGCCGAGCGCGACGGGCGCATCGACCGCATCACCGAGGTCATCGATCCGTCCACCCGCGCGGCCGAGGCCATCATCCGCATCGACAACCGCGACGGGGCGCTGCCCGCCGGCCTGTTCGCCCGGGTGCAGTTCCCCGGGGTGAGCGACGAAGACGAGCCCGCGCCGGCGCAGGCCAGCGCCGGGGCCGGCCCCGCCGGGAGGTAGCGCGTGATCCTCTCGGACGTCTCCATCCGCCGGCCGGTCTTCACCGTCATCGTCATGGCGGTGCTGGTGTTGTTCGGCGCCATCTCCTACACCGGCCTGGGGCTCGACATGATGCCCAAGGTCGAGGCCCCCTACATCACCATCTCGGTGATCTACCCCGGGGCCGACCCCGAGGTGGTCGAGGATCGGGTGCTGGAGCCGATCGAGGAGGCGGTTTCCACCATCTCGGGCCTGAAGAAAATCGTCTCCAAGGCGGCGGAGAGCTACGGGCTGGTGTTCTGCGAGTTCGAGCTGGACGTCAGCGCCGACCGGGCGGTGCAGGACGTGCGCGACCAGATGGCCAAGATCGAGCGCGATCTCCCCGCCGACGTGGAGAAGCCGACCATCCAGAAGATCGATATCGGGGCGGTCCCGGTGCTCTCGGCGGTGCTCACCGGGCCGGCGGGCGCCTCGGCCGCCGAGCTCACCTACGTGGCCGACAAGAAGGCCAAGAACGCCATCCAGCGCCTGCCCGGCGTCGGGCTGGTCGACGTCATCGGCAAACAGGAGCGGGAGATCCACATCCTGGCCGACCCGCAGAAGCTGCGCAACTTCGGGCTCACCCTGCCGGATCTCGAGATGGCCCTGCGCTACGGCAACCTGGACGTGCCGGGCGGACGCCTGACCATCGGCCGGCAGGAGCTGCTGCTCAAGACCCACGGCGAGGCGACCAGCCTGGACGAGCTGCGAGACCTGGTGGTGGCGAACCCGCTGGGCGCGCCGATCCGGCTCAAGGACGTGGCCGAGCTGCGAGACACCACCGAGGAACAGCGCACCATCGCCGCCCTGGACGGGAAGCGCTCGCTCACCCTACAGGTGCGCAAGCAGTCCGACGCCAACAGCGTGGCGGTGGCCGACGCGGTCAAGCAGGCCATCGCCGAGGACCGGATCGACCTGCCCGAGGGCTACCGGCTCCAGGTGGTGCAGAGCTCCTCCGAGTTCACCCGGCGCTCGGTCTCGGCGGTGTTGGACGACCTGTTGCTGGGGGCGCTGCTGGCGGTGCTGGTGATCCTGTTCTTCCTGCGCGACTGGCGGGCCACCTTCATCTCGGCGCTGGCGCTGCCCACCTCGGTCATCGCCACCTTCGCCCTAATGAAGATGCTGCACTTCACGCTCAACAACATCACCCTGATGTCGCTGTCGCTGTCGATCGGCATGCTCATCGACGACGCCATCGTGGTGATCGAGAACATCCACCGCCACCTGACCACGGGCGAGGAGCCTCGCCAGGCGGCCGGGCGGGCCACCGCCGAGATCGGCCTGGCGGTGCTGGCCACCACCCTCACCATCGCGGCGGTGTTCGTGCCGGTGGCCTTCATGAAGGGCATCGTCGGGCGCATCTTCTACGAGTTCGGCCTCACCGTGGCCTTCGCGGTGATGGTCTCGCTGTTCGTCTCCTTCACCCTGACCCCCATGGGGGCGTCGCGGCTCCTCAAGGAGCACGCCCCGGGACGGCTGTCGCGCGCCATCGGCCGCGGGCTGAACGCCCTCGATCGCCTATACCGCCGCATCATCGGCTGGGTGCTGAACCACCGGCTGGCCACCATCGGCACCGGGGTGGCGGCGCTGGCGGCGGCGATCTTCATGGTGCGCTACATCCCCCAGGAGTTCATCCCCAGCTTCGATCAGGGCGAGCTGGACGTGATCTACAGCATGCCCGAGGGGACCAGCCTGGAGGCCACCTTCCAGCGCGGCGAGGACATCCGCCGGACGCTCCAGCAGGATTTTCCCGTCATCCGCAGCATGCTGGTCACGGTCGGCACCGGCGCCATGCAGCTCGTCAACGAGGGCAAGGTCTTCGTGCAGATGCCGGGCTCCAAGGAGCGGCGGGAGAGCATCGAGCAGATCGCGGCCGAGATGCGGACCCGCCTGGCTCGGGCCTTTCCCGGAGAGGACATCTCGGTCAGCCCGTCCTCCTTCATGGGCGGCGGCAGCGGGGACGACATCATGCGCAAGCCGCTGAACGTCCAGCTGCGCGGCGCCGACATCCGCGAGCTGGCCTCCGCGGCCCGGGCGCTGGCGGCGCGGCTGCGCGAGGTCCCGGGCATCGTCGATCTGACCATCTCCGAGAAGGGCACCCGGCCCCAGCTCGGTTTCCGCCTGGACCGGGACAAGGTCTCGGCCGCCGGCCTCAGCCCGGCCCAGGTCGCGTTGGCGGTGCGCACCGCCATCCAGGGTAGCGAGGTCGGGCAATTCCGGGCGGGGACCCAACGCTACAAGGTGTTGCTCAAGGCCCCGGAGGCGGTGCGGCAGTCGCGCCAGGCCGTGCTGGCCATGCCGCTGCGGGGCGCCGCCGCCAACCCGCTGTCCCCCCCGGGGCTGGTGGAGCTGGGCGAGCTGGTGCGGCCGGTCGACGAGGGCGCCGCCGCCCAGATCAACCGCGAGGATCGCGCCCGGCAGGTGACGATCGCCGCCAACCTGGAGGGCATGGCCCTGGGGACGGCCCAGCAGCGCGTCCAGGAGATCGCGCCCACGGTGCTGCCCGCCAACGTCTCGCTGCGCTTCTCCGGCCAGGGACAGATGATGGCCGAGTCCTTCTCCTCCATCTCGCAGACGCTGATCCTGGCCGTGGTGCTGATCTTCATGGTGCTGGCCGCCCAGTTCGAGAGCTTCCTGCACCCGTTCACCATCATGCTGCCCTCGCTGCTCATGTCCTTCATCGGCGCCTTCGGCGCGCTGCTGGTCACGCGGCAGACCCTGTCGATGATCAGCGCCATCGGGCTGATCCTGCTCATGGGCCTGGTGACCAAGAACGCCATCCTGCTGGTGGACAACGCCAACCAGCGCCGCTGGAAGGGCGCACCGGTGCGGGAGGCGCTGATCGAGGCCGGCGCGGTACGCCTGCGGCCCATCCTGATGACCACCCTGGCCATGATCTTCGGCATGCTGCCGGTGGCGCTGGGCCTCTCCGAGGGCTCGGAGTTCCGCTCCTCCATGGGCGTGGCCGTGATCGGCGGCTTGATCACCTCCACCCTGCTCACGCTGCTGGTGGTGCCGGCCCTCTACTCCTCGTTCGAGAGCGCCCGCGCCGCGCTGAAGCGCGCCTTCGGCGGCAAGGGCCCCACGGGCCCGGCGAGCGCCTGACGGCCCGCGGGCCTACCTGCCTCATCCGGCCTCACCAACAGCGGGAGCTGAACCGCGGAATGAAAATGGCTCAGTGGGCGAGCTGGTCCTGCCCCGGCAGACGCGGCATGAGCCGGTGGAGCCGCCGCAGCGCCTCCTCGGCCTGGCGCGCCATCTCGGCCAGGATCTCGCGCATGGGCTGGATGCGGGTGCACAGGCCGATCCCCTGGCCGCAGGCCAGCAGCCCCCCGTCCGAGGCCTGCTGGAACTTCTCCTTGGTGACCATGCCGGAGATGAGCGGCAGCAGCTCCTCCAACCCGGCTCCCTTGGCCTCGAGCTCGGCGACCTTGTCCGAGGTCTCGTTCTTCCACACCCGGTGCGTGTTCTCGAGCGACCGCAGCACCAGCCGGGTGTCGAGCTCGGTGGCCTGGCACAGCCGCTTCTTGATCTCGGGGTGCAGCGGCGTCTCCTCGGCCACCAGCAGGCGGGTGCCGATGATGGCCCCCTCGGCGCCCAGGGCCAGCACCGCCGCCAGGCCCCGGCCGTCGGCCACCCCGCCCCCGGCGATCACCGGGATGCGCACGCTGTCGACCACCCGCGGCACCAGGCACAGCGTGCCGATGTCTAGGTTGCCGGTGGCCCCGCCGTTCTCGTACCCCACCACCGTCACCGCGTCGGCGCCGATGCTCTCGGCCTTCTTGGCGTAGCGCACCCCCACGCACTTGTGGATGAGGATCATGCCGGCCTTCTTGATGCGGCCCACCAGGTCCTCCGGGGCGCGGTGGCCCGAGCTCTCCACGATCTTCACGCCCTCGTCGATCATCACGTCCAGGTACTGGTTGTTGTCGATCTGGTTGAGGGCCGGGAAGAAGTTGAGGTTCACCGCGAAGGGTTTTCTGGTGAGCCGCCGGATCTGCCGCAGCGCCTCGCGGAACTTTTCCATGTCCTTGTAGTTGGCCGAGGCCAGCACGCCCAGGCCGCCGGCCTCGGACACCGCCGCGGTGTACTCGGCCAGGGCCAGGTGCATCATGGTCCCGCCGACGATGGGGTACTCGATGCCGAGAAGTTCCGAAATCCGTGTCTTGAACATGGCGACTCCTTTGGGATTCGCTACCTCTAGAATGAATTGACTGGCGAGTCAAGCCGGCGCGCCATCCAGGCCCTCCGGCGCAGCTTGTTGTTGAATCTGCCGGTCCCGTGGAGGTATCCTTCTCCGGCGAAGAAGGGAGTGCGGCTTGGATTCGGGCAGCCGGTTCGGCGACTATGTGATCCTCAAGCAACTGGCCTCGGGCGGAATGGCCCAGGTGTACCTGGCGCGAAAGACCGGACAGCTCGGCTTCACCCGGCCAGTGGCCATGAAGGTCATCCTGCCGCAGTTCTCGGCCAACAAGGAATTCGTCAAGATGTTTTTGGACGAGGCGCGCCTGGCGGTGTGCCTCAACCACAACCACATCGCGCAGATCCTCGATCTGGGAGAGGTCGAGGGCCAGTACTTCATCGCCATGGAGTTCGCCCATGGCATGGACCTGCAGCAGATCTCCAAGAAGACCCGCAAGCTCGGGCGGCTGCTGCCACTGCCCTACGCGGCCAAGATCATCAGCCAGGTGGCCGAGGGCCTGTACTACGCCCACACCAAGGTGGACGACCGGGGGCAGGCGCTCAACATCGTCCACCGCGACGTCAGCCCCCACAACATCCTGCTCACCTTCGAGGGACAGGCGAAGCTCATCGACTTCGGCATCGCCAAGGCTACCGTGACCTTCAAGGAGGAGGAGCGCGGGGTCCTCAAGGGGAAGTTCTCCTACATGTCCCCGGAGCAGATCCGCGGCCTGCCGCTCGACTCGCGCTCCGACATCTTCGCCCTGGGCATCGTGCTGTGGGAGGTGTGCACCGGCGCCAGCCTCTACCGGGAGTCCTCGGAGCTGCTCACCATGGAGGCCATCCTGCGCAAGCCGGTCCCGAAGCCGCGCGAGCTGCGCGGCGACATGCCGCCGGACCTCGAGGCCATCATCCTCAAGGCCCTGGCCAAGCGCGCGGTCGACCGCTTCCAGACCGCCTACGAGATGCACCAGGCCCTGGAGGGGTACCTCAACCGCTCCGGCTGGAACGTGGGCACGCCGCATCTGGCCGAGTTCATGAAGAAACTCTTCCCCGATGAGCACCGGGAGATCCTGGACATCCTGGGCCGGGATCGGGAAGTCGCCGAGTCGGCCGCGACCCGGGACACGGGGTACGTGCCCTGGGAGCCCTATGCCGGCAACGAAGAGGAAGTCAAGGTCACGGCGAGCCCGGCCGCCGCGCCGCCGCCGCGCTCCACGCTGGAGGTGGAGGCGGTGGCGCCGCCCTCCCGGCGCACAGCCGCGCGCCGCTCTCGCTTCCTGGCCGTCTGGGTCACCTTGGTCATGGTGCTCTTGCTCGGTGGATTGGGCGCGTTGTGGTACTTTCACCAGAGCGAGAAACCGCCCGACGGCTCGGGGAAGGGGACCCCGGTCGCCTCGACCCTCGGTAAGTTGCACGTCGAGTCCGAACCCGCGGGGGCCGAGGTGTTCATCAACGGCAAGAGCGTGGGGCGCGCGCCGCTGGATGTCCCGGATCTGCCGCTGAACGAGGACCTCACGGTGCGCCTGGAGCTCTCCGGCCACGAGCCCTTCATGGCCCCGGTGCGGCTCTCGGCGGCGCACAGCCAGCAAGACGTCAAGGCCCGCCTGCAACGCCTGTGACGCCGAGCCCCCTTCCAGCCCTGGACGGATTCCGGCTGTCTATCGAAATAATTCCTTCACAAGTGCACCTGGCTGCGCCGCTCTGGTGACTCCGCAGCCAAGGATCCCTACAAGTTGGATAATGCTCCTGTGAGACGAGGAGCATGCCTGCATGCTCCTCATATTCGCGGCTCCAGCCGAAGCCCGATCGCTGTCAAGGGCGAGCACAGCGAGTCGCGAAGCGATTGTAAACCCTTGACAGCGAAGGTCGGGTGCAGGCTACACCGGACAAGAGATTCGACAAAGAGGCAGCCGAGATCCGGGGAGGGGCGCGGAAGGGTTCACACCGGGTTGGTGGGGCCGTCGCTGTAGGTGTCGGAGGAGAGGCCGCCCTCCTCGCTGACGGCGAGCAGCGCCCGCAATCGGTCGGTGAGCGCCAGGAAGATGCCGTGCAGCAGCTCCACCCGGTCGGCCACCAGGTCCATGAAGTCGGAGCGATCGATGACCAGGGTGTGACACTCGCCGGCGGCCACGGCCGAGGCGGCGTGGGGCTTCTGATCCAGCAGCGACACCCCGCCCAGGCTGGCCTTCTCGCCCAGGGTGAGCAGGCGGCGGTCCTTCTTGACGATGTTCGCCTTGCCGGAGGTGATGATGTACAGGGCGTCCCCGGGCTCGCCCTCGCGCAGGATGTACTCGCCGTCGGCAAAACTGCGCTCCTTGGCGATGGCCGCCAGCGCGGTGAGATCGTCCACGCTGTTCTGGCGGAAGATGTCCACCGACTCGAGGAACAGCACCCGCTCCATGACGTTCATGGTTGGTTCTCCCGCGCAGATCACCGGGAACTCCCCGGCGCAGTCCTCGCCGCGCTGGCAGCGGGCCTGCACCGCCGCCGCACGCAGCAGAAGATCCTTGGACTCGGAAAGCGTCCGCAGGGCGGCCTCCACCTCCCCCGGCGCGCCCTCCCAGGGCAGGGCCGGGGAGCTGGCCAGCAAGCGCACGTGCCCCTCCATCAACGGGAACAGCCGCTCGCGCACCTCACGGTCCACCAGGTTCTCCAGAAGCTCCAGCGCGTCGGCGGCGCCCTCGGCGATGCGGCCGCGCAAGCGCAGGTAGATGCTCATGATGGTGCGGTACGGGTAGATGAGCCCCAGCAGCCGGAACACCACCTCCAGGTTCTGCTCCAGGCGATCGCGCAGCACCCGGATGACCAGAAAGCCCGGGGGCAGCACCCGCGCCAGCAGGTCGTACAGCGGCGCGTAGTAGCGGTAGCTCTCCAGCCGCCGCTCGATGGCCTCCAGGGTCCAGCGGCGATCGAACTCGATTTCGGGGTGCTGCAGCCGGATGCCGGAGAGCGCCAGCGCGATGCGGTAGCGCAGGTGGGCGTCGTCCTGGATGTTGGAGAACAGCAGCACCTGCCCGGCGCGCGGGGTGGCGATCATGCGCAGCAGGCGCGGGATGCGCAGGCGCACCGAGAGCGGCTTGTCGCGGTCGTTCAGCCAGCGCTCCAGCTCGTCCACGATGCGGTCGCCGTATCCCGCCAGCGCCTGACGCGCCTCGCCGCGGGTTTCTCGGCCAGTGAGCAGGTCGAGGAGCAGCGGCACGAAGGCCGGGCGGTACACCCTCGCGGCGCTCTGGGCCGCCAGCCGCCGCACCGAGGGCTCGCGATCGGTGAGGTAGTCGGCGATGCGGTCGGCGTAGGGCCCCTCCCCCAGGCGCCCCAGCAGGCGGGCCAGCTCGCGCCGCTCGGCCGGCGTGGCGTCCACCCCGCGGGAGAGCAACTCCTCCAGCACCGGCAGCGCCGGGTTGCCCGGCTCGTAGCCATGGGTGAGGATCAGCGCCTCGATGGAGGCCGCCACCAGCCCGGGGTCCGCCGAGCGCAGGTAGGGCGCCAGGGCGCCGCCGGCGCGCAAGGGATCGATGTTCATGATGGCCCGGATGGCGGACACGCGGCAGCGGCGCGTCCCCTGGTTGGCCACCGCCAGGAGATCCAGCAAGAAGTCCTGGTAACCGCGGCGCCCCACGGTTTCGATGGCCAGCAGGCGCACCCGCTCGGACGGGTGCGACAGCAGCCGGCCCAGCTGGGGCCGGATGTCGAGGGTCGGCAGCGTGGCCAGCAGGGAGAGGGCGGTGGCCACCGCCTCCTCGTCGGGGCGGTCCAGGGAGGCGAGCAGCACCTCCCGGGTGGCCCCATCCTCGAGGCGCAGCTCGGTCGGCCCCGAGCTGCCCACCCGGATCTTGGCGTCCAGGGCTCTCACGTAGTGCCGCCGCAGAAAGAGCAGCAACACGGCGAAGAGCACCAGCATGCCCACGATCAAGAGCGGCAGCAGCAGGCGGTCCAGCTCTGCGCCGAGCAGCAGCAGCAGGCCACCGCCCACGGCATACCCCAGCTTGCGGAAGAAGCCGTCGATCACCCCGCGGGCGGGCGTACGCAACAGGTTGGGCACCGGGTTGTACAGGAGCTGCAGCCCGGCCTGGTTGATGGAGAGGCTGCCCGAGTTCTCGATGATCTTGAGGGCGAACACCGCCAGGAAGGCGGGGGTCAGCATGGCGGTGAGGCACGACAGCAGCATGCCCGCCGGCACGATCAGCAGGTAGTTGAAGATGCCGAAGAAACGCAGGATGCGGCCGGAGAGCAGGAACAGGAAGGCCACCGAGATCACGCCCACGTAGGAGTTGAGGTCGCCGAACAGCATCGCCAGTTGATCTTCGCCGAGGAAGGAGCGCGCCGAGGTGCGAAAGAAGAAGTCCACCACCACGGTGAGCACGGCCGAGAGCAGCATGAGCAGGGCGAAGATGCGCGGGTAGCTCTCGCCGACCACGTAGCCGAAGGCCTGGCGCAGGCTGGGCGTTCCGGGGCGAAGAGCGACGCCGGTCCGCCCGCCCAGCCGGGCCAGGGCGCCGGCCGCCGCCAGGCACATGCCGAGCGCGCCGGTGGCGGTCAGCAACAGGTTCTCGGCGCCGATGAGGGGGCTGAGCTGGTGGACCAGCACCCCGCCGAAGATCGAGCCGGTCATGCCGCCGCCGGCCAGGATGCCGAACACCCGCTTGCCCTCCTGGGCGTTGAAGATGTCCCCGGCCACGCTCCAGAACTGGATGTTGAGCGCGGTGGCCGCGGCCTCGCCGAACAGGTACAAGAAAGGGCTCACCGGCGCCCGGGCGAAACGCAGAGCGGCCCAGGTCGCGAGCAGCACCCCGGCGGTCCCGGCCAGCGAGAGCAGGCGCATGCGGTGGCGGCGCGGGTCGGCCAGCACCCGCGAGGCCAGCAGCACGATGATCCCCACCGCCAACGCCACCAGGATGTACAGGAAGGGCAGGTGCTTCGGATCGTGGCGGGAGAGGAAGAGGGCGTTGCTGGCCGACTTCACCATCACCACGTGGCACACGAAGAAGAAGTAGAAAACCGCGGCCAGGACGGTGCGCCGACCCTCCTCGGGTCGTACGCCGAAGATGCGGGCCGCCCAGGTGGTGACGGGGCTGTGCTTCATCGCGGAGGTCGGTGGATTCTATGGGCGGCTGGGATGGCTGTCAAATGGCCGGTCCGAGTTGACGCAAGAGCGAGCGCCGGGTAGCTTCAACGAAGCATTCGGAGGTCGTATGCCATCGGTCAAGGTGAGTTTCTTCGGCCCGGTGCGTCGCCCCTGGCCCGAGACCAGCCGCACCCTCGAGGCGGCCGCGGGCGAACGCCTCGGCGACCTCATGTCCCGGCTCGGCTACACCCCCGAGGAGGCCCGCCGCCTGGCGCTGGTGGTCGCTGGCCACCGCCGCGAGCCGGACTTTTTGCTCTCCGACGGCGACGAGGTGCGGGTGGTCCTGCTCGCCGGCGGAGGATGAGGCGACCATGAAGACAAAGACGCACTTGCGTTCACCATCTTGCGAGGACCCCACGGCACCGCTGCTCTCACCAGTGGTGGAGGCCCTGTGCCAGCAGAGCGACGGGCTGATGCGCCGTGCGCCGCGCGCGCCGGGGTGCCGCTTCGCCCTGCCCTCGCCCGCCGCGGTGGTGGAGATGGTGGAGGCGCTGCGCCAGGTGCTCTTTCCCGGCTACTTCGGGCCGTCGGATCTCACCGACGAGGCCATGCGCTTCCATGTGGGCGCGACGCTGGACCGGGTGCTGCAGACGATCGAGGAGCAGATCCAGCGGGGCCTGTGCTTCACCTGCAACGAGGAGAGCCCCAACTGCCCCAGCTGCGCCGAGCGGGCCCACGAGCTGGCCTGCCGCTTCATCTCGCGCTTGCCCGAGGTGCGCCGGCTGCTGGCGACCGACGTGCAAGCCGCCTACGAGGGCGACCCGGCCGCCACCTCGCCCGACGAGGCCATCTTCTGCTACCCCGGGGTGCTGGCCATCCTGTGCTACCGCCTGGCGCACGAGCTGCACCTGCTCGGGGTGCCCATCATCCCGCGCATGATCACCGAGCACGCCCACGGCGCGACCGGCATCGACATCCACCCGGGGGCCGCCATCGGGGAGCGGTTCTTCATCGACCACGGGACGGGCGTGGTGATCGGCGAGACCACCGTCATCGGCAGGAACGTGCGCCTGTACCAGGGCGTGACCCTGGGGGCCAAGAGCTTCCCGCTGGATTCGGACGGCAACCCCATCAAGGGCATCCCGCGCCACCCCATGGTGGAGGACGACGTCATCATCTACTCCGGCGCCACCATCCTGGGCCGGGTCACCATCGGCAAGGGATCGTCCATCGGCGGCAACGTCTGGCTCACCGAGTCGGTGCCGCCGGGCAGCCGCGTCACCCAGACCCCCTCGCGCTAGGGCGGGCCCGAAAAGCCCTTTGCCCGCGCGGGGAATGTTGTTCTACAATGCCTTCGTCCTCGAACCGGGGAGGTCGCGATGAACGTTCGGCTGCCGCTGTATTCCCTGGCCCTGGCTCTGGCCCTGGCCTGCTGCAAGAAGTCCGAGCCCCCGCCCGCGCCGCCCGCGCCCGCCGTGAGCGTGCCGGGCGAGGCGGATCTTCCCGGCGCCTGGGAGGCCGACGTGCGCCAGAAGATCCTGGCGGTGGCGGCGGCGGCCCTGCGCGAGCGCAAGGCGGGCGATCCCGCGCCGGTGGCCGTCTTCGACTTCGATCACACCTGCGTCCGGGGCGACCTGGGCCGGGCCTTCTTCGATTCGATGATCTTGAAGGATCGCATCCGCTGGGGCGAGCCGATCTTCAACGCCCTCCCCGAGGACAAGCGCGCCGACATCCAGAAGGCGGTCGAGGCGCTGTCCAAGGTGCCGCCCGAGAAGCGCGCCGGCTCGCGCGAGCAAGCGAGATTACGCAAGCTCATGCACAAGTCCTACTGGGGGCTGTGCCGCTCAGAGAACTGGGAGCAGTGCTTCCCCTGGCAGGTCCGCTTCTACACCGGGTACACGCCGCAGGAGATCACCGCCATGGCCCGCGAAGTGTGGGCCGCCGAACTCACCCGTCCCATGGGCTCGGAGCCCATCCGCGAGGGCCCCGACGACGAGCAGCCCGCCATCACCGGCACCGGCATCCGGGTGTACGCCGAGATGCGCGCCCTGATCGGGACGCTCTCGCGGTACGGCTTCGAGGTGTGGATCGTGACCGCCGGCCCGCAGTGGGTGGTGCGGGCCGCTGCCTCGGACCTGGGCGTCCCCGAGGAGCGGGTGCTGGGCATGCGCACCACCATCCAGGACGGCAAGCTCACCGCGGTGATGGAGCCGCCCCCCACCTTCCGCATGGGGAAGCAGCGGGCCATCGAGAAGTTCGTCGGCCGCAAGGCGACGCTCGCCTTCGGCGATTCCTGGAGCGACGCCGAGATGCTGGCCGGCGCGCGCCAGGCGGTGCTCATCGACCGGGGTTACGCCGACCTGCGCAAGCACGCCCAGGAGGCCGGTTGGCTGGTTCAACCCGAGTTCCCGGTGAAGTGAGTGCTGGCGCTACTCTTCCTGGGGGCGTTGCTGTCCCCGCCCGTGGCCGACGATGAGGCCGGCGCCGAGCCCGCTGGCAGCGGGGGTGCCTCCTGCCCCGACGCCTATGACGCCGAGGCGACCTTCCTGGCCAACCCCGACGAGACCCCTATCCTGGCGGCGGTGGCCGGCTGGTGCCGCACGCGCGGGCAGCGCCTGACCTGGGACACGCGCTACGCCCGGGTGGCGCGCGCCTGGAGCCAACACCTCTTGCAGAGCCGCGCCGAGGCCGATCGCCTGCTGCCCCTCGAGCGGCTACGCTTCGAGCTGCGCGCGGCCGGGGTCTCCGACGAGCGCATCATGCCCTACTCGATCACCGGGGAGCCCGAGGGCGTGCCGCCCGAGCTGCTCCAGTTCCTCACCCAGGAGGCCGCCCGCGGCGGCTTCACTCACTTCGGGGTGGGGGCCTGGCGCACCCCCGACCAGAAGCGCACCCTGGTCACGCTGCTTCTGGGCCGCCGGCCCGCCTTCCTCGATCCGTTGCCCATGTGCCCCGCCGCCGGCAGCCGCCTGCCGCTGCGGGCCCGCCTGCTCCGGTCCTTCAACCACCCGCGCTGGCTGCTGCTCACGCCGCAGGGCAACGTGCTCTCCGACACGCTGCAGTACGAGGAGGGGGCCTGGCACGGCGAGGTGCCGCTGGACAACGGCCGCGGCGTGTACCGGCTCGAGATCACCGTCCAGGGGCAGAAGGGCCTCGAGGTGTCCGCCCTGTTCCCGCTATACGTCGGGGTGGAGCGCCCCCGGCTGCCCACCGTCAAGGTGTACCCCGGCCCGGCGCGTTTCGCCACTCCCGAGGACGCGGCCCGGATGCTGCTCGAGCTGCTCAACGCGGCCCGGGAGCGCGCCTCGCTGCCCCCGCTGCGGCCGGTGCCACTCCTCGAGAAAGTGGCCTCCGAGCACAGCGACCAGCTCCTCATCGACCGCCACGCGGTGCACCGCACCCCCGGCGGCGGCACGCTGTTCGACCGCCTGCGCGCGGCCAAGCACCCGTTCGTGCGCGCCCTGGAGTGCGTGTCCCTGGCGCGCAGCCCCCAGGCGGCCCACGACCGTTTCATGGAGAGCCCCGGCCACCGCCTGAACCTGTTGGATCCGGCCATCACTCAGGTCGGCATCGGCGTGGCCATGGAGCGCGGGCCCGAGGAGGACATCCTGGCGGTGACCGAGATCTTCGTCGAGCCGCCGGACGCCGAGGACACCGCCCGCCTGGCCCAGAAGCTGCACGAGCAGATCAACGAGCGGCGGCGGGCGGCGGGGCGCTTCGCCCTGGGGCTGGACGCGGAGCTTTCGCGCCTGGCGCTCCAGAGCGCGCGGCGCCTCAGCGACCGGGGGGGTCGCGCCGACCCCGAGGCCGAGCGCACCGAGCTGCTGGAGCGCCTGCAGGAGGGGCCGATCGAGGTGAACGCCCCGCGGGTGCAGAGTTTCTCCACCCGCTCGCCCAAGACGGCGCTCTCGGCCAAGGAAATTCTGGCCGAGGACATCAACCGGGTGGGCATCGGCATATCCCGCATGGCCGGCGGCGGGCGTCTGTGGATCGTGCTCGTCTTCGCCGGACGCTGACATGCCGGGCATCCTGCTCAGACATCCCCGTCTGGTCGCCTTCGGCCAGCTGTTCTACCTGATGGACCGGCTCCCTCCGCGGGCGCCCTCCCCCTGGAGCGACTTCCTCGATCGCTTGCCGCTGCTGCTCGGCGAGAGCGCACTGGAGCGGGTGGCGCCCTACTCCTTCGCCGACGACGTGCGCGAGGCGATCGAGGCGGGCCTGTCGAGTCTGCTGGATCTGGTGGCCCGGCGTCACGACCCGGCCCTGGAGCGAGAGCGGGCCCGCGCGCTGCTCCCCGACGAGCAGAAGCGGGTGGTGCTGTGGCCGCGCCGCTTCCGGCCGGTGACCCTCTCCTCGGAACCGGCGCTGCGCGCGCTCGTCGAGCAGGCGCTGCTGGGCAGCGCCGACCTCGACGCCGGGCTGCTCGAGAGCTGGCTGGCGCCGCACGGCGGCGGGCGAACCCTGTTCCACGCCACCCGCGGGCTGCTGTCGCGCTGCCTGGCGCTGTCCGTGACCCAGCCGTCCGCCTCGGGCATCGGCCTGCTGTGCTTTTTCGCATTGCGGGACGCGCTCATCGGCTCCAAGGAACGCCTCAAGTCCGTGAGTCTGCGGGCGCTGCCGTACGCGCGCCTGGAGCGCCTGGTGGGGACGGTGTTGCACGCGCTGCTCCTGTGCGCCAGCGGTGAGGCCCTGGCCGCGCTCCCGCCGCTGCCGCAGGTCGGCGCCGAGAGCCAGGACCGGGCGGTGCTGCTGGCCTCGCTGGGGCCGGGCGGGTTCTTCTCCATCCGCGGCAACGAGCTGGCCAGCATCAACCCCTTCCAGCTCGACGCCGACACCGAGCGGACGCTGCAACCCCACTACCTCTCCTTGCTGGAGCAGGGCCGCGAGCCGGAGGCGCTGGTGGGCCGCCTGATGGCGGTGTGCACCGCCGAGGCGCTGGCCCCGGTGCGCCGCGCCGCCACCCGCGAGCACTTCCGGCGCCTGGCCCTGGCGCACCTGATGGCCGCCGAGAACCCCACCCGCGACGTCGATCGCTTCCTGGGGGCGGCCCTCGGCGACTACAACGCGCTGATCTCGCTGATCGAGAGCCCGTCCCACGCCTCCACTCTGATGGCCGGCCTGAGCCCCGGCGACGAGCCGCAGCGTTCGGCCGAGAGGACGCCCGCCACCCTGGCCTTGCTCGACTTTCTGCGCCAGCTCGCAGAAGGTTGCGCCCTGGACGATCTGCCGCTGCTGGTGCCGGAGGTGTTGCAGGAGCTTCTGGAGTTTTTCGTGCTGCACCAGCTCGACACCTTCGCCGAGAACCAGATCGCCCGCGTGGCCGGCCACCTCCTGGATCGACGCCTGAACCAACCGGTGGCCCAGCTCATCCGCGAGTACCAGGAAGGGCGCCTGTACCGCTTCTCGCTGGATCCGCAACCCCTGCTCAGCCCCCGGCCGGTCCAGCAGGAAGCGCAGCTGTTCGTCGACCTCAAGGGCTACACGCGCCGCACTGCCCGCGTCAAAGAGACGGTGATGGCTGATTTTCTCAAGAGCGAGTTCTACGAACCCATCCTGCAGGCGGCCAAGCGTTACCACCTGGATCCGGCGCTGCGGGTGGGCGGGCGCAGCCTGGATCTGGTGAACCTCCTGGGAGACGCGGCGGCCTTCTCGGGAGACATCCTGTGCCTGGTCGATCTGACCCGAGACATTCAGGACATCTTTCGCGCCTACCGCGACAAGCTGCGCCGCATGGGCGCGCTGCGCGCGCAGGCCGAGGGCGACGTTTCCGGCCGCGGGCGCGAACGCCAGAACATGCTACAGACGGAGCGCGACCGGCTCCAGCGGGAGATCGATGCGCTGGAGGCGGAGATCGCCAAGCGCCGCGCCCTCGCCCCGCAGGAGCTGGTGCTGCGGGTCCAGCAGGATTTTCGCGATCAGTTCGCCGGCCTCCTGGAGCAATACCAGGGCCTGCAACAGGAACTGGCCGCGGAGCGGGAGCCGGGGCGGCGCGAGGAGCTCGCCCGCGCCGTGGAGCGCCTGCGCGAATCGCACCAGAACTTCCGCAAGCGCCACCAGGCCACGCTGGCCGAGCTCAAGGCGTTGCCGCCAGCCGCCCAGCGCGAGCGGCTGCTCTCGCTGGCCACGCACGCGCTGAACGAGCGCGTGCAGGCCATCCGCGAGCCGTTGCATCTGCTCGAGCGCGAGCTTCAAGGTCTTTGCGAGAGCGCCGCTCACGAGGAGGACCTGCTCGCCGGCGCCGGTCTGGACGCCGGTCTGTACATCGCTTACGGCGGCGCCTCCCAGGTCATCCGCATCGAGGACGACGTGTGGGGCCTGCAGCGGGTGGCCATCAGCGAGCGGTTGAACGAGGCGGCCCGGGGCACGGCCCGCAACGAATCGGTGCGCGCCGAACTCCAGCGCCGCATCGATGAGCACCGGCGCACCCCCGGTCGAGAGGGCGCGGAGATCCCCTTCCGGGTGTGGGTGCTGCCCAGCGGCACGGGCGGCAACGACCTGTACAACCTGGGCGAGGCGCTCAGCGCCGACGCCCTGCGGGCGTACCTGGAGCAGACGCGCCTGAGCCACCGCTTCGCCCGGTGCGAGGTGGCGCCCGGGGATCTCCACCCCGAGATCCGGGCGCGCTTCTACCTGCCCGAGGAGCCCCTGCGCCTGGTGTTCGGCGCCCCTCGCGGCCGCGACGAGGAGACGCGGATCTTCCGCCTGGCGGGCGAGATCACCTTCCGCGGGTTCGAGGGCTGGCGCCCCACCCGGGTGTACGAGATGCTGCGCCCGGAGAGCGCCTTCAGCCGCTTGCTACAGCGCCACCACCTTCTGCCCTGGCTGCAGGAACTTTCCCCCGAGGCGCCGCCGCCGCTGGATGGGTTGTGAGGGAGCGAATCCGCCTCAGAAACGGCCCCCCAGCATCACCCCCGCGCCTCCCGGCCCCACGCGCGGCACCACCGTCACGCCCTGGGCCGGCGGCTCGTCGCCCGTGATCAAGAACAGCACCAGCGAACCGGCCGCGAGCGCGGCGCCACCGATCACCAGCCCCAGCCCGGCCCGGTGCAAGGCGCGGCCGCGCGCGAGGTCTTCGTCCAGCGCTTCCGGCGCTCCGGCATCGTAGCGGGTGTACTCGATCTTCCGCTCCACATCCTCGGACCACAGCCACAGGGCTCCGCCGCAGCCCAACAGCAGGGCCCCGGCGATGACCCCGGACAGGTAGAGTTTCTTTGCCAGGCTCCAGGAGGGTTCTTCCTGGCGCACGACCCGCGGCGGCGGCGGGGGCGCGGGCACCGGCGCCGGCCGGGCCTCCTCCTTGAATTGTCCTGTCACCGTGGCATTGGCCAGATCCACCTCCAGGCGTATGGTTTTCCCGAAGGTCACGGCGACGAAGGTGGAGAAGTCGCGGAACCCTTCCTTGGTGATCATGACGATGTGCTTGCCCGGCATCAGGCGCGCGAGCGGACCCGGCAGCGGGGTGCTGCCCACCAGGGTGCCATCCAGCCACACCTGGGCCCCCTCGAGCCCCTGGGAGGGCGCCTGGCTGTACACCACCACCTCGAGCGCGCCGGTCCACTGTCCCGGCGCAAGCAGCCGGACCAGAAACTCGTCCAGCAGGGGAGCCCGCTCGGCCCCGGTCGCGGGCAGGCTGATCACCGCTCGCTGAGCCTCCGCCCCCGCTCGATCCAGCGCGCGCAGGTCGAGCGAGATCTCCTCTCCCAGCCCGGCCGCGGTCCCGTTGAGCAGGAAATCGACATCCAGGGCCTCCATGACGCGCGGCAGCGGCGAGTCGGCGGGGACCTTGCGGCTGGAGAGGATCTTGGCCACCTGGGCCGCGGACAAGAGCTCGACGTGCCGGCCCCCCCCGGCGCCCTGCAAGGCCTCGACGAGCTCCCGCAAGGAATCCGGCGAAAGCCCCACCGTCTTGAGCTCCCAGATGGCGGCGCGGCGCGTCTCGGGCACGGTCGGAGTCGCCGGCGCCGGCTGGCGGGCAGGGGCCGGGCCCGCGGTGAGGGCAAGGAGCGCCAGGCACAGGTTCGCAGCAGCAAGGCAACGGCGCATGGATTGTCCTTTTCTCCGGACCCTGGGCATGATAGCAACCGGCCCGAAAGGGAGTCAAACGCTTGACCGGACAGGCGCTGCGGCTCGTGCTGGTGACCCCCGAGATCCCGGCCAACACCGGCAACGTGATGCGTCTGTGCGCAGCCACTGGCGTGCCGTTGTACCTGGTCGAGCCGCTGGGGTTCACCCTGGAGCACAAGGAGCTGCGCCGGGCGGCCATGGACTACCGGCAAGGCTGCCACTTCACCTGCCACCTCACCTTCGAGGAACTGGAGCGGGCGCACCCCGAGGCGGGCTTCTGGTTCTTCAGCGCGCGCGCCGAACCCAGCTTCTTTGCCCAGCGGGTGCGCGAAGGAGACTTCCTGGTGTTCGGGCCGGAGGCCCGCGGCCTGGGCAAGAGATTTCTGTCCGTTGGCCGGCGCCAGGAGCGCGCGGTGCGGCTGCCCATGCCGGCCGGAGGCCGCAGCCTGAACCTGGCCACCGCCGCCGGCATCGCGGTGTACGAGGCGCTGCGCCAGCTCGGACGGCTCGAAGGCCGCGGCGCCGGGGAGGGCGCTGACCATGCCTGAACTCCTGGTGGGCCCGGATGACGCCGGTACGCGGCTCGACAAGTTTTTACGTCGGCGCTTGCCCGGCATGCCGCTGTCGCACATCTACAAGCTGCTGCGCACGCGCAAGGTGCGCCTCAACGGCAAGCGCGCCCGCGCCGAGAACCTCCTGGCCGCCGGCGACCGCCTGCTCCTGCACGTGGACCAGGCGCGTTTCTCCGAGGACAGCGCCATCCACCGGCCGCGGCGGCGCCCGGCGCGCCTGGACTTTTCGGTGGTCTTCGAGGACGAACATCTGCTGGTGGTGATGAAACCGCCGTTCTTGCCGGCGCACCCGGGCGCCGGCCACCGGGAAGACTCGCTCATCGACCAGGTGCACGCCTACCTCGAGGTGAAAGAGGACGCCGCTTTCCGCCCGGCGCTGGCGCACCGGTTGGATCGGGACACCTCGGGGCTGGTCCTGGTCGGAAAGACCGGGCCGGCGCTGCGCCAGCTCAACCGGCTGCTGCACCAGGGCGAGGTGCACAAGAGCTACCTGGGCCTGGTGCGCGGCGTTCCCCAGCCGAGCCAGGGCGCCTGGGACATGATGGTGGAGCGCCGCGACGTGCCCGGCTTCGTGGGCGAGAACAGGCGCGGCCGGCCCGACAAGCCGGGGCGCACCGAGTACCGGGTGGCGCTGCGCCGCGAGCTCGAGCTTTGCGGGCAGTGCACGCCGGTTTGCTTGCTTACGCTGCACCTGCTCACCGGACGCACCCACCAGCTGCGCAGCCACCTGTTCCAGGCGGGCCATCCCTTGCTGGGCGATCCGCGATACGGGGACGAGGCGCTGAACCAGGCGCTGCGAAAGCGCTTCGGCCTGCGTCGTCAGTTCCTGCACGCCTACCGGCTTTCGCTCCCCCACCCCGTCAGCCTCAAGCCCCTGCGCCTGGCGTCGGGCTTTCCTGCCGACCTGGAGCCGCTGGCGCAACATCTGCGGCTGGGGGTTCCGGAGTAGGCCGGCGCCGCCGCCATTCCCACAGGGCCCAGGCCAGCACACCGCCCAGCCACAGAGGCGCAAGGCGCAGCGGATTGTCGGGCCAGGCCGCGTCCGCCAAGAAAGCGAGCGGCGCGGCCGTCATCAGGGCGGCGAAGGCGAAGGCGGCGCGGGGCCGCCGGCGCAGGCCGTCGTAGAGCAGCAAGCAGGGAAGCACCGCCAGGGTGGCGTCGTGGACCTGGAGGTGGGGAGAGAAGAACATCCCCAAGAGCGCCACCACGGAAAAACCCAGGGCGAAGCGCTCCCCGCCCGCCGGTCCCCAGCGGCGGGCCACCTGGATCGTACCCAGCGCGGCCGCCGCGAACCCCAGCAGCGACAGCGCGATCACCCCGCCCCAGCCGCCACCGCCGGTCACGCCCGCCAACAGGCCGCGCAGGTTGACCATGTGCCGAGGCCAGTACCCGAACTCGCCCTCCGCGGACATCCCCTGTCCCAGCATCTCGAGGTACGACGGGAACACCCCCGGCCCCAGCCAGGCCAGGGTCACGCCGAGCCAGATCCCGGCCACCGCCAGGGCGCCGGCCAGGAAGCGCGGCCGGGCCACCGCCGCCCCCAGTCCGGTGAGCAGGGCAAGCTGCGGCTTGATGGTGCACAACGTCCACAGGGCGCCGGCCCGCAGGTCCTGGCCCCGGCGCAGGTGACGGTAGGCGGATAGCAGCGCCACCGACAAGAGCAGGCTCCACTGGCCGTACTGGAGAGCGCGGAACACCGGCACCGCGCCCAGGACCGCCGCGAGCAAGAACACGCGCTCCGGCCACGTCCAGTGCCGGGTCAGGCCCAGCAACTGGAAAAGAAGCCAGACCAGCAACGCCATCTGGAACAGCGTCCAGGACCACAAGAAGGTCTCGAGCGGCAGGGCGCCCAGCGGGGACCCCAGCACGGCCACATGCGGGGGGGTGTTGAACGGCAAGTAGCCGTCGCGGTACTGCCGGCGCTCCCCGGACGCCGACGCCTCGAGCAGCCGCGCCTGGACCTGCCGTTGCAGCGCAGGCTGGTAGAGCCGCCCGCGCTCCTCGCCGCGCGCCAGGAAAAAGCCGGTGTAGTGCACCGGGCCGTCGCCCTCCCACAACCGATCGTGACGAAAGATATCCGTCAGCGCGAAGACGCCGACCCCGATCAGCGCGAGCTGCAACGCCATCGCCGCGCTCCAGGCGACTCGCGCGTACCGCATCGGCGAACCGCGGCGGCTGGCGTCTTCAGGGCACGCCAAAGTATCCGTACCTCAAGATCTCCGCCCAGATGTTGCAGGCGGCGTGGAAGATCACCGCGCCCCCCACGGTGCCGGTGCGGGCGCGCAGCCAGCCGAACACCAGCCCGGGGAAGAACGTCCCCAACTTGTCCGGCCGCGGCTCGACCAGGTGGCCCACGGCGAAGAAGGCCGCGGCCACCACCAGCGACCAGCCGACGTCCGCGCCCAGGACGCGGATCTTCTTGGGGAACACCGCGTCCAGCCGGGTCTGCAGGTAGCCGCGGTAGAACACCTCCTCGGGCAGGGCCACCAGGAACACGAAACCCACCACTTCCTTCCAGAAGTCCGCCGGCAGCGCGAAGTGGAACTCGCTGCGGCCGAACCACAGCCGGTAGGCCGGGATGTACAGGGGGAAGGTCAGCGCCATCCAGGCGAGCGCCCACAGCGCGCCCTGGCCGAGTTTCTTCCAGGAGATGCCGAAGGCCTCGGGGTCGGCGCGCTTGCGGTAGAGCCACTCGAGCGGGAGGAACAGAAAGATGATCCCGGCGATGCCCCACAGGTTCTCCTTGATGAAGGGCACGAAGGAGAAGATCTTGAACACCAGGATGCCACCGATGGCCGCCAGCCAGACGAGCAGCGCCTCGCGGAAAACCCGACGTGGTTCCATGCTGAGTCCCATGCGCACCTCGCTGGCCATCATGCCACCTTGACACCCGGTGTCAATCACCCCAAAATAAAAAAGCATTCCGCCGAGTTATGCGGACGGAGGTGGCAATGAATAATTTTGTTCGCCGGACTCTTTTTCTCTTTCCGGCGTTCGCTCTGTTCGTTTCCGGGTGTCCCAAGGACAAACCGACCGAGGAGTGCGGCCCGCCTTCGGCTTCGGCAGGCGAAGACTTCAGCGGGTTCACCGGGCAGCGGATCGTGCTGCGGGGCTCGTTCCGGCTTCCTCCGGACACGCCCCGCTGCCGCTCGGAGCTGGCCTCCGTCGTCTTTCACTGGGAGCAGCTCACCGGACCCAACGTGACCCTGGAGGGCGCGGAAGAGGTCGAGGCATCCTTCGTGCCGACGGAGCCGGGAGATTACTCCTTCCGCTGCCGGGCCGAGTACCCCAAGGCCGCCGATCCGGCCAAGCAGACCAGCCAGTGGGACACCATCCAGGTGAGCGTGAGCCGGAAGCTGTGCGCGCCGCCGGTGGCCGCGGCCGGCGAGGATCAGTCGCTCTCCACCAGCGCCGGTGTGGCGCGGACCGTGACCCTGGACGGGAGCGGCAGCCGCCCCGGCGCCGACTGCCCGGAGCTGACCCTGAAGGGATTCCACTGGACCGTGGCCAGCCAGCCGGCCGGGTCCGACGCGTCGTTCTCGCCCGACGCCGACTCGGCCGTGGTCCAGCTGTCGCTCGAGAAGTTCGGCACCTACGAGTTCGATCTCGAGGTCCAGGACGACGGCGGGGCGGACGGGCGTAGCGACCGCGCCACCGACCGGGTGCGGGTGGAGCTTTTGGAGAAACCCGAGTGCCTGGCCACACTTTCCGTCACCGTGCAATCCGCGCACGACGGAAGACCCGTCGCCGGCGCTCACGTGGAGGTGATCGACGCCGCCGGGAATTCGCACAGCGCCGACTGCGACAGCGCCGGCTTGGCCAGTTTCAACAATCTTGCGCCGGGGCCTCGGCTCGCCATCACCGCCTGGAGCGACGAGCGGGTTCCAGCGCTCCCGGTGAGCGGCGATGCGAACCAGCGCCCGCGCTTCGAGACCACCACCGTGCTCTCGCACTGCAACTCCCATCTCACACTTCCGCTACGCCTCAGCGGAAGCGGCGCGGCCGCCCGGCCCACCGGACGCATGAAAGGAAAGGTCCCCCCGGCGCTCTTCGACACCCTCCCCCACTCCGAACGCTACGCCGGCGCCTGCCAGAGCGACTCCGACTGCCGCCCTTCCTACCGCTGTCTGGCCACCGCCCAGGGCGACAAGCAATGCACCCCGCGCTCGCTGCTGCCCTTCTTCTCGCTCACCGATCCCACCGTCTCCGGCCAGTTCCGCGCCGCGGTGCTGATCCCGGTGCTCCCGGACAATAGCCTGGCCGAGCTCGACGCGGCCTCGCTCTTTGCCCGGCCGCTGCTCGCGGACGGGCTCTTGCCGGGGAACCTGGCCTCGGATGACGTGTTTCTGAACGGCATCTCCTCCACCCTGGGCATCCCGGTGTGGGGGGACATCTGCGTGTCGGTCACCGAGTGCCCGGACGCGGTCAACTTCACCTGCGAGATGGACACCCACGGCGACTACCGCTGCAAGGACAACCGGCCGCTGCACGGCATCTCCGTGGAGGTGCCCGCCTCCCCGAACGCGCAGGCCATCCTGCTGCTCGGCATCATCGACGTGGCCATGTCCGACCTGCTGCCGGTGCTGATGGCCTTCCTCAACACCCCCGCCGGCGAGGAGGTGAACTACGACGTCGGCGCGGTGCTGGGCAGCTTCAAGATGAACACCCTGCGCGTGTGCCGGGTCACCGCCCCGGTCGACGCCGGTGCCGACACCGACATTTCCGCCCGGCTCGCCGCGCTCCAGGCGAGCGACTGCATCGACATGCCCTTCCGCCAGCAGGAGGTGATCGAGCCAGTGGTGGAGCTTGCCGCCCTGAAGCCCGGCAACGCCTGCACCTCGGACACCGCCTGCGGCTGGCCCGCCTCGGGAAAGAAGTGCCTGCCGGCCGACCCCGGCGCGCCGAACGATCGCTACTGCCTGATGCCGCTGTTCCGCGTGCGCCTGCTCCCGGATTTCACCCTGGCGGTGACCCTGGCGAGCGGGCCCTTCGATCCTTTGGCGGCGCAGAACGATCCACGCCTGTGCCGCTACCTGCCCGCCAGCGCCCGCTACGAGGAGCTATGCCCGGGGACCGACGGGCCGGTGCCGTGCGACCCGCGGCGCTTCCACGATCTTCCGGTGGACCCCTCGACCACCGAGTGCCGCCTTCCGTACGGCCTGGCCGTGACCACGTTGGACTTTCCGGCGGGCAGCGGCTTCATGCCCGACGGTGGGCGGGCGCTCATCGGCTTCAACTACAACTTCACCAGCGTCTCGCGAAACGCTTCGCCGGTGTTCCTGTTGCCCGATCCCCAGAACCCGGCCCTGGCGGGCGCCCAGATGTCGGCGGCCCAGGTCCTGGTGCGCTCCCTCAATCAACTGTCCGACGGGAGTTACACGCAGAGCCCGGGGTACCTCAGCGCGCGCGGCACGGCGGCCCTGGGTGCGGCGAGCCTGCCGCTCCCGCCGCTGCTGACCCTGCCGGCGCTCGACACCTCGCTCGACGCCGGGCTTTCGGCCCTGGTCATGTTCGCGGTCACCGATCCGACCGTTTTCCCCCCGGAGATCCTGCGTGCCTACGCCCTGTTGTCGCAGCTCCTCGCCCCCACGGCCGCTCTGCCGTCCCCGCTGGCTCCGACCTGGCCGGCGGGCCACCACCTGACCGGCGTGGTGTTTTCGCGGGTGAATCGTCTGGGCCAGGGAGAGGCCGAGGATGCGGTGCTCGACCCGCTATGGCGAGTCTACGCGCCCCCCGGCTCGGCCACCCTGGCACCGCCGGCCGCGCGCAGCCCCTTCGCCCCGGGTGATGAGGTGTGGGCGGCGCCGTTCGCCGCGATCTTTGCCGGCGATTTCGACTACGACATCTTCGACCCGGCGCGGCTGGGTCGCGGCATGCGTCAACAGGCCAGCGAGGGGTTCGCCTTCACCGCCCCCTGAAGCAGCGGATGCGCTCATCCATCAGATAGCCAGATCGACCCGACCATCCCCCTGTTGACCATCCAACCCGCGACATAAAATGCCAATCTGATGACCGGCGGGCACGGCGCAGGTGCCTTGCCAGTTATCTGTTCAATAAAACGTGGATTGTAGCTACAGCGCCGGACAGTACGAATAACCTACTGTTTATAAACAAGATTACAATTTTAACGGCAGTTTTCTTGACGTCCCACCATGTAGGATGAGATACTATATGTAGGCGGCAGGGCGCCGCGAAAAAAAGGAGGCGATCGATGGAAGGCTCGAACGAGAATCGCGAATTCCTCAGGGCTCCCCTCAACGTCCTGGTGAACACCCAGGCTCGGGACGGGCTGCGCCTGGCCCGGATCGAGGACATTTGCGAGGGCGGCATGCGCTTTCTGCGCTCTTCGTCCGAAGCTCCGCTCTACCCCGGCTACTTGAAACTCGAGTTCTCGATCCCCGACGAGGAGGTCCCGCTCAAGGCGCGCGCCAGGATCATCCGCGAGCGCTCGGACGAGAAGATGTGCGAGACCGCCGTGGTGTTCACGGAGATCCATCACCGCGACGCCGAGCGCATCCGGCGCTACGTGGTGCGCCGCAACCGCGCGGAGATTTTCGAGCAACTGAGCCGCCTCCACCTCGAGTCCCGGCCGAACTGACGGCGCTCATCGCCGGGACCCGTCCGGCGCTCGCGCGTCCAGAATACAATCATTTCATTCAAACATAACACTTGACGCGATATCTTTTTAGTTACAGGATGCGTTATTGTTTGTATGACTAATCCTAGACAGGAGTGACCATGCCCAAGCCCCCGAACCTGCAGAAGAGCCTCGACCGTCTGGTGACCTACCTCGGCGCCCAGATCGCCAAGGCCGTCGCCGAGCGCGTCGGGAAGAAGCTTGCGCAGAAAAAGGCCGCCGCCCGGAAGAAGCCCGGACGCAAGGGCAAGGCGGGCCCGGCCAAGGGACGCCAGGCCAGGCGGCGCCGCGGAAAACCCAAGAAGTGCTCGATCCGCGGCTGCAAGAACCCGGCGCGTAGCAAGGGCCTGTGCTCCAAGCACTACCAGAAGGCGCGCTACGCCGCGCTGCACGGCAAGAAATCCGCCCGCAAGGCCCAGAAGGCCCAGAAGGTGAAGAAGGCCCGCAAGGCCATCCGTCCGCGCAAGAAGGCCGCCGCGCCGGTGAGCGCGCCGAAACCCGCCGAAGGCTGAGCGGGAACGCGCCCGAGCCGCAGGTTTGTTTTTTTCTCCGGGCAGCCGGTATTTCTCTCCGAAAGATCCGCCTCTCCAGCGTGACGCCTACCCTTCCCGGGTCGGCGATGTGTTATCAGTTTACGGCCGCGCGGACGCCCACCCGCCAGGGATCGTGCAAGATGGCATCGCCGGCGACAGGCGCCAGGTATCGATGTCTTGCGTTCCCGCCGACCACGCTCTCCCTGGCGCGATGCTAGTGCGGTAGGGAACGTCGTCGACGGGAAATGGGTTGAGGAGTGACCTCGGCGCGGGATCGAGGCTCACCCCGGGCAACGGTTCATACCAACGCGGTCTTGAGGCGGGCGCGGGTGCGGAAGTACTCCTCCGACACGGCGAAGCGCAGCAGCTCGCAGATCGCCGAGTGCCGGCCCAGGGCGTTGGCCATCTCCTCGGTGGTGTTGAGGCGCAGGTCGCGCAGCTCCGGCACCAGGCGCTCGAGGTGCATGATCGCCTGGGCCAGGTCGTTGGACAAGGCCAGGCCCACCCGGTTGGCGGTGTGCTCGGCCGCGCGCAGGTAGCCCTCGTAATCCGGCAGACGCATGAGCTCGGGCGCCTGCTCGCGCGCCAGCGCCTCGAGCGCCCGGCGGCGCTTGCCCGAGAGGGCCTTGCGCACCTGATTGGCGAGCTCTCCGATACCCTCGCCGGGATAGGTCGCCAGGGGACAACTCGGCTGGAAGGGATAGATGGCGGCGGCCACCAGCCGGGCCAACTCCTTGGCGCCGATGGCGAAGGCCAGGAACGTCCCCGCCCGGAGGAGTTGCAGGGCCCGCCCCAGGGCGAAGCGCTGCTCGTGGACGTTGGTGCGCTTGATGAGACCCTCGCCGACGATCAGCGCCACCGGTTCGGTGTTCTCCAGGGCCACCGAGAACACCGGCTGGTTGGAGATGTACAGCTCGTACTCGGCCGAGGACGGCAGGGTGGCGGTCAGGGTGCCGATCAGGTTGCGCACCGGATCGTCCTTGCGCGCGCGATTGCTCTTGCCCACGCCATGACGTTCCAGGTTGGCCGGGTACACCTTGGCAAGCTCGAAGGAAACGATGGCCAGGATGTCGCGCACCACGCCCCGCTCCGCCGGATGGAGCAGCAGCCGATCGAACTCCTCGGCCGGCAGGGGCTCGCCGGGGCGATCCGGCACCTTGGCCCGGTTCTCGGCGTAGAAGAACTCTTCGTCCGGATCGGCCGCCCGCAAGAAGTGCAACACCGAGCAGACGCAGAAGACCTTGTCGAAGGCCCGCTGCTCCTGGAAGATGCGGCGAAGCTCGTGGTACGACTCGATGCGGAAGGGGTTGATCTCCAACAGCCGCCGGTGCTCCTCCACCGCGTTGGCGTAGTACAGGCCGGAGCGGCCGTAGAGGGCGGCCAGCGCCTGGTGCGCCTCGGCGTGCCGGGGGTTGAGCTCCACCACCTGGCGGTACTCCAGAATGGCCTTCTCGGCGTTGTTGAACTTCTCCTGCTGCAATTTACCCATGCGCAGGTGCAGCTCCAGCGCCTCCTGGGCCCGCTCCGGCGGCAGCAGGCGGATGAAGGCCTGGTAGGTGTCGATGAGATCCCCCCAGCGCTCCAGGCGCTCATACAACTCGCCGAGCTTCTGGATCACGGAGACGTCGTGGGGCTGCAAGGCGTGCAACGCCCGGTAGGTCTCCACCGCCTGGTCGGGGCTGCCGATGCCGGTCTCGTAGATGCGCGCGAGTTCCATGAGCGCGGCGGCCTTCTCCGGGGGACCGAGCACCTCGGCCATGCGCCGCAGCACGTCGGCGGCCTCGCTCCACTGTTGCCGGGCGATGAAGATCATCTTGAGGCGCTGCATGCTGCCGATGTCGCCCGGCTCGAGCTCCAGCACCTTGTGGAAGGCGGCCACCGCCCGATCCAGATCGGGTTTCTTCTCCTGGAAGATGACGCCCAGCTGGGAGTGCGCCCAGGCCAGCAGGCGGTTGTCTCCGCCCAGCTCGATGAGCCGGGAGAGGAGCTGGATGGCGCTGTCCCAGTCCTCCAGGGTGATGCACAGGCCGGCCAGCGAGGTCAGCGCCGGGACGTGGTTGGGGTTGAGCTGGAGCACCCGGCGGTAGGCCTCGGCGGCATCCTGCGGGCGCGAGAGGTGCTCGACGTACAGGCCGCCGAGCTTGAGCAGGAGCTCGGCCTGCACCCGGCCGTCGTCGGTCACCGGCAGACGGTTCTGGTAGAGCACCGCCAGACGCTCGTAGTCGTTGAGACCGCCGAGCAACGTCTCCAGGGCCTGGAAGGCTTGCACCTCGCGCGGCTCCCGCTCCAGCACCTTGAAGAAACACTCGCAAGCCCGCTGCGGATCGTTGAAGCGGTCCCGGTAGATCTGGCCCGCCTGCAGCAGGGTGGCGATGGCCTGGCGCGGATCGCGGGTCACCTGGCCCTCGCGGCCGAGCAGCCCGATCATCTCCTGCAGGTTCCCGCGCAAGGCGTGGACCCTCTTCAGGGCCTTGATGGCCGGCAGGTAGTCGGGCCGGATGCGCAGGGCCTCCTGGTAGTAGTGCTGCGCTAGCTGCGGATCCTGGAGGCGCCACTCGGCCAGGTCGCCCACGCGCAGGCACAGGTCCAGCTGCTCCTCGGCGGTCTTCGCCGACCTGAGCTCCCGCTCGTACAGCAGGCGCAGGCCGTTCCAGGTGCCGAACTTGTGGTACAGGAGATCCAGGGCGCGGATGGCGTCGGGGTGATGCGGTTCGAGGGCCACCACCTTGAGGTGGTGCTCCCCCGTCTGCTGCGGCGGCTGTAGCCGGTTCTCCTTGAGGTCGGCCAGGATCATGTGCAGCGACACCTGCCAGCGGGGATCGCTCACCCGGGCGGTCCAGGCCTCGTACACCCGCACCAGCGCCGGGACGTTGCGCAGGGTGAGGTAGATGCGCTCCAGCGCCTCCAGCGAGGGCAGGTGGCCGGGGCGGATCAGCAGGATCTTCTCATAGCACTCGGCGGCCTTGGCCAGGTCGTTGAGCCGGTGGGCGTGGATGTCCGCCATCTGCCACAGGAGCTCCACCTTCTGGCTCTCCAGCACGGCGGCGGCGAGCTCGCGCTCGTGGACCGATAGAAGCTCGCGCCAGTTGCCGCCCTGGGTGTACAGCCGCACCAGCGAGCGCAGCGCCGCCGGGTGATCGGGGCAGAGCTGCAAGATGCGCTGCAGCGTGTCGATCGCCTTGTCGGGGTGGTTGAGGTGCGCCTCCCAGATCTCGGCGGTGCGCAGCAAGGACATGGCCTTCTGCTGGGCGTCCTCCAGGGCCGCGGCCTCCTTCTCCAGGCACTCCAGCAGGTTCTCCCAGTCGCGCTTGTTGGTGAAGATGCGGATGAGGGCCTTGAGCGCCGGGAAGTTGCCGGACTGGATGCGCAGCACCTCCTGGTAGGCCACGATGGCCTTGTCCTCCTGCACCAGCTTCTCCTCGTACAGCTCTCCGATCTTGTACAGCAGGGTGATCTGCTGCAGCTCGTTCTGGGTGACCTCGATCTCCTGGCGGTACATGGAGATCAGGTCCTCCCAGCGGCCCTTGATGAAGTACAGCCGGCCCAGGCTCTGCAGCGCGGGCAGGTAGTTCGGCGCCAGGGCCAGCACCTTCTTGTAGGTCTCGATGGCCTGGTCCTTGTCGTTGAGCTTCTCCTCGTAGATCTCGCCGTTGCGGTGCAGCAGGGAGATGACCTGCTTCTGGTCGTTGACCAGCTGGGCCTCCATCTCATTGATGCGGATGGTGTCCGCCCAGCGGTCGGCCTTGATGTAGAGCTTGCTCAGGTTGCGGATGGCCGGCAGGTAGTTGGGGTTCTGGTCCAGGATGCGCTGGTAGACCTCCAGCGCCTTGTCCACGTTGTTGAGCTTCTCCTCCCACAGGCTGGCGATGCGATCCAGCAAGAACACCTGCTGGTCGCGATCGGCGGTGACCTGGATCTCCTTCTCGTGCATCTGGATCAGCGACTCCCAGCGGTTGTAGCGGGTGTAGAGCTGGCCCAGGGACTTGAGGGCCGGCAGGTAGCCGGGGTTGAGCTCCAGGCACTGCTCGAGCGCCTGCATGGCGCCGCTGTCGTCGCCCAGGCGCTCCTCGAGCACCTCCGCCAGCTTGTACAGGCGCATGGCCTTGGTCTTGGGGTCGGGGCTCTCGTTGATCTCGATCTGGTACATCCCCACCAGCTCTTTCCACAGCCCCTTGCGCGAGAACAGCTTGCCCAGCGCCTGCAGCGCCGGCAGGTAGTTGGGGTTGAGCTCCACCACCTTGCGGTAGTGGGGGATGGCCCGATCCTCGTTGAACAGCTTCTCCTCCCACAGGTTGCCCAGCTTGAAGTACAGCGACACCAGCTCCTGGCGATCGCCGATCACCTGAACCAGGCGCTCGTACACCTCCACCAGCTCCTGCCAGCGCATCAGGCTCTCGTACAGGCTGGCCAGCTCGGAGAGCAGCAAGCGATCGTCGGCCAGGATGGCCAGCGCGGCGCGTAGGGCCTCGATGGCGCCCTCGGGATCGTTCTGTTGCTCGCGCAGGATGCGGGCGCGCTGGTAGTGCAGCATGGCCACCTGCACCGGCTCGCCGGGGATCTGCGCCTCCTGGGCCAGGACCTGCAGCAGCCGGTCGTACTGGCGCTTCTCCCCGTACAGGCGCCGCAGCGCCGAGAGCGCGATGGCGTTGGCGGGCTCGATGGCCAGCGCCTTCTGGTACAAATCTTCCGCGCCGGCCAGGTCGGACAGGGTGGTCTCGCGCAGGCGCGCCGCCGAGAGCATCAGTTGCACCCGCAGCACCGGGTCCTGGGTGAGCTCGATCTCGCGCTCGCGCAGATCGAGCACGCGCGCGAAGTCACTCGCGGCGAGCGACAGGCGCTCGAGCTGGCGCAAAAGCTCCACGTTGTCGGGCTGGAGGCGCGCGGCGGCCTCGAAGGCCTGCCGCGCCTCGTCCTGGCGGCCGAGCTTCTCCTCCAGGATGAGCGCCTTGCGTTGCAGCAGGTAGGCCTGGCGCACCGGATCTTGCGTCGCGGCGATCTCGGAGTCGATGATGTTGACCGTGGCGTTCCAGTTGCCGACCTGGCTGGCCAGGCGCCGGGCGGCATGGATGTTGGGGATGAGCCGGGGGTCGAGCTGGAAGGCCCGGTTGTAGGCGTTCCAGGCGTTGCGCGGCTGGGCCAGCTTCTCTTCCCAGATGCGGCCGGACTCGTAGTGCAGCGCGGCCGCGGCGGGGACGTTGCCGATGACCGCGATCTCGCTCTCGTACTCGGCCAGCAGCGCCTGCCACAGGGGCGCCTGCTTGGGGTCGTAGGGGGCCGGCTGGCTGCCCGGGGCGCCCGGGGGCGGCAACGGCTGGGCGGTCTCGTCCGCGGCCAGGCGCACCGCCCCGGCCTCGGCGGAGGGGACCGGAGCCTCGGAGGGTGGAGCCGAGATGTCGATGGGGATATCGAAGCCTTTGTCGTCCGTGTTCATCGAGACGCCCTCCGTTCCAGTGGCGGGACCACCGCTCCGCTGCTACAGAGGGATCGAGTAGCACACCCCGGCGACGCGATTCAAGCGCGCCGCGAACGGGTGGCCGGAGGCGCGGCT
>JAAZNF010000066.1 GCA_012798435.1 Myxococcales bacterium | reverse complement strand
GGTGGATGGTGGGCGGGTACGGATGGGTGAGATGACGAGCTGGTACTACATCGGGGAGCGGTGGTGGGTGGAGGAGAAGATGGTGGCGGGAGGGTTCTGGCGGCGGCGGGTAGCGCCGGGGTAGCGGGCGGGGCGAGGCAGGCAAAAAAACGAGCGGCGGGGCGGGGGCGAGGGGGGATCTGCCATTGGCGGAATGAAAGCGCAGGAGTAAAAGAGGCAGGCGGCCAGATCCGGGTCAGTACGAGTTCATCCGCGGCAAGAAGCAAAAAGACCAGACAAGAACCGAAGAAGAAAAAGCAGCGAAAGGCCGGCCGGCTTTCGGCTAAACGGCGGCGTTCAACCACCACCGCCGGATTCCCCAGTAAAAACAAAACCCAGGGGGCTGTCCCCGATGTGGTCCAAGGGGGCTGTCCCTTCTGCTGCAACGAAACTTTATTTCGGTCTTGTCCGTCTCAAGACATTGAGCGCGCCGGATTTTTCGAATCAGAGAGGTGCCAGGTGAAAACAATCCTTTTGGCTACTACGCTCGCTTGTTCGTTCGGTGGCGGGATGCTGCTCGAGAGCCATCTGCAAGGCCAACCCACCACGGTGGACGGCGTGGCTGCCTGCGGCACCGCAACAGAGGAGGGCGGAAAGGATGAACTCTTGCGCTTACGAGCCGAGGGCGTTCGCTCGTTCATCGATGCCTTGTCTTCCCTCGGTCCGGCGAAAGCCGAGCCGTTGCCCGAAGAAGAAGAGCTGCCCGATCTGACGCTTGACGAGGCCCGCCAACTGTTCGAAGAGGCGCTGGCGAGCCGAAGGGCAGACACGCGGGCCGAGCTTCTTGCGAAGATCGCGCTCGAGGTCGCGCCAGAGATGATCCCGGACGTCATCGGCTGGGCGGAGCGCATCCCCGGCACCCGCCATCGCGAGAACTTCGTCATCGACCTTCTCGGGCGCTGGGCTGCCGAGGACGCCCCGGCCGCCCTGGCCTACGCCGAGAACATCCCGCTCCGCCGTCAGCGCTCCGAGGCCCTGGACGTGGTGCTTCGCCGGTGGCAGTCCTACGCTCCTGATGCTGCCGTGTCCTGGCTGCTCTCGCGACCCCAGGGGGTGGAGCGCCAGCGGTTGCTCAGCTCCAGCCTCGCCGAGCTCAGCTACACCGATCCCGCGCGAGCCTTCGAGCTCTACACCCAGGCGCGCGCGGGCGGCTCGAACATTCCGGAAGGCGAATACATGCTGGGGCCGATGTTCATGAGCTGGGCCAACAAGGATCCCGCCGCGGCCTCCCAGAAGGCCCTTTCTCTTTCCAACGACAACGAACGCCAGCAGGCCTTGCGGGCGGTGGCTACGACGTGGGGTGAACAGGATGCCGAGGCGGCGCTGGCCTGGGTCGAATCACTCCCCGCAGGGACGCAACGCGAAACGGCCTGGGCCGCAGTGATCCTGGCAGAGGCTGAGCGAGATCCCGAGGCCGCCATGACGCGTCTTGCCGCACACACCGATCACCCCGACACCGGCATGCTGGCTTCCTCGTTGGCCTCGACCTGGGCCTCCCAGGATCCCGAGGCGGCGCTGGCGTGGGCCGAGCGTTTGTCGCCCGGGAACATTCGCGACCAGGCGCTGCGGAGCATCGGCTCGAACGTGGCCGGGGACGATCCGCGCCGGGCCTTCCAGCTGGCCCAGGAGGTCGGAGATCAGGAGACGCGCGAGATGTTGCTGCGCGACTCGGTGCGCGAGTGGGCACTACAGGATCCCCAGGAGGCGGCCCGCCACATCTTCCAGCTTCCGCCGTCCGAGGCGCGGACCCAGATCCTGGCGGACATGGTGGGTGGGTGGACGGGCAGCGATCCCGGCGCCGCCGCCGACTTCGTAGAGCGTCTGCCCCCCGGCGAGGAACGGGACCAGGCCGCCATCCAGCTGTTGGTGGGCCTGGGCTACCAGGACCCGAAGAAGGCCGCCGAGTACCTGGGGCGTTTCCCCGGCAAGGTCACGGACGAGGTGGTGGGCGCGGTGGTCGGCGGCTGGGCCGACCAGTCGCTCGAGGAGGTCACCGCCTGGGTGGTGAATCTTCCGGGCGGCGCCACCCAGGACAAGGCGCGGGAGGCGCTCTCGGACATCACCTTCGAGCGCGATCCCAGGAGCGCCATCGAGCAGGTTCGCGCCATCCAGGACGAGGAGGCCCGCACCCGAGCGGCCATGAACCTCATGCTGCGCGCCGACGCCGTCGGAGACGAGGCTTCGCGGGAGCTCTTGCGTCAATCCTTCCCGTTGCCCGAGGCCGCCGCGTCCGGAGGGCCATTCTCCTGGAACGAGTGCATCTGCACCTGCCCCGCCGCCAAGCCGCCGCGCGAGTTCGACTTCTGATCTGAAACGATCGGGCCGGCGCCTTCAAGGCCGCGTGGCGATATCGTCGCCCCCGGCGGCCTGGCGGAAGGCCCAGATCTGCATCACCCCTCGGAGCGCGCTCTGTACCTGGAGCTTGGCGTAGGTGCCGTCCGAGAGCTTGAGCACGTAGACCTTCCAGCTCATGGTGTATCCCTGCTCGTAGTTGCCACCGGTGGCGAAACCGTTGCCGATCACGTAGTTGTTTTGCGCCGGCGCGTCGGTCTGGTAGCCGTCGGCCGGAGCACGCTCTACCTCGTGGAAGGACCGTAAGGAGCCCAGGTTCACTTCGGCGACTCCTGGCCCGAGCGCGAGCGCCATGCCTCCCGCGGCCGGGTCCTCGAAGGCGCGCAGGTCGTAGTCCGTGGAGTTGTTTTCCACGGTCATGGTGCGAAAATTCAGGTAATTCTGGTGGTTGGGCGGACTCTCCAGCGCCGTGGCCAGCGTAGAGGCCTTGGGAAGCTCACGCACGCACTCCGTGCCGCTGGCCTGGTACCCGGCCGGGCACTCGCAGCGCGCCGCACCGTCTTCTTCTACGCATGTGCCCACGCTGCCGCAGCGAACGTTCGCACAGGGGTCGACCCCCCGAAGGCGCAGGCGCCCAGGGAAAGCGACAGCCAGGCCGAAGCGCACGTTGTCCACACATGATTCATCGTCATTCCTCCTTGAGTTTCGAGCGGCCGATATTGTGAGATTCGGTCGGTCGATGCAAAAGCTTTACGTCTGCCCGGCCGCGTGCCTCGCGGTTCTGCCGCTCTCCGATTGACCTGGCCCACCGTCCATGCTAGTCATCAGTCCCCTGACGTCGGATTTTGCAAAGGAGAAAACCATGATCGTGACCACCAAGAAACTGTTCGAGCTCGCCTACGGCCGCTACGCCATCGGCGCCTACAACATCAACAACCTCGAGCAGGCCATGGGCCTGTTCCGCGGCAACCTCGACTCCCAGGCCCCCTTCATCATCCAGATCTCCAAGGGAGCGCGCACTTACACCGACAAGCGAATGCTGGAGGCCATCATCCGCGCCGCGGACCAGGTCTTCCCGCAGGCCATCTTCGCGGTGCACCTGGACCACGGCGATGTCGAGGCCTGCATGGACTGCATCCAGAGCGGCTTCTACTCCAGCGTCATGATCGACGCCTCGGACAAGCCCTTCGAGGAGAACATCCGCATCACGCGCCAGATCGTCGATGCCGCCCACAAGAAGGGCATCGTGGTGGAGGCCGAGCTGGGCCAGCTCGGCGGCGTGGAGGAACACGTCTCGGTGGACGAGAAGAACGCCCACCTCACCGATCCCAAACAGGCCAAGGAGTTCGTCGAGAAGTCCGGCTGCGACTCGCTGGCGGTGGCCATCGGCACCTCGCACGGGGCCTACAAGTTCAAGGGCGCCCAGGCGCTGCGCATGGACGTGCTGGCCGAGATCCAGAAGCGCCTGCCCAAGTTCCCGCTGGTGATGCACGGTTCCTCCTCGGTGCCCAAGGAGGAGGTGGACCGCATCAACGCCGCCGGCGGCAAGCTCAAGGACACCAAGGGCGTCAACGAGAACGAGTTCGCCAAGGCCGCCACCCTGGGCGTGACCAAGGTCAACATCGACACCGACGGCCGGCTGGTGTGGACGCGGGTGCACCGCGAGTTCTTCCGCGACACGCCGGAGAAGTTCGACCTGCGCGACCCAGGCAAGGTGTTCATGAAGGAGTACGCCAAGTTCATCGCCCACAAGAACGAGAAGCTCGGCTCGGCCGGGAAGTTGCCCGAGGTCCAGAAGGCCCTGGCCCGGTGAGCGAGCCTCTCGCTCTCGGAGAAGGGATTCTTTATCGGTGACATGCGCGAACACCGCGTAGTCATTTCTTTGCGAGAGCGACCGTGGGGCCCACTGGCGAGAGCCACCAGGGGTGCTTGGGATATTGAAGCGCCTGACCGCGGGGCCATCAGAGCAGGCGCGGTCGACGCAATTTGCGACCGGTCTTGCCTTGGCGCGAGCGGCCGCGTGTTCTGGTGGCGACCCCTTGTCGCACCAGGCGTTTCCCTCTTTCCCGGGGATTGGAGGTCGGCATGAAACGCATGTTGCTGGTGGTGCTGGGCGTGGGCCTGCTGGGTGGGCTCATCCAGGCCAAGGATCGCGACGCGGCCTTTTACCAGAAGCAGTTCGAGCAGTGGAGCCGCGCCATCGCCGAGCTCAAGAACGCCGACACCGACGGCAGCCTGAGCGCGGACATCGAGCTCATCCGCACCTGGATCACCCAGGGGCAGGCCTTCCTGGCCCAGGACAAGGCGTCGGCCATCGATCCGCTGCTCTTGCGCGTCGAGGCGCAGGTCGAGTACCTGCGGGTGAAGCTCGATCGCATCGCGGCCGAGAACGCCGCTCAGGAGAGCGAGGACCAGGCCGTCGCCATGGAGAAGCAGGCCGAGCAGGTGGCCGCCGCGGCCCAGGCCGCCGAGGAGCGGGTCCGGGAACTCGAGTCCCGGGGCCCCTGAGGGAGGACGCCATGCGCAAGCTCATCGGGATCGCCGTGTGTGTGCTGTGTGGTTGCGCCCCCCCGCCGCGCCCGGCGGAGCTCAACAGCGCTTCCGGGATGTTCTCGGACCAGGTCGCCGCGCAGTCGGCCCAGCGGGCCGCACCCGCGGTGTTCACCCTGGCCCAGCGTTACTACAAGCTGGCCCAGGAGGATTACAACGCCCGCCGCATGGAGTCGTGCGTGTCGCACTCGTTGCTGGCGGCCGTCAAGTTCAGCACCGCCCTGGAGCACTCGCGTAGGTTGCAGGCCGAGGAGCGGCGCGCCAAGGCCGAGGAGAAACTGGCCGCCGCCAAGAAGAAACTGGCCCAGCAGGAGCAACGCCGCCGCGAGGCCGAGGACCGGGTCATGCGGCTCGAACAGATCCAGGCGCTGCGGGCCAAGCTGGCCGAGGAGCAGGAGAAGTCGAAGGCCGAGAAGGCCCGCATCGCCGCCGAGCTGGAGAAGGCCCGCGCCGAGGCCGAGGCGCGTCTGGCCGCCGAGCAGAAGGCCGCCGCCGAGCGTCTGGCCGCGGAGCAGAAGGCCCTGGAGGAGGCGAGGCGCGACAAGGCCACCCAGGAGGCCCTGGCCGCCGCGGCCTCCAAGCTCCAGACGGCCGAGTCGCTGGAGGCCGCCACCTTCGACCCCAACAACTTCGGCATCGCCAAGAACTTCCTCGAGCAAGCGCGGGCCGCGGCCCAGCAGAAGCGCTTCGAGGACGCTCAGACCCTGGCCCAGAACGCCTCGCAGAAGGCCGACGCCGCCATCGCCGCCTCCCAGGAGCAATACGCGAGGAAGCAGGAGAAGATGAAGCTCCTTTCCGAGCGCAAGGCGCTGTTCGAGGAGGCCTACCGCCTGCCCACCCTGGTGCGCCAGGAGGGGCGCGGAGTGGTGGTGAGTCTGTACGACCTTTTCGCGCCGGGGAAGAACATCATCCTGCCCGAGCGCTATTCCTTGTTGGATCAGGTGGCCGAGATCGCCCAGCGGTACTCGGCCTATCCGTTGGTGGTCGAGGGTTACACCGACTCGGTGGGCTCGGACGCTGCCAACCTGGCGCTCTCGCAGGGCCGTGCCCAGGCGGTGCTGGACTACCTGGTGCAGATCCGCAAGCTCGACTTCAACCGGGTCAAGGCCTCGGGCTATGGCTCCTCCAACCCCGTGGCCGACAACTCCACCGCCGAGGGCCGCTCCAAGAACCGGCGCGTGGAGGTGATCTTCCTGTTCCGTTAGAAGCCTCGCCCGCCAGACTCTCCATCATTCCTTCAAAGCCCAGAAAATCAGCAGAAACCCAGGAAACTCAGGGAAACTCAGGGCCTGTCCCCACTGTTTGCCAATTTTTTATGTAATATTATCAAATGGTTAGCGGTATATTCCCGGGGTCGACTGCACTCGGGAACACTCGGGAAAACTCGGGGCCTGTCCCCAAGTTTTATGCAGTGATTTCAGGTTGATATGGTCGCGGACCAACTCTCGGATGGGATTGGAGCTACAGCGAGATACGGTAGGCGGCCCCCACCATCAGGATGATGCTGTCGGAGCCGGCGTGGTTGAGATCGGGGAAGCCGAACCGAACGAAGGCGTCCAGATCGCGGCCGATGGTGTACTGCGCCTGAACGTACAGGGGGATGAGCGTGGGGAAGCCATCCTTGGCCAGCTTGCGGATGCCGAAGTGCAGCTCGATGGCCAGCGCCTCCATGGGGTTGACGATGGGGCCGAGATCGAGCTCGAAGGCGAAACCGCCAGGCCCGCCGGTAAACCCCAGGCCGACCGTCGCGAACATGGCGAACATCTGTGCGAACTTGTACTTGGTGAGCCCCTGGAACAGCAATCCGAAGTCCGTGCCGAAGGCCCCCGACCCCATGCCGCGGAAGTGGTCGCTGGTGGCCACCGCCAGGTTGGCCCGTCCGGCCAACATCAGGTTGGGGACATTCACCAGCGAGGTGAGGTCGTAGGCGCCGTGGAACACCAGCTCGCCGGCCTTGAACTCCGGGCTCATGGCCAGCGGCATGTGGAACCCCGCCTCGAGCTTGTCCACGATGCCCATGCTGGCGCCGAGCAAAAGGCCGATGATGTTGTCACCCTGCCCGCTGATGAAGTTGATGAAGAAGGCCGCGTCGGGCTCCAGCGTCATGCGCGGGAGCACCAGCGGCCGCTCCACCTCGGACACCGGGTAGCCGGTGGGCACCACCACCACGGGCGGCGGGGTGCTCTCGGGCGGCGGGTTCTTGGCGGCGTCCGGCGGCGTGAACACGTCGCTCTTCTTCTCTTCTCCTCCCCCGCCGTCCTGGGCCACGACGGGCAGGCTGGCGGCAGCAAGTAATCCAGCCAGGATGGTACACAGGATCGCTCTCATGGTCTCTCCTTCCATTCCCACCAGGGCCGCGGCGCGAGGCGGGCGATTGGCGTCACTGAGGCGGGAGGATTCGAACCTCCATAGACGGATCCAAAGTCCGTTGTCCTGCCATTGGACGACGCCTCAACCTTTATCATCCCCCGCAGGCCGCTTACAGCTACCAGCGGCCGGGCGAAGTGTCAAGCGAGGTTTGCGCCCGGACGGATGGATTGCTATCATGCGAACTCATGAAGATGTCATGGTTGGCCGTTTGCCTCCTGTTGCTGGCGGCCTGTGCTCCCGAGCCGCACGGCGCCGCGGGCGATCTGCGCCTGGCCTTCGCGCAATCTTCGCTCGACGGGCCGTGTCCCGAGACGGCCACCACCCCCGCCCCGCCGCCGAGCCTGGAACGCCTGCGGCTCTCCCTGTGGAGAGCGGACGGAAAGTTGCACGAGCGGGCCGACCTTCGGCTCGGTCCGGGCGAGGTGGTGGAATGGAAGGCCTCCCCGGGTGAGAACTTGATTCTTCAAGCGGTGGGCGTGGTGGGGGGCGCGGAGACGCATCTGGCCCACGCCGGCGGTATCGACCTCGACGCCGGCCGGCCGGCGCAGGTGGATCTGTTCTTTACGCCGGTCTCGAGTGTCGGTTGCGCCGCGCGGCCCCTGTCCAGCGGGCGCGCCTTCGCCGCAGGCGAATTGCTCCTCGACGGCCGAGTGGTGGTCGCCGGCGGCGCCGATCGAGTCTTCGCCGTCCCCGGTTGTGCCGGTTGCCTCGAGCTTGCCGCCAGCGCCGCGGCCGACATCTTCGAGCCGGGCACGGGATCGATCTACCCGACTGCGCGCCTGCATCAGCCGCGGCTTCTGGCCAGCGCGACGCCGCTCGCCAATGGGAACCTGCTGGTGATCGGCGGGACCTCGCGCTTGCGCCTCGAACCGGGGCTCTGGCCCCTGCGGGTGGACCCGGCCGACCTGGTGCCGAGCTTCGAGGTATACCTTTTTGCCGAGGACCGCTGGATCGAGAAGCCGCTGCCTTCCGGCCGGGTGTTCCACAGCGCGACTTTGCTCTCCGACGGCCGGGTGCTCATCGCCGGCGGCGGGACAGAGCCCGCGCAGGCCACCGTCGAGACGCTGGTGTACGACCCCAGCATCGAATCGGCCGGCGACGTGCGGCCGTTCCAGTACCCGCTGCACGCGGCCCGGCTCTCTCACCGCGCGGTTCCCATCTCATCGAATCGGGTGCTCTTCGTGGGCGGCGCCGCCGGCACACCCGCGGCCGAGGTCTTCGATCCGGCGCGCAGCGGCGATCCCTTCGTCGATCTGAACTTCTCCGGCGCGGACGCCAACCTGTTCTTCTTCGAGGCGGCGCCCATCCCGGGCCGCGCCGACGAGATCTTGCTCGCGGGCGGAGGCCTGTGGGACGGCGCGGGGCTGGCGGCGCCGGCGGCCGAGAACGTGCGCGTGCTCTCCATCGGCCGCGCCGAGGCCAAGGTAGGCCCGGCCATGCCCGCCGGGAGGTGGCTCCCGGCGGTGCTGCCGCTCTCCGATCGACGCCTGGTGCTGGCCGGTGGGCTCGCGGGCGACGATGTTGCGCCGCTCGCCGGGATCCTGATCTTCGATCCCACCGCCGATTCGCTCTCGCCGCTCGAGGATGGCGGCAAGGCCGTATCCCTGGGCGCGGCGCGCGCGGGCGCCGCGGCGGTTCCGGTCCTCGGACGAGCGGTGCTGCTCGGGGGTTTGGGCGAGGGAGAGCCGCTGGCCTCCGGCGAGGTCATTGCCGGGCGGCCGTGGGACGTCCCCTGAGGAGGTGCTTGTGCGCCACGTCGCCGCGTTGATCCTGATTGTCGGGTGGCTGGGTGCGCCCGCGGCCGCCGACGATACGGCCCGGCCGGCGGTGGGTTTTGCCCTGGGGCGAGGGGGGGCGGCGGCCAAGCTGGCGGTGGATCTGCAACGCGAACTCCGTCAGGTGATCTCGGGACGAAAGGATCTTGCGCTCCAGGATTTGGAGGAGCGGCTCGACGATGAAGGCTCCACCGCGCACCGGCCGCTCCTGGAAGAAGCCCGGGCCTTGTTGCAGGCCGGAAAGGCCGCCTACGAAGAGGTCGATCTGGAGCTGGCCCAACAGAAGCTCGACCTGGCCCGGGAACGTTTGGAGTCGCTGGCCGCCTGGCTGGCCGAGCCCGCCGTGCTACGAGAGTGCCTGGTGTACCTCGGCGCCAGCTGGGTCTTGTCGGGCGAGGTGGAGCGCGGGATCGAGTACTTCTCCCGCGCGCTGGACCTCGGGAGCGATTCCGGGATCGATCGCGACGTCTTTCCCCCGGACATCCAGGAGGTGTTCGAGCGGGCGCGGAAGCAATCGGCGGAGCCCTCCCGCGGCGCGCTGTCGGTGTCCATCGAGCCGCTGGGCGCGGAGGTGTGGGTGGACTTCGCCTACCGGGGCGGCGCGCCGCTGCAGGTGGACGGGCTGCGTCCTGGCCCCCACGTGCTGGTGGCGCGCAAGGACGGCTTTCGCCGCTTCGGCGCGGTGCTCACGGTGGAGGCGGGGCGGGCGCGCGTCTTCCGCGTGGCGCTGAAACCCGCGCGGGATCAGAAGGCCTTCTCGGATCGTTTCGCCGGCATGGCCCGGGAGGCCTTCGGCAAGGGACCCGGGACGGGAAGCGCCGCGCTGGCCGAGTTCCTCGGCGCCCGGCTCCTCGTGCTGCTCACCCTGGATGGCGAAACGAGCGCGCTTCGGCTGCGCGCCTTCGCCGTCGAGCCGGGTTCGCCGCCCCGGGTCGAGCAGCGCGAGGCGGCGAACGTCCCGGCCGCCGATCTGTCCGCCCGGGCCCGAGAGCTGATCGCCGATCTCCTGTCCGCGGACGAGGCCGCGGTGGCCGCGGGCGCGAGCGGCGGCGAAGCCAACGAGGCCGATGGCTTGGTGCTGGACGGTGCCGGTGGCGAGGAAGGCGGCGCTCCGGGCGGGGTCGCTGCGGCGGGAGGGATCGCGGTCGGAGAGAATGGCACGGGAGCGGGCTCCGACAAGGCGGCGGATCCTGGAATCGCCCGGCGTGTAGAGACACCGCCACCGCCCGCGCCCTGGTACAGCTTTGCTTATCTTCGGGACAAGTGGTGGTTCTGGACCGCGGTGGGGGTGGTGGTGGTGGGCGTGGCCGCCGGCATCGGCGCCGCCGCCGCCCCCGGGGAGAACCAGGGCACGTTGCGCATCCGGATCCATTGAGCCCATCGAGGCCTCGCCAGACCCGCCGCGCATTTCGGGCAGGTCGTCAGGGGGAGGCGATGGCTACCTCGCTGAAGGAGCAGCGGGCGTTCTGGCAGGCGACCGCCGCGTGGCCGGCGAATCCCAGCGGGAATCCCGCCAGCTCGTCCACCAAAAGCTTGTCCTCCAGCGTGGCTCGCACCCTTCCCTCGGCGAATTCCAGGGAGAGGGTCCCCTGGGCGGCGATCGAGGGGAGGGGAACCTCCGACCGGCCCTGCTCCATGCCGGGCCCGTTGCGCAAGATGACCAGCCGATCCTGGCGCGCCAGGGGGAGCAGCACGAGCAGACCGCGACCCTCGCCGTCCACGAAGCCGGCGCCGATGCGGCTTTCGGTGTTGAGTTTCATCGGCTGGTGGAGGAGCTGCTGCGTGGTGCTCGGCATCCAATCCGCCGGGTCGGGCAGCGTGGGCAGCGGAAGGGAGTCCGCGGAGCCTGCCACCGGGTGAGAGGGCTGAACGGCGAAGCTGATCTTCAACGAGAGGCCTTCCGGGGGCGCGGGTTGCTCGCCCCACAGGGCCAACGCCGGGTCCAGGTTCACGGTGAGTGCCTGCCGCGAGGTGTCCTGCACCAGCTTGCCCCGGTTTTCCCAGTTGCCGCCCACGAAGGTGATCGGCACCGGGGCCAGGCTGGAACGCTTGAAGTCGAACCGGAGCAGCCGGCGCCCGTGTGCCACTCGGGCTTCGGCGGGGGAGATGAGGCTCTGGCTGCGCGGGTGGGCCCGGCGCGAGACCAGCGCGCCGCCGTGGCGCTCGAAGATGAGATCGCCGGACGCCGTTCCGATGTCCTGGAGGAGCAGCCCCCAGAAGGTGAGCGCCGCCGCCAGCCCGAACAGAGGCACGGAGAGCAGCAGCCACAACCACCAGCGCCGGCCCCGTGGCTTGCCCAGCAGCGACTGCAGCGGCTTCTCCTCGGCGAGGACCGCCGCCTGCGGCACCTGCGGTGGGGGCTGCGGGGAGCTCTGCGGCTCGCGGGAGCGGGGCGCGACCGGGAGGTTTTGCCCGTCCGGCTCCTCGTCGTCCTCGCCGGCGCGAGCGGGTTCTCTGGGGCCGCGATCGCGCGCGGCGGGGCGCAGCAACCCCTCCAGGATGGCCCCCACCCGGCCGGCGTTCTGCGGCCGGCGGTCGGGCTCGGTGTCCAGCATCTTGAGCACCAGCTCGTCGACCTGCGGCCCGATCTCGCGCCGCCGCCGGGAGGGCGGGTCGAAGCGGCCCAGCGGCAGCTCGCCGCACAGGATCTCGTACAACATGACGCCCAGCGAGAAGATGTCGGCCCGGTGGTCGACGTGCTTGGCGTCGCGACGCTGCTCGGGCGCCATGTAGTTGACCGTGCCCATGCTCACCTGGGTGCGGGTGAGCTCCCAGTTCTTGTCCAGGATGTTCGCCAGGCCGAAGTCGACCACCTTGAGCACGCCCTCCCGGCTGAACAGGACGTTCTCCGGCTTGAGGTCGCGGTGGATCACGTTGTGGTTGTGGGCGTGGTTCAGCGCGCGGCACAGGTCGGCGAAGATCCGGGCCATGTCCCCGAGCGGCATGGGGCCCTTGTTCATCAGGTGGCGCAGGCTGGGGCCGTCGATGTGCTCCATGACCAGGTAGCAGGTCGAGCCCACCATGCCCCGGTCGAAGATGGCGCAGATGTTGGGGTGGCTCAGCAGCGCCAGCGACTGGGCCTCCTTCTCGAAGCGGCGGATGAAGCTCTGGTGCTTGGCCAGGTCCTCGTTGAGCACCTTGATGGCCACCGGCCGCTGCAAGGAGTTCTGGCGCGCCCGGTACACCTTGCCCATGCCGCCGCGCCCGATGACCTCGTGGATCTGGAACCCCGGGATGAGCGGCGGGGTTTCTCCGGCCTGGGTGGGCGGGGCCGGAGGAGCCGGGGCCGCCAGCACCTCCAGCGCCGGCCGGGGGGGCGCCGGCTCGGGGCGGGGACGGGCCGCCCCGGCAGCGCCAGCACCCGGTGACGGGGCCACGCGGCGCGGCGCGGCCATCTCCGCGGGCTCGACCAGGACCGAGTCGTCCCGGCGCACGACGAAGGGGAGCTTGCAGGCGTCGCAGCGAACCTTCTGGCCGCTCACGAAGATTCCGACGTCCAGCAAGGTGCCACAGGCTGGACAACGCTGCACCGGCAAGGCCTTTCCTCCTTCATGGGAGGTCCAGACACTCGAACACTTCCACCGGGCCCGAGCGGCCGCGCACCGGCAGCTCGGACAGCGAGCGCACCCGCGGCGCCGCCCGGCCCGGGGCGGCGCACTGGAGCAGCGTCTGCTTGCTGAGCAGGAGCTGCCCCGGTGCGGCCATGGCGCACAGCCGCTCCGCCAGGTTCACCGCGTCGCCCATCACGGTATACTCCATTCGCAGCGCGGATCCAACTGTTCCCACCACCGCCTCGCCGGAGTTGATGCCGATGCCCACCTGGAGCTCGGGCCACTCCGGCGGCCGGGCGCGGTTGAACTCCCGCACCGCCACCAGCATCTCCAGCCCCGCCGACAGGGCCCGGCGCGCGTCGTCCGAGCGCCGGATGGGCGCGCCCCACACCGCCATCAGGGCGTCCCCGATGAACTTGTCCAGCACCCCGGCGTGCCGGAACACCACCGCCACCAGGCGCTCGAAGTGGGCGTTCAGCAACCGCAGCACCTCGCGCGGCGGCAGGCGCTCGGCCAGTGCGGTGAAGCCGCGGATGTCGCAGAACAGCACGCTCACCGGGCCGGTACGGCCCTCCCGCGTCAGATCCAGGCCGCGCTCGATCACCTCGCTCAGCACCGGCGGAGGGAAGAAGCGGCTGAGCCGCTCGCGCAGGCGGGCCTCCTGCTCGACCTGGCGCCGCAGCCATAGCCGGTCCAGCGCCAGGGCCGCCTGGGACGCCAGCACCGATAGCAGCGAAAGGTCCTTGGCGGTGAAAGCCCCGGTCTGCTCGCGGGTGTCGAGGTGGATCACCCCCAGCACCTCGCGAAAGCCGACCAGCGGCACGCACATGGCCGAGCGCACGTTGGCCCGCAGGATGCTCTCCGAGCCGGCGAAGCGCGCGTCGGAGGTGGCGTCGGTGGAGAGCACCGCCCGCCGGCCCTCCACCGCCGCGCGCAAGATGCGCTCGGGGATGGAGAGCGACACCCGCCCCGGGCCGCGCTCCCGCGCCGCCGCCGGGATGAGCGGCGCCCCCGCCTCCTCGCGAAGTAAAACCGCGCCGCGATCGGCCGGCAGCAGCTCGAAGGCCAGGCGCAACAGGTTCTCCAGCAGCGCCGGCGGGTGGTCCTCGCCGCCGGCGTAGCGGTGGAACAGGTAGGCCGCCCGCAGCCGCTCGTAGTCGGCGCGCAGCTCGCGCGGATCCTCGATGTGGCTCTCCGGGCGAAAGCCGCCGGGCTCCACCTCTAGGGTGGCCTGCACCGCCAGCGGCAGCTCGGCTTCCGGCACGATGCTGACGCTCTCCTGGTCGAGGCTCGCCGCCGGCCGGTATGATGCGGCCCCGCTCCAGGCGCCGCAGCTCGGGCACACCGGCTCGTCGCCAACCATGGGCGCGGGTTTCTCCGCGCCGCAGCGAAAGCAGCGCTCACTCATGTGGGCACGGTCTTTTTCGCGCGCTTATCGCCCGCGCCTGCCGTGTCCAGCAGCGCCCGGCGCACCAGGGTTCGCAGCACCTGCACCTTGAACGCGTTGTGCGCGAGCGGGGCGGCGTCTTGCACCGCCATGGCCGCGGCGGCCTCGGCGACCTCCTCGGTCAGGCGCCGGCCGCGCAAAAAACGCTCGGCGGCGCGCGCGCGGATCGGCGTCGGCGCCACCGCCGAGAACGCCAGCCGCGCCTCGCGCACCCGGCCGGCCCGCTGCGTGACCAGGCTGGCCACGCCCACGATGGGGAAGTCGATGCTGTTGCGCAGGCGGAACTTCTGGTAGCGCTGCCGGCCGCCGCGCGGCGGCGGGGGCAGCAGCACCTGGCGCAGGATCTCGCCGTCTCCAAGCACGGTGGTCGCGCGCGGCCGCACCGCGAAGAACTCCTCCGCCGGGATGACCCGCCGGTCGGTCACCATGCGCGCCCCGAGCGCGATGAGCGCCGGCGCCAGGTCGGAGGGGCTCACCGCCACGCAGCCGCAGTTGGCGCAGCGCTTCGCCTCTCGCGCCGCCGCCTCGGCCGGCGCGGTGGCGTCGTCCTCGTCTTCCAGGGTCCGCTCCGCCGCCGGCCGGCGCTGCGTCTCCAGGCGCGGCTGCGGCCGGAGCGACTCCGGCTCGCAGCGGATGGCCTGCCCGGCGCAGGTCGGCTCCGGCTCGGTACGGCGCTTCTTGCCCGAGAGCATCTCGTCGATGGATCGGGCGGTGCGTTGTCCCGCGCCGATGGCGGAGATCACCGTCCCCACCCCCGTCACCGCGTCGCCGCCGGCGAAGACCCCGCCCAGCGCGGTGGCCCCCGATTCGGGCTCGATGCAGAGCAGGCCGCGCGAATCCACCAGGGCCGCGCCCGCGTAGCGGTTGTCGGGCCCCTGACCGATGGCCACCAGCACCTGGTCGGCGGCCACCTCGCGGCTGGTGGACGGGTCGAAGGCCGGGCGAAAGCGCCGCTCCTCGTCGAACACCGAGGTGCAGCGCACCAGCTCGAGCCCGGCCAGCCGGCCCTTCTCGGCCAGCACCCGCTGCGGCCCGAAGGAGGGCAGCAGGCGGATCCCCTCCTCGATGGCGAGCGCGAGATCCTCGGGGAAGGCCGGCATCTCGTCGCGGGCCTCCAGGCAGGCCAGCGAGACCTCGCGGGCGCCCAGGCGCCGGGCCGATACCGCCACGTCCACCGCCACGCTGCCTCCGCCGATGACCAGCACCCGCTCGCCCACCGCGGGCTTTCGCCCGGCCCGGATGGCCGAGAGGAAGGAAAGGCCCGGGGTGAGCAGCTCCTCGTGCGCGATGCCCAGGCGCTTCTCGCGCCAGGTGCCGGTGGCCAGGAACACCGCGTCGAAGCGCTTGCGCAGGCTGGCCAGCGCTAGATCCTTGGCGCCGACCGGCCGGCCGCACTCGAAGCGGATGCCCATCCCCGCCAGCGCCTCGAGCTGCCGGCGCAGTACCGAAAGCGGCAGCCGGTAGGCCGGGATGGCGTAGCGCAGCATGCCGCCCGGCTCCGGGTGATCGTCGAAGACCGTGACCGCGTAGCCGGTCCGCCGCAGGTAGAAGGCCGCCGCCAGACCCGCCGGCCCGGCGCCGACCACGGCCACGCTCTTTCGCAGGTTCCGGCGCGGCGGGGCGTAGAAGCGCGCCGCCTCCGCCAGCGCCATGTCTCCCAGCCGGCGCTCGATGGCCCGGCTGGCCACCGGCTGATCCAGCAGGCCCCGGTTGCAGGCCTGCTCGCAGAAGTGCGGGCACACCCGCCCGGTGATGGCCGGCAGGGGGTTTCGCTCCAGGATGAGCTCGAGGGCCGCGCGCTCGTCGCCTTCTCGCAGGCGCTCCAGGTAGCGCGGGATGGGCACCCCCGCCGGACAGCCGTCGGCGCAGGCCGGCGCGCCCAGGCGGACCGCGCCGAAGATGGAGTGGTAGCGGTTCTCGCCGAGCAGGGCGTTGCAGGTGGCGCCGCCCTTGCGCATGCAGGGGAACACGTTGTCGGGCGCGCGGTAGTACCAGCAGCGCACCTCCTGGCACAGGTTGCCGCCCAGCGTGCCCGCGTTGCGGATCTGGGGCGAGGCCACCGCCCGGGCCGCCTGCGAGAGCAGCGGGTAGCGCCCGACGATCGCGGGGTGGCGAGCAAGCTCCGCCAGCGTGACCAGCGCGCCGATGCGCAGCCCGCCCCGCTCCGGCTGGATCCGGCGAAGCTCGGAGAGCCGCTGCAGGTCCACCAGGCGCGCCGGTGAGGTAGCGTGGATACGATCGGTCAGCACACCCAAAAGGTCTGTGCCGCCGGCCAGGTAGGCGCCGTCCTTTCCGTGGGCCGCGCGCGCCTGCGGGACGGAGTCGGGGGCGATGGTCTCGAAGGTTCGAAGCTCCATGGCCTCACCTCATGCCTTTCCCAGGGCGCGCAGGATCTTCTCGGGCTTGACCGGCAGCTCGTCCACGCGCGAACCGATGGCGTTGTAGATGGCGTTCAGGATGGCGCGCGGGGCGCAGGTGACCGTGCCCTCGCCGATGCCGCAGGCACCGTAGGCGCCGCCGCCGCGCCACACCTCGAGCAGCACCGGCTCGATGTCGGGCATGTCGGCCATGGTGGGGATGGCGTAGTCGATCCAGTTGAAGTTGAGCGGCTGGCCGCTGGCCCGATCGTAGACGATCTCCTCGGTCAGCGCCTCGCCCAGGCCGATGCACTGGCCGCCCACCTGCTGGGCCTCGGCCCCGGAGGCGAACATGACCGTGCCGCAGTCGTTCACCACCACCAGCTTCTGCACCTCCACCTTGCCGGTGCCGCAGTCCACCTCCACCTCGGCGAAGGTGGCGATGTAGGGCACCCCGGTGCGTTGCGAGAGCGGCGGCCGGCTCAGGCGCACCGAGATGGGCACGATGTCGGGCTGCATGAGGAGCTGGCGCAGCGGGACGCTCGGGCGCGAGTCGTCGCGAAAGACGATGCGGCCTTCGCGCACGTCGAGCCGGGCCGGGTCGGTCGAGAGCTTTTTCGCCGCGCGCGCCAGGATCTCGCCCTGGAGCAGCCGCGCCGCCTCCACCAGCGCCTCGGACTGCAGGTAGGCCACCGCGCTGTCGGTCTGCACGCAGTCCTTGAGGCTGTGCGCGGTGTCGACCCGGTTGGCGAAGCGGATGTCGCCGAGCTGGATGTCGAGGAACGACAGCGCCTCGGCGCAGCCCAGGATGTTGCACATGTTGGAGCCGGTGCCGGTCTCCACCGTGGGCGCCTCCAGCAGCACCGTCCCGTCGGGGTTGAGGGTGAGCCCCACCTGGATCTCGCCGCGGCGCAGCTCCTGCCACTCGGCGTGCCAGGCGGGGTGGAAGGAGAACCCCACCCCGCGCCGCCGCTCCCCCTCGAGCAGCGGGCCCTGGCCGGGCGGGTGGCGCTTCTCCTTCCAGCCGATGCGCTCGGCCCCGGCCGACAACACCTCGCGCAGGCTGCGGTTGGGCAATCCCTCGTGCTCGTGGCCGAAGTTCTTCAGCACCAGCTCGATCGGGTCCATGCCGAGCCGCTCGGCCAGCTTGTCGAACAAGAGCCCCATGGAGAAGTTGAACTGGGAGTTGCCCACCCCGCGCATCATGCAGCCCGGCAGCCGGTGGGTGTACACCGCCAGCGATCGGCAGCGCACGTTGGGGACGTGGGCGAAGGTCGTCTCGGCCACCTCCAGCGGCGCGAACTTGAGCGCGAACATGGTGTGGTCGGCGTAGGCTCCGGCGTCACCCAGCGAGGAGAACTCCAGGGCGGTGATGGTGCCGTCGTGCTTCGCCCCCGCCTTTGCGTGGTAGATGGCCGGCTGGCGCGAGTCGTGGAAGCACTCGCGCCGGGTATAGCGGAACTTCACCGGCCGGCCACAGCGTTTGGAGAGCAGGGCGGTGAAGACGAAGAAGGGCTGGTCGCCGGTGTCGCGGCTGCCGAACTGCCCGCCCACGAACTCGTGCACGCTGCGCACCCGGTGCAGCGGCAGGTCGAGCATCTGCGAAAGGTGCATGCGGGTCTGGTCCGCCTCGTAGGAGTTCGACCACACCGTGAGCCCCTCGTCGGTCCAGTGGCACAGGCAACACCAGGGGTCGAGGCCGCCCTGGGTGGGGTTGTGGTGGACCGAGTCGGCCTCCACCACCACCTCGGCCGCGGCGAAGGCGGCGTCTACGTCGCCCTTGTTCAGAAAAACGTCCGGGCCGCCCACCTCGTCCTCGGGCAGGACGTTGTTCGGCGCGATGTCGGGGTGCACGGCCGGGGCGCCGGGCTGCATGGCCGCCACCGGGTCGAGCACGAAGGGGAGCTTCTGCCAGCGCACCTTGAGCCGGCGCAGCGCCTCCTCGGCCACCTCCTCGCTCTCGGCGGCCACCACCGCCCCCACCTCGTCGCCCACCCAGTGGGCGGTGTCGCCCAGCACGCGCCGGTCGCGGAAGCGCCGCCACATCATGCGCTCGTAGGAGACCGTGTCCACCCCGTCGGTCCAGCCGGCGTTGGTGGGACGCAGCGCGCGCACCTCGGGATCGAAGCAGGTGAGCACGCAGCGCACCCCCGGCAGGGCCTCGGCCGCGGCGGTGTCGATGGAGAGGATGCGGGCGTGGGGGTAGGGGCTGCGCAGCACCCGGGCGTAGAGCAGATCCGGGAAACGCCGGCGCAGGGTGAGATCGTCGGCGTACCGCGCCCGGCCCGAGGCCTTCTCCAATCCGTCGGAGCGCGGGCGGTACTGGCCCAGGAACTTGCGCCTGACCCGTGGGGTGAAGGGCTTTTTCATGCCGCGCCTCCTTCCCGCAGGCGCCGGGCCGCCTCCAGCACCGCCTGGGCGATGCCCTGGTAGCAGCCGCAGCGGCACAGGTTGCCGGAGAGCCCCTGGCGCACCTCCTCCAGGGTGGGCGCCGGGTTCTCGGCCAGCAGGGCCTTGGCGGTCATCACGAAGCCGGGGGTGCAGAAGCCGCACTGCAAGGCGGTGCCGTGGCCCGGCGCGCTCTGTTCGGCGAAGGCCCGGATCACCGGATCGTCCGCCGGCAGGCCCTCGATGGTGACCACGGCGTGGCCGTCGGCCTGGGCCAGCAGCATCATGCACGAGAGCACGGCCCGGCCGTCGAGCAGCACGGTGCAGGCGCCGCAGGCGCCCTGGCCGCAGGCGACCTTGACCCCGGTGAGCCCCAGTTCCTCGCGCAAAAACTCAGAGAGCTTCATCCCGGCCGGCACGTCCCAGCCCAGGGTGCGGCGCACCGTCTTTCCGTTCACGGAGAAGACGATGCTGCGCCCCGGCGGCAAGGCAATCTTTGCAGGGACGGAGGCGGGTGGGGTGGGCTCGGGGCGAGGGCGCCTGCGCGGTGGCGACGAGCGGCGCGCGGCCCGGCGGGGAGAAGCCATGCGGACCTCCTTGGCGATGCCGGCGGAAAAGCGATCGCCCCCAACGTAGGAAAAGCCGCCGGAAAAATCAACCGCCCTGGCGCCTGACCGTACCCCAACAATACTGAAATTCGATCGAGCCCTGGTTGAACTTGTCGTGGCGCGGCGCGCAAGGCGGGTCCTCCATGCAGCGGAGCCGGCTCTGCGGCGAGCAGTTAGGTTAAGCAGCCGCGCCGAAGAGAAAATTATCGGGAAAAAGTGAGGTTCGGTCAGCTCTGGCGCGGGCGGATTCTCTTGCGGGGCGGCAGCGGCTTGTCTAGCATGCGGCGCCATGAACCGCGCCCGCCTGTCTTGCCTTGCGCTGGCCGCTCTCCTCTGCTTTCCGCCGGGCGCGCTCGCCGCTTTGGCCGAGAAGGCCGAGACGCCGGGCCCCATCGAGGCCCTGGCCCGGGCCGGCGAGGCGCTGCGGGAGGGACGGTTCGCCGAGTGCGTGGCCATCGCCTCCGCGGCCCGGCCCGCATCGCCGTACCTTGCGGAGGCGCGGGATCTGTTGCTCGCCCAGTGCCGCTTCTACGCCGGCGACACGGCGACGGCCCGCCATCTGTTCGCGCGCCTGGCCCGCGTCGCCGCGGATCCCGAGGTGCGCGCGTTGGCGGGCTTGCGCGTGGCGGATTGCAGCGCCCGCCTGGGCGAGGCGCGCCGGGCCGCCAAGGAGTACCGCCAGGCTCTGGCCGCTCCCCCGTCGAGGCTCGCCGACCGTGCGCCGGGGGTGCGTTTCCTGCTGGACGAGGAGGCGCGCGCCGGGCGCGAGGCGGCGAGCCAGCGCTGGCTCGACCTCGGCAAACAATACGCCGATCATCCGCTGTGGCGAACGCGGCCGGAGGGGTTTTTGCCGCCGCGCCTTGACATGCGCGATGCGCTCGAGCTGGCCCGGGCCGCCTACCGCAAGCGCGACTGGGAGCGGGCGCTCTTGTTTCTCGACAGCGCGCCCGAGCCGCGCTCGGCGCGCGAGGCCTACGAGCTCGCTTACCTTGCGGGCAGCATCCTGTTCGACATGCCGGGACGCAAGGCCGAATCAGCGCGCTTCTTCCTCGGGGCGCGCGAGCACGCGCCGACGCCGGCGGACCTCGAGGAGGCCGGTTTCTACTACTGCCGTTGCCTCACCCGGCTGCAGCGCACCGGCGAATCCATCCTGTGCCACATGGAGCTTGCGCGCCGCTTCCCGCAGGGTAAACGCGCCGCCAACGCGCTGTTCTTCGCCGGCTGGCTCGAGGCCGACCGCGGCCGCTGCGCGGCGGCCCAGCCCCTGTTCGAGCAGGTGATGCGAGAGCACTCCAAGAGCCCCTACGCCCGGGACGCCGCCTGGAACGCGGCGCTGTGCCACATCCGCGAGGAGAGGTTCCAGGACGCCGCCGCGGCGCTCCAGCGCGCGCTGGCAGGCCACCAGGGTGCGTCCGCCGATCGGGAGCGCTACTGGCTGGGCGCGAGCCTGGAGGAGGCCGGCGAGGCCGAGCGGGGGCGGCAGATCCTGGCCCGCCTGGCCGAGGACAACCCGCTCAGCTGGTACGGGCACCTGGCGCTGGCGCGGCTCGGGCAGCCTTTACCCATCGGGCCCGGTCCGGCCTCGCCGCCGCCGCGTCCTCTCCAAGAGCCGCCGCTCGTCGAGGCCGCAGAGCTTTCGCGCGCGGGCTTCTCAGCGCTGGCCGCCGCGCGGCTCGACCGCGGCCGGCCGGAGTTCCTCAAGCGCCACCCGGGCCTCGCCGGCGTGCTGTCGCTGGGCGAGGCCTACCGGGCCGCCGGGGACGATCACGCCGCCTGGAGGCTCGCCGCCCAGCACACCGGCCTCCTGCGCGGTCTGCCGCAGGGGGAGCGTGCCCCGCTGTGGCGCCTGGCCTACCCGCGGCCGTTCGCCGGGCTGGTCGAGCAAGAGACGGAGGGCCGGCCCGACCTTTCGGCCTTCCTGTACGCCATCATGCGCTCGGAGTCGGGCTTCGATGCCACGGCGCTCTCCTGGGCCGACGCGCGCGGGTTGATGCAGCTCACCCCGGGCACCGGGCGGCGGGTGGCGGCCCGCCTGGGGATGGACCCGGACGAGATCGACCTCTACCACCCGCCCACCAATCTGCGGCTCGCTGCCCGGCTGCTTTCGGCGCTGCACGAGGCGTTCCGGGGGCAGTGGCCGCTGGTGGCCGCGGCCTACAACGCGGGGGAGGCGCCCGTGCTGGGCTGGGTGCGCTCCCACCGGGCGGGGCGGCTAGAGCGGTTCGTGGAGGACATCCCGTACGCCGAGACGCGCTCCTACGTGAAGACGGTGTGGGAGGCCTTTCTGCGCTACCGTTACCTCATGGGGCTGCCGCCGCCAGCGCTCCCCGCTGACCTCGACACCGCGGTGCAGTCGCTCGACTGGTAGTTGCGGCTACAAGCTGCGCCGGTAGAGGTCTTCCAGCGCGGCCTGGTCCCACTCGCCGGGGCTGAGTTTGACGTGGCGTTTGCCGAGGGCCTGCCGGGCGAAGGCGCTGATTTCCTTGTCCTGCACGCCGTAGGGCATCAGGCGCGGCGCCACGCCGCAGGACTCCATGAAGGCGCGCAGGGCGGCGGGCGGGTCGGCCTCGTTCCCCAGGATGCGGCCGATGGCCCGCACCCGCTCGGGCTCATGCGCCGTCTCCCGCTCCAGGAAGGCCGGCAGCAGGATGGCCGTGGCCCGGCCGTGCGGGACGTCGAAGCGCACCGTGACCGGGTAACCCAGCGCGTGCGGCAGCAAAGTGGCGGTGTTGGCGATGGCCATGCCGGCCTGGCAAGAGGCGAGCATCAATGCGCCGCGCGCCTCGATGTCCTGCGGCGCCTTTCGCGCGCGCGGCAGGTGTTCGACGATGGCGCACGCCGCCCGCTCGGCGAGCATGTCGGAGAACGGCGAGCGTTGCCGCGAAAGGTACGCCTCCAGGGCGTGGCACAAAGCGTCCAGGCCGGTGTCCACCGTCAGATTCTCCGGGGAGCTCACCAGGAACGTCGGGTCGAGCAAGGCGGCCCGGGGGAACAGGTCGGGGTGCGAGAGCCCCACCTTGTCGCAGGCGGCGACGTCGCTCAGGATGGCGTAGGGGGTGACCTCGGAGCCGGTGCCGGCGGTGGTGGGAACGGCGATGAGCGGGAGCGCCGGCCGCTCGGGCTTCATGCCGCGGGCGTAGTCCAGCACCGCGCCCTGGTTCACCGCGCACAGGGCGATGGCCTTGCCGGCGTCGATGGCGCTGCCGCCGCCGATGGCCAGGATCCAGCGGGCCTTCTCCCGGCGCGCCAGCGCCGCCCCGTCGGCGACGGTATGGGGGGTGGGGTTGGGCTCCACCGCGTCGAAGATGGCGTACTCCACCCGGGCCTGTTTGAGACGCTCGCCGAGCTGGGTGAGCCACCCGTTGAGGCGGGCGGCGCGGCGGCCGGCGACGATCAGGCACCGGCGCGGCAGGGGGGCGACGAGGTCGTCGAGCTGGGCGAGACACCCCTCCCCGAACACCACTCGGGTGGGCATCCAGAACGAGAAGACCTGCATGATCCAGAAGCTCCCTCCCCCGCTCGCCAGGCCTACGATACGCGCTGGCGCATCTCGAGGCAAGTTTTCCAGCGCGTCCCGGGACGCCAACCGGAACAAGCCCGTCGCGTTTCCGGTGGAATTCCCGGTGTCGTCTCCGCTGCGCTTCCGCTCGCGCGACTGATCGCGATGCCGCCAGAGCAAGCGCGGTCAGTCGCGAATCGCGACCTGCCTTCGCAGGCGCCAGGCGGCCCCCCAGCCACCACAGCAATCGCAGAAACCTGTTGCCGGACCAGTACGGTGTAGTTATGATGCGCACCCGAACGAGCCCCCGCATGGGATGCGATGAGCGTGATGGAGGCCGAGATGGAAGATCCCGCTGACGTTCCCGAAGGCGCGACACCCCGGCTGCGCATCGCGGTGGACTGGGAAGAGCTGGCCCTGGCGGTGGAGAACCAGCTGCCGGACTTCACCGCCCGGCTCGACCTGGACACCGGGCGGGTCATCACCCAGTCGGTCGATCTCCCGGCGGACCCGGACGCGGCCGGCCGCTACCTCCCGGTGCAGCCCCGCTCCTCCCGCGAGGGCTACCGCACCATGCAGCGTTTCCTCGACGAGGTCGAGGAGCCCCTGGCCCGCGAGAAGCTGGCCGCCACCCTGGTGGGCAAGGGCGCCTTCCGCCGGTTCAAGGACGCGCTGATCGAGTTCCCCGAGCTGCGCCAGCGCTGGTTCGCCTTCAAGGATGCCGAGGTGTTCGCCTACATCCAGGGGTGGCTCCAGGAGCACGGCATCGAGCCCGCCAACCCGCCGCCCGATCCCGCCTCCCGCGAGCGGACGGTGCCGCCCGCGCTGTCGCGCATCTCCCGGCGCGGCATGACGCCGGTGGCGGCCCCGGCCTCGGGCGACGAGCCCGGCTGGCGCGAGGCGGTGCGGCCCTTCGACCGGCCGGAGTGCGTCTTCACGCCGGAGCGCAGCGCCCTCCTGGTGATCGACATGCAGCGCACCTTCGTGCACGAGCAGGGGCGCAACTTCCTGCCGCTCGCGCGGCCCATGCTGCCGCGCCTGGCCGCGCTGCTGGAGCGCTGGCGCGAGCGCCGCCTGCCGGTGCTGTTCACCCGCCACGTCCACCGCCGGGCCGAGGAGGACGGCGGGGCGCTCTCGCGCTGGTGGAACAGCCTGATCCTGGAGCGCGATCCCGACTCGGCGCTGTGCGAGCCCTTCGTGCCCGTGAATGGCGAGCGCGTGATTTCCAAGTCCCGCTACAGCGCCTTCGCCGGGACCGAGCTCCTGTGGGTGCTGCGCAACCTCGGGGTGCGCGACCTGGTCATCGGCGGGGTGCTCACCAACCTGTGCTGCGAGACCACCGCCCGGGACGCCTTCGTGAACGACTTCAACGTGTTCTTCCTGGGCGACGGCACCGCCGCGCCCGACGCCGAGCTGCACCTGGCCACCTGCCGCAACATCGCCTACGGCTTCGGGCGGGTCTTGAGCGTCGAGGATGCGTTGGCCCGGCTGGGGCGCGGCGGCGGCGACAACGGCGCGGCGCGGGAGTGAGCCGCGGGGGAGGCGAGATGGACAGCTACGGCAGCCTGCTGGAGGCCTTCGAGGCGCTGAACCAGCACAAGCGCCAGGACCCCGCCTCGCTGTCCGGCGAGGAGAAGACCCGCTGGAAGTCGCTGCGGCGCGAGATCGAGCAGGCGCTGTTCGCGGCGCCCCAGGGGAGCGAGGCCGACACCCGGGAGTTTTTACGCGTGCCGGTGTCGCTGTCGGTGCGCTACTGGACCCACAACGAGCTGCGCGACCGCTACATCCCGGTGCTGGGCGAGGGCGGTCTGTTCGTAGCCACGGTGGATCCGCTGCCGGTGGGCACGCGCCTGGACCTGGAGATCGGCCTGGCCCAGCGTGGTTTTTCCTTCTCCGTGCGTGGCGAGGTGGTGTGGGTGAACAGCGGGGACGACCCGGCCCGCCGCGGCATGGGCATCCGCTTCGCGGACCTCACCTGGGAGCAGAAGCGCCTCATCTACGGCCTGGTGGACGACAACCTGCGCCAGCGCCTGCTGGAGCGGCGGCGCTTCGCCCGCATCGACGCCCGGCTGCAGGTGCAGTTCGTGCTGGCGCGGGGATTCTTCGAGCTGTCCACCCAGGACCTCAGCCTGGGCGGGCTGCGGGTGGAGTCCGACGATCCGCCGCCGCTGGGCGAGAAGATCCGCCTGGTGCTGCACGTGCCGGGCTCTCAGCCAGCGGTGCGCGCCGTGGCCGAGGTGGTGCGCCACATCCCCGCCAGCGCCTCCGGCCCGGCGGGGTTCGGGGTGCGCTTCGTGGATCTCTCCGGCGAGGGGCGCGAGGCGTTGCAGCGCTACCTGCAGGGGCGCATCGCCGGGGAGCAGGACGCCGGCGGCCCCGAGCGTCGCCGCCACGCGCGCCTGGAGTGCCAGGTGAAACTGCGCTTCCAGGCCCAGAGCTCGTTCACCACTACCTTCTCGCGCGACCTCTCCAGCGGCGGGGTGTTCATCCAGACCGCCGATCCGCCGCCGGTCGGCCAGCCGGTGGAGGTGAGCCTGGTGCACCCGGTCACCTTGCAGTGGCTGAAGCTCTCCGGCCGGGTGGTGCGGGTGGTGGAGCCCGACCCGGCGCAGCCGGGCCGGGTGGGCGGCGTGGGGGTGGCCTTCGAGAACCTGACCCCGGCGGTGCGCGAGGCGCTGCTGTCGTTTCTGCGCGAGTGTCTGTTGCACACCGACGAGCTGTCGTCCCTGCCCGACGAGGCCGCGGCCGAGCCCAAGGCCCCGGACGGGGGCGGCGCCGCACCGGATCTGCCGCCGGGCGACGTGCTGTGAGGGGCGAGAAGGACGACAAGAATCCGATGAATCCGCGCGTTCGCGCGCGGGCGGGCCGGTTTGACAATTCTAAAGTGCCAGTTTAGAAACGTCACGGCGCACTTTTTTTCGCCGGAGGTGATCCATGGAACACAAACTGCCCGAACTGCCCTATTCCAAAGACGCGCTCGCCCCGCACCTCAGCGCGGAGACGCTGGAGTTCCACCACGGCAAGCACCATGCCACCTACGTCGCCAACCTCAACAAGCTCATCCCGGGCACGCCCTTCGCCGACCTGCCGATCGAGGAGATCGTGAAGAAGGCCCCGGCCGGGCCGATCTTCAACAACGCCGCCCAGGTGTACAACCACACCTTCTACTTCTTGCGTCTCTCGCCCAAGGGCGGCGGCGCGCCCGCGGGCAAGCTGGGCGCGGCCATCCAGAAGGAATTCGGCTCCTTCGAGGAGTTCCAGAAGAAGTTCACCGAGACCGCCATGAACACCTTCGGCTCGGGCTGGGCCTGGCTGGTGAGGGATAAGGATGGCCGGCTCCACCTTCGCAGCACATCCAACGCCGGTTGCCCCCTCACCGCCGGCGAGACGCCCATCCTCACCTGCGACGTGTGGGAGCACGCCTACTACATCGACTACCGCAACGCCCGCGCCAAGTACCTGGAGGCCTTCTGGAAGATCGTGGACTGGAAGAAGGCCGCGGAGAATTTCTAAGTTCTTGCACGACACGCAGGCGCGACAGTCTCCGGACGGCTGGACATTTCCTTGGGTTATGACCTGAGGGCTATGGGTTCCTGTCGCGCGAACGCGGGGCCCATGAAGCCGGCGCGTTCGCGCGCGATGTCTTTCTGGCAGCCTCCGCCCGACCTCTGTCACTGGCGAGCGCAGCGAGTCGCGAAGCGAACGCAGGCCATTGACAGCAGGGGTCGGGCGGCGGCAACTCCAGCGACCGCGAGCCCTTGACTGCACAAGCCGAGCGAAGGCTACCGTCCGGTCAGCGTGGCCGCCGGGTCGAGCGCGGCGGCGCGCCGGGCCGGCAGCAGCGCCCCCAGCCAGCAGAAGATCAGGGCAAAGGCGAGCGCCCCGGGGAAGATCCACACCGGGAAGGCGAAGAAGCTCTCCGGCTTGAAGGGGAAGTCGGGAAGAAAGCGCGCAAGTAGTGTGTCCGAGAGCAGGCAGGCCAGCGCGCCGAGCAACAGGCCCGCCGTGCCGGCGGTGAGGCCGATGGCCGAGGCCTCGGCCAGGATCAGGTTGCGCACGTCGCCTTTGCTCGCCCCCAGCGCGCGCAGCAGGCCGATCTCGCGCTTTCGCTCGTAGAGGATCATGAAGAAGGTGTGGGCGATGCTCACCGCGGCGATGCCCACGATGATGAGGCTGATGAGCGAAAAGCCCAGCGTGACCAGAGTGATGAACATGCCTACGCTCTCGGCCATGCGCTTCTCGGACATGTCGAGATCGAACCCGAGCCCGCGCAGCCGCTCCTGCACCGGCCCCAGCCAGTCCGAGGAGGTCACCTCCAGCACCGCCGAGGAGTAGGTGTGGGCCGCCGCCTCGCCCGCGAAGCGGCGGTTCAGCCGGCGCGCGGTCTCGAGCGGCATGGTGATGCCGCCCATCAGGGCGTGGCGCGACAGGCCCACCACCTTCATGCGGGCGGGGGCGGGCGCACCGCGCACCTCGCGCGAGATGAAGGAGTGGTTGAGGGTGAGCGGCAGCGGCGGCAGGAAGGGCAGCAGCATCTCACTCACCTTGGGCAGGCCGCGGGCCTCGGCGAAGGAGCCGTTGTAGATCTCGATCATGCGGCGCGACAGCAGCACCGGGATGGGCTCGCCCTCCGGCGGATCGGCGAACTCCCCGGCCACCGCGTCCGCGGCCGCAAGGCGCGGGTCGATGCCGTCGCCCATGATCTCCAGCCACACCCGCACATCGCGCACCGCCTCCAGCATGCGCGCGGTGACGCCGGGCACGCGCCGCAAAAGATCGACCGCGGCCGGGGACAGGTCGCGCCCGTCCACGGCGGTGCTGGCCAGGAACGCAAGCCGCATGCGCGGGTACACCGCGGCCACCCCGGGGATGGCGGCGAAGTCGGAGAGCGCCTGCTCGTCGATGGGGCGCCCGCCCGTGGCCGAGCCGAACTCGATCGAGCGTGGCACCACCTGCAGGCGGTTCGCCTCCATGGGGAAGATCTGCGTGCTCACCACCCGCTGCACCCCCGCCCCCAGGGCGATGAAGAACACGAAGCTCGAGATGCCCACCACGATGCCCACCGAGGCGAAGGCCAGGTTCTTGCGGTTGCGCCGGAGGTTCTGGCCCACCAGGCGCACAAGGTGCGAAGTCAGCATGGCGCGCCCTCCACCTGCCGCCCGTCCTCCAGGCGCACCTTGCACGTCACGTTCTTGAACAAGAAGTCCTCGTGGGTCACCACCACCACGGTGATCTGGTCCTCGCGGTTGAGCTCCTCGAACAGCGAGATGATCTGCGCCCCGGTGGCGGTGTCCAGGTTGCCGGTGGGCTCGTCGGCGAGGATCAGCCGCGGCCGGCGGTAGAGCGCGCGGGCGATGGCCACCCGCTGCTTCTGCCCGCCGGAGAGCTGCCCCGGGTAGCTGTGCAGCCGCTCGCCCAGCCCCACCCGGGCCAGCACCTCGGCCGCCCGCCTCTCCGGCGCCGGCTCGCGCGCGTTGGCGAAGAAGGCGGGCAGGGCCACGTTCTGCAGCGCGGTGAGGTGCTCGAGCAGGGCAAAATGCTGGAATACGAACCCCACCGTCTCGTTCCGGTAGGCGCTGCGCTCGCGGTCGGTGAGCGCGCGCAGCTCCCGCCCGGCCACCTGCGCTTCGCCGAGGTAGCCGCTGTCGAGGCCGCCCAGGATGTTGAGCAGGGTGGTCTTTCCCGAGCCCGAGGTGCCCACCACGGTGGCGAAGGCCCCCTCCGGGATCTCCAGGCAGATGTCGCGCAGGGCCGCGGTGGCCGAGGGGCCCTGGCCGTACACGCGGGAGAGGTTTCGTAAACGGATCATTGGAGATCCAGCCAGCCGACCAGGAGCGCCCCGCGCGGCAGGAAGCGCAGGCAGAGCGTGGCCTCGACGAAGTTCGCGAGCGCCCCCTGCACCATGCCCAGGGTCATGCGGGTGAGCGCGTCGCCGCCGAGGTCGCTCGCGTCCAGGCGCGAGAGCGCGTCGCGCAGGGCGGCGAAGCTGATACGCAGCGAGAGCGCCTGGCCGCTCGCGCACAACGCCGCCCCCCGGCCGGCCGAGGCAGCCGCGGGAGCGCTCGACTTCATCTGTTTCCCGAGTTCATCCTCGCAGCCCTCGCCCAGGCAGAAGCCCGCCAGCTCCTGGTCCACCGCGAGGCGCGCCTCCAGCCCGTCGGGGCCGCGCGCCGCCACCCCGTACAGATCGCCCGCCTTGATCTGGCGCAGCACGGCGCGCTCGGGTGGCTGGGACGAGACGAGGCGATCCAGCGCGTCCGCGAGCAGGCTGCCCTTCTTCAACGAAAGCAGCCCGATCACCCCGATAGCGCTGGCCGCCGCCGGGGCCGGTCCGCTCCGCACCGCCTCGGCCAGCACCTTGGGATCGCGCACGAACACCCCCAGCACGCCGCTCCCCGAGAGGTTGTCGAGCAGCGCCTCCGGGTCGATGGCCAGCGACTGCGTCAGGGCCTCGCGGGAGCGCTGGTACTCGGCCCGGGCCTGCGGTTCCATCTCCAGCGCCCACTCCAGGAGTTGCCGGGCGTTGAGGCCGGCCTTCAGGGCGACCAGGGTGTTTGCGGGGAGCAGGCGCTCGAGCCTGGCGTCGGCCACGCCCTCGGAAAGGAGCGCAAGCCGCTTCGCGAGCGGCTCCTCGATCCCCACGAAGAGCTTGCCGCCCAGCCCGCGCGCTTCCATGCGAAAGGCCATTAGCACGCCGTCGCGGACCTTGGGGAGCTTCGGCTCGTTCTGCGCGAGCGCTTCCATGCCCGCGGCGCCCAGGGCCAGCCACAGGTCGGTCTCGGGATCGATTTCACCTCGCAGGGCGCCGAACCAGCTCGCCTGGGCGAGGCTCTCCGGCCTGGGCAGGGCGGCGCAGCGCGCCAGCGCCTCGGGCGGTACGCGCCCGGAGGCGAGCAGGGCGAACTTGCCCGCCCGGGCCCAGCGCAGGCCGGGGATGAACCGCTCGCCGGCGCGGTTTCCGATCTCGCGCACGCTCACCCCCCCGCTCGAGGAGGTCTGCTCGGCGTCCGCCCCCAGCCACTGGCGGGCGCGCTCGCGCAGGGACTTCTCGAAGACGTCGGCGTCGGCGAGCGGGAGCAATAGCAGAGCCTGGGAGGACTCGGTGATCACCAGGCCCAGCGGGCGGGCGCCGTCGAGGCCCAGCCGCTTCCACTCCTCGGGATCGAGCGGGTCGAAGCCCACGCGGCCCTTGAGCTGGATCAGCGCCTGCGAGAGGAAGATGCCCACCGGTCCGGCCGAGAACTTGTCGATGAGCGATTTGAGATCCGCGCACAGCTCGGCGGGCCGGGGCAGCACCAGCGCCCCGCGGACGTTCGCCGGGATGAGCTCGTCGATGCTGGAGGGGCCCTTCTGGCAGGTGCCGCACGAGGTGGCGAGGGCCAGGGGAACGACAAGCAACAAAAGGCCGAGACGCCGCATGTCCGCTCCTTTGTATAAGACGGACCCAGATACCACCCGCAAAGCGCGAGAGTCAAACCACCTGCCGCAAAACTTCCCCGCCTTCACATCGGGCGGTCCGACCGTCTCGCCGGATAGAAATGACAACGAGGCGGACACATCGAGCGTGCCGTCGAACCACACCAAAGACTTGTCGGCCAACATGAGACTCCTGTCGGACAATGCCAGAGTGCTTTCGATCAGCACCAGAGTGCTGTCTGACAACGGCAGAAGTGCTGCAAGCTTTGAAAATGCCGGGGTTTTATCCTGTTGGGAGGTTTTTCTGGAGGTTTTTCTCGTTTTTTTCTTTGTAGCAACAGTAACAGGCCAGTAACAGCCAGTAACAGGTGCCAGCCAGTAACAGGTGCCAGCCACCCCGGAAATAACTATTAATCAACAAGATACGCCAGGATTGCCGCGTGGCTAGGAGGGTGACCGGGGTGGTGGTCAGGGGTTGCTGGTGAGGCGTCCGGTCGCGCCTGTCCGCCTTGGGAACGTGGCTGCGCCACACCCCGCCTGTCCTGGCTTGACAGGCCCGACATGCGGGCACTAGAGTCCGGCCCATGAACAAGCCCCGCCTGTGGATAGTGCTCTCGCTCATCGCCCTGTTCGGCCTCCTCGGCGGCTGCGGCTCGCCCTGCAAGGATCTGGCCAACAAGATTTGCGACTGTCAGCCGACGCGGCTCGGGCAGGAGCGCTGCCACACCAACGTGGACGCCGCCGACCGGAACACCTCCATCTCCGACGAGGAGGACGACCGCTGCCAGGCCATCCTGGACTCCGGGAGTTGCACCTGCGAGGCGATCCTGGCCGCCGACTACGCCGCCTGTGGCCTGGCCAACGACGCCGCGGCGGCCCTGCTCGACTGAACCCCGTTCCCACCCGGCCCCGGCGCCGGAAGAAAAGGAGCTCGTATGGGAAGCCCGTTCGACGGATTGAAGCCCGAGTCGTTGTGGCGCCACTTCGAGAAGCTCACCCGCATCCCCCGCTGTTCGGGTAACGAGGCCGCCACCGCCGCCCACCTGCTGGAATTCGCCCGGCAGAAGAAACTTTCGGCGGAGAAGGACGAGGCCGGCAACGTGATCGTGCGCCTGCCCGCCTCGCCGGGCAAGGAGAAGGCGCCGGGGGTGGTGCTGCAAGGCCACCTGGACATGGTGGGAGAGAAGGACTCGTCATCCAAGCACGACTTCGCCCGCGACCCCATCCCGGTGGTGCGGCGCGGCGAGTGGCTGGGCGCCGAGGGCACCACGCTCGGCGCCGACAACGGGGTGGGGCTGGCCGCGGCGCTGGCCATCCTGGACGAGCCGGGCCTCTCCCACGGCCCGATCGAGATCTTGTGCACGGTGGACGAGGAGACCGGCCTCACTGGCGCCCAGAACCTCAAGCCGGGCTTCGTGCAGGGCAAGATCCTGCTCAACCTCGACTCGGAGGAGGAGGGCGCGCTGTACGTCGGCTGCGCCGGCGGCGCCGACACCTTGCTCACCCTGCCGGTCGCCCGGCAGGCGGGCAAGGCCAAGCCCTACCGGGTGCACGTGCACGGGCTGAAGGGCGGCCACTCGGGGCTGGACATCAACGCCGGCCGCGGCAACGCCATCCGCGTGCTGGCGCAGTTCCTGCTCCACCTGTCGCAGGCCGCGCGCTTCGAGCTGTGCGCCTTCGAGGGCGGCAACAAGCACAACGCCATCCCGCGCGAGGCCTTCGCGGTGATCCGCCTTTCCGACGGCGCGCGCAAGAAGGCCGAGAAGCTGCTCGCCGCCGAACGGGCCGAGCTGGCGGCCATGTTCGGCCGCAGCGACCCCGGCGCCGCCATCGACATCGCTCCTTGCGAGCAGAACCCCGAGGCGCTCAAGCCGCGCGCAGCCCGGGAGTTCTTGCGCCTCGTGCTGGCCCTGCCTCATGGCGTGCTGGCCATGAGCCAGGACATCCCGGGGCTGGTGGAGTCCTCCACCAACCTGGCGGTGGTGCGCCTCAGTGCCGACTCGGCGCTGTTCCACGAGAGCAGCCGCAGCTCGGTCATGCCGGCGCTGCGCCGCATCCAGGAGGGGCTGGTCGCCCTCGGCGAGCTGGCCGGCGCCAAGGTCGAGCCCAAGGGCGGCTACCCCGGCTGGCAGCCGAACATGGCCTCGGCGGTGCTGGCGCGCGCCCGCGCGGTGCACCAGAAGCTCTTCGGCAAGGAGCCGGCGGTCAAGGCCATCCACGCCGGCCTCGAGTGCGGCATCATCGGCGAGAAGTGCGGCGGCATGGACATGATCTCCTTCGGGCCGCAGATCGAGTCGCCCCACTCGCCCTCGGAGCGGGTGCACATCGAGAGCGTGGGGCGCTTCTACCAGTTCCTCAAGGCCCTGCTCCAGGACCTGGCCGGGTAGGCGGGCATGCGGGCGGGCCGAATCATCCTCGGGCTGTGCCTGGTCGCGCTCCCGGCGCTGGCCTACATCCCGCCGGCGGCGTTCTGGTTCGAGAAGATGGCCGACCGGCGCGCCAAGATGGGCATGACCCGGCTCAGCGTGAGCGCCACCTGCCGCCAGAGCGAGGGGCCGGCCCACGAGGAGCGCTGGCTGCTCAAGACGCCCGGCATGGTCCGGCGCGAATCCGGTCCCGACGAGTACCTGGTGTGCGTGCACGAGAAGTGCGCGCACAAGGCCGCCGGCAAGGCGGTACAGCGCGCCCCGGCCTGGCGCTACTACCCCTTCCTGTTTTTGGTCGAGGGGCGGGCCGCGGCCAGCCGCTACCAAAAGCTGGCCGAGTCGCTCAAGGTCGATCTGCGCCGCGACACCCTGGCCCGCTTCCACGGGCGGGTGGCGGTGGTGCTGGGGGCCAAGGAGTGGGAGCGGGACCGGCCGCAGTTCTGGCTGGACAAGGACAACTACCTGCCGCTGCGCCTGATGCTGCTGGAGGACAAGGCGCTCGTCGAGATCCTGTGGATCAACTGGGGCTCGCGCCAGACCGGCGACTGGGTGCCGGCCGTGATCGAGGTCAACCGCGACGGCGTCAACCTCGAGCGCTGCGAGATCACCGCGGTGGACGCGGTCGCGCCGATCGATGACGCGAAGTTCAACCTGCCCGAGTGACGGACGTCAATGGGTCTCGGCCGGGGGGGCCGACGGCGGATCTTTTTGGGGCGTGAGCGCATCCAAGAAGGGACGGGGATCCTTGAACGACACGATGAGGCCGCGCCGGCCCCGCCGCTCCAAGCGGTAGGCGGCCGAGGGGTCGGAGCAGAACATCGACGCCGGGTGCAGCAGGGCCACCGCCGCCGTCACGCGCGTAAGCCCCCGGATCTGCGCGCGGGGCACCCGCACCTTGTAGAAGAGCCCCTCGATGCGGAACTCCTCCTCGTCGAGGACGTAGCGGCGCGGGAGCGAAAGCACCCCGAGCGGGATGGGCAGGCCGAGCAGGATGACATACAGGTTCTGGTGCGGGATCCCCCCCAGGCGGCTGCCGATCAGGGCCACCACCGCCGGCGGGATGAGGAAGCAGAAGAGCACCAGCCACAGCAGCCAGCCGATGCGCGGGACGTCCACGAGCGGGCCGGGAGAGGTGGTTTTTTCGTTCGAATCTGGAATCATCTGTGTTCCCATCTGGAACGCCCTGTGAATCGATGCCACATTCCGACCGGGCGCCTAAGCTTCGGTTTTTCGAGAACCGATTGATATTGTAGGCAAAAACCGGTTTTCGTCAAAAATAATCCTTGCCGGTCGGATCGGCGTGTCGCGATTTTTCTTTTCCAGACCGGAGGATACGGAAGCCGGTGATCCGCGCCACAGCTACAACTGCTTGAAAAATATGATTTTTATCTTGCAATTTTTCATGGCACGCAAGCTGCATAGCCTTTCTGCGAACATGAAAGCGATTCGATTTATTCGAACCCACAAGGAGGATGTCATGACCAAGGTGAGATGGATGCTCGGCTGTTCGGTCGTGCTGGGTTGTGCGCTCGCGCTGGCGGGGTGCCCGCTGTGCTTCGATGACGAGTGCCAGTACGACTGCTACGACGACTCCTGCTACGACGATTGCTACGACTACTACTGCGACGGCAACCTGTGCTACGAGTGCGACTGCTACTCCTGCTGGACGGTGTACCCCTCCTGCGAAGGCGACTTCAACTGCTGGCCGGGCGAGGTGTGCCGCAACAACACCTGCACCTACGACCTGTGCTACGGCGTGTACTGCTACGACAACGAGCAGTGCATTGACGGGATCTGCGTGCCGCAAGCGATCTGCCACAGCAACGCCGACTGCGGCGAGCGCGCCATCTGCGTGGACGGCGCCTGTGTCGGCGTGCAGTGCACGAGCGACGCCGACTGCGGACCGCTGGGGTTGTGCGTGAACAACGCCTGCCTCACCGTCCAGTGCAAGGCCGACGCCGACTGCGCCGCGGGCGAGACCTGCCGCGGCGGCTCCTGCGTGCCCGCCGGCTGCGCCTCCCAGGCCGACTGCGCCGAGGGCGAGACCTGCGACCACGGCGTGTGCAAGCCCGGGGACCAGCCGCCGCTCACCTGCGCCTCCTCCGCGGACTGCCCCGCCAACCTGGTGTGCCTGGACGCAAACTGTGTGAAGCTGTGCGCCATGAACTCCGACTGCCCCGACGGTTTCCTGTGCCAGGATCACGTGTGCGTGGAGGAGCCCGAGAACACCTGCCAGGCCTCCGCCGAGTGCCCGGTGCCGCAGGTGTGCCTCGACGGCCACTGCGCCCTGTTGTGCCGCGGCGACATCGACTGCCCGCCGGCGCAGATCTGTCAGGACTTCGCCTGCGTCGATCGCCCCCGGCCCGATCCCCAGTGCCTGCGCGACGCCGATTGCCCCGAGGGCCAGCTGTGCGTCGACGCCCTGTGCCGCGTGCTGTGCGGAAGCGACGACACCTGCGGCCCGGGTCAGTTCTGCGACTGCGGCATCTGCAAGGACACCACCGAGATCCCGCCGGAGTGCCGCGTCACCAGCGACTGCCCCGCCCCCGAGCAGTGCGTGGACGGGCAGTGCCGCCTGGCCTGCTGCGACGATAGCGAGTGCCCGGAGGGCGAGGTGTGCCAGAACGGGTTCTGCTTCGACCCGCTAGCCTGCGCCTGCGACGCCGACTGCGAAAACGGGCTCCACTGCCTGACCGGACGCTGCCGCTAGCGGACGCCCGGCGCCCCTCCTGCGTTCCCTGCTCCTCCCTCCCTGTTTTTGATTGACCGTCCGTGCGCGGCTGGGGTATCTTCAGGCCCCTGATGATCGGCTTCCGCCAGTCGCCTCGCTCCCGACGGGTTGCTTGAAGTCCGGGTGGGCGCGGGCACGTGCGGGGCGCGACAAGGAGGGATCCATGGGCAAATTCTGGACGGCCGTTCGCGCGCAGCTCAACAAGATCGCCAACTTCTTCTGGTCGCGCGACCCCATCGCCATCATGCAGCTCGAGTACGACAAGGCCACCGCCCAGCTCAAGGAGGGCCGCGAGGGCCTGGAACAGTACCGGGCGCTGGTGGAGCGGGTGGGCCGGCAGGTGGCCACCGGCGAGCAGCGCGTCGCGCAGCTCACCAGCAAGATCAAGGCCTACCTCAAGATGGGCGATCGCCAGACCGCGGGTCAACTGGCGGTGGAGTTGCAGCAGGCCAAGAACGACCTGGCCGAGAACCAATCCCAGCTTGCGATGCACGAGGCGGCCTACCAGAACAACGTGGAGAAGATCAAGTATGCGACGAAGCAACTGGCCAAGGTGCGCGAGAAGATCCAGAAGTACCAGGCCGACCTCAAGATGTCCCAGGCCGAGGCCGAGCTGGCGCGCCTCAGCCAGACCTTCAACTTCGACGTGACCACCGACTTCGGGCAGGTGGAGCAGCTCATCCAGGAGAAGATCGACCTCAACCGCGCCAAGGTGCGGGTGGCCGCCGACATGTCCGAGCAGGGGCTGGACAGGATCAAGGCCGAGAAGGCCCTGGAGCAGTCCCAGGCCGAGGACATGCTCGCCAAGTTCGAGGTGGAGATGGGCCTCAAGGCGCCGGAAACCGCCAAGATCGAGCCGGCGCTGGCCGAGCTCGGCCCGGAGAAGGCGACCGAGCAGAAGGACAAGCCCGAGACCCAGAAGCAGACGCAATAGCCGCTGGTCCATTCGCGCGAGACAATCCAAGGAGGAAGATCCATGGGTGGCAAGCCGAAAGCCGGATTCTGGATCATGGTAGCGCTGGTGGTGTTGGGCCTGGGCGCCTTCGCGGCCTACAAGGCCGGCATCCTGTTCCCGCAGGACAAGGGTGGGGGCCAGGGCGGCGGCGACATCAACGCCGACGATCTGAACAAGATCAAGGGCGGCGGCGACAGCAAGGGCGGCGCCGAGGCGCCCGACAGCAACGCTCCCACCACGGTCAAGGAGTACACCTTCGTGCCGGCCGCCAAGCTCCCGCCGGTGAAGGGCACCAGCAACTACCAGCCGCTCAAGAATGAAACGGTGCGCTTCGCCATCAATGTGTGGGCCGGCTGGGCGCCCATCTTCCTGGCCAACGAAGGCATGAAGCCGGGCAAGGAGTGGGTGGCGCCGAACGGCAAGAAGTTCAAGGTGGAGCTCACCCTGATCGACGACCCGGTGGCCATGCGCGACGCGTTTGCCACCGGCAACATCCACATCGGCTGGGCCACCCTGGACATGCTCCCGCTGTTCCTCGAGGAGCTGCGCAAGGACAGCCGGGTGATGCCGCGGGTGTTCCAGCAGGTGGACTGGTCCAACGGCGGTGACGGCATCGTGGGCCGGGGCATCGAGAACGTGGGCCAGCTACGCGGCAAGACCATCGTGCTGGCGCAGAACTCCCCCTCGCACTACTTCGCGCTCAACGCCCTCATCAACGCCGGGGTGCAGCCGGGCGAGGTGAACTGGAAGTTCACCCAGGACGCCTTCCAGGCCGCGGCGGCCTTCAACGCCGATAAGTCCATCGCCGCCTGCGTATCCTGGGCGCCGGACATCTACAAGCTCTCCGAGATGAAGGGCAACAAGCTGATCGTCTCCACCGGGACCGCCAACAAGCTGATCGCCGACGTGTGGTTCGCCCGGGCGGACTTCGCCGGAGATCGCCCGGACATCATCGAGGGCCTGGTGCGGGGCATCTTCGACGCCATGGAGGAGCTCAAGACCGACGCCGGCAAGCAGAAGGCGGCCAAGCTCATGTCGGAGGGCTACAGCATTCCGCCCACCGAGGCCATGAACATGCTCGGCGACGCCCACAGCACCAACTACGCCGAGAACCGCGCCTTCTTCCTGGACGCCAACAACCCGGCCAACTTCGAGCGCACCTGGGAGACCGCCTACTACCTGTACAAGCGCATCGGCCAGGTCACCGAGAAGACCCCCTTCGACCAGGTGATGGACTACTCCGTCATCCAGAAGCTCGGCAAGGAGCCGAAGTACGCGAACCAACGAGACGAGTACACCGTCACCTTCACCCCCAAGAGCGTCACCGCCATCAAGGCCGAGTCCGGCGAGATCCTCACCAAGACGGTGGTGATCCACTTCTTCCCCAACTCCTTCGACCTGGACATGAAGGTCGAAAAGCAGGAGGGAGAGAAGAAGATCCAGGCGCTGTACGACCCCAACGTGCCCTTCGTGCTGGAGGAGGTGGGCCGCATGGCCGGGCAATACGGGGCGGCGCGCATCATCATCGAGGGGCACACCGACGCCTCCATGAAGGGCTCGGTGCCCTACGAGGCGGTGAAGGAGCTCTCCAATAACCGCGCCAACGCGGTCAAGCAGGCGCTGTTGCGAAAGTTCAAGTCGCTGCAGCCCAACCAGTTCTCCGCCACCGGCATGGCCTGGGACGTGCCGGCCGACCCGGAAGATCCGCAGAACCACGCGCGCAACCGCCGGGTGGAGATCAAGGTGTACCCGCTGGAGGTGCAGTAAGGCCGCCGGTCGCGTCATGAGCGAGCGCGGCCAGACGCGGCTAGACGATCGGTCGCGCGGATGCGGGATGTTGAGTTGTGGCCGTACGCCACGCGAGGAAGTCCATGAGTCAGAGCCCTCCCAGTGATCCGAAGGATCCGGCGTCCCCGAGCCCTCCGGCTCCCGAGGGGAAGGCCGTGGGCACCGGCGCCCCGGTTGGAGCGGACCCGGCCGCTTCGCTCTCGCCGCGGCCGACCGCTCCCATCTCCGACAAGGCCGCCGCGGCGCTGGCGGCCTTCGAGGCCGAGGAGAAGAAACAGGAGAAGGAGAGGACGCGAGCGCCCGCCGCGGCCGCGGGGCCGTTTGCGCGCCTGCTCGACATGATGGCGGGGTTCTTCCGCAACTTCTTCGTCATCCGCGACGAGCCCACCATCTGGGGCAAGGCGCTCATGGCCGGGCTGTGCCTGCTGCTGATCTTCCTCGCCTGGCAGCTCGTCACCGGGGGCGGGGCCTCGGAGGAGCGCATCGTGTCGCGCACCACCCTGGGCTCTCCGGCCGAGGTGTTCGGCTCCTTCCCCTCGCTGTGGGCGGACGACGCCGGCCGGCTCATCCTGCTCGATCACCTGATGGCGAGCCTACTGCGGGTGCTGGAGGGCTTTCTGCTGGCGATCCTGATCGGCGTGCCGCTCGGCATCCTGTGCGGCACCTTCAAGCGCATCGACGCCTTCTTTGCGCCCATCTCGATCTTCGGGCGCAACGTGCCCATCTCGGCGCTGGTGCCGCTCACCCTGTTGTGGTTCGGTATCGGCGAGGCCCAGAAGGTCGGGTTCATCTTCATCGCTTGCGTGGCTTTCGTGCTGTTCGACTCGGCCCGCGCGGTGAGCAACGTGGGCAAGGACTACCTGGACACGGCCTACACCCTGGGGGCCTCGCGGCGGCAGGTGATGACCAAGGTGCTCATCCCGCTGGCCATGCCGGACGTCTTCAACACCATCCGGCTCATGTTCGGGCTGGCCTTCGGCTACATCATCCTGGCCGAGGCCATCGACGCCGACAAGGGCGTGGGCAAGCTCATCATGCTGGCGCAGCGGCGCGGGCCGCGCGAGCACGTGTACCTCATTTTGCTGTTCCTCACCGTGGTGGCCTTCTTGCTGGACCGCTTCCTGTGGTTCTGCCAGAAGCAGCTCTTCCCTTACCGCTACGGGCGAGGCTGAGCCATGAGCGACCCCAAGAAATCCGGCTCACCGGCCCCGACCGCCACGCCACCCGCCGCGCCGCCGCCGGCGACCGCCGCGCCCGTCTTGAACGCAACAGCGGCCGCCGCGGCCCCCGGCTCACCCCCGGCCCCAGCCGCGTCCGCGCCGGCCG
>JAAZNF010000065.1 GCA_012798435.1 Myxococcales bacterium | reverse complement strand
GAAGGAAGCGGAGCCAGGCGGGCCGCCCATTCAGCGGCCGGCGCAGCGCGCTCCTTGGGCAACTTGACCGAAAAGGAATGGGCGCCGGCCTCCCCCCAGGGCAACCGGGCGGGGCTGGCGACCGGGAGCGGCATGGCCTCCTCCAGGATATCGGCCACGGCCGGCAAGCGGTCCGGCGGGGCCTTCTTGCCCTTCTTGCTTCCCGCCCGCCGCGCCGGCGGGGGCCGGATCACCTCGGGGGCCGTGAGCAGTGCCCGATGGATGGCCGGCAACAGCTCCTCCGCCGTTCCCTCGCACACCCAGGCGAGCAGCCGCCCGCCATCGGGGGCGCGCCAGGCGGCCCGGGCCTGTTGCCGGCAGGAGGCCTTCTGTAGCCGCGCCTCGAACCTATCGAGCACCGCCGGGGTTCCTGGCGCCGGCGGTCCGGCCTCGGCCGCGGCCCACCGCACCGCCTCCAGCTCGAGTTCGCCTTCGGGGGCCGGCAGGAGCGAGAGCAAGAGCGGGCGACTGCCGGGCGCCACCTCGGTCGCGGTCGGGCCGGCCACCGGTGGCATCTCGATGACGTCCAGGCCGGTGCGATGCGTCTGCTCCAGCCTCCGCCGCAGGCCCTCGGCCTCCTCGCGGGTGGGAAAAGGCCGGCTGAGCACCAGGTACGTCGCGGCGCCCGGCGCATCATTCACGATCCGGACCGAGGCGTCGGCCAGCTCCGGATCCAGTCCAGCCACCTCGGCCCGGAGCTCCTCGGCCGCGCCGGCGTCCCCGGCCTGCGCCAGCACCACGGCGAACCCCTCTTGCGAAGGCGCGCCCTTGCGACAGGCGCAGGCCAGGCACAAGAGCAGCCACGCCAGCCGACATCCTCGACGCCGATCCCGCGCAATCATTTCTTCTGCATCTCGTCGATGGCGCGGGCCAGCACGTCCAGGTCGGCGTAGTACTTGTTGAGCACCGGGTGGGAGATGCGCCGCTCGTAGAGATCCTCGCCCAGGTCGGCCATGGCGTCCAGCACCGCCGCCTCGCCGATGCGAACCTCTTTTTCTTTGTCGGCGTGCTGTTTTCGCAGATCATCCAGGATCTGCTGCTCCTCGCACTCCTCGAAACCCTCCAGTTCCTCCTCCAAGGCGTCGAGCTTCTGCTCCAGCTCCTCGATGGAGCCCCCCAGGGACTTGGTGGGGTTGGAGAATTCCGAGATCTGCCGCTTGAGGTCGTTGATCTCCTTCTGCCTGCGCATGTAGTCGATCTTGATGCGGGCGATGATCTCCTGGTGCTCCTTGATCTTCTTGGGATCTTCCTTCTCTTCCGCCACCTTGAGCTTGCGCTGCTCCTCCTCCAGCGACTTTTGCACGAACTTGATGTCGTACTCGGCGCCGGTGAGTCTCTTCTTGAGCGGCTCGACCTTGCCCTTCTTGGCGTCCAGGCTCTTCTCGGTCTTGGAGAGGGCCTCGCGGGTGGCGGCGATGTCGGCCTCGAGCTTCGCCTTGCGCTCGGCCAGCTCCGCCTGCTGGCGCTCGATCTCGCTATGGATGAAGTCGAGCTCGGTCTTGCGATCCGAGAGGTTCTCGCGGGCGCGGTCGAGGCCCTGGCGCGCCTCCGGGCTGGCCTTGTCGAGCATGTTCACCATGCGGGCCTTCTCGCCCAGGTCCCGCAGCATCGACTCGTATTCCAGTTGGGTCTTCTCCAGCTTGGATCCCATGTCCTCGCCACCTCCGGGTCACTTCAGCGCGTCGGCGGTCCAGTCCTTGAACACCTGGATGGTCATCTCCGCCTCCGGTTTGAAATCCGTCGGAACGATCTTTCGCGAATAGGGCGGGTACCCTTCCAGTGTGAGCACCAGCTCGTATTCTTTCTTGGGGTCGATGTCCCCGATGCGGACGTCGGTGGTGCCCACCTTCTGGTTCCCGAAGTACACCGAGGCGCCGGTGGGGCGGCTGCGCACCACCAGCGTGCCCAGGCTCTGCTTGGCCAGGCGGCTGGTGCCGCCACCGTCTCCCGAGAGCAGCCGGACCACGGGGCCGCCCAGGAAGATCACCCCCAGCGCCAAGGCCGCCACCGCGACCACGATGCCGATCCAGCGGGCCCGCCGGGCCGCCCGCTTGAAACTGAAGTCGTCGTCCACCGCCTCGTCCTCCAACGAAGGCAGCAGAAGACCGGACTCCGCCGGCGGGGCGTGGGCCTGGCCGACCGGCGACCCCGGCGGTCCTTCGCCGAAGAGCGCCTCCGGTCCGGCGGGTGCGGCCGGTCTCGGGGCGGGGCGGGGCGCGGCCGGGACGGGTGCGGCCGGGGCCGGTGCCGCCGGCGGTGCCGGGATCGCCGGCGCCGAGGCGATGAGCTGGGCCCGCGGAGGAGCCGCCGGGGCCGCCGCCGGCATGCGGATGGCCGGCTGCCGGCGCCGCTCTTCCAGTTCGGCCTGGAAGAGCCCCTTGAGGTAGGCGGAGAGCGTGTTGGCCGAGGCCTCCACCGGAAGCCCATACAGAAAGCGCGAGATGGCCAGCCGCATCTCCCCCGCCGACTGGTAGCGGTCCTCGGGGCGGCGCGCCAGGGCCTTGAACACGATGGCGTCGAGCTGGGGCGGCAGGTTCGGGTTGGTGCGCGAGGGCGTGGGCACGTCGGCGCGTTTCACCCGGTCCAGCGTGACCACGTCGGTCTCGCTGTAGAACAGCCGCTCCAGCGTCAGCATCTCGTACAGCAGGATGCCGGCGGCGAACACGTCCGAGCGGGCGTCCACGTCCTTGCCCATGGCCTGCTCGGGGGACATGTAACCGAACTTGCCCTTGATCACCCCGGCCTGGGTGGAGTGGACCTTGGTGGCGGCGCGGGCGATGCCGAAGTCGACGATCTTCACCTCGCCCTCGTAGGACACCAGCACGTTCTGGGGCGAGACATCGCGGTGGACGATGCCCAGGGGGTTCCCGCGCTCGTCGGTCTTGCGGTGGGCGTAGTCCAGCCCGGCCAGGATCTCGCAGGCGATGTACAGGGCGTGGGGCACCGACAGGCGCTGGTTCTTGTCCAGGCCGGCGTCGAGGAGCTCGCCCAGGTTCTTGCCGTCGATGAGGTCCATGGACAGGTAGTACACCCCGTCGATCTGGCCCAGCTCGTACACCGGCACGATGTTGCCGTGCTGCAAGGAGACGGTGATCTTGGCCTCGTCCACGAACATGGTGATGAAGTCCTTGTTGCGCGCGTACTGCGGCAGGATCTGTTTCACCACCATGTTCTTCTCGAAGCCGTCCACCCCGTACATCTTGGCCTTGTAGATCTCGGCCATGCCGCCGACGGCGATGCGCTCGTAGAGGTAGTACTTGCCGAATTGCGCCGGCTGGAACATGCGCGCTCCCGGCCCGGCCCGCCGGCCGCGGCCAGCGCCGAGGGTAGCGGCTCGCTACGCTCGAGTCAAGGAAGCGCGGAACGGCGGGACACTACAGATCGAAGAACACCATGCCCACGCCCGACAGCAGCACCACCCCGCCGGCTAGGACGTGGCTGAAGCGCTCCAGCGGGCCGAGCGAGATCTTTCGCAGGCCCAGCCAGCAGGCCGCCACCAGCACGTGCATGGCGGCCAGGGTGGCGGCACAGTAGCCGAGCGTGACCAGCAGCACCTCGTCGAAGGAGCCGGCGAGCGCCGAGGCGAAGAACAGCGGGATGAGCGGCTCGCACGGCCCCAGCACGAAGACGATGAACAGCACCCACGGCGTCAGGCTCCTCCAGGACTGCGGCTCGCCCTCGGCGTGCGGGTGCTCGTGCACCGGGGGGTGCTCCGCCTGCGCCGGATGGTCGTGGCCGTGCCGGTGGATGGTCCCGTCCGGGTGCAGGTGAGCGTGCGCCGGGTGCTTCCCGCGCAGCGCCCGCCACAGCCCCCAGGCCCCGTACCCCGCCCCGAACAGGATGAGCGCCCAGCCCGCCCACGCGCCACGCATCTCCTCGACCCCCTGGAGGTGGCTCAGGGACTTGCCCAGGGCGATGCCGACCAGGCCGATGACGACGCTGGAGAACACGTGGCCGAGCCCGCAGGCAAAGGTGAGCAGCATCAGCCGCCCGAACCCCCAGCGCCGCGCGCGACCGATCACGATGAAGGGTACGTAGTGGTCGGGCCCGACCAGGGTGTGCACGAAACCGATCGATATGGCGGTGATGAGGAGCGTGGTCTCTCCCAGCCCGCGGGGTCGCCGCCGCGGTGTTACGATGTGAATCTTTGTCAGAAGTTTGGACGGGTGTCAAACCGCGGCGCGGGCCCGAGATCGGTGACGGTCCCGTGGCTCGGGAGAAATGTCGGCAAACTTGATCTCGCAGATCAAAGAGGTCTAGGATTGCAGAAGAAGATTCGATAGCGAGGTTCCGGGAGCATGGTTGACGTCAACAGCAGCCTGCGCATCCAGACCGACATCAAGGACCGCTACCTGCTGCTGGCCCGGCTGGGGAGCGGCGGCATGGCAGACGTCTTCCTGGGCATCCAGCGCGGCGCGGCCGGCTTCGAGCAGCTGGTGGTGGTGAAACGCATCAAGGCCGGCAAGATCTCGCAGGCGGACGACTCGGTGAAGCTCTTCGTGCGCGAGGCGCGCACCGTCTCCCAGCTCAATCACCCCCATGTAGTGAAGGTCTTCGATCTGTGCCGCATGGGCGACGCCGTGGCCATCGTCATGGAGTACCTCGACGGGGAGAACCTCGAGTACGTGGCGCGCGCCCTGGCCCGCGCCCGGCGCCGCATGCCGCTCTCCGTGCTGGCCCGGCTGTTGATCCAGGCCTGCGAGGCGCTGCACTACGCCCACACCGCCAAGAGCGCCGAGGGGCAACCGCTCAACCTGGTCCACCGCGACGTGGGGCCGCACAACCTGATGCTCGACTCCAGCGGCTACCTCAAGGTGATCGACTTTGGCATCGCCAAGACCGCGGCGGTGCAGATGGACCTCACCTCGCCCGGCGTGATCAAGGGCAAGCTCTCCTACCTGGCGCCCGACTGCTTCAAGTTCTCCGAGATCGATCACCGCGTCGACGTCTACGCCATGGGTCTGGTGCTGTGGCGGATGCTCACGCTCCGCGTGCCGTTCGACTTCAAACCCGACGTCACCATCGGCGAGGTGATCCACCGCATCAGCAGCGAGAAGCTCATCCCGCCGTCGCAGCTCGAACGCGATCTCCCCAAGGAGTGCGACGACATCGTGGCCGCGGCCACCCACCCCGACCGGGAGCAGCGCATCCAGACCTGCGAGGAACTGGCAACCCGCCTGGCCGCCTGCGCCGAAAAGAACGGCGGCCTGGCCCCGGCCCCCGACGCGCGCCGCTGGTTCCAGGAGACCTTCAAGGCGCGCATTCAAAAGCGGCGGGAGTTCGAAAAGACCTTGCTGGCCCAGGCGCGCCAGATGGCCGAGCGACCGCCGGCGCCTCCGCCGGTTCCAGGAAAGACCGGGGAGATGACGCTGCCCCAGGTCAACCTGCCGAGCCTGCCGGGGACCACCGCCATCGGCTCGACCCCTTCCCAGACGCCTGCCGGGCAAGCCGAGGCGACGGGTCCCAGGAAGCCCCGGCGCTGGCTGTGGTTGGCGCCTCTTTTGCTGGTCCTGGCGGGCGGGGCTTTTGCCGCGGTCAAGTGGTTCGTCCTCGACCGGAGCGTCCCGGAAACATCGGCGCCGCCTCCAACCGCCCCGCCGAACTCCTCTCCCAATTTGATCATCGTCGCCCGACCGTCTCCGGCCACAGTGTGGATCGACGGGACCGAGGCCGGCCTGGCGGGAGAGCATGGTTTCGAGACGCGAATCGTGCCCAACTCCATGCACACCATCGAGGTGCGTAAAGACGGGTACGTGGCCTTTTCGGCCCAGGCCGCGGGCCAGGAGGCCGGCATGCTGCGCCTGGAGGCGAACCTGGTCGCGCTCCCGGCGCCCGTGCCGTCCCCTGTGCCAGGGCCCGGCAGCGCGCAGCCGCCCGCGTCACCGGTCGTCGATCCGCCGGGGCGGGACCACCCCCGCCGGCCTCATCGCCCACCGGCGCAGGTTCGCCACAGCGAGGCCAAGACTCCGCCGGCGCCCGAGCCAGCTCCGGCGCCGCACCCCACGCCGCAACCTCCGGCGCCAACGCCGCCACCCACAACCACGCCCGTGGCCGAGGCGCCAGCTCCCCCCAAGCCCGCGCCGACTCCCCCGCCGGAGCCTCCCGCCACGCCCGGCCCCGTGGTCGCCGCGGTGACCCCTCCGCCGCCTCCTCAACCCAAGCCACCCGAAAATACCGCCAAGCCTTCGTACCTCAGCGGTGATGGCTCGTGGAACGGAGAGCAGGTCCTCAACCGCGGTTGCGGAAGCTGTCACGGCGTCCGGGCACCCGCCCTCCAGTACGAGAAGAAGACCCGCAGCCAGTGGGAGTTCTTTTTTCACAGACGCCGACACAACCGCTCGGTCGAACTGGACCGGCTGTTTTCAGCGGACGAGCTCAAGCGCGCCCTGCAGGTCATCTTGCAGCGCATCGAAAAGAAGCAGAAGAGCGGCATCGCCGGGGAGCGGTGACGCGCATCGTTCTGGTGCGACCTTTTGGGAAAGGAACGTATATGAAGCGGGAAAGGGCAATCGAAGGCGGCATCGGGTTTACATGCCTTGCGCTCGTCCTCGGCGCGAGCGTGACGGCCTTCAGCCAGCAGCCCACCCCACCACCGGAGGGGGACAAGCCGCAAACCTGGTCGGTGGAGGGCACCCTGGAGCGGCTGCAAAAGCGCCTGCAGGCTGCTGAGAAGGAAGTCAACTACCTGCAGCGCAAGTACCAGCAAGAGAAACGCCAGATCCTGAGCGGGACGCCGCCCGAGTCGGTGGCGAAGTCGCTGCGCGAGCTCGAGGAGAAACTCCAGGCGCTGGACGCCCAGAAGCTCTCCGGCGACATCGAGGAGCTGTCGAAGCGCCTGGACTCCGTGGAGGGCGTGCTGGATCAGATCCTGGGCAACCAGGACAAGCTCGCCGAGCAGGTGAAGAAAGACCGGCTGGACTGGAGCGGCGGGTTCCGGGTGACCTTCAGCGACTTCCACTTGCTCGATCGCTCAATCGAATCCGTGCCCGATCACCTCGAGCTCGTGCTGGATCCGTTCGGCCAGCCCATCTACGACCCCGCCACGGGCTCGGTGCGGGTGACGCCAGTGTACCGCGAGCAGCGACGCGACGTCGACAAGTGGTACGGCTCGAACTGGGTGGAGCGGCTGTTCCTCAAGCTCTCCTTCGACATCACCGAGCGGCTGCGTTTCTACGGGCGGCTCTCGGTGCTGAAGTACATGAACGAGCTCAAGCCCCAGTCGGTCACGCTGGACATGCACTCGACGCGCTACCCGCGCGATCCCACCCTACGCATCGAGCGGGCCTACATCGACTGGACCATCACCGACTGGCTGGTGTTCTCCGCCGGGCGCATCGCCTCCGCCGAGGGGCCGCCGGCGGAGCTCAAGGAGGACACCGCGCGCTCGGCGACCTGGGGGGTGCAGATGGTCGAGGCGGAGATGGAGACCGTCATGCTCACCCTGCACCTGGACAGCTTCCTCCAGGGCCTGAACAACTTCAGCCTGCGCCTGTTCTACATGCCCTTCACCACCCACACCGACTTCCAGCTCAACGACCACCTGACGCTGTTCGAGCACGAGAGCGGCTTCGCCGAGATGCACGTTTTGGGGGGGATGTTCGAGCTCGAGATCCCCGGCCTGGGCAACAACCTGGTCCAGCTCGGCGCGGCCTACATCCCGGCTTTCCCGCCGCGCAACGTCTCGCTGTTCATCCCCTCGCTGAACACCAGCATCGCGCCCGTCGGCTCCACCAGCGACACCCTGGGCGAGTACGCCATGTTCACCTCGCTCCTGGAGTTCACCGACATCGCCGGCTCCGGCCTCGACGTGTTTCTCGCCTACCACATGACGGTGCTACGGCCGAGCGACGGGCGCATCCTGTACGACGTGCCGGTGTCCCTGCCCATCGTCCATCCCACCGAAGGCCCCACCGGCATGGTCTTCGAGGGCACCTCTCGGCTGGCCATCGGGCTGGCTTCCTACGAGGAGGGCGCGGGGCACACCAACCTGGGGCACCTCGTCTACACCGGGCTGCGCTGGACCCTTCCCTTCTGGGAAACCTACCACACCCGCCTGGGCGCCGAGCTGAACTACGGCTCCAAGTACCACGTGGCCTGGTCGTCGCCCTCGGACCTATTGGTGAACCGGCTCTCCACCAAGGGCCTGGCCTGGGAGGTGTACCTCATCCAGGAGCTGGTGCCGGGCAACCTGTTCGCCCGCCTGGGGTTTCTGGAGATCCGCCGCGACTGGGAGGGGTTGTACCTGGGACCGACAACCGCGGTGGACCAGACCATTCGCAACCTCTACGTGCTGGTGGACGCCCACTGGTAGCGGAGGCCGCCATGAGAAAGCTCTTGCTCGTCAATCTATCCTTTCTGTTGTTCGCGGCCTGTCTGGAAAGCCAGGGCGGGGGCGACGGCGGACAGACCTTCGGCACCACCACCGCGTACTTCGCCCCGGACCCGGATCAACCCGCGCGCTCGCTCCTCCCCCTGCCGAACATCCTGGCGGTCAACGACACGCAGCCGCCCACGCTCAGCCTCCGGCCATCGCAGTGCCTGGTGGCGGGTTCGGTGACGGAGGAGACCCTGCGCCGCGTCGAGCGGCTCGACGGGTACGGGACCTTCTTGCAGGGCTTCATCCAGGCGTACTTCACCAGCTCGCTGGACGAGGAGTCGCTGACGGACCGCGTCCTGCTTCTCGATCTCGGGCCGTACTCGGACCCGGCGCGCACGCCGGACCTGCAACACCCCATCGCCGTTCGAGCCGTGCAGACCCAGACGTCCAAGTACATCCAGGGCTGCGACGCCGCGCCGGTGCCGGTGCCGACCGTGGTGTTCCTCCCCGTGCTCCAGGATCGGCCCGAGGTGCCGCGAGCGCTCGCGCCGGACCGGCTGTACGGCATGATCCTGCTGCGCGGCATCCGGGACCGCGAGGGCTTCGAGGTCCTCCCCTCGTACGCCTGGACGCTGGTGCGTAGCACCACCGCGCAGTCCGATCTCGCGCTGCGCTTGCTCCAGGAGACGCACAAGCCGCTCCTGGCCGCGGCCGACGCGCTCGCCATCCCGCGCCAGGACATCCTGCTCGGTTGGCTCTTCAACACCCAGTCGACCCAGGCGGCGCTCACGGACATCCGCGATCGCCTGGGGCTGCTCGGCGAGGCGTTCGACACCCGCCAGGTCACCATCCCCGCCGCGTCGCTGCCGGTGCCGCCGCTGCCGCCGCAGCAGTTCCTCGGGGCGCTCGGCCTCTCCTGCGACGCCATCGGCGCCGGGCCCAACTGCCCGGGGATCGCGCGCTTCATCTCGGCGGACTTCGTCTCGCCCCGCTTCCAGCAGGCGGCCGCCATCGAGCTGCCCTACCTGCCCAAGAGCGGGCAGCCCGAGTGGGTCCCCGGAGAGTTCTCCATGACGAGCCCTCCACCGCCGCAGGGGAGCCAGGGTCAGACGGTGCCCGTGCTGGTCAGCCTGCCGGCCGGACGGACACCGCCGTACCCGGTGGTGATCTTCCAGCACCCCCTCACCCCCACCGATCCCGCCCAGGCGACCTCGGCCAACAAGTTGGCCATGCTGTCGTTGGCCAACAACCTGGGGGCGGCGGGCTTCGCGCTGGTGGCCATGGACGGCGTGCTGGCCGGCGGCCGGCAAGTGCTGGTGAAGAACGGCCAGACGAACGCGGATCAGCTCTACCCGGTCATGAGCAGCGACCTGTTCGCCACCCGGGACAACCTGCGCCAGACGGTCGCGGACCTGATGCAACTGGTGCGGGTGCTTAAAAACTGTACCGAGGACACCTGCGCGGGATTGGCGATCGACCCCAACCGCATCTTCTTCCTCGGGGTTTCGCTCGGCTCGGTCACCGGCGCCGTGTTCACCGCGCTCAGCCCGGATGTCCGGCGCGCGGTGCTCAACGCCCCGGCGGCCGGCCTGGCGCAGCTTCTGGGCGGTTCGCCGGTGCTGCTGGCCGAGCTGTCTCCCGTCCTGTGCGCCGCGCAGGTGATCGACGCCGCCTGCTGCCGCGCCACGCCACCGCGCTGCGCGCCGCAGGATCTGGCTCAGGATGCCAAATTCGCCCAGTTCCTGTTGACGGCGCAGTGGGTGCTGGACCCCGCCGATCCCATCAACTTCGCCGGGACGCTGGCGGCGGACATCGCGGCCGGGACCAAGCGCCTGATGCTGCAGACGGTGACCGGCGACGCGGTTTTCCCGCCCGAGGGCGCGACCCTGCTGGGCGCGACGCTGGCCCTGCCGTCGAGCCGGCTCAAGAGCTACGACCCGGGCGCCTGCGCCTCCGTGCCGCAGGGCGCCCACACCATGCTGCTGCAGAACTGCGGCGCCGGAACGGTGGCCATGCGCACCGATCTGATCCAATTCTTCCTGGCCCCATAGCAGCCCGCAATCCCTGGAACGAGTTCGTGGCATGCCCATGACGAACCTGTTCGGCCAGCGCACATAGATTCAGCGTGACCCCAAGGAGCCCGAGCGTCTGGCGGCGTCGCCGTCGAGGGAGCGGAGCGGGATCCGATGCACGCGTGCGATCTGGACCTTGTCATGCGGGAGCGTGGGAGCCAGCCCGTAGAGAAAAGGATTTCAGGCGGCGGTCACCGGTGGCGGGGAGGAGCGACGCAGGCGCGGGAGGATCTTGAGCGCCACCGCGAGGACGGCGGCCACGATGGCCCCGGCCACCCCCCAGGCCACCGAGGCATTGAGCACCGCCACCGAGACCACCGCCACCACCACCGCGCCCAGCGAGAGCAGCGCCGCCAGTACGCGGCTCAGGCGCTTGCGCACGAGCCCGGCGGCGCCGAGCCCCGCCAGCCCGAGCCATAGCACGGCAAAAAACAAGAGCAGCCCGCCGGTCCCGTGCGCCGCCCCGGTAGAGTAATGGATGGAGAAGCGGCTGTCCTCCTCGCCCTGGTTGGCAAACAACTTTTCGAAGCGGAAGTGGATGCCGTGGGTGGGCACGTCCATGCGCAGCGGCAATACACCGCCGCCGCCGCCCGGCGTCTCGCCCGCCCCCGTGTCCTCCCCGGCGAGCGCGCGTGCCGCAGCGCTCATGTCGGGCTGTGCCGAGGTCGGCTCGGCCTCCACCACCACGCGCATGTTGGTGTCCACCTGGCCGTACTCGAGGTCATCCGGCAAGAACACGTCCCAGCTGCTCTGCGCCTCGACCACGTCCGGGACCGGCAGCGAACCGCGCAGCCAGCCGGCGAAGCCGAGCTTCGGCACAGTGGTGCGGTACACGATCTCCACCGCGAAGGGCACGGCGGAGTTCACCAGCGGGACCAGGATCTGGGAGGGCTTGGCGCCCGCGGCGGGCTTCACCGGCTGCCCGGCGAGCTCCGCGGACCACAGCTCGGACCCCTCCGGCAGCTGCACCGCCAAGAACTGCTTGCGCCGGTTACGGATCTGGTAGCTCACCCGCGTCAGCGACAACCCGTGGCGGGTGAACAGCGTCTGGTAGCTGGCATGGTCGATGCTGGCCACCTGCACCTTGAGCTCGGCGTGCCGCCGCACCTCCAGGGTCAACGCGAATGGCGGTTCGGCATGCACATACTTGTAGGCCATGAGCACCGGGTTGGTGGTGCGCAGGGTGAGCTGGCGCGGCAGCTCCTGGACGTCCAGGGGCAGCAGCCTTGTGTCCCGATCGGACTCCAGCGCCTGCACCTCGACCGCCGACAGTGCCTCCACCGCCAGCCGCCCCTGCTCCATGTCGGCGCCGGGGACGTGGATGGCCGGCACCAGTACCTTCTCCACGTCCGCCCCGATGCCGCGCTCGTAGGCCACCTCGATGCGCAGGGTGCCCTCCATCTCCTGGGTGAACTGCAGCGCCAGCGTCTGGGGTTTGCCATCCTCGCCGGACACCTTGTGCTCGCGCAGCGACGGCGCGGTGACCCCGATCAGGTTGATGTTCTCCGGCAGCGAAAGCTCCAGGTCCATGAGCTTGCCGGTCTTGATGGCGATCTCGACCGAGGCCGAGGCCTTGAGCACGCCGTCGCCCACCGAGAACAGGGTATCGACCACCGCGTCGAACTTGCCGCGCTTCTTCTCCGGCGGCGCCAGTACCACGCTGAGCGAGGCGCTGGGCTCCACGTACTTGAAGGTGTGGGCCACCGCCTGCGAGATGCCCTCGCGGGCCCAGGCCGGGATCTGGTTCTCGCCCACCTTGTTCATGGCCGACTCGTTCTGCGGCCGCACCTCCAGCTCGGTCCCGGAGAGCAGGGCCACCATGCCCCGCTGCCGGTGCACCTCCGCGGGCTGAAGCAGCGGGATGGCCTGCGCCGGGGCCTTCTCGCCGCCACCGAGCAGGATCTCGTAGGACACCTGGAAGCGGTAGCCGCCGCGCAGATCCCGATCCAGGAACACCGAGAGCTGCTGGCCGCGGGGGTGCTTCTCGGCGCGCCACTCGGTCACGCCGTCGCCAGTGACGCGGTTCACCACCACCCCGGCGGGCAGGAAGGCGCTGATGCGGTTGGTGGCGCCGCGGGTGACCTCGTAGGCCACGATGGCCTCGATCTGCAGCACACCCTCCTCGGCGCGTACGAAGTGGTACACCTCGGCGTTGGCGCGCAGGTTCTCCTTGACCGCCTCGGGCAGCGCCCCGGGCCAGGAGAACACCGCCTCGTCGCTGGGCGGCAGGTGCACGGTGGCCACGGTACGGTCCCCACGCACGGCCAGATCTACCCCGGCCGCCGGTTGCACGCTGACCTCCTTCTTGCCGGGCAGGCTCAGGGTGAAGGTGGACTGCGGCGGCCGGGGCAACCATAGGCGCGTGCCCGGCGGCCCGCCTTCCTCGGAGACGGGGGTCTCGAAGTCCACCATCACCTCGTGCCGGCCGGCCCCTTGCACCTGGACCACCAGGAATTCGCCTTCCTCCAGCACGACGGCGGGTTTGCCGTCGAGCCTCGCGTCCGCCACGGCCACGCCGCGCCCCAGGATGGGTACGGTCACGCTCTCGAAGCTCTGCGAGCGGAGCGTAAACTGCGCCCGCCAGGCGACCACCTTGCCCTTCTGAGCGCCGTCGTAGCGGGCCGAGGTGATGATCACCTTGCGCTCCGCCGGCACGCGCCAGGAGACCTGGATGCCGCTGGCGGTCGGCACCGCGGCGCGCACCACCGTACGCCCGTCTTCTTCGGAGGTCTCGAACCCCGCGCTGGGGATCACCGCCACGTCGAGACCGGACCCGGGGATGCGAGCCGTAAAGGAAATGGCCGAGGCCGCCGGGATGGGCAGGACCAGCGACTGCCCCCCGAGCGAGGCCCGCACCGCCGCGGCGTAAGAGAGCTTGAGCACGTGCGTACCGCGGGCGTTGGTGGACCACACCAGATCGCCCCGCAGCGCTGACAGGGCGATGGGAGCCTCGTCGAGCAAGGCCCGGGAGAGCGACGTCCCCACGGGGAGCAACGGCACGCTGGTCCACTCGTCGGTGAGCACGTGGACGGTGAGCGTGACGTCGACCTTCGCGGGAGAGCCGCTGGCCTCCGGGAGCGTCACCTCCACCTCGGCCTGCGCCAGAGCGTACGAGGTGGCCGGGGCCACCACCGGCTTCTTGGGATCTCCGGCCTTGGCCGCGAGATCGGAGAACATCTTGAGCGGCAGGCGCACCTCGCCGCCGTCGTCGGCGGCCTGGGCGCGGGCGACCAGGGGCCACAGGCCAAACCAGGTCAAGGAAAGCAGGACAAAGGTTTTCATGGAGTGACCTCCGAGGGTTTCGCTGTCTCGGCTCGGCGCGGCGGCAGCTTGGTCCGGCCCGTGTAGGCCAGGGTGATCACCAGGTCCGAAAGGTCTCCACCCCTGTCGATCCGCTCCCGCAGCTCGGCCAGGGCCAGCGCCAGAGCCTGCTGATCGCGGCGCAGCTCGGGATCGTTCTGCAGCTCCGGCGTGCGCCGCAGCAGCCAGCCGATCCGGGCGGTGGCGAGACGCAGCCCTTCCGCAGCCTCCTGCGCCTGGCCCGCGTCGAGGCTCTGGGCGGCTCTCCGCAGATCCTGCGCCAAGTGAAAGGCCAACAGGTTCTTCTGAACATTGATGCTGAGAGGGTCGAGCGGACGCTCGCCCGCGGCCAGCACCAGGCTGGCCTGGGAGACGGCGTTCTTGAGGTTGACCAGATCCTTGTAGCGGGCCCGCACGTCGGCCACCGGTCCGGGCCCGGGCACCACCACGTCGAGCAGGATGACGTGATCGTCCCCGGCGAAGAAGGCCGGGATGACGATCTGGATGCCGTCCTCGTCATCGCCACGGTCGGCCTCGATCCCCAGGGTGCGCGACACCCGCTGGTCGATGGCCCGCTCGGCCTGGCGCACCCGGTCGGCGGCCACCGCGTCGAGGGAGCGGGAACCGAGCACCGAGATCAGTTTCACGCCGGGCGCGAGACGGATGCGCAAGCGGATGGCCCGGGCCACCACCGACCCGGAGGCGGCCAGCTCGCCCTCGATGGTCTGCCGCTCCTCGCCCGGCTTCACCACGCGGAACCGCCCCTGGCCCGAAAGCGCCAGCGAGCGCAGCCCCTCCACGTCCACCGCGCCGCCCACGCCCAGGGTGGTAAGCCCGATACCGTCCACCGCCCGGGTGTGTGCCAGCAACGAGAGCTGGTCCAGGTCCTCTCCCACCTGTCCCGCGCCGAGCAGCAGCACCAGATTGGCGCCCAACGGGGCGTCCGAGCCGCCCTCCCCCCGGATCGCGTCGTAGGCCGCTTGTAGCGCGCCCTCGAGGCTCCCTTGAGCGCCCTTGGCCTCCCGCTCCTCCAGGGCCAGGGCCAGCGCCCGGCGCACGGCGAGCGAGGAGAACTCCGCGGGTTTCAGCTTGAGCGGGCGCTCCACGCCGGCCACGACCAGGAAGAAGCGGTCGCCCGCCTGGATCTCACCCGCCAGCGCGTCCGCCAAGGTCCACAGCGAGCGCCGGGCCTCCTCGTCCGGCACCGACGTCAGATCCACCACCAGCGCGGCGGTGACCGCCGAGCGGCGCTGAGCGTGGCGCAGCGAGCCCTTGAGGCCCACCTGGAGGGTGAGGCGCGCCGGGCCTTCCACGCCCTTTTGGTCCGCCGCCAAAAACACCGCCAGGCCGTCCGCGGCCGGCGCGTCGAAGGGCTGGCGGTAGGGGCGGATGGCGTCGACCAGGTCGAAGGCCACGCCGCCCGGGAGCTGAGAAAGCCGCTCGCGCAACCACTCGAGTTCGGGATCTCCCGGCAGGTAGGTGTTCTCGAAGTACCCGCGCGCCGGAATGAAAGTGAGTTGTTCGAGAGGCGTCTCGGGCGGCTCCGCGAGTTCCTCGGCCTCCTGCTCCCCGCCCTCTCCCGCGTCATCGCCCGCCAACTTGAAAACGAAGGGGTACGTCACGCGCACCACCCCGCCTCCCTTGGGCACCGGGAATTGCCAGCGCTCGACCTGCGCCGCCACGCACCGGCCCAACTCCGCATCGTAAAAACGGCCGTCCACGTCGGAGACGTTGCCGTCGGGTTGGATGGTGAAGGTCACCGTGCCCTTCCCGCCCGCGTTCGGATTCGACTGCAAAGCCCGCGAGAAGCAGTTCTGGATCGGCCCCAGGTTTCGCTGGATGACCTGCCGGATGGCGCTCTTGTCGAGCGAGCCCATGACCAGGGCGTCTCGGGGCGTGGTCGCCACAACCTCGCCGGCGGGCGAGCGACGGCCCCGCTTACCGTCCATGAGCGATTCGCCTGTCCGCTCCTGCGCCGGCCTGGCCAGTGAGACACGCCACGGAAGATTCTTCTTTTCGGCCAGCGTGACATCGTTGGCCGATGGCAGATCGGATTGCGCCCGATTGCGCACAGGCTTCCCCTGGTTCTCTGGCTCTGGATTGCGGATGATGGGGATGATCTGGGCGCGCCGCTGCTCGAGCTCGCTGACAGGCTCCTGCTCCTTCTTGTTCTCCTCGACCGCTGGTTGCTCGGCTGGCATGGCGGGTTTACTCGCATCGAGTTTCACGAAGCGGTCGGCCGGCGGCTGGCGCAGCACGGCCAGCATGCCGGTGGAGGCGGCCTTTCCGTCGTCGGGCTGGTCTTGGCCGGCCGGCGCATTGGCGGGACCGCGGTCCGCGGCTGCCTTTCCCGACCGGATGCCCAGCTCCAAGGAGCGGCGCTCTACGCCGTTGTCTTTCTCCCCTGAGAGCTTGCCGGTATCTTCCTGGTCTTTCACCTCATCATCGTCCCGGGTGGCGGCCAGTCCGCCGATGCCCTGGCCGTTCTGGGTTCTTGCCGCTGCGCCGCCACTTCCCCATCCGCTACCGCTCCCCTCGCCTCCCCGTGGGCCAGAGGCCGGGGCGACACCGAAGCTCTTGATGTTCCGGTGGCCGTGGAGCTCGGTTGTGCGCGTCGACTCCTCGTTGCCGGCCAGGGCGTTCGCCGACACCCCCACGAGCTCGCGCATCCTGCCCAAGAACAAGACGGAGAACCCGCCCAGCAGCAACAGGACCGACCCCGTGGCGAACATCCAGGCGAACCTCAGGCGACGGCGCGGAGCCGGCGCTTGCGAGGTGCTCTCGACCCGGCGCAAGGTCAGGTCCACCAGCGCCGGATCGAGCCGCGGGGCCGCCAGGTCTCTCAGGGCGCGATCGGCTTCGGAGATCTTCTGCGCGAAGGCGCGGCAGGCGTCGCACTGCCCGAGGTGCGCCGCGATGTCCGGTTGGTTGCGGACCTCGTCCGCGCCTTCCGCCAGGCGTTCCCGGATTTCACGGCAGTTCATGACAGCACCTCGAATCCGGACAGGGCGGCCGCGAGCTGGATCCGAGCGCGCCGCACCCAGGTCTTCAGGGTAGGCACCGGCACGCCCAGGATCTGGGCGGCGTCCTCCTGGCTCAGGCCCTCCACCACGGTGAGCAGGAGGGCCTCGCGCTGGCTCTGCGGCAGGTTCCGTAATGCTTTCTGTACGATCTCGACCTGCTCGCGGGCCGCCGCCTCGATCTCGGGCGAGGACGAGGAAGGAGCGGCTGCCTCCTCGACGGGCGCGGCCTCCTGCTGGCGCCGCCGCAGGCCGAACAGGGTTCGGATGCGCTGGCGGCGAAGGTGCGAGCACAGCAGGTTATGGGCGATGGCGAAGAGCCAGGCGCGGAACGGCCGGCGCGAGTCGTAGCTCTTCGAGTGGACGTGGACGCGGGCGAAGGCCTCCTGGAACAGGTCCTCGGCGGCGGCGCGTCCGAGGCCACTGCGGGAGAAATATCCCAGCACCGACGGGCCGAAGCGCTGGATCAGCTCGGGGAAGGCGGACACGTCTCCCGTGATGTGTCGGGCCAGCATGGCGGCTCCTTCGTCCGGCGGACGGGCCGAAGCGTCATCGCTCAAGATTCCCTCCGCGGCGTCCACAACGACACATACGCCCGAGCCTCAAAAAGGTTTCACCGCCCGGCCGTGGTTTCGCCTCACCCGCCCTGCGCCTTCCGCTCGGCCTCGATGGCCGCCACCGCCTCGGTGAAGCCCTTGTCCATCTCCACCATCAGCTCCTTGAGCTTCTGCACCTTGAGCTCGATCACGGCCTGGATCTGGGCCACCGCCGTCTTGTGGGCACGGATCTGGTTGGAGAGCGCGGTGAGCTTCTCCTTGAGCCGCGGCGCGGCCGCCTTGAGTTTCTTCGGGTCCTCGCCCGCGGGCATGAGCTCCTCGAGCTCGCTCATGGAGGCGGAGACCTGGCCGATCTTCTGCATGAAGCCCTCGTTGATGGAGGCCTCGATCTCGGCCACCGCCTGCTCGACCCTCTTCACCTTGGAGTAGGTGGCGCCGATGCGCACGGCCAGATCCTTGTTGTCGAACACCGCAACCCCGTTGGCGAGGTAGAGCTGCCACACGTCCTCGCGGTACAGCGGCGAGATGCTCACCGGCTTCCACTGGGTGCCCGAGGCCGGTGTCTCGCCCTTCTCGACCTTCTCGAGGAGCTCGGCGCACTCGACGAGCCTCTGCGCCCCGGCCCGGTCGCGCGGCGGCCGATCCAGCGCCGTGAGCAGCGTGGCCGTGCAGCCGAGCATCCGATCCGCCTCGTCGGCCTGGAGGCGGAAGTCGTCGAAGGGCTTCTTCAGGGGCCCGAGGTTGTCGGGCGGCTCGGTGGTGGCGATCGGCCCCAGCGAGGCCTCGAGCACCGCCTTCTGCCCCTGGTTGTGGGTGAGCTCGCGCTGGAAGCTCCCCAGCAGCTCGCGGTAGTCGGTCTTCTCCTTGGCGCGGTCCTGACAGTCCTGCACCGCGATGGCGGCGTAGAGACCGAGGAAGATCAGCACCAGATCGATGACCTTGTCCACGGCAAGCTCGCGCCAGTTCATCTCCTCGCGTTTCCTGGCCTGCAGGTTCATGCGCTTCCTCCTCGGGTGACCACTGGAGCAAGCCGAGGCTTCCATCTTGTCCCCGACTTGCGAAGGCTTCGGGATGCGCGATGATCACCAGAGGCCGGGGAGCGAGTCAAGGATCGCCGGAAAAACACGGAATTCGGCACCATCGACCCGCGTGTCCCCAGGCCTCCCACCAACGCTCTCTTTCGGGGCCCCGCTAGAGGATGAACACCAGCCCGCCTTCCAGCAGGTTGAACGGCCCGGTGAGATAGAGCGAGAACACCCCGAAGTAACCCGAGAACACGATGTCGACGTTGATGAAGGCGTGCAACCACTGGGTGAGGTAGATCTCGCCGCCGAAGTGCATCGGCACACCGCCGAAGGCGTACGACTGGGTGGAGGAAGACGTGGTCACTGGATAGAAGAGCAATCCCACCTCGCCGTAGAAACAACCCTCCTTGATCTTCATGCCGATCTGAACCGAGGGGAACAGGGCCAGCCCCTCGGGCAAGTCCTTCACCGCCTCGCCCGCGGAAGAGTAGAAAATGCCGAAGGCGCGCAGGTTGAAGGCGTAGGCGAATCTTCCCTGCGAGTAGATTCGGAACTTGGGCCCCCCACCCACCATCCAGGTGTTGCCAAAGTCGCTGTGGGGCATGAACGCCTCGGCGCCGAGGTCCAACCAGTCCAGCACCCCCACCTGCGCTCCCAGATTCGAGAACAACATCCCCGCCGAGAGGCGCAGCGCCATTCGCCCGGCAGGGAGGGTGTGCGGCCCGAGGGCCATCGGCCGTTCCTCCGGCTCCGCCTTGGCGGCGGGATGTTGATCCAGCTCCTCCCAATCCGCGCCGTCCCAATCGTCGTCCGCGCGAGCGGGACAGACGCAGAACTCCGCCAGGAGTGCCCCAAGACAAATGCCAAGAAATCTTCTCTGAGGCCAATTGTTCCATGCCATCGATCTGCGAGTACCCGGCATAAAGTCTGCCTCCTCTCTCATTGCGATGGTGATTCGTGGAGTACATTAATGCATATGCGTTTTTCTGTCGAGACTGAGGTTCATGATTTCCCTGGACCCTGATCAACCATCGTGAGAGAAAAGGACGAGGAAAGGAGCCTCGCATGCGCCGACTCGATACCTTCGCCGCTATCTCGCTGGTCTTCGCATTGTGTTTTTCCGCTGGGTTCGCCCGGGCGGAGGACACGGCCAGCTCCAAGAAGCAGGTCGAATTCCTGGCCGGCGGCCTGCCCGAGCGGTTGAGCTCCATCCGCGCGCTGCTACGGGAAAACAAGACCGACGTGGCCACCGCCCAGATCCGCTCGGTGACCGAGGTGCTGTCGCAGATCGGCCGGCTCACCAAAGAGATCCGCGCCGCCGAGCCCGGCTACGCCCCGCCCCTCGCCTTCGACTTCGACGCCACGCCCGCCAGGGCGCGCCAGGCCGAGTACACCGAGGCGAAGAAGCTCTCGCTGGCCGCGGCCAAGGCCATCAACCAGGACTGCCAGGCGGCGAACGAGGCCTTGCGGAAGGCCAAGAACCGCCAGATGGCCACCATCGCCATCTCGGCGCTCAAGTTCACCGTGGAGAACGCTCCGGGCCGGCCCGGCGGCGAGCTCACCGAGTTCGTGGTGGAGGGAGCGAAACGCCTCAACGGCTACCTGATGGACAAGTACATCGCCGAGCCCATTACCGGCGGGCTCTCCGAGGTGCAACTGCTCAAGGACAACTTCGTCTCCATCGCCGACGGAGCCAAGTTGCTCAAATCGTGCGAGGCCTCCCGTGAGAAGGCCATGGCCATCGCCAAGTCCATGGACGCGGAGGGAAAGAAACTCGCCGGGGCGGCCGAAGCCGAGAAGGCCTGGCAGGACTTCCGCTGGCTGCTCGCGCCGGGGAGCGGCACCCTCAAGGTGGAGGTGGTGGACGTGCAGCTTCGCGCCTTCAAGCTCATGCTCGGCGACGTCGAGGTGACCCCCGCTCTCAAGGGAAAGACCATCGAGGTGAAATCGCCCGTGGTGCTTTCGGCCCGGGTCCAGGACGAGCGGCGCAAGTTCTGCGTGGACAAGCGCGCCTACGCGCAGAAGACCAAGACCATCATCCTGGAGCCCGGCCCGGGCGGCGGCCCCGAGGACAGCCTGGTGTACCGCTCCAGCCAGAACAACGCCCGTTCCTCCTGGACCATCGTCGAGGAGCGCTTCGACTGGTCGCCCTCGAGTAACGGCTCGCTGGAGGACGACCCCAAGGCCGTCTCCGGCGCCTACTGGAAGCTCGAACGGGCCCGGATGCGTTGGACGCTCAAGGCCCGGCCCGGCGAGCAGGTCAACGTCTTCGTGAAGGGCGCCATCCGCTGGAAACTCGACCAGGTGCTGCCCGGCGGCAGCAAACAGCAGGAGGAGAAGAACGACGGCTCGGCTACGCTGGTGCTGAAAGTCCTGTGAGGCCTGCATGCCGCCAAAGATCCGCCAACGCCTATTCCGCTCCCGGCCGCGCCTCATCCGCGGCGCGGGACGTGAGCGGCTGACCGCCGAGCACTGCTTCATCCGTCAGCTCTGGGGTCTCCCGGCGGACCGGACACTTTCCGTGGCGCGGGCTCGAGTTCGGCCCGGTGTCATCACCGCCTGGCATACGTTGGATCGGACCTGCGAGTGGTATCTCATCTTCTCGGGCACGGGCCGCGTCGAGGTCGGCCGCGCTCGGCCCCGGCGAGTCGGCCCGGGCGACCTGGTGTTCATCCCGCCCGACACGCGCCAGCGCATCACCAACGTGGGCCGGCGCGACCTTGTCTTCTACTGCCTGTGCCAGCCGGCGTTCTCGCCATCCTGCTACCACAGTGGCGAACGATCCCACCCGCGCCACAAGAGAGGCGATCCATGAACCACAATCGGCCCACCATCAGCAAGCGCCAGAAGGAGAAGGCCCGCGAGGAGAAGCGAAAGCAGAAGGAGCAGCGCCGTCTCCAACGCAAGGAGGAGCGGGCCAGCCGGCCGCGGGGCATGACCGGCGAGGATCCCGATATCGCGGGTATCGTCCCTGGCCCTCAGCCGCCGCCGGACGACGAACGGAGTTGAGCCTGTCGGTGTCCGAGGCGGAGGCGAGGGAAAAAGCGCGGTGTTCGCCGGGCATACTCGCGGTAGGCATTCCCGAAGCGATCGCGCAGCAGCCGTTCCTCGGCCCGCAGCCGCACCGTCATGAGCAAGGCGAACAGCGCCGCGCCGCCCGCGGAGACGAGCCAGGCGCCACCGGCCGTTCCGGCGCCGACGAAGAACAGCAAGAACGCGACATACAAGGGGTGGCGAATGTAGTGGTACGGGCCCGACGTCACCAACTTCTGGTGACCGCTCGCGCCGATGGTGGTGTCGAACTCGACCCCCAGGTGGAGGTGCGACCAGCCGATGAGAAGCAGGCCCCCGGCGGCCAGCGACAGCCCCAGTCCCCGGACGATGGGTGGCGCGTCGAAAAACGCCCAGGGGATCCAGCGCGGGAAGAGCATCGCAAGCAGCGTGGCGGCCCACACCGCGAGCACCAGCGCGCCATGGAGCACGAAGAGCACCGCCCCCTCTTCCCGCAACACGGGCGGACGCCACATGCGCCGGAAGCGAAGGCGGAAGAGAATCCGCATCCCGAGCAGCACGCCGAACAGCCCGATGAGGACGCCGCGCCAGGGGGTGATGGGGTCGGGGATCACGGGAACAGCGCTTCTCCTTGCGAGCTGATCCAATCGCACTCATGGAGCGGTTCGATCCGCTTGAGCACGATGGTGCTGTGGGACGGATCCGGATCTTTCGTGCTCTCGTTGGGCTTGGAGAGCACCGGGTTATCGGAGCCGAGGTACACCTGCTCGACCTCGCTATCGATGAGCCCGCCCCAGCGATCCGGTGATTCGAACCAGCCCGAGAGCGTGCTCTTGCTGCGCTGCACGAGGTAGATCTCGCCGTCCACCAGGCCGGTGACGCGAATGGTGACGCCGGGCTTCCCGTCCCCGTCCTGATCGTACACCCGGCTGTCCGCGGCCTCGGCGGGCAGTGTGTCATTCACCGGATCTACCAGATGGGCACCGTACACCTCCACCGCCAGCGGCGAGACGAACCGGTTCGTTCCCAGGTCGGGCCGAAGCTCGATGACCCGCGGGTACGTCTCCAGGCTCTGTAGAAACGCCTCGGGGAATACCACCTGAACCAGGGTCGTCTCGCTCACCTGTTTGAGATCGCAGACCTGGATGAGCATGTCGAGGCGATCCGCTCCGCCCCGCGTCACGGTTGCGCGGAGCAGGGCGTGGGTCTCGGTGTGGGTCTGGCCAACCACCGGTACGTTGGTGATGCGCGCGTTGACCTGGAGCATGGCGTATGTACCGGGGAGCAACTCGGGGTCTACCGGCGGGCAGTCGGTCCCGCAACCGCCGCCGTCGCCGCCGGCATCCGCGCCCCCGTCTCCGCCGTCGCGATGCTCTTCCCCGGCGACATCCGGCGACCCGTCCGACCCCGCGCAACCGGAGCCGGCCCCGAAGAGCATCATGAGCATCCACACCGCTATCCAGCGCATGGGCCCCTCCTCGTCAGCGGCAGTACCGCAGCGAGATCCCGGCGGAAAAGATCCAGCCGTCGCTTGTGAACCCCGGATACCCGGGATTGTTGCTCTGGAATCCGGCCGATTCGCCGATGAACTGGTTGGTCGCGATGTCCACCGAGTCCGGGAACTCGTCGAACACCGGGTGCGACGCGCTCGGATTTTTCTCTACGCTCCGGTGAAGAAGATGTGCGGCATAGAGGTGAGCGGCCAGCGCCATCCGGCTCTTGCCGAAGTCGAGGCGCCACTGGTACCCCGCGCCGAGATGGATCCGTTCGTTGTCCACGTAGTTCGTGCGTCCGGTCTGATCGGGGACTGGCGACGGCGCGTACCCCGCCTGTAAGGATATCTCGTGGCTCCCCATGCGCAGTCCGCCGCCTAGGGTCGGGGCGAAGGTGTCCGACCAGCGCTCGAGCGGTTGCTCGCCCATGCGGTCCTGGTAGGCAGACCACTGGCTCCACAGGACGCTTGCGCTGACCCAACCCGATACCCCCTCCGGCGGGCCGATGAGGTAGCGCCCGCCGAGCGACACGCGCCAGGGCAAGAAGCCGTGCACGAAGGAGAAGGGTTGATACAGCGCCGTCTGGCCCTCCGGGTAATCGTAGTTCCAGAACTGCAGCTCGCCCTGGCCATCCACCTCGTTCTGCAAGGGAAAGTGCGCCGTGGCCGCGAGGCGGAAGGTGGGCCGCTCCACGATCAGCCCCAGGTGCGGAACCAGGCGCGTGTTCACGCTCACCTTGGAGAGCGTGCGGGCGTCCTCCTGGTTCCCGGCGTCGGGGATGAAGATCTCGGTGATCGCCCGAGTCGAGTTGGCCATCAGCACGCCGGCGCCGAAAGACAGCCAGGGGAGCGGGCGGTAGGACCCGCCAAGCACGAAGACAGCCCCCGACAAGCGGTCCTCGAGAAGCTCAAAGTGCAGCGAGTTGGAGAAATACTGCTCGCGCTCGTCCACGTAGAACGGCCGTTGGCCCTGGAACTCGCCGGCCGGGATTACCGCGTAGAACCCGAGCGAAAACATGCGCTCGGTTCCGATCGGCACCACGGTGCCGAACTCGATGAAGGACAGCGCCCCGGAGCCGTCATGCGAGCCCCGCGCCGTGCGCAGATGGGCCGTGGGCAGCGGCCGCACTTCGAGCCGGCTGGTCGTCCCGTCCGGGTTGAGGCGCCGGGCGCGGGTGATGCTGTCGGGAATATCGATGCCCGCCGGCCGGTCGCCGAGGCGGATGGAGAGATCCTGCCCCATCACCACAAAGCCGGCCTGATACTGCGGCTGGATGAAGGAGAGCAGCGCGGGGTTGAAGTACGCCGCCGCCACGCCCCCGGCTTCCACCCGGGCCATCTGGCCCGACGGCTCCGTGGAGGCGCCCAGGGTCTCGAGCAGCGAGGAGGCCGCCGCCGGAGCCGAGGCCAGCAGCAGGCACGAAATGAATACGCTTGCCCTCATCGTTCATTTTCCTCGCGCCCCATGCGCGCCATGTTGCATACGACGAATCTGTCATTTGTCGGCCAGCAAACTCCCGAACAAGCTATGCACGACCGTCTCGGCGTCAACCCCCGCAGCGCACCTCATACTTTTCGTTTCAGATGGCCCCGGTGAGCCCGATCAGCAGGCGGTGCTCGTTGGCCACCTCGTCGTCGTGGATGCGGTAGAAGGTGTACTCGGCCATGACTTTGAGGTTGGTGCGCAACAGATAGGTGAGGTTGCCGGTGTAGCTCTCCTGGTCTGCCCCCGGCACCTGGCTCTCCACCTTGTCGAAGAGCAGCACCGCGTACAGCCGGCCGGGGTCGCCCCAGAGCCGCGTCACCGCCTCGGCCATGATGCCGTGGCTCTTCAGCGCGAAGGGCTCGTTGGCCGGCTTCATCAAGGGGTTGATGTCCCGACGCTGGAGGTAGAGCGCGTTCAGGGTGGTGCGGTTGAGATCCAGGGTGAGATCCGCGCCCCACATGAACGATTCGTTGGTGCCGAGGTGGCTATTCCCCGTCGCTTCGTCGGTGATGGTGCGCCGCTCCTTGCCGAAGTAGCCGAAGGCCCCCACCCGCGCCGGGCCGAACTCCTGGGACAGGCGCAGCATGACGTTCTTGAAGAAGTCGGGGTCCATGTTGTCGTCGATGGCCGAGTTCAACCTGGCGCCGTTGGTCACCGACAGCGAGGCCATCAGGCCGAAGGAGAAGTCGGCCGAGACCAGCAGGCCCCGGTCGTAGGTGAGGTCGATGTCCGAGCGCCCCGGCCGGATCTTTATGGGCAGGTAGTCCTGGAAGGTCAGCCGGAGCTCGCGCTTGAAGAGCACGTCTGAGACCTGGAACTGCCCCAGGATGAGGTCCACCGGGCTCCCCCACAGGTCGTTGAACTGTATGAAAGTGTCCTCCAACCCCACGATCTCGCCACCCTCGGTCATCATGAAATAGACGTAGTAGCCGATGTCGGGCGCGAGCTGGCCGCCGGACATGAGCTTGATGACCCAGGGCGTCTTGAAGTCCTGGTAGCCGTCGCCAGTGTCGTTTCCGTTGAGCTGGAAGTCGAGATACATGTCGCCACGCAGCGCCAGCGGGATCTCGCGGAACAGCGACAGCCGGTCATCGCCCACGTCGGTGTAATAGCGCGGCGGCATCTCCTGATCCGACGGGGCGTAGGCGTTGGCCGCGAACTCCTCCCCGTAGGCCTTCAGCCGCGGGAAGGGATCGTGGCAGGTGGTGCAGGAGAACTCGTGCTTGCGAGCAAAGGCCGGAATGGCCTCCGAGGGCCGCCCCAAGAGCACGCCCAACATCAGGACCAGCGTCGGCGCGATCCACCACAGGTGACCTCGCATGGAATCCTCCGTTCAGTCGACCAGTTCGATCCGGGCCTCGGCCTCGTTCATCACCCGGTCCTCGTATTCTTCGGCCGGCACCTTGAGGTACTCGCCTACCGGTTTCACCAGCAGGCGGTAGTACAGCGTGGCCTTCACGGTGAGCGGCCCCAGCGGAGCCTTGCCCGGGATCTTGAAGGTGTAGCTGTCGGTCTTCGTCTCCAGCGGCCCGATGCGGTAGTCCGGGCCAAACGATGCCGTGTACCACTGCATGATGGTCATCTCGCCCTTGGGGTTGAGGTAGGCCATGCGGTAGATGCGCGAGCCCTCGGGCACGCCGTCGCGCGGGATGCCCGCGAAGTCCGCCTTCCCCTGGGCCACCCCCAGATCGAACCAGGCCGGCTGGTTGGAGCCGATGGTGGTCTCCTCGCCGGGGAAGCCCTTGGGATCGACGGGCAGGTGGTAGCGGTTGCCCTTGGCATCCACCGCCTCCACGTGGACCCATAGCTCGCGATCCTCCACCGAGCCGGTGGGGATCTTGTGGCCCGCCTTGGCGTTGAAGGCGTACAGGGTGAGCTTCACCTTCTCGCCGGGAGTGGCCTCGAGCCGGTCGGGGACCAGCCGCAGCTCGACCGCGCCGCGGATCTTGGCCATGACGTGCGCCCCGAAGAACAGGTGCTGGTGCAACGGCAGGTCCTCGCCCGACATGCTGGCCACCCGACCCGTCGCGACCGGCATGTGGCAGTCGTGGCAGCGCAGGCCCATCTTGGGGTACGGGCCCTCGGCGTACTCGATCTGGGTGGCCTTCACCCACATGCCGTACGGGCTCTGCTCGTTGTGACAGTTGCCGCAGAACTCGGGCTGGCGGATGAGCTCGAGCTTCTTCGTGTTGTGGTGCGGCGACTCCACGCCCTCGCGTGGCCCGTACTTGGTCTTGCCCGGCGATGAGATGTAGCTGAAATTGAACGGTGTTCCCTCGGCCCGTCCCGAGATGGTGTGGCACACGTCGCAGGAGACCGACTCGTTGGCCCGGCTGCGTTTTTGCGGCTTCGGCGGCGGCACGTCGCCCGCCAGGAAGGCGATGGGCGTGTGGCAGCCGTTGCAGCCGGCCTTGACCCCGGCCACCTTGGGCTCGCGCTCGGCGTGCGGCACGGCCAGCTCGAAGTATTCGATCTCGTCCCACTCGTGCGTGTAGGCCTGGCTCATCATGGACATCTGCCACTGCGGGAAGAACTCCCGGTGGCAGCCGGCGCAGGCGCGCGGCCGCTCGAAGTCGTCGTACTGGCGGCTGCCCAGCGCCGCGTCGCCCCACTTGGGCTGGGCCAGCGCGGGCACCGTCCAGGCCAGGTTCAGCGTCACGACCACCAGATGCCGGAATGTAGAAGTCCTCAATGGAAACACCTCGCCTCTCAGGATCCCACCCGGGGATCGGGCTCGATCAGTGTGGCCTTCGGCTGGCCGCCGTAACCCTCGGTGAGCGAGATCACCCTGACCTTCTTTCCCACCTCGGGCCGGAAGTAGCCGCAGGCGGTGAGCGAAAAACGGATCTCGCGACCATCGTCCAGGATCACCGTTCCCAGCCCGTCCGCCGCGTCGAATTTCGTGATCCGGCCGTAGAGCATGAATGTAGGATATCAATGCTCTTCTGAAACACAAGAGAGATAATGCACGCGCCCGGGCTCGTCCTGGGATGTGCTGAAGACCCGGGTCGCGCCACCCATGCGCTCCACCACGCGCACGGCGCTGCTGAAGGCCAGCCGGCGGTCGTTGCACTCCTCGGAGATGTGGAGCTGAATCAGGCTGTGCGCCATCCGCTCTCCCGGCGCGAGCAACCGCTCGAGCGCATCACAGGCCTGCCGGTTGGAGAGGTGCCCCTGTGGCCCCAGCACCCGCTCGATGAGCGAGGCGGCACGCCGCGAGCGGCGCTCCATCTCCTCGTCGTGGTTGAACTCGAGCGCCAACACGTCGACGCCCGGCTGCAAGATCCGCTCGAAGACCCCTTCGGGGACGTGCCCCAGGTCGGCGAGATACGCCAGGCGCGCCGGCCGGGGCTGGGCCGCCGCCTCGATCACGAATCCGAACGTGGGCGGGCAGTCGTGCGGCAGCCGCAGCGGCGCGAACTCGAACCGCTCCAGCACCTCGAAACGCCCGCGGCCCGGGTAGGGCCGGACCAGCCCCGCACGGGCAAGCCGGATGAAACGCGCGTCGCGGGCGAGCTGCGCTGCGTGTTGCTGGTGGCAGTAGAGCGGGATGCCCTGTTTGAGCATCACTCTGAGGAAGGCGCGGTTCAGGTGATCGGCATGGGTGTGCGTGAGCACCACCGCCCCGATCCGTTCGATGGAGCGTCCCACCTGCCCAAGACGCCGCTCGAGCTCTCGCCCCGAGAACCCCTGGTCGATGAGCAGGTCGCGTTCGCCGCAGGAGAGCAGACAGGCGTTCCCCCGTGAGCCCGACCCCAGCACGCAAAGACGCGCCTCGCTCACCGCACGAATCCCGCCGACCACTCGGCAAGCATGGCCAGCGGCCCGAAGAATACGCCGAGGGCCAGGGTCAGTACCGCCAGGGCGGCGGCGAGCAGGCCGGCCCCGTCGGGGGCGATGCGCTCGGGAAGACCCGGCTCGGGCGGCAGTAGGAACATGGCCCGCAGCACCCGGGCGTAGAAGTAGAGCGAGATCACGGTGTTGACGATGCCCACCACCGCCAAGATGACCGGCAGGCTCCCGCCACCCTTGAGCAACGAGGCGAACAGGTAGACCTTGCCCACGAAGCCGGCGGTCGGTGGCAACCCGGTGAGCGCGAGCAGGAACACGGCCATGCAGACCGCCAGCAGCGGCGAACGCTTCGCAAGACCGTGGAAGGCCAGCAGGTCCTCCGACCCGGTGGCCCGCTCCACCGCCGCCACCACCGCGAACGCCCCGAGGTTCATGACGAGGTACACCGCGCCGTACAAAGACACCGCCGCGATGCCGCCCTGGCTGCCGCCGACCACACCCATGAGCAGGTAGCCCGCGTGCGCGATGCTGGAGTAGGCCAGCAGCCGTTTGAGGTTGTTCTGCGGGATGGCCGCCAGGTTCCCGATGGTCATGGACAGCGCCGAGAGCGCGGCGATGGCCCACAGGGCCCACTCGAGCTGCGCCGGCGCATAGGCCAGCGTCTCGGGATCGCGCGGGTCGAACAGCAGGTTGAAGGCGAAGCGCAGGAGCACCGCGAAGCCCGAAAGCTTTGGCGCGACCGACAGGAGCGCGGCGATGGGCGTGGGCGCCCCCTCGTAGGCGTCCGGGCACCACTGGTGGAAGGGCACCGCGGCGATCTTGAAGCCGAAGCCGGCCAGGATGAACAGGAGCGCCACCACCGCCGCCCCGCTCTCGCCCGGCGAAAGCGCCGGCGAGCCCAGCATGCAAAAGTGCAGGCTCTGCAGGTTGAGGCTGCCGAACAGCCCGTACCACCAGGACAGGCCGAAGAGCATGACCGCCGAGGCCACGCCGCCGTAGAGCGCGTACTTGAGCCCCGCCTCGGCAGAGCGCGCCTTGGCGTCGAAGCCGGTGAGCAGGTACGAGCACAGGCTCACCGCCTCCAGCGCCACATACAGCATGAGCAGGTGGTTGGCGGAGACCAGCAGGCACATGCCGACCGTCATGGCGAGAATCAACCCGAAATACTCGCCGCGCCGCGCCTGCGGCACCGCCGGGCTTCCCACCGTGAGCACCACCGCCGCCACCGCGGCCAGCATGACGAGCGCCTGGAAGAACACCGCCAGCGGGTCGTAGGCCAGCATCCCCAGAAACGCAGTGCAACCGCCAAGCAGGCAGTTGTAGCCGTCCGGGAGGTACTGCAGGCGCACTGTCTCTAGCAGCGTCACCAGGGCCGCGGCCAGGCCGATGAGCGCCGCCCCCGGGAAGAGCCAGCGCCCGGTCTCGCGCCGACGCACAAAGGCCGACGCGAGGAACAGAAACAGCGCCACCGCCCCCAGCACCACCGCGGGGGCGAGCAGGCGCATGCTGACCAGGTTGCCGAACAAGTTCTCCTCCGCTCACAGACCGGCGCTGCGGGCCAGCGGCTCGATGAGCGCGCGCAGCGTCGGATCCATCAAGGAGATCACCGGCATGGGCAGAACGCCGAGCAGCAACATCAGGGCGCCGAGCGGGTACAGGGTCAGCCGCTCGCGCCAGTTGAGATCGGAGAGGGACGCGTATTTTTCATTCAGCGGCCCCAGGAACATGCGCTGGATGGTCCACAGGTAATAGGCCGCGGTGATGACCACCGACACCGCCGAGACGATGGTGAGCACGGTGAACACCGGGAAGGCGCCCAGGAAGGTCAGCGCCTCGCTGATGAAGCCGTTGAGCCCCGGCAGGCCCAGCGAGGCCATGAAAGAGAGCCCCACCAGCGCGGTGTACTCGGGCATCCGGCGCGCCAACCCGCCGAAGCGTTCGATCTCGCGGTGGTGCGCCCGGTCGTAGATCACCCCGGCGATGAGGAACAGCGCCGGCGAGATGATACCGTGGTTGATCATCTGCAGCACCGCGCCGTTGATGCCCTGCGGGGTGAGCGCGGCCATGCCCAACAGGCAGAAGCCCATGTGGCTCACCGAGGAGTAGGCGATGAGCTTCTTGAGGTCCTTCTGGGCCAGGCACACGAAGGCCGCGTACACCATGTTGACCGCCCCGAACACGGCGATGGCCTCGCGGGCCCACAGCGTGGCCTGGGGCAGGATGGGGTAGTTCACCCGCAGGATGCCGTAGATGCCCATCTTGAGCAGGATGCCGGCCAGGATGACCGACACCGGGGTGGGCGCCTCGACGTGGGCGTCGGGCAGCCAGGTGTGGAACGGCACCATGGGGATCTTGATGGCGAAGGCGATGAACAGGGCCACGAACACGATGCGCGGGAAGGCCACCCCCAGGATGGGCCCCGCCGCTCCGAAGGCCCCCTGCCGCCCCAGCTCGGCCAAATTGAGCAGGTTGAAGGTGTGCTTGCCCGTGCTGCCGTCGGCGAGCGTGAAGGCGGCCTGCCCCAGCGCACCGGGGTCGGAGGCGAAGTACAAGGCGATCATGGCCAGCAGCATCAGCACCGAGCCCACCAGGGTGTAGAGGAAGAACTTGATGGCGGCGTACTCGCGCCGCGGCCCGCCCCAGATGCCGATGAGGAAGTACATCGGCAACAGCATGACCTCCCAGAAGACGTAGAAGAGGAAGAAGTCCAGCGCGCAGAACACCCCCAGCATGCCGGTCTCGAGCAGGAGCAGCATGGCCATGTAGCCCGGCACCGCCCGGCGCGAGAAGTGGTGGTGGTCGTCCCGGGCGATGCCCCAGGGCAGCGAGGCCAGCGCCGCCACGAAGGAGACGAGCACGGTGAGCAGCACCAGGCCCACGCTCAGCCCGTCCACGCCCACGAAGTACTCGATGTTGAAGGCCCGCATCCATACCGTATGGTGCACGAGCTGCATCCCGGTGGCGCGGCCGTCGAAGCTCGCCCACAAGAGGCCCCCGAGCACGAGCGGCACCGCGGAGAAGAAGACGCCGATGGCCCGGCTCAGGTGATCCAGGGTGGCCTGGGTGAGCTGGGTGAGCGGGCGCGTCAGAAGCAGCAAACCGATGAGCAGGAGCCCGATGGAGGGCGTGAAGATGATCCAGGTGAGCAGGGTGGAGGTCGTGGGGTGTTCCATGGGGCTCTCCTACCAGCCGAGCGCGGCCTGCAGCAGCCGGACCAGCGCGAACAAGACGATCGTGCCGAGCGCCAGGCCGGCCAGGTAGTTCGGAAGCCTCCCGGTCTGCCAGCGCCGCGCCGCCGCGCCCGCGGCCCGCACCAGGCGCGCCAGCCCGTTCACCAGGCCGTCCACCAGGTACTTGTCGATGGCGCCATCGAGAAAGGCGAGCAGCCGGGTCACGCCGCCAGAGAGGTTTACCAAGCCGTCGATGATACGCGAGTCGAACCAGCTCGCCGCGCGCGACAGCTCCAGCGTCGGTTGCACCACGGCCGCATCATAGGTCTCGTCCACGTAATATTTGTCCTGCACCAGCCGGTGCAGGCGGGGGAAGGCGGCGCGCAGGCGCTCCGGCACGGCACTGCTGCGGCCGCGGTAGAACCACCAGGCCAGCCCCAGCCCGATCGCGGCCACTGCCACCGAGGCCAGCATCAGCAAAAGCTCGACGCCGTGCCCCTGGCCGGCGGGGTACACCCGAGCCAGGCCGCCGTGTTTGAACACCGGCTCCAGGTACTGCTCGAAGGCCGGCGGCGCACCCAGCCAGGCCTCGGGGAGCCCGACGAACATGAGCACCCCGGCGCCCACCGCCAGCACCGCCAGCACCCCGGTGATGACCGGGCGCTGCTCCTCCGGCTCCTCGCCGTGGATCTTCACGGTCTGTCCGGTGAAGGTGAGAAAGTACGAGCGCCACATGTAGAACGAGGTCAGGCCCGCGCCCAAAAAGAGCAGCAGCCACAGGAACCACCCCGGTACCCCGAGCCCGGCGGTGTTGTAGGCCTGCCACAGGATCTCGTCCTTGGAGAAGAACCCCGAGGCCAGCGGCAGCCCGGTGATGGCCACGCAGGCGTACCAGTAGGTCCAGCGGGTGAACGGCATCACCCGCCCCAGCCCACCCATCTTCTGCATGTCCTGCTCGTGGTGCATGGCCAGGATCACCGAGCCCGCGCCCAGAAACAGGCAGGCCTTGAAGAAGGCGTGGGTGAGCAGGTGGTAGGCGCCGGCCCAGTAGGCCCCCACCCCTACCCCCACGAACATGTAGCCGAGCTGCGAGATGGTGGAGTAGGCCAGCACCTTCTTGATGTCGTTCTGCACGCAGCCGATGGTGGCGGCGAACAGCGCGGTGGCGGCGCCCACCACGGCCACCACGGTCATGGCCGTCGGGGAGGCGAGGTACAAAAAGTTCAGGCGCGCCACCAGGTACACTCCGGCCGTCACCATGGTGGCGGCGTGGATCAGCGCGGACACCGGCGTGGGGCCGGCCATGGCGTCGGGCAGCCACACGTAGAGCGGGATCTGCGCCGACTTGCCGCAGGCACCGACAAAGAACAACACGCCGGCCAGGGTGGGCACGGGCACGCCCCACAGCGTCCGCTGCGCGGCGCCGGAGAGCAGGCGCGGAAGCTCGGCGAAGTCCAGCGAGAAGAACTCCCCGGGCCGGTAGCCGGCCTCGCTCCACGAGCCGCCCAGCCCCCAGAAGAGCACCAGCATGCCGGCCAGGAACCCGAAGTCGCCGATGCGGTTGACCACGAAGGCCTTCATGCCGGCGCGGGCGTTTTTCAGATCGCGGTACCAGAAGCCGATGAGCAGGTACGAGCACAACCCCACGCCCTCCCAGCCCACGAAGAGAAGCAAAAGATTTCCCGCCAACACCAGCGTCAGCATGGCAAAGAGAAACAAGTTGAGGAAGGCGAAGAAACGCCAGAAGCCCTCGTCCTTCTTCATGTAGCCGATGGAGTAGACATGGATCAGGCTCCCCACCAGCGTGATCATCACCGCCATCATCCCGGACAGGCGATCCATGTGCAGCGCGAGTTCCACCTTCAGCCCGCCCACCGCGATCCAGGTCCACAGGCGCGCGCCCAGGGCGTGGACGTCTCCCTGGGACAGCAGGCGCAAGAGCGCCCAGGCCGCCGCGCCGAAGGCCAGCCAGGGCAGCCCCACCGAGACGACCGCCACCGCGCGCTCGCCGAAGCGCCGCTGCAGGCGGTACCCGAAAGCGCCGCTCAAAAAGGCGCCGAGCAGCGGCAGGAGCGGGATGAGCCATAGCAGGCGAAACTCGGTCATGGCGTTAGCCCTTCAGCGAATCCGCGCGGTGCACGTCCACCGAGCGCAGCCTCCGGTGGATGGCCAGGATCAGGGCCAGCCCCACCACCGCCTCGGCTGCGGCCAGCACGATCACGAACAGCACGAAGAGCTGTCCCTCGGCGCGCAGCGCGCCGAAGCGCGAGAAGGCCGCCAGGTTGAGCGCGGCGGCGTTCAGCATGAGCTCGATGCCGACCAGGATGGCCACCGCGTTGCGCCGGGCGATGGCGCAGGCGATCCCCAGCGAGAACAGCACCGCGGACAGCAGCACGAAATGGTGCAATCCAACGCTCGTCATGGCGCTACTCCGTCCCCGGGCCGCGCCGGGCGACCACCACCGCGCCGACGATCACCGCGCACAGGAGAAGCCCGACGGCCAAGAGCGGCAGAAAGCCGATCCCGGTCAGGGTGTGCCCCAGCTCGGCGGTGGTGGGGGCGTAGGCCGGCGCGCTCTCTTCCAGGAACGGCGCCCGCACCAGGGTCGTCCACAACACGGCCAGCATGGCCGCGCCGCAGGCGATGCCGAGCCAGCGCGAACCCACCGGGTTGCTCTGGTGGGCCTGGTCGATCTGGCTGGTGAGCATCACCGCAAAGAGCATGAGCACCAGCACCCCGCCCACGTACACCATGAGCTGCACCGCGGCCAAAAAGTCCGCCGACAGCAGGCCGTACAGCCCGGCCACGCCCGCGAAGGTGAGCAGCAGAAAGAACACCGCCCGCACGATGTTGCGCGACAGCGCCGCCCCGAGCCCGCCGAGCGCCGTGGCCGCGGAGAGCAGCCAGAACACGCCGTCCGCCAGGGTAAAGTCACCGTTCACGCCGCGCCTCCGGGTTTCGCGTCGGGACCGCCCGCGCACCTTCGCGCTGGCGCAAAGGCCCCGGGCAAGCGGGAGCGGATGATGGAGCCGGCGGGTTTCTCCGGGGGCTCCTCGCCCTTCTTGGGCGGCTTCGCCGGCGGCCGCGGCGCGTCGAGGAAGCGCACCAGCAAGTTCTCCACGCGCGCCATGCCGCCCTCGAACTCGCGGCTGTGGCGGATGGCGCCGGTGGGGCAGGCCTCCACGCACAGGCCGCAGAACATGCAGCGCCCGAGATCCACGTCCATGCGGGTATGCAGCCGCGCCCCGGCGGCGTCCTTGCCCGTCTCGACCACGATGCAGTCGATGGGGCAGGTCTTGGCGCACAGCCCGCAGGCGGTGCACCGCTCCACGTCCACTTCCAGGAGGCCCCGGCTGCGCTCGGGGAGCAGGCGCTGCACCGGCTGCGCGGTTCGGTCAGGGTACTGGATGGTCACCGGCCGGCGCAGCAGGTAGGACACCGTCACCGACAGCCCGTCGGCGAGCGAAAAGACCGCGCGGCGGATGGCGGCGAAGTACTCGCGCGCGGCGCTCATGAGGCCTCCCCGGGCCGCCGGCGGCGGAAGCGCCCGTAGGCGCGCGCCTGCCAGGCGGGATCGAAGGCCGCGCGGGTGTGCCCACGCGCGAAGAGATCGAGGTCGAGCCGGTCGCCCGTCGACACCATGTGACGCCGCATGCGCAGCACAAACCACAGCCCGAGCGCCGCCGCCACCGCGGTCATGCCGTAGCCCACCATGCGCTCGAACAGCGACCCGGCCGGGACCAGCACGATCCACAGGGCGTTGCCGACGAGACACAGGAAGGCCCCCGGCGCCAGGTAGCGGTAGCACAGCGCGGTGAGCTGGTCGACGCGCAGGCGCGGAAAGGTCCAGCGCAGCAGGATCACCACCAGGCACCCCACTCCGGCCTTGGCCACGAAGACGAGAAAGCCCAGCGCCTGCCACCACACGCTCCCCACCTGCTCGGCCGGGGTCACCCCGGGGATCTGCCAGCCTCCGAAGAACAGCGCGCTGGCGATGGCGCTCATGAGGTAGATGTTGGCGAACTCGCCCAGGAAGAACCCGCCGAAGCGGATCCCCGAGTACTCGGTGTTGTAGCCGGCCACCAGCTCGCTCTCGGCCTCGGGCAGGTCGAAGGGGGTGCGGTTGCCCTCGGCCACCGCGGCGGTGAAGTAGATGAAGAAGGCCACGAAGCCGAACGGGGTGCGCAAGAGGTACCACTCCCACGGCCAGCCACCCTGCGCGGCCACGATGGATTGCAGCGAGAGCGTGCCCGCCATCACCACCACCGAGAGCAACGCCAGCGCCGCCGGCACCTCGTAGGCCACGATCTGGGCCGCGGAGCGGATGCCGCCGAGCAGGCTCCACTTGTTGTTGCTCCCCCACCCCGCCATCAGGATGCCGACCACCACCAGCGAGGTCACCGCGATGAGGTACAAGACGCCCACGTCGAGATCGGCGGCGATGAGCAGCTGCGAGAAGGGCACCGTGGCGAAGGCCGCGAACACCCCGATCATGACCGGGTACGGCGCGAGCAAAAAAAGCGGCCGGTCGGCGGCGGCCGGCACCACGTCCTCCTTGAGGATCATCTTGAGCCCGTCGGCCAGCCACTGCAGGAGCCCCAGCGGCCCCACCCGGTTCGGCCCCACCCGGCTCTGCACCCGCCCAGCCACCCGGCGCTCGAGCCAGGTGAGCAAAGCGGCGATCAGCAGGGCAACGGCGAACACCACGATGGCGGTGAGCAAGATGAGCCCAGCCGATAAAAGCTCGCGCCCGAGCGGTGAGAGCTGCCAGGATGCGGCCAGGTATTCGGCGAGCGCGCGCATGTTCCCTCAGCGATCGGTCTCGGGGGCGATGACGTCGAGCGAGGCGATGAGAGCCACCAGGTCGGCGATCATGAGCCCGCGCGAGACCGTCTCGATGATGCTCATGGCGGCGAACGAGCCGGTGCGCCACTTGAGGCGGTACGGCTTGTCCGAGCCATCCGACACCAGGTACACCCCCAGCTCGCCGCGGGCGCCCTCCACGCAGGCGTAGGTCTCGCCCGCGGGAATTTTGAGCACGCGCGGGACCTTGGCCCGGATATCGCCGGCGGGGAGCTTCTCGATGGCCTGGCGGACCAGCCGGCAGCTCTGGCGCATCTCCTCGACGCGCACCAGGAAGCGATCGTAACAGTCGCCGACGGTGCCGCGCTCGCCCTTCCCTACCGGCACCTCGAAGGAGAGCCGGGGGTAGAAGGAGTACGGTGCGTCGCGGCGCAGATCCCAGTCCACCCCCGAGGCGCGCAGGTTCGGGCCCACCAGGCCGTAGGCCACCGCGTCGGCACCGCAGATGGACGCCACTCCGGCCAGGCGGCGCACCAGGATCTCGTTCTTGCCGATGAGCGACTCGAACTCGGGGATCACCCGCTCGAACTTGTCCACGAAGGCCAGCGCATTCTTGAGCCAGGCGTCATCGGCGTCGTGCGCCACCCCGCCCAGGCGCAGGTAGTGGTAGGTGAGCCGGTTGCCACACAGCGCCTCCATCAGATCGTTGATGCGCTCGCGCTCGCGTAGAAGGTAGACGAACGGGGTGTAGGCCCCGATGTCCATGGAGATGCAGCCCAGGCAGATGTGGTGGTTGGCGATGCGGTTGAGCTCGGCGGTGATGGTGCGCAGGGCCTCGGCGCGCGGCGGCACCTCGATCTTGAGCAGGCGTTCCACCGCCATGGCGTAGGCCTGCTCGCAGAAGATGCCCTCCAGGTAGTTGACCCGGTCGCAGAACGGCAGGTAGCCAGGGTAGCTCTGCCCTTCAGCGAGCTTCTCCAGCCCACGGTGCAGATAGCCGATGTCGGGCCTCGCCAGGCGCATGATCTCGCCGTCGGTGTGCAGCACGAAGCGCAGCACCCCGTGGGTGGAGGGGTGGTGCGGTCCCATGTTGAGGATCAGCTCTTCCCGGCCGGCGGTTTCGACGATCTCGCTCAAGGCGCCTCCGGGGGGTTCTTCGGCCCGGTGTTCGTCGGTCCCGTCCCGGCCGCCGGCTCGGCAAGCGGCGCGGGCCGGCGTGTGGGAATACCCTGGTAACGCTCGGGCATGGCATAGTCTTTTCGGAGCGGATGCCCCGGCCAGTCCTCAGGGAGCAGGAGGTGGCGCAGGTCGGGGTGGTTCTCGATCGCCACGCCGAACATCTCCCACAGCTCGCGCTCGTGCCAGTGGGCCGCCGGCCACACCGCGCCAAGGCTTGCGATGCGCGGCGCGGCGCGGTCCAGCCGGGTCTTGAGCGTGAGCGCGTGGCGGCGCTTGTACGAGAAGAGGTGCGCCGCGACGTCGATCTTCCCCTCGGCCGGCCGATCCACCGCGGTGAGCGAGCGCAGGTAGTCGAAGTCGAGCCCCTCCCCTTCCCGCAGCGCCCGGGCCGCCTCCAGCCAGCGCTCGGCGGGCACGATAACGAACGCGTCAGCCCCCGCGCCGCCGCACTCCAACGACGCGCCGAGCCGCTGGCCCAGGCGCTCCTGGATCTCGGTCGGGTTCATGGGCAGCGGGATCCTTCCGGCCAGGGGTCCTTGGGGGGCGGGATCTTGCCGCGCACGCGCGAGAGCCAGGGCTCGCGTTCGATCTTCTGCTGGATCAGCATCAGGCCCTCGAGCAGCGACTCGGGCCGGGGCGGGCAGCCCGGCAGGTACACGTCCACCGGCACGATGAGATCGCCGCCCTGCACCACCGCGTAGCTATCCTTGAAGAGCCCGCCGGTGTTGGCACAGCTTCCCATGGAGATCACGTACTTGTAGTCGGCCATCTGATCGTAGAGCCGGCGGATTCTGCTCGCCATCTTGTAGCTGATGGTTCCGGCCAGGATCATCACGTCGGCCTGGCGGGGGGTGGAGCGGAACACCATGCCGAAGCGGTCGGCGTCGGTGCGCGGCCCGCCAGTCTGCATGAGCTCGATGGCGCAGCAGGCGGTGCCGAAGAGCAGGTACCACAGCGAGTGCTCGCGGCACAGGTTGAGCATGCGGTCGATGGCGCCGACCGCCACCGTACCCTCGGGGCCGCGCTCGACCAGGACGTCGCTCATGGCTTCGGCTCCGGCCGGCCGGTGTCCACCGGGGCGCACTCGGGCGCGGGCAGATCGCGCAGCCAGCGCAGGTCGCCCTTCTTCCACACGTAGGCGAGCGCCACTGCGAGCAGCAGAAGAAAGCCGAACAGGAGCAGGAACACGAGCCAGCCGCCGCTCCCCGCGGCGGCCTCGCGCAGGATGACCACCAGCGGGATGGCCGCGGCCACCCCCACGTCGAGGGCCACGAAGACGAGCGCGACCAAGTAGAAGCGGTTGTTGAAGTTGAACCAGGCCGGGCCCACCGGCAACTCGCCGCACTCGTAGGTGGTGAGCTTCTCCGGGCGCGGGGCGCGCAGGCGCAGGAAGCGGCCCACGAAGAGCAACGCCCACAGGGCGAGCCCGCTCACCACGAAGAAACCGAGCACCATGGCCAGCTCGAAGCCCATCTCGTCCTCTTCCCTTGAAGCCGGGCCAAAATTATCCGGTGGCGACCGAAAGTCAAGTGTTGCGAGGTGTACCCGAATTCCCAGACAAGACCCCTCCCCACGGATTCCTGGAGGAATCCTGTACGCGAAGGGGTGACGCCGAGGGGGTCCCCGGCGAACGATCTTTCGGGAGAGAGCCGGGGGAAGAGACGGCAGGACCCGTTCGTGTTATCCGAGGATGAGGGGCTGTCATTGCAGCGCCTGCCTCCCGGATGCTTTCGGCCATGGACAGCGCGCCGGCGAGAGTCTGCCGGGGCATGCCATGCGCCGAAGTTCTCCTCGTTGATGAGGGATGGGACTGAAAGGTAGTTTTTCTCCCGGTCTGTGGAGTATGCTGCATTTCATCGAAACCCGAACCGGAGTCGCCCGCATGAAGATTGGAAAGTTCTGGGCCAAGGAAACGGTGGTCGCCCCAAGCGCGCTGGGACGCGAGGTCTCCATCGATCGCTGGTGCGCTTCGAACGTGAGCCTGGAGGATGCGCGCAGGGCCGCTCGCGAGTCGGCCCGGTTGCTCCGGCAGAAGATCGAAGAAGGCGGCGACCTCGAGCGCTACCCGTACGGCGTGCGTCCCCTGCGGGAGGAGATCCTGGAGACGCTTTCGGGGCCCGGCGGCCCGCCGGCCGCGGTCGTCACCCGCAACGGTTACGGCTGCGAGGTGTTGAACGCGGCGCGGGTCATGTTCGCGGACATCGACCTGCCCGAAGGCGGCGCGCGCGCCAAACAGGAACGCGCCGCGCTGGAGCGCATCGAGCGGTTCGTGCACGGGAAGCCGTCCTTCGCCTTTCGCGTCTACCGCACTTTTGGCGGGCTGCGCTGCCTTGCCATCCACGGCCCGCTCGACCCGTCGCCGGCCAACCTCGAGGCGCTCGAGGCGCTGAAAAGCGATCCGCTCTACATCCGGCTTTGCCGCGAGCAGGAGTGCTTCCGGGCCCGCCTCACCCCCAAGCCCTGGCGCTGCGGGCAGGAGCGCATCAAGATCTCCTTTCCGTTTTCGAACGCCGGACAGGCGGAGCGCTGCGCCCGCTGGGTATCGAGCTACCAGAAACGCCACGCGGCGTTCGCCACCTG
>JAAZNF010000064.1 GCA_012798435.1 Myxococcales bacterium | reverse complement strand
TTGTGAACCTGTGGATGAGGTGGACGACGGCGGGGCCTGAGCCGAGGACTTGTTGTCGAGAAGGTCTGGCCATGCCCGAGAGTAAAAGCAAGAACGATGCCAGAAAAAAAGAGCAGAACAAACAAAGGCTTGCAAAGCCTCTCCCCGCCTCGCCGTCCGGATTTCGACACGCGCGACAAAAATCCGGACAGCGCAACCCAGGGGCCTGTCCCCAAGGTAGCAACAAAAGTACAGCCGCCTACTGAAGCAACTAACTGCAACCCAGGGGCCTGTCCCCAACGCGGGTGGATTGCTAACCCAGGGGCCTGTCCCCAGGGATTCCCAGGGATTCCCCGGTTTTCCAGCGCCGATGCGGTTTGACAGGAAGAAAGGCGTCGGTCATGATGGCGCCCCCTTGCCGTCCGGGAAAGGACCTCCATGAGTTTCGACGACTTCGGTTTCGATCCGCGCCTCCTGGCCGGCATCCGGGCCATGGGCTACACCACCCCGACCCCCATCCAGGCCAAGGCCATCCCGCCGGTAATGCAAGGCCAAGACGTGATGGGCCTGGCGCAGACCGGGACCGGCAAGACCGCCGTGTTCGGCCTGCCGATCCTGCAACGGCTGCTCGGCGGCCCTCGCGGGGTAGTGCGCGCCCTGGTGGTGGCTCCCACCCGCGAGCTGGCGCAGCAGATCCACGATCACCTGGAGGCGCTGGGCGCGCGAACGGGGCTGCGAAGCGCCACCTTCTACGGTGGAGTGAACATCAACCCGCAGATCCAGAAGCTGCGCGCCGGCGTGGAGATCGCCGTGGGCTGTCCGGGGCGCCTGCTGGATCACATCCAGCGCCGGACACTGGACCTCAGTCGGGTCGAGGTGCTGGTAATCGACGAGGCCGATCGCATGTTCGACATGGGCTTCTTGCCGGACGTGCGGAAGATCATCCGCAGCACGCCCGCCCAGCGCCAGACGCTGATGTTCTCGGCCACCATGCCGGCCGACATCCGCCAGCTTGCCCAGGAGGTGCTGCGCCGCCCGGTCACGGTACAGATCGGCCACGCCGCCCCGGCCGACACGGTCTCCCACGCGCTCTACCCGGTGCCGCAGCATCTCAAGACCCCGTTGCTGCTGGCGCTGCTACGCCGGCTGGGCGCGGGCTCGGTGCTGGTCTTCACCCGCACCAAGCACCGCGCCCGCCGCGTGGGACAGCAACTGGTCAAGGCGGGATTCGCCGCGACCTCTCTCCAGGGTAACCTGGCCCAGCGGCGGCGCCAGGCGGCGCTCGACGGCTTTCGCAGCGGAAAGTTCCAGATCCTGGTGGCCACGGACATCGCGGCGCGTGGGATCGACGTCTCCAGCATCTCGCACGTGATCAACTACGACATGCCCGACACCGCGGACGCCTACACCCACCGCATCGGGCGCACCGGCCGCGCCGCCAAGACGGGCGACGCCTTCACCTTCGTGACCTCTGAGGACGCGGACATGGTGCGGGTCATCGAGCGGGTGCTGGGGGGCCGCCTGGAGCGGCGCACCCTCGAGGGGTTCGACTACCGCGCCCCGGCGCCGGCCAGAAACACCGAGTTCGCCCGCGGCCCCCTCCCGCCAGCTCACCGAAGTGGCGGCCGGCCAGGCCGGCGAGCCGCTCCTCGAAAATGAGCGGAATTTCAGCGGATTCCAGCTCCGGCGTTCGGGGGTTCCTCCTCTGGGGGTTCGCAACCCCTTGGGAACATCCCCTCTCCCTTCCTGACACGAACTCGGGCGCATCACCTTCCCGCCCCCTTTTGCTTGTTCGCCTCCCCCGCCCTCGGATACAATGTCTGCCCCAGGAGCTTTTCATGGGGCGCCTGCTTCTACCCATCCTCGCCCCGGTGCTCGGCCTGTGGAGCCCGGCCTCCCCGGCCCGCGCCGGCGAACCGGTCCTGCTCGACGAGGCGACGGCGGTGGTGGATGGCGAGGTGATCACCCGCGGCGAGGTGTGGGAACAGGCGGCGCTGGTGGAGTGCGAGCAGGTGCTCGAGCGCTGCCTGGCGCCGGAGCCCTCCCCCGAGTCCCTGCGCCCGGCCCTGGACACCCTGATCCGCCAACATCTCGTGCTCACCGAGGCTCGGGACATGGACGTGCCCCAGGTCACCGAGGAGGAGCGCGCGCGCCTGCTCACCCGCACCCGCACGCGCTTTGCGAGCGACGACAAGTACCGGCAGTTCTTGCGCCTGCACCGCCTGACCGAGGAAGACCTGGGCGAGCTGCTGGCACGCGCGCTCCGGGTCGAGCGGGCGCAGGAGGCCAGGCTCAAGTTGCTCCCCCCTGTTCAGGACGCCGAGGTAGAGGCCTACTTTCGCGAGAACCGCGTGCGCTTCGGCGGGGCGCCCTTGGGCCAGGTGGCCGAGGCCATCCGGCTGCGCCTGCTCACCCAGCGGCGCGAGGAGTTCCTGTCCCAGTGGCTCTACGAGCTGCGCTCGCGCGCCAACGTGCAGATCCTGGCGGACCCGGCCCGCGTCCCGGTGATGGGGAAATGATGACCGCCGCGCTCGCCATCCTGCCCATGGAGACGCGGCACCTGGAGGCGGTGCTGGACATCGAGCGCCAGAGCTTCTCCGACCCCTGGCCCGCGGAGGCGTTTTCCAGCGAGTTCGACAACGCCTACGCCTTCTTCCGCGTGGCCGGGGAGGCCGCGCCGGGCGGGCTCGCCCGGGTGGATGGCTTCATCCTATGCTACCTGCTTCCCGGCGACGCGCACCTCATCAATCTGGCGGTGCGCCCCGAGCGCCGGCGCCAGGGGCTGGGCCGGGCCCTGCTGTGTCACGCGCTGGAGGAGTTCGCGCGACGCGGCGGCGGGACGATCGGGCTCGAGGTGCGCGTGAGCAACCAGGCGGCCCGGGCCATGTACCAGGCCGCCGGGTTCCGCGCCGTGTCGGTGCGCCGCGGCTACTACCGCAAGGAGAACGAGGACGCCCTGCTCATGATCCTCGACGTTCCGGCTCGTCAGGCCGTGGACGCGGCGGGGACGGCCTCATGATCTGCCGGCGCGTTCAGGCCGAGGTGCTCGACGCCGCTCAGGTGGCGGTGGACACCTTCCGCCTGCGCCTGCGCGCGCCCGAGGTGGCGCGGGCGGCGCGACCGGGGCAGTTCGTCATGCTCGGGCCGCTCGAGGACGGTGCGCTGGATCCCTTCCTGCCACGGCCCTTCTCCATCCACCGGGCGAACACGGATGGTGACTTGGAGATCCTGTACGCCCGGGTGGGCCGGGTGACGCAGGACATGACCCGGCTCGCGCCCGGGCGGCGGTTGTGGCTGCTGGGGCCGCAGGGACGCGGATTCGCGGCGCCGGGCGCGGGAGAACTGTGGCTGGCGGCCGGGGGACTGGGCGTGGCGCCGCTCGTGTTCCTGGCCGAGCATGAGGCGCCCCGCCGGAAGGTGCGGCTCTTCTACGGAGTGCGCTCGGCGGACCGGGCGGTGCCGCTGGAATGGCTGCGGCGCAGCGGGGTGCAAATCGATCTCGCCACCGATGACGGCAGCGCCGGTGCGCGCGGGACCGCCGCGCAATTGCTCGAGGCGGCCGGCCCGCCCCCTGCCGGTGCCGCGCTGGCCAGCTGTGGGCCATGGAAGTTCCTGCGCGCCGTCCACGCCATCGCCACGCGCTGGAACGCACCACTGGAGCTGTCGCTGGAGACCCGCATGGCCTGCGGCATGGGAGCCTGCCTGGGCTGCGCTATCCGGCTCGCCGCCGGACGGCGGCGCGTGTGCCTGGACGGGCCGGTGTTCGACGGCCGCGAGGTGTTCGGATGAAAGACGCGCCGGATCTCTCCGTCCGCCTGGGCGGGCTCGCGCTCCGGAACCCGGTGCTCACCGCCTCGGGCACCTTCGGCTTCGGCGAAGAATACGCGCCGGTGATGGCGGTGGAGCGCCTGGGCGGGATCTGCACCAAGGGCCTGTCGCTCCAACCGCGTGCCGGCAACCGAGGCCCGCGCATCGCCGAGACCCCGGCCGGCATGCTGAACGCCATCGGCCTGCAGAACCCCGGCCTGGAGCGCTTCGCGCGCGACATCCTGCCCCGCATGCGCGCGCTCGGCCCGGCCATCGTGGTGAACGTCTTCGGCTCCACCGTCGAGGAGTACGGCGAGCTGGCGGCGCGCCTCGATACCTTGCCGGGCATCGCCGCCCTGGAGGTCAACATCTCCTGCCCCAACGTATCCTGCGGGGGCATGGCCTTCGGGGCCGATGCGCGCACCGCCGCCGAGGTGACGCGCCGGGTGCGTGAGGCGACCCGCCTGCCGCTGCTGGTGAAACTGTCTCCCAACGTGACCGACATCGGCGCCATCGCCCGGGCGGTGGCCGACGCCGGGGCGGACGCGCTCACCCTGATCAACACCCTCAAGGCGGCCGCCATCGATCCGCTCACCGGACGCTTCCGCCTGGGCAACCGCTTCGGCGGCCTGTCCGGCCCCGCCATCCGCCCCGTCGCCCTGCGCATGGTGCTCGAGGCGCGCCAGGCGGTGGACCTGCCCATCGTGGGGGTGGGCGGGATCGTGACCTGGCAGGACGCGCTGGAGTTCATCTGGGCCGGGGCCAACGCGGTGCAGGTGGGCTCGGCCACCTTCCGCGACCCGGCGGCCGCGGTGGGAGTGCTGGACGGGCTGGAGCGCTTCTGCCGGGAGCAAGGCATCGCCCGCTTGCAAGATCTTGCAGGAAAGGCCGCGCCGGCGGATGATAGCTCGGGAATGGAGAACGGAAACACCCCATGACCACGCCAGGACTCGAGGCGCTGCCGCAGCAGTTCGGCAAATACCTCCTGGTGGAGCGCATCGCCCAGGGCGGCATGGCCGAGATCTTCAAGGCCAAGTCCTACGGAGTGAGCGGTTTCGAGAAGACCGTGGTCATCAAGCGCATCCTGCCGCACTTCGCCGAGGATCGCGAGTTCGTGGAGATGCTGATCGACGAGGCCAAGATCTGCGCCCAGCTCCAGCACGCCAACATCGTGCAGACCTTCGACCTGGGTCGTCTGGAAGGCCGCTACTACATCGCCATGGAGTACGTGCACGGGGTGGATCTGGTGCGGGTGCTGCACCGCCTGTCCCGCGCCAAGCGCCGCCTGCCGGTGGAGCTGTGCTGCTTCATACTCTCCGAGGCGCTCAAGGGCCTGGACTTCGCGCACCGGGCCACCGGCCCCGACGGTCAGCCGCTGCGCATCATCCACCGCGACTTCAACCCGGCCAACATCCTACTCTCCTACCATGGCGAGGTGAAGGTGGCCGACTTCGGCATCGCCAAGGCGCGCGCCCGCGGCAGCCAGACCGAGGTGGGCGGGCTCAAGGGCAAGATGGGCTACCTGTCGCCGGAGCAGGTGAACGGCGCCGAGCTGGATGGCCGCTCGGACGTCTTCACCGCCGGCATCACCTTCTGGGAGTGCCTGGCCGGCCGGCGCATGTTCGGCTCGGGCACCGAGCTGGACATCCTGCTGCAGATCCGCGAGGCGCGCATCCCCGACCTGCGTGCGGTGGTGCCGGAGATCTCGCCCTCTCTCCTCGCCGTGCTCGCGCGCGCGTTGCAGAAGCGCCCCGAGGATCGCTTCCGCACCGCCTCCGAGTTCAAGGACGCCATCGACGACTACCTGTTCGAATCGGGCATCAAGATCTCGGGCTCGCACCTGGAGGCCTACCTCAAGCACCTGTTCGCCGATCACATCGAGGAGGAGCGGGTGCGCCTGGAGGCCGAGCGCGCCGCCGCCGGCTCGGGGGCCACCCGCGCCGCCCCGCCGCGCTACTTCGTGCGCCGGCCCGGCGAGTCCCCGGCCGGGCCGCTGCCCATGGAGCGCCTGAACGAGCTCATCGCCGCCGGCCAGCTCACCGAGACCGCCGAGATCTTGCGCGAGGGCAGCCAGTGGAAGCCGGTGCGCGAGGTGCCTGAGCTGGCGGTGCACCTCAGCAAGCTGCCCACCCCGGAGGAGTCGGATCCGGACGCGGTGGCCACCTACCAGGGGCTGATCGCCGAGGTCAGCTTCCCCAAGCTATTCTACCGGCTAGCCATCGCCGAGGAGAGCGGGCGGCTGGTGCTCATCCGGCCCGGGGTGAAGAAGGAGATCTACCTGCGCTCTGGCATGCCCGAGTTCGTAAAATCCAACCTCACCACCGAGCGCCTGGGCGAGTACCTGGTGGCGAAGAACATCATCACCGCCGCCCAGCGCGACGACGCCGTGCGCGCCATGCAGGGCTACTCGGGGCGGCTGGGCGACACCCTCATCGGCCTCAACATCCTGCGGCCCCACGAGCTGTTCGAGCACCTGCAGCGGCAGGTGCGCGAGAAGATCCTGGAGGTGTTCTCCTGGACCGCGGGCACCTACCGCTTCTTCTCCGGCCAGACCTACAAGGGCGAGGTCATGCCGCTCAAGGTGGGCAACTACGCGCTCATCGCCGAGGGGGTGCGCCGCTACACGCCGCTGGACATGCTGCGCGCCCGGCTGCGGCCGCGGCTGGAGCACGTGATCACCCGCCTGACCAACCCCTACTTCTCCATCGAAAAGCTCTCCCTGGCCGCCCGCGAGCAGCGGGTGGTCGACTCCATCGACGGCAAGCGCACCGTGCGCGAGATCCTGTCCCTGGGCGGCACCGACAACCAGGAGTTCGACCAGGCCACCCACCGCATCCTGTACGTGCTGGAAGAGATGGAGATGATCCGCATCGGCTAACCCCACAAGGAGCGACCCGTGAGCCCGCGATTCATCGAGGACGTGAAGCGTACCCATACCTGCGGCGCCTTGCGCCAGAGCGACGCCGGGAAGGAGGCGGTGCTGTTCGGCTGGGTGGCCTCCCGGCGCAACCTGGGCGGCTGCGTGTTCCTCGACCTGCGCGACCGCAGCGGCATCACCCAGATCATCGTGGATCCGCAGGAATCGGCCGGCTGTATGGCGGCGGCCTCGGAGCTGCGCCCGGAGTGGGTGATCGGCGTCGCCGGCACGGTGCGCTCGCGCGGGGCCAACGCCAACCCGCGCCTCCCGACCGGGGCGGTGGAGTTGCTGGCCCGCGACATCCAGGTGTTCTCTCGCTCAGAGGTGCCGCCCTTCCTCATCGAGGACGGGGTGGACGCCCGCGAGGAGCTGCGCTTGACCCACCGCTTCCTCGACCTGCGCCGCCCGGAACAGAACGCGCGCCTGCAGCTGCGCCACCGCCTGGTGCAGCGGGTGCGACGGCTGCTCGACCGCGAGGGCTTCCTGGAAATCGAGACCCCGGTGCTCATCAAGAGCACGCCCGGGGGAGCGCGCAACTTCCTGGTGCCCAGCCGCCTGCAAGCGGGGAGCTTCTACGCCCTGGCCGAGAGCCCGCAGATCTTCAAGCAGCTGCTCATGATCGCCGGTTTCGACCGCTACGCTCAGATCGTGCGCTGCTTCCGCGACGAGGACCTGCGCGGCGACCGGCAGCCGGAGTTCACCCAGGTGGACCTGGAGATGAGCTTCGTGGCCCCGGCGGACGTCTTCGCGGTGGTCGAGCAGATCCTGCAGGAGATGTTCGAGGAGGCGCTGGGAGTGCGGCCCGAGCGGCCCTTCCGCATCATGCCCTACGCCGAGGCCATGGAGCGCTACGGCTCGGACAAACCCGACACCCGCTTCGGGCTCGAGCTGCGGGACGTCACCGAGACCGTCCGGGCGCACGGCGGCGGCGGGGTGGAGATGCTGCAGAAGGCACTGGCGGATGGCGGGCGGGTCAAGGCGCTGGCGGTGCCGCCGGAACTTCCCCTCAGCCGCGCCGAGCTGGATGGGCTCGAGGAGAAGGTCAAGGAGATGGGCGGCCGGGGCCTCACCCGCGCCAAGGTGGCCGCCGACGGCAGCTGGACCCAGACCCCGCTGGCGAAGCGCATCAGCCCGGAGCTGCGCCTGGCGCTGAATGGTGCGCTGGAGGCCAAGGCCGACACGGCGCTCCTGTTCCAGTTCGGGCCGGCCCGACAGGTGAACACCATCCTGGGCGGTCTGCGCTTGCTGCTCGGTCAGAAGTTCTCGCTGGTGAAGCCGGGCACCCACCACCTGCTGTGGGTGGTCGATTTCCCCCTGTTCGAGCGCAGCGAGGAGACGGGCGCCATCGTGGCCAGCCACCACCCCTTTACCGCGCCCCACCCGGACGACCTCGATCACCTCGAGTCGGATCCGCTTTCGGTGCGCGCCCGCGCCTACGATCTGGTGCTGGACGGCGTGGAGGTGGGCGGCGGCAGCATCCGCATCCACGACTCCGAGACCCAGGCACGCATTTTCAAGGTCCTGGGCATCAGCGACGAGGAGGCGCGCGAGAAGTTCAGCTTCCTGCTGCAGGCGCTGCGCCTGGGCGCCCCGCCCCACGGTGGGCTGGCGCTGGGGTTGGACCGGCTGGTGATGCTGCTGGCCGGGGCCTCCTCCATCCGCGAGGTGATCGCCTTCCCCAAGACCCAGAAGGGCCAGGATCTCATGTCCGGCGCCCCCGCCCCGGTGAGCCCCGCCCAGCTCGAGGAGCTGCACATCGCGCCGGTGGGACAGAAAAACCAGTAGCGATTGAGGGGGCGGCTTGAGGCCACAGCCAAGGTCGCGCTAGTCTAGCGGCGCATGGGCCGCGTGGCTTCCATCGTCGTCCTGTGGTTTTCAAGCGCGACGGCCGCCGAGGTGCCGCTGCTCCTGGTCCAGCCACCCGGCGCGGAGGCGGCACGGCTCCTCGACGCCGAGGCGCTGCACCTGGCGCTTGCGCTGGAGATCCCGCCCGAGGCGCTGCGCGTCCGCTTGTTCGAGACCGCCCCCGATGCGGATCCGCGCCGCTCGCTCCCGAGCGCCACCAGAGAGCACGGCGCCCGGGTCGCGCTGGGCATCGAGCTGGTGCCGCCGGAGGACTGCCCGGCGCCCCATCGCCTCCGGTTGATCCTCTACGACGCCCGCGCCGAGCGCCTGCTGGAACGCGAGCTGTGCCCCGGGGCCGCCCGGGGATCCATGCTGGCCCGGGCGGTGGCGCTCTCGGTGGCCGATGTGCTGCGCGAGGGCTGGCTGGAGGGCATTCGCATCGGCGAACGGCCTCCCCCGCCTCGAAACGAGCGGATCTCTCCGCCTCCCGACGACGGCCCTGCCCGGGCCGTGCCCGCACCGGCCGCCATTCCGCCCCCCGCGACGGGCCGGTGCGGTATTCGGCTGCGGCTCGAAGCCGGGGTAGCCTTCAGCTCACAGCCCGCCTGGGAGAACCCGGGCCTGGGCCCCATGCTCCGCCTGTGGTTGCGCCTCTCGGACCGCTTCTCGGCCGGGATCGCGTTCGCCGCCTCGCGCGAACAAACACTGGAACGAGCCAGCCTGCTGGCCACCTGGTCGAGCTGGCCCCTGGCGCTCCAGTTCCGACTCCGGCTGGGCGGAGAGCGCCTGGCGATCTTCTGGCAGAGCGGAGTCTTTCTCGCTTTCACCAATCTTACGGCCATGCTGGTCGAGGAGAGCCAGCCACGCCTGGTGCGCCGCCTGGACCCCGGCCTCTCCTCCCACGCCACGCTCCTCATCCACCTTCGGCCCGGGCTCTCGCTCGGCCTGGAGGCGGGGCCGGCGGTGTACCTGCTGCGCCAGCGGTACCAGTGGGGCGAAGGCCAGAACCGCAAGACGGTGTTGTCCATGGCGCCCGTGGCGCTGGAGGTGGGGGTGTTCTTGTCCGCCAGCGTCGGGGAGGAGGCGCCGTGAGGGCGAGGCCGCTTTTGCTCCTCGACACGCTCTGGGCGCTCCTGGGCCCGGGTTGCCAGGAGACCGTCGAGCTCGACGGGTTGGACCCGCGGCTGCTCCTCCAACAGGATTGGGACCGGGACGGCATCCCCGAGGCGCTGCCCCAGGACGAGGAGGGTGCGGCGGATTACCTCGTCGACTTCGGGCCGGTCATCCAGGGAAAGAGCGCGGGCCGGCTGGTATTGCTACGAAACCGCGACGGCGATCGTGAGACGCTGCACCTCCTCTCGGTGCGGCTCGATCCGCCGCAACAGGGCTTCTTGCTCGACCCCCCGCCCCGGACTGAACTTCCCGCCGGACAGGCTACCTTCGTCGCGCTGTACTTCGCGCCCGAGGAGCGAATCGCCGCCGAGGGCCGGCTGGTAGTGGAGACGAACGACCCCCTTCATCCCCAACGCTCCGTCCGGCTGTGCGGCCTGGGCGTGGCGCCGGACGTGGAGGTGTGTCTGCTCGGCGCCGGCGCTACGCTCTGCAACGACAGCGTGTCACCCCGCTCCTTGCGGATCGACTTCGGACCGCGTGAGCCGGGGGAGCTGGTATCGCAGGACTTCGAGGTGCGCAACCGGGGAGACACCACGCTCGTGGTGTACTCGGGCGGCGGCCGGGGCGGGGTGGACCTATCGTTCGGCGCCAGCCTGGAGTTCTCGCTACAGCCGCGGGCCTGGAGCGGCGAGCTACTGCCCGAGGAGCGGAGCCGTTTCACCATCTCCTACGCCCCCCTGGACGGCGGCCCGGACAACGCGCGCGTCGAGATCGCCTCCAACGACCCCGACGAGGGGTTTCTGGTGATCGAGCTTTCGGGCAGCGGCCTGGCGCCCAAGGTCTGTCCCGAGCCACCGTACCAGGTGGACTTCGGCACCCTCCTCACCGGAGACAGCGCCCAGCGCGCCTATCGCCTGGCTTCCTGCGGCAGCCTGCCCCTGGTGTTTCAGGGGCTCGACATCGAGGACGACCCGGCCGGGGTGTTTTCCCTTGCGAATCGGCCGGACCTGCCGCTGACGCTCCATCCGGGACAGGTCCTCCAGCTGGCGCTCGCCTTCTCCCCGCGAACGAGCGGCGCCTTCAGCGGCCAGCTGCACGTCCGCAGCAACGCCGAGGAGGGCTTCATCGCGCTCCTGGGACGGGCCCGCGCGGACGCCGCCTGCGAGCTTTCGGCCCTTCCGGCGACGCTGGACTTCGGGCAGGTATCGACGAGCGGGTTCGCCACCAAGCCGCTGACGTTGCGGAACCAGGGGACCAAGGAGTGCCAGGTCACGGGCATGACCGGGCCGACGGGGTCGGCGGCGTTCACGGTGCCG
>JAAZNF010000063.1 GCA_012798435.1 Myxococcales bacterium | reverse complement strand
CGCTCTCGGCCGCGCCGGCGCTGGCCGGCGGGTTCCTCATCTACGAGCACAACGGCTCGGCTACCGGCATGTGCGGCGCCCGGGCGGGCATCGCCGACGATCCCAGCTCCATGTACTACAACCCGGCGGCCATCACCGAACTCCCCGGCCTGCAGCTCCAGCTCGGGGTCACTGGCATCGTGGCCTTCAACAGCTACGAGGGCGCGGGCAACCCCACCCCGCCCCGTACCGTGAACACCTACGACGCGAACGGCAACCCCATCGTGAAGGAGATCAACGACGGCACGGGCTCGTTCGACGCCAAGACCCACGGTTTCAACCCCATCCACCTGTACGCCACCTACCGCATCGGCGAGACAGGGCTGACCGCCGGGTTCGGCCTCAACAACCCGTTCGGGCTGGGGACGTTCTGGCCGGGCGAGTGGGACGGGCGCTTCATCGCCACCGAGACCGACCTCAAGACCTTCTTCTCGAACCCGGTGATCGCGGTCGATCTCGCCAAGATGCTGGGGTTCAAGGACAAGTTCAAGCTGTCGCTGGCCGCGGGCTACATGTTCGTGTACGGCCAGGCGCACCTGCAGAGGCGCCTCGACCTCACCGTGGTGCAGACCTTCAGCCGGGGCCAGATCATGGATCCCTGGGGTGAGATGGCCATGACCGGCAGCGGCATCGGCCACGGCTGGAACCTGGCGCTGTACGCCGAGCTCCCCGATCTCATCGGCTTCGGCTTCTCCATCCGCGGCGGCTTCAACGAGAAGGGCCGGCTCAACGTCCCCTTCTCGGGCGACGCCAAGTTCAGCTTCAGCGACCCCCGCATCCGGCAGTTCTTGTCGGACAGCCTGGGCCAGACCTTCCCCACGGGGAACAAGACCACCGGTGACGTGACCATCAAGCTGCCGCTGCACTTCAACACCGGCATCTCGTACCTCGGCGTGCCGGGCCTCAAAGTAGGCCTCGATTTCTATGTGGCCTTCTTCCAGAGCTACGACCAGCTCAACATGTCCTTTTCCTGCTACGAGAAGGGAGACTGCACCGCGCTGGCCCCGGTGAAGCTCGACAAGAACTGGGGCACGAGCTGGCAGGTGTCCATCGGCGCGGAATACATGCTGTTCGACTACCTGCCCATCCGGGTGGGCTACGGCTCCGTGTTCTCGCCCGTGCCCGACGACACCTACGACCCCTCTCTCCCCGACGGCCGGCGCGACCTCATCACCATCGGCACCGGCTACCATGGAAAAGGATGGAAGGCCGACATCGGCTACATGCTGGCCATCTGGCAGGGCGACAAGGACAACCTGGTGGGCTCCGGCGACGGGCTCAACCCCGAGGGCCGGGCCAACGGGCACTACGAGACCACCTCGCACCTCCTCGGCCTCACCTTCACCGGCGCGTTCTGAGACCCCGGTTCCCCGGACAGGCCGTCGGGCTCTCGCGCTCTCGGCAGAGCCAATCCACGACCGGGCGATATCGCGGGGGTCCCCGGCGAGCGATCCATCGTATTTCCCTGGAAAACCAGCCCTTGGCGGAAGACGCACCTCATGGTAGCCTCATGCATCGTGCCTCGACAGGCGACATTCCCACCGGGCCATCGGCGGCGCGGGCCTCTTTGGCGCAGCGAGTGGGCGGCGCTCGCCGGAACCGTGCTCACCCTCCTCGGGGACGTGGTCCCGGCACTGGCGGGTTGGGAACCCCTGTTCCCTGATCCGCCCCGCGGCCGGACCGGGGTGGTGGACGAAGCCCACCTGCTCGACCCGTCCGAGCGGGCCCAGGTCGAGGCGCTGCTTGCGGAGACGGACCGGGCCGTCGCGGCCCCCATCGTGGTGGCGACCATCCCCAGCCTCGCCGACTACCGCGCCTTCGGCCTCTCCATCGAGGCCTACGCCCGGCGGCTGTACGCCGCCTGGGGTGTCGGCGGCCCCGCCCGGGCGGAGGCGGCGCCCGGAAACGACCCCGGCAACCGCGGCGTGCTGCTCCTGGTATCCAAGAAGGACCGCCTGGCTCGCATCGAGCTGGGCGACGGGTGGGGAAACACCAAGAACCATGACTGCCAGAAGATCATGGAGCGCCACATCGTCGCGCCGTTCCGCCGGGAGGAGTACGCGCGCGGGGTCCTGGCCGGGGTGACGGCGCTCTCGGCCATGGTGAAGAACGAGCCCCTGCCCGCGCCGCCGCGCTCCGCGACGTTCTATGGCGTGTTGGCCGGCCTGGGGGCGCTGGTCCTGTTCACCACCGTCTCCCTGATCCGCCGCGGCTCGAGCGGCTGGGCATGGACCTTCTGGAGCGTGGTGCTCACCATGCTTTTCTCGATGAGCTCCTTCAACCGGCGGCGGCGCTACCGCGGCCTCTCCGGGGGCGGTTTCGTCAGAGGCGGCTTCTCCGGCGGCGGACGCGGCGCCACCGGGAGGTGGTGAGCGACATGAAGCGCGCCAGCGAGGTCATCTCCGAGCCCGATCGTGCCAGCTTGCGCGACGCCATCCAGGACGCCGAGCGGAGCACCTCCGGCGAGCTGGTGTGCGTGCTGGCCACGCAGAGCGGCGACTACGACCGGGCCGAGGACCTCATGGGGCTGTGGCTGGGGGTGGGGCTGCTGGCCGCGGCCTGGTGGCTGATGAGCGCCGCGCCGACCGGCGAATGGGGCCCGGCCGAGCTGCGCGTCACCTGGGTCGAGCTGCTGTTCGGCCTGGGCCTCTTGTTCGGAGGGTTTGTCCTGGGAGCGGCCCTTGCCGCGCGCGTCGGCTGGCTGCGCCGGCTGCTGACCACCGAAGCGCAGATGGAAGCCGAGGTGGTGCGCGCCGCCGACCGGGTGTACTTCCAGCGGAACCTCGGCCGTACCCGGGCCCGCACCGGCGTGCTCATCTACCTCTCGCTCTTCGAGCGCCGGGTGCGGATCGTCGGGGACGCAGCCATCGCCGAACGGCTCGGAGACGGAGACTTCGTCGAGGTCCGGGACGCCATCCTGGCCGGCCTGCGCGGCGGGTCTCTCGCCGACGGGTTGCGAGCGGGCATCCGATTGTGCGGCGAGAAGCTTTCGCGGCACTTCCCCCGCAGCGCCGACGACCGCGACGAGCTGTCGAACGAGCTCATCCTGCTGGACTGAGGGTGCCGGCCCGGTGTTCCCCGATCACCTTGAACCCGAAACCGGTGGAGGAATCGCATGTGGCGCCTGCTCGTGATCTCATGGGTGCTGGCGGGTTCCGCGGCGCAGGCGGGCGGCTTTCTGGTCTACGAGCACGGCGCGGTGGCCACCGGCATGGCCGACGCTCGCACCGCGCTGGCCGACGACCTCTCGGCCCTGTACTTCAACCCTGCGGCCATCAGCGAGCTTCCCGGCCTGGAGCTCGAGCTGGGGATCACGGGCTTCTTGCCCTACGTGAGCTACCGGGCCGCAGGGGAGCCGCCGGAGCGCTTCTATGCCGGGCGCGACGAGCACGGTGAGCTGGCCCAGCTTCCGGTGAACGACGGCCAGAACGACGCCGACGCCAAGCTCAGAGGCTTCACCCCGTTCCACCTCTACGCGAGCTACAACCTCGAGCGGCAGGGGATCGCGCTCGGCCTGGGCGTCTTCAGCCCCTTCGGCCTCGGCACCTACTGGCCGGGCGGCTGGGACGGGCGCTTCCTCACCACCGAGTCCGAGCTGGCCACCTTCTTCGTCCAGCCGGTGGTGGCGCTGGAGCTTTCGCGGCTGTGCGGTTTTCGCGACCGGCTCAGGCTCTCGCTGGCGGCGGGCTACGACTTCGTGTACGGGCAAGCCCTGCTCACCAACCGCGTCGACCTGCGCTTCTTCGAGGCCTTCTACCCCGACGTGCGCGGGGCCGAGGGGGAGGCGCGCCTGCGCGGAGACGGCGTGGCCCACGGGTTCAACCTGGCCCTGTACGCCGAGTGGCCCGGGCAGCTCGCCTTCGGCATCTCGCTGCGCTCGGGGATGGAGCTGCCCATCGAGGGGCCGGCCCGCTTCTCCTTCAACGCCGCGGGCGAGCGGGTGCGCGAGCGCATGCTCTCCGACATCCCCGGCGAGACCCGGGCGCGGCTTTCGCTGCCGCTCCCCTGGCAGCTCAACCTCGGCCTGGCCTACCTCGGCATCGAGCGCCTGAAGCTCGCCGCCGACCTCTTCTTCGCCTTCTTTCAGACCTTCGACGAGATCTCGGTGACTTTCGCCTGCCAGGAGGACACCGAACGACCCTGCCCATCGCTGGCCCAGCCGCCGCAGAAAAAAAACTATCATACTAGTTGGCAGTGGTCGCTGGGGGCGGAGTACCGGGTGCTGGAGCGCTTTTTCGCTCGGGCCGGCTTCGCCATGTCGATGAGCCCGGTCCCCGCCGAGACCCTGAGCCCCGATCTCCCCGATGGCACTCAGAAGAACATCTCGCTGGGAGCGGGCTACCGGGGAGACGGCCTCAAGCTCGACCTCGGCTACATGCTGGGCCTGTGGTCGGTGGACAAGAGAAACGACGTGGGGGGCTTCGACACGGTAGGCAACCCCCAGGGCAAGGCCAACGGCACCTACTCCACCGTGGCCCACATCCTGGCGCTGAGCGTGTCCCTGGGGTTCTGAGCGCGGTACGCGAAAGGCGAAGCGCCGCGGCCTATCTGCTGCAGTTGTTCATACAGGTGACCCAGTTGCCGAGCTGGACGTCGCAGCTCGAGCACTGGCTCAAGGCGACTTCGGAGAAGCACTTGAGGGCGACGTCGAACTGTTCCTTGCAGCCGCAGTTCTTGATGGTGGGAGTGTCCGTCTCGCAGCCCTCGATGGCGTCGGCGCGCGGGATGGTCTGGCCGTTCGAGGCCAGGGCGCAGTTCATGTCG